>CAKONV010000011.1 GCA_934098295.1 uncultured Bacilli bacterium | reverse complement strand
TATTATATCATGATATTTTATTATTGGGACATTTTCTAAAATTAATTATTAAGACATTATCATAAAATAAACACATAAGAACAGAATAAAAAACAAATCTAACTTACTTGAAATCAAAACAATAATATGGTATAATTTAAGAGTTGAGGTGAAAAAAATGTTCAAGATTGCTATTGACGGTCCTGCTGGGGCTGGTAAATCAACAATTGCTAAAGCTTTAGCAAAAACTTTAAATATAGAATATATCGATACAGGAGCTATGTATAGAGCTATCACTTTAAAGGCTCTAAGAAAAGGCATTGACTTAGATGATGATAATGCTTATGGCTTCTTAGATGATACTGTTTTAGATATTGCTAATGGTCATGTCTATATGGATGGTGAAGATGTTAGTACAGCGATTAGAACTGTAGAAGTTACTGAAAATGCATCCGCACCAGCAAGAATCGCTAAAGTTAGAACATTTTTAGTAGATTATCAACGTAAAATAAGTGAATCAAAAAGTGTCGTGATGGACGGAAGAGATATTGGCACTGTCGTTCTTCCTAGAGCCGAGCTTAAGATTTATTTAGATGCATCCGTTGAATGTCGCGCTAGAAGACGAATGCTTGAGCGTGAACAAAGTGGTATATTCAAATCATTGGAAGATACGATGAATGAAATTACTACTCGTGATTTTAAAGATTCAACGCGAAAAATTAGTCCTCTAAAATGTGCTGAGGACGCCATTGTTGTTGACTCTTCAAAAATGAGCATTGACGAAGTAGTTAACAAAATTATTTTTTATGTGAATGAAAGGGGCTTAATAAAATGAGCGAAACAAACGAAAAATACTCCGTAGGACAAACAGTTAACGGCATTGTTACCGGAGTTACAAGCAATGCAATTTATTTAGAGATTGAAGAAGGAGTAAAAGCAGTAATTTATGCCAATGATTTACTAGAAATGCCAAAAGATGGTAAATTATATACAGAATATTCTGAAGGGGCTGAATTTAGTGCTCAAGTTAAGTCTATTGGAAAAGATAAAAAAGACCCTAATGTTGTTTTATTAACATTATCAACTAAGCTTGCTGCTGAAGCTGCTGCAAAAGAAGCAAAGGAAAAAGCTTTAGAAGAAAAAATCGCTGCTTTTGAAAAAATTAAAGAAGATGATGAAATAATTAATGCTAAAGTTGTAAGAACTACAAAAAATGGCGCTGAACTTCGTTATAATAATACAAGATTATTCTTATCTTATAAAGCATCATCTTTATCAGAAGAAGCTCTTAATAAGATGAAAGGTGAAGAACTTCCTGTTATTGTAACTTATGTTAATAAGGAACATCATTTAGTAGCTGTAAGTCAAATTGCTGCTGAAAAGAAACAAAAACGTTTAGAAAAGGAAGAAGCACTAGGTTCATTAGAAGTTGGCCAAGTTGTTGAAGGCGAAGTAGTTTCTTTACTTGACTTTGGTGCTATTGTAAGTTTAGGAAAAGTAAGTGGCTTACTACATGTATCAGAAATTGATCATTTTCCTGTTAAAGATATTAAAAAAGTGTTAACAGTTGGTCAAAAGGTTAAGGTTAAAGTTATTAAGATTTCTGATGGTAAGATTGGACTTTCAATTAAGGCTTTATCTAAACATCCTTGGGATGTATTAAAAGAAAAATATCATGTTGGTGATGTTTTCGAAGGAACAGTTAAGAAAATTATTCCAGCTGGACTTATTATTGAACTTACTGATGAATATTCAGGTTTAATGCCAAAGGTTGAATATTCATGGCTAGTAAATGAAAAGTATGACAATGTTGTAACGGAAGGTTCTACAATTACTTTAAAAGTGATGTCTATTGATGATCAAAAACATAGAGTTAGCTTGTCACATCGCGCTACTAAAGAAAATACTTGGGCTGATATTAAACTTCGTCGTGGTCAAACCATTACAGTAAAAGTTCAAGCTATTAATGATAAAGGTGCTCAAGTTAGTTATTTAAATGTTATGGGATTCTTACCTGTTAGTGAAGTTTCATCAACTAGAAGAGTTAATAATGTTTCTGAAGTATATCCTGTTGGCAGTGAAGTTAGTGTAATGGTTCAAGAATGTGATCCTCAACGTGCTCGCTTAGTAGTTTCTGCTAAAGCTGTTGAAGTTGCAAAAGAAAGAGAAACTTTTGATAACTATATGAAGGAACAAGCTAAAGAAAATACAACAAGCACTTTAGCAGATGTATTTGCTGCACTTAAGGACAAAGAAGAAAATTAATAAATAGGTAAATAACAATGAAACACGGTACAGTTGCGATTGTTGGTCGACCTAATGTTGGAAAAAGTAGCCTTTTCAATCGACTTGCTGGTGATAAACTTGCTATTACAGATGATGCTAGTGGTGTTACTAGAGATCGTTTATATGCTAAATGTAGTTGGTTGGATCAAACTTTTTCAATAATAGATACTGGTGGTATTGAACTTAATGATTTACCTTTTATGGAAGAAATTAAGGCTCAGGCTGAACTTGCCATGGATGAGGCTGATATAATTGTTTTTGTTGTTGATGGCAGAGTTGGTATTGTTAAAGAAGATAGAGATGTTATGAACATCTTGCATAGAACGAAAAAGCCAGTAATTGTGGCGGCTAATAAAATTGATGATTTGAAATATATCGATAATACTTATGAATTTTATAATTTTGGTGTAGATGATGTTATACCTATTAGTACTTTGCATGGTATCGGAATAGGTGATCTACTTGATGAAATTATCAAACTATTACCAGAAAAAAAAGAAAGAAAGTATGAAGATACAATTGAGTTTTCTATTATTGGTCAACCAAATGTTGGCAAAAGTTCCCTTACCAATGCTATTTTAGGCACAGAAAGAGTTATTGTTAGCGACGTTGCTGGTACTACTAGAGATGCGATTGATACACCATTTAAAAGAGATGGTCAAAATTATGTTGTTATAGATACGGCTGGAATTAGAAAAAGTGGTAAGATTTACGAGAACGCTGAAAAGTATAGTTTGTTAAGAGCTATTAAAGCGATTGAGCGTTCTAGCGTTGTTCTTTTTGTGATTGATGCTAAAAAAGGAATCGAAGAACAAGATAAACATGTTGTAGGTTATGCAATGGATGCTGGCAAAGCGATTATTATTGTTGTTAATAAGTGGGATGCTGTTGACAAAAATGATAAATCTATGCAAGAATGGATTAAAAAAATTCGTAATCACTTTGTATTTTTAGACTATGCACCGATTGTATTTGTTTCGGCACTTAAAAATTTGCGGATTCAAACAATATTTGATAATATAAAAATGGTCTATGAAAACTATACAAGAAGAATTGCTACTAATGTTCTTAATGATGTTTTATTAGATGCAACCCTTCTTCAAGATGCTCCATTTTTTAATGGAGACCGCTTAAAAATCTATTATGCTTCACAAGTTGAGAAAAATCCACCTAGTTTTGTTCTATTTGTAAACGATCCGAAATATTTACATTTTTCATATCAAAGATACCTAGAAAACAAATTACGTGAGGCGTTCAACCTTGAAGGTACACCAATTAAATTCATTTTAAGAAAAAAGGATGAATAATAAAAAAGTCTAGGAATACCTAGGCTTTTTATTTTTTAATAAATTTTATTATATTGAGGAGGTGAAGTAATGTCAATTATTGATTCTATTCACAAATCAGAAGATTTAGCTAATAAACTAAAACAAGATGCTTTGGAAAAAAATAAAGAATTATTGGAACAAACAAATGAATCATCAGTCCTTGAAGCTCAAAACTTATTAGAAAAAGCTAAGAATGAAATTCAAGAAGACAATATAAGATGTGAAAATTTGCGAAAAGAAGAAGCATTAAAAATTAAGAATCAATGCGAAACAGAATGTGATTCTTTGAATAAAATCGCTGATTTGAATAAACAAAAAGCAATTGATATTATTATGAGGAGGATTGTTAATTAATGATAGCTTCTATGTATAAAGCTAAATTAGTAATCCTAAAGACTGATTTAGAACCAGTTTTAAAATCAATTCAAAGGGCTTCTTGTTTGATGATTGAAAAACAAGAAGAAAGTGCTAACCAAAAAATAGGTATTGATGGTATTATATCAAGAACTGAATCATCAATTAAAAATGTAAGTAAATATGTAGATAAAAAACCATTATTTGGTGATTATATTGTATCAACATATGATGAAATGGAAAACATTGATGATAAATACCAAAAACTAGTCGATGAAGTTGAAGAAAAAATTAACGAAAAAACGCAAATTCTTTTGGAAATTAAATCTTTAAAAGAAGAGATAAAACAATACGATGCTTGGACAAATCTTAGTGTTAATCTTAATCAATTAAGTAATACTAATCATGCTATTGTCCATAGTGGTTACATTGAACAAAAGTATTTAGAAGACTTTACTAGTTTGATGAATGAAAATGCCAGTTATTTTGAAATCTTAGGAAATGTTCGTTCCTTAAAGGCTGTATTTTTTATAAATTATTGTTCTGATGATGAAATTATATTAAATAAAATAAAAAATTTCGGATACAATGATTTTAAATTGCCAAATTATGATGGTTCGATGCATTCTTATGTATTGCATTTAGAAAAAAATATTGAATTGTTAAATGAAAAGGTAGAAAAAGTTGATAACTTTTTAAAAGAAAAGACAAGTGATTTACCAAAATTAAAGGTTTATGCAGATCATTTATTAAGTAGAAAAGCTAGAGAAGAAAGCGATTATGCATCAACTATGGAAACTTATATTATTGATGGTTGGCTTCCTAAAGATGATGTCGATAAATTAAAGAAAGCTGTGGAAGAGGTTACACCTTATTATGATTTAGAGCTACTAGAACCTAAGGATGATGAAATGGCTCCTACTTATACGATTAATAATAAAATAGTTACACCTTTTGAAGGAATAACTAATATGTTTTCTGTACCTACTTCAAAAGAAATTGACCCTAACCCCGTTATGTCTTTTTGGTATTGGATTATTTTTGGAATGATGATGGGCGATGTTGGTTATGGTGTTCTTTTGTTAATTTTAGGCTTTCTTTTTATTAAACTTGCTCATCCTAGAGGTGGAACTCTAAATTTAGCTAAAGTTTTGACATATTCATCAATAACAACCATTTTTTGGGGCATTGTGTTTAATAGTTATTTTGGATTTTCCCTTTCATTTTATAAGGCATTCGTTAATCCAATGAATGACTCGTTACCAATGTTAGTTTTATCGATTATTGTTGGTTTTTTCCATATTATTACGGGTTTATTCATGAAAATGATTAGAGATGTTAAAGATAAAGATATTTTTGAAATGCTTGGCAAAGATCTTAGTTGGATTTTTATTCTTTTAGGATTATTACTTGCGATTATGGGTACTGTCTTTGGATTATTCCCAGCTTTAAAAAATATTAAAATACCTTCATTCATTTCATTTATTGGCTTAGGCATGATAATTTTAGGAGTGTGCTTTATATTATTGTTTGGTGGCCATAAAAAGAAGAAGATCATTGGTAAGATATTCGGTGGCGTTTTGGGGTTATACGATGTTACTAGTTATTTAGGAGATATTTTATCATATTCTAGGATAATGGCTTTAATCATGTCAAGTGCTTCCGTTGCCTATGTTATGAATTTACTTGCTGGAATGGTTAGAACAATGATTCCAATTCCGTTCTTAGGAGTATTATTTTCTATAATTATTTATATTGTTGGTCACTTATTTAATCTTGTGTTAGGATTATTATCAGCTTATGTTCATGACTGTAGACTACAATATATTGAATTTTATGGAAAATTCTTTGATGGTGGTGGTTATTTGTTTAAACCACTTACTATAGAAACAAAATATATTAATGAAATAAAATAAAAAATTAAAGGAGATAAAATTATGACAGGATTTATTCTTGCGTTACTTGGAGCTGCTGGTGCAACAATTTTTGCTGGTATTGGCTCTATTTTAGGTGTTCAAATGTGTGGTAAGGCTGCTGCTGGTGTTACTAGTGAGCAACCAGAATTATTTGGTAAGTTACTAGTATTACAAATTTTACCAGGTACTCAAGGTTTATATGGTTTCTTAGTTACCATTATTGTAATGGTTAAGGTTGGCTTACTTTCTGGTTCTCCACTTACAAGTATGAGTGTAGGTACTGGACTTGCATATTTAGGTGCTTGTCTTCCTATTATGATTAATGGCTTAATTTCTGCATTTTTCCAAGGTAGAGTTGCGGTATCTGGTATTATGATGACGGCTAAACAACCTGATGCTTCTGGTAAAGGTATTACAATGGCCGTATTAGTTGAAACATACGCAATTCTTTCCCTAATCATTAGCATTTTACTTATTACTAATATCTAAAAAATGTAACAATAAAATTGGTGATTTCATGAGTAAGAATTCAATTTATGAAAAAATTGAAGAATCTGGACGTTTAGAGGCAGAAAAAATTTTAACAGAAGGTACTAAAAAAGCTCAAGAATTACATGATTCTATCATTTCGGAAATGATGATAAGAATTGATGAGTTAAAGAAAAATGCTAAAATCAAAAATGATGATGCCTTTAAGTCACAAATTACTTCAAGTGAACAAACAGCTAAACAGACTCTTCTTGCCCATAAAAAAAATTTAATACACTCTCTATTTTTAGATGTATTAAATAAACTACTTTCCTTTGATGATGACAATCTAAAAAATTATGTTGTCAATAGAATAAAACAAGCAAGTATTGAAGGAAATGAAATCATTAGAGTAAATGAAAAAGATTATAAATGCTATGCAAAGGTATTTTCCCTTAAAGATTCATCGCTTACAAAACTAAATGAAATTTTAGGAGAAAATTATAATCTTAAGTTATCTAATGAACCCGTTGATATTTCTGGTGGTTTTATAATTGAAGGAAAAAATTTTGATATTGACTATTCTTTTGAATCATGTTTGAAAGAATTAGAAGAAGAAATGGAACAGGAGCTTGCTGTAGTTTTGTTTGAAAAAGATGGTGAGTAAAATGAGTGATTATCTTTTTGCAAACGGTTCGGTTAAATCAAGAGAAACAAAAATTTTAGATTGTAACAAAATCATTCGTCTTGAAAATGTAAAAAAAGATGAATTTATGAAAGTTTTATATGATTCAGGTTTTGGAACTGACCAAACTAATTTAGAATCGTTGATTAATAGTGAAGAAGTTAAAACTAAAAACTTTTTAAAAGACATTGCTGTAGATCGAGATTTGATTGATATCTTTTTTGTTGCGATAGATGCTAAAAACATTAAAATGCTTTACAAGTATAAAATATTTGGTCAGGGTAATTTTGTTTTTACAGCTAATGGTAGTTATGACGAAGATGAATTAAAAACAGCTATTTTAGATAATAAAGATTCGCAAAATAAACATTTAAATTTTCTTGTTTCGTCTATTAACAATCAATTGATAGAGGGTATTACTCCTAGAAAATTATCGATGCTAATTGATCAGATAATCTTTGACTATGTTATAAAAGAAGCCAGTAAAAAGTCGCGTTCATTACTATGTTATTTAAAAAATAAAATTGATTTTATTAACTTTTTAACAATGATTAGAATCAAAAGATTAAATTGGGACATAAGTGAACTAGAAGAAATGTTATTTTTGGGTGGAAATGCTGATTTAAATGTTTTCAAAGGTGCATTCAATCTAAAATTTGAAAATATGGTAAATATATTTAAAACAAGAGAAGATAAAGAAATTTATAGAATTTTTATTAAATTATTGGATACTTATTTAAAAGAGTTTAATGTAGAAAAATTAGAATTAGAAATTAATCAAAATATTCTTAACATTATGTCAAAATATAAAGATGATAATTTTGAATTAGGTCCAATTATTTACTATTATTTAGAAAAACAGGCTGAAATTAGCAACATTCGTTATGTTTATACAACTGATAATGTAAATATTAGCGATTTGCTTACATATTAGGAGGACATATGGAAAAAGTAGATATAGCCGTAATTGGCGAAACTAATAATGTTGTTTTATTTAATGCCGTCGGAATGAAAACTTTTGTTTTAAGTGATCCCTTAGAAATTGATAAAAAAATATTTGAGTTATATAAAAATGGTTGTAAAATCATTTATGTTAGTGAAAAAATTTATGTTTCTATCACGGAAACATTGGAAAAATATGCTACTTTGGCTTATCCTATTATTCTTCCATTGCCAATAGATTCATCATCTACTGGTGTTGGTGAAAAGAAAATTAAGGATAGTGTTGAAAAAGCAATTGGTATTAACATATTTTAGAAAGGATATAAAAAAATGAATCCTAATCAGACAAATGAAAAAATAGGCATCATTTCTAAAGTTGCAGGTCCTTTAGTTCTTGCTAAAGGAATGAAGGATGTGCAAATGTATGATGTCGTTAGGGTAAGTGAAAAACGTTTAATTGGTGAAGTTATTGAATTACGTGGTGATTTGGCTTCTATCCAAGTATACGAAGAAACTGCTGGTTTAGGCCCTGGTGAACCTGTATATTTCACTAATGAACCATTATCAGTAGAACTAGGCCCCGGATTAATAGAAGGAATATATGATGGTATTCAACGTCCATTGAATGTAATTTTTGATGGGTATGGAGACCGTATTCCTTTAGGTGTAGATGTTCCAAAATTAAATCGTGAACGTTTATGGAATTTTGTTGCCAAAGTTAAAGTTGGTGACAATGTAGTAGGTGGAGATGTAATTGGTGAAGTTGAAGAAACCAGTTCCGTTTTACATAAAATTATGGTTCCACCTTATGTTGAAGGTACAATTAAAGAAATTAAAAATGGTGAATATCATGTTACCGATGTTGTTGCGGTTGTAACTACTAAAAATGGTGATGTATCGTTAAAAATGATGCAGACTTGGCCTGTTCGTAAAATGAGACCATATAAAAATAAATTAACACCTAAACAACCAATGGTTACTGGTCAAAGAGTTATTGATACTTTATTCCCAATTGCAATTGGCGGTGTTGCCGCTATTCCCGGTCCTTTTGGTAGTGGAAAAACCGTTGTTCAACACCAATTAGCTAAGTGGGCCGATGCTGATATCATTGTTTATATT
Organism: uncultured Bacilli bacterium; assembly: GCA_934098295.1. Taxonomy (GTDB): domain Bacteria; phylum Bacillota_I; class Bacilli_A; order ML615J-28; family CAG-313; genus UBA1737. Next base: position 52,938 of record CAKONV010000011.1, on the reverse strand, counting down.
GGTTGTGGTGAACGTGGTAATGAAATGACTGATGTATTGCGTGAATTCCCTGAACTACATGACCCTAAAACTGGCGAAGCATTAATGAAAAGAACCGTTTTAATCGCTAACACATCAAATATGCCAGTTGCAGCTCGAGAAGCAAGTATTTATACTGGTATTACAATTGCTGAATACTATCGTGATATGGGATACAAAGTTGCTATAATGGCAGATTCAACATCACGTTGGGCTGAAGCTTTAAGAGAAATGTCTTCAAGACTAGAGGAAATGCCTGGTGAAGAAGGTTATCCTGCTTATCTTGCTAGTAGACTTGCCGAGTTTTATGAAAGAGCTGGCTTTGTAAAGTGTTTAGGTAGTGAAGGCAGAACTGGTGCTGTTACTGCAATTGGTGCCGTATCGCCTCCAGGTGGTGATACTTCAGAACCCGTTTCTCAAGCTACATTAAGAATTGTAAAAGTATTCTGGTGTTTAAGTTCAGCCTTAGCTTATAGACGTCACTTTCCAGCCATTGATTGGTTAAAGAGCTATTCTTTATATAGTGATCAATTGAAGGAATACTTTGATGAATATGTTGAGAGCGATTGGAGTAAACAAGTTGCTTTTGCCATGAATATGCTCCAAGAAGAATCAAAACTTGATGAAATTGTACGTTTGGTTGGTGTTGATTCCTTAGAATATACTGACCGTTTAAAACTTGAATGTGCAAGAAGTATTCGAGAGGATTATTTACATCAAATTGCCTTCCATGAAGTAGATACTTACACATCTCTAAAAAAACAATATGGTATGCTTAAAGCTATAATTGCTTGGTACAATGGTGCCCAAAATGCTTTAAAAAATAATGTTGCTTTTAATAAAATTATGGAAATGCAATCAATTGAAAAAATTGGACGTATGAAATACATTTTTGAAGATGATTTTGAGGCAGAATATCATAAAATTGTGAGTGAATTAAATGAAGAATTTGAAAAACTTGAAAAAGGAGAAAATGCCTAATGCCAAAGGAATATAAAACTATAAAAGAAGTTGTTGGTCCTTTAATGCTTGTTGATCAAGTTGAAGGTGTAAAATATGATGAATTAGTTAAAATTAAACAGGCAAACGGTGAAGAACGTATTGGTAAAGTTCTTGAAGTTAATGAAGACAAAGCTCTTGTTCAATTATTTACGGCTTCACAAGGCTTAAAAATTTCTACTTCCAAGGTTCAATTCTTAGGCCATGGTATTGAAATTAAACTTGCACCTGATATTCTAGGACGTGTATTTGATGGTATGGGTCGACCAATTGATGGTGGAGGCGAATTAATTCCTACGAAAGTAATGGACATTAATGGTTCGCCTTTAAATCCCGTTGCTAGAGACTATCCATCTGAATTTATTCAAACTGGTATTTCTGGTATTGATGGATTAAATACTTTAGTTAGAGGTCAAAAATTACCTATTTTCTCAGCATCTGGTCTTCCTCATGCTCAACTTGCTGCTCAAATTGCTCGTCAAGCTCGTGTTAGAGGCACTAATGATGAATTCGCAGTCGTTTTTGCTGCTATTGGTATTACTTTTGAAGAAGCTGATTATTTTATTCAAGATTTTAAAAAGTCAGGTTCAATTGAACGAAGTGTCTTATTTATGAATTTAGCTAATGACCCTGCTATTGAACGTTTAGCCACTCCCAAAATGGCAATCACTTGTGCGGAATATTTAGCTTATGAACTAGGAATGCACGTTTTAGTTATTTTAACAGATATTACAAATTATGCGGAAGCACTAAGAGAAGTATCTGCTGCTCGTAAGGAAGTACCAGGACGTAGAGGTTATCCGGGTTATATGTATACAGATCTTGCAAGTTTATATGAACGTGCTGGTCGTATTCGTGGAAAGAATGGTTCTATTACCCAAATTCCTATTTTGACAATGCCAGAAGAGGATAAGACTCACCCAATTCCCGATTTAACAGGATATATTACTGAAGGTCAAATTATTCTATCTCGTGATTTATACATGAAAGGTATTGTTCCTCCAATTGATGTTTTACCTTCTCTTAGTCGTTTAAAAGATAAAGGTATTGGTAAAGATAAAACTAGAGAAGATCATTCTCAAACTATGAACCAATTATTTTCAGCTTATTCTCGTGGTAAAGAAGCAAAAGAGCTTTCAGTTATTTTAGGTGAAGCTGCCTTATCAGATGTTGACAAACTTTATGCGAAATTTGCGGTTGCTTTTGAAAATGAATATGTTTCTCAAGGTTTCAATACTAATAGAACCATTGAAGAAACTCTTGATTTAGGTTGGAAATTATTAACAATTTTGCCAAAATCAGAATTAAAACGTATTGACTTGAAGATAATTGATAAATATTATCCGAATAAGGACGAATAACTATGGCAAGAATTAATGTTAATCCTACAAGAATGGAATTAACAAAGTTAAAAAAGCAATTAGCTACCTCAGTTCGCGGCCATAAATTACTTAAAGATAAACAAGATGAAATGGTTCGCCAATACATGCTTTTAATTAAAAAGAATCGTGCTTTAAGATTAGAAGTAGAAGAAGAATTAAATAAAGTTATGAAGACTTTTGCTGTAGCTAATTTAAATGCTGGTTCTTTAGGTGTTAATGAAGCTTTGATGATTCCTTCAAAAAGTCTAGAATTGTCGCTTTCGGAAAAAATTATCATGAATATACATGTTCCTGTAATTAACACTTATGATGATCAAAGAAAAATTGATTTAACATATGACTTCGCTCAAACGCCATCTAATCTAGATTCATCAGTTTTAGAATTATCTAATTTGCTTCCTAAATTAGTAAAACTTGCTGAAATTGAAAAGACTTGTGATATGTTGGCTGTTGAAATTGAAAAAACTCGAAGAAGAGTTAATGCTATAGAATATGTAATGATACCTTCGTATGAGGAAACAATCCATTTCATTACTATGAAATTGGATGATAATGAACGTAGTAATACTATTCGTTTAATGAAAAGTAAAGAATTGATTATTAACAAAAATGTTTAATTTTATATAAAACTTCGTAAAAACCTGACATTAGTTAGGTTTTTATTTTTTTAAAGAATAATAATTAAAATTCAGCAATATTTATAATATTTCAGCATATTATAAATTGAGGTGTTTATATGAATTTTTCAAAGGCTTTACAGTTCATTTCTGATAATAATATTCAACCTGATGCTGTTTTTTCTCTTGTTGAGAAAGTACGAAATATGGATTTATCAGATGAAAACAATGTTAGAAAGGTGATAAGAGAAGTATCAAAACTTGCGGGAAAACCAATTGACAAAGTGCAAGAAAATAAAATTGTTAGAGAAATAATGAAAAACGGTGTAAATGATAATTTATTTAACCTATTATAAAAAAATTAGTCATTTTAATAGCATTTTAAATAATATTATGATATAATAATACAGTCTATTTAGGTGATTTTTATGAAGTGGTCTTTACAACAATTACATAAGATTCAAAAATTTCCTTTCGAATTTAATGGTACTTTAGATTTTTCCCTAGAGGCAAAGTCAATTGATGATATCATTAGTGTTTCGCCAGTAATTATAACTGGTAGTATTAACCGCATTGATGATGAAACCTATCAATTTAGTTACCATTTAAAAGCACCGATGGTTTTAAAATGTGCATTAACATTAGAACCAGTTGATTATGTCATTGATGAAGATTATGTAGATATTTTTTCTACTATTCCTGATGATGATTATATTTTGATTGAAAAAAATACCATTGATTTAGCTATGACTGTTTGGTCAAATATTATTATTGATAAACCAATTAACGTGACTAGGCCAGATGCTTATGATATTTTAGAAAAACAAGGAATTAAACTAAATGAATCATTTAATATAGATGAAGACGAAGAAGTCATTTCTTATTCAGATGGCGTTTTTTCTGAAGATGAAAATGACAAATAGAAAGAGGTAAAGTCAAATGGGTGCTATTGCTCAACAACGCCGTGTTTCTAAGACTCGTAAACTTAAACGTAGAACTCACTACAAACTAGAAGTTCCTGGAATGGTTGTTTGTTCTAATTGTGGTGAATTAAAGCTTAACCATCGTGTTTGTCCAGTATGTGGATATTACAATGGCAAGTTAGTTAAGGAAATCAAAGTCAAAGAAAACAAAGAAAACGAAGAAAAGTAGTTTTTGGTAATGAAGGATTTTTCCTAAAAAGCGCATCGGAGGATGCGTTTTTTTTTAGAATTTAAATGAAAGAGGAATTATATGGAAAAACAATTATCCCATTATTCAGTTATGTTAAAAGAAAGCATTGATATGTTAGACATAAAAAGTGATGGAATTTATGTTGACTGCACATTAGGTGGTGGTGGTCATTCTTTAGAAATTTTAAAGAAACTTGACAAAGGTCATCTATATGCGATTGAACAAGATGAATTTGCAATTAAGAAAGCTAAGGATCGCTTAATTGATTATAAAGATAAATTGACAATAATTAATGATAATTTTGCCAACATTGCTTTTGCTTTAAAAGAATTAGGCGTAGATAAGGTTGATGGAATTATATATGATTTAGGTGTGTCTAGCTTTCAATTTGATATTCCTGATCGTGGCTTTAGTTATCGCTATGATGGTTTTCTTGATATGAGAATGGATCAAAATGCAACTTTAACAGCTTATGATGTTATTAATAACTATTCTTTTGATGAACTAAAGAAAATATTTTATGAATATGGTGAAGAAAAGTATGCTCCCAAAATTGCTAATATGATTGTAAAGACAAGAGAAATTAAACCAATAAGAACTACTTTTGAGCTTGTTGAAATCATAAAAAAATCTTTACCGGCTTTTGAAAAAAGGAAAAGTGGGCATCCAGCTAAACAAACTTTTCAGGCTTTAAGAATTGAAGTAAACCACGAATTTGATGTATTGAAAAAAAGTTTATCTGATGCTTTAAATTTATTAAATATTAATGGTAGAATTGTTGTTATTACTTTTCATTCTTTGGAAGATCGAATTGTCAAGAATATTTTTAAAAAGTGTACAACACTTGATTTACCAAAAGATTTACCTTTTATTCCCGATGGTTATGAATTAAAATATGAATTGTTAAATCATAAAGTAATTTTACCAAGTGAAGAAGAATTAGCTGAAAATAATCGTAGCCATTCTGCAAAACTTAGAGGTATAAAAAAAATTAAATAGACGGATAGGAAAATATCCGTCTATTTTTTTAAAAAATATTAAAACTGTATTTAATAGTTTTGTTTTCATTAGGTTTAACCCAAATCAAGTCCCTTTTATTAGTAAAAGTGCCATCAGTGTCTGGTCGATCAGCACATCCAATCCATGGTTCAATACAAATAAATGGAGCAGATAATTTAATTGGTGTCCATAGTCCTAACATAGAAAATTCATTAAATTCAAAATTTACACCATGATTTGATTTATGACTTTTAAGACTGATGTGATGAGAATTAATATTTTCAAATATTAAAGCATCATTTAAATAATCATCATAGTTTAGTGGTAATTCTTTTAAATTAATGAATGAACGATTTCTTTTTTCAAAGTCGATAGTTCCATCATTTAGATTAACAACAGGCATTTCATAAGTTCCTTCTTTATCAAATTCAAAGTAATAGTCCTCAAATTTTTCATCTTTAGTTAGAGGAACTTTGAAAGCAGGATGAAGTCCTAAATTAAATGGCATAGCTTTTAAGGATTTATTTTGGAAATTTAAAGATACATTAACGGTTGTATTTGTTAATTCATAGGTAATTGTATTAATGAAATTAAATGGGTACAATTTTAAAGTTTCTTCATTACTTTTTAAAACAAAAGTAATTTTATTTTCTTCTTGAACTGTGACAAGAAAATCACAGTCTCTAAGAAAACCATGCTTTTTCATAGGGTATTTAACACCATCTATTGTAGCATATCCATTTTTTATTGTACCAATGTTAGGCCATAAAAAAGGTGCAGTACGACCCCAAAAAGCAGGATTAGCATCATGTAAATATTCACGATCTTCATATTTAATGCTCTTTAATTCAGCTCCATGATCGGAAATGGTAACTGTAAGTAAATTGTTTTTTATTGTATATAACATAAAAGTGAATTGTTCCTTTCTAGTATTATTATATCAAAATATAAAAAAACTAGCAATTATAGTAATAATTTATTATTTTTTCCATAAGTTTAGACGAGGTGATAAATTGAGTTACGAGTGGTGGCATTTTAATAAGTTAAAATTAAAGAGAATAAATTTTTTATATATTGTTATTATTTTAAGCTTTGCAGCATTGATGATAAGATTAAGCTATGTAAAAATAATTAAGGGTAAAAATTATTACGATTTAGCATTAGACTTATGGACAAGAAGTGCACCAATAAAAGGAGCACGTGGAAATATTTATGACAGGAATGGTAATGTTATTGTTTCATCATCATTAGCACCGGGATTAGTAGCAATTCCTAAACAAATAAATGACAAAGAAGATGCATCAAATAAATTAAGTAAAATATTAAATGTTGACGCAAGTAAAATAAAAAAACATTTAGAAAAAAAGGTATCTGTAGAAATTATTAAACCAGAAGGAATTAAATTAAGTTTAAATCAAGCTTTAGAAGTAGTAAAACTCGGTATTGAAGGGATTTATGTTGTCAGTGATAGTAAAAGAAGTTACAAATATGGAAATTTATTAGCACCTATTTTAGGAATTGTTGGAAGTGATAATCAAGGAATTACAGGAATTGAGTATATTTATGATGAATATTTACGGGGAAAAAAGGGTGGCCTTCAAATATTTACCGATGCTCATGGTGAAATAATTAAAGATTTAACGAGTTATTATGATTTAGCCGAAAGTGGATCGGATTTGTATTTAACAATTGATTTGAAACTTCAAATATGTTTAGAAAGAATAATAAATAATATAGTATCAAGATATAATCCTGAAGAAATAATGATTATTGCGATGAATCCTAAAAATTCAGAAGTTCTTGGCATGGCAAGTTATCCAACATTTGATTTAATTAATTATCAAGATTATGATCAAAGTCTTTACAATAGAAATCTTCCAATTTGGAAGAGTTATGAACCGGGAAGTGTTCAAAAAATTATAACATATGCAGCTGGCTTAGAAGAAAAAGTTTTTACCATTGATGAATACTTTTATGATCCTGGCTATTTAATTGTTGATGGTGTTAGAATAAAAGACTGGAAAGTAGGAGGACACGGTAAAGAAACTTTCTTACAAGTAATTCAAAATTCTTGTAACCCTGGATTTATGACCATTGGCTTAAGATTAGGCAAAGAAAATTTATTTAAATATATAAGGTCATTTGGCATGGGTGAACTTACAGGTATTGATTTATTAGGTGAGTCTAAAGGAATATTATTTAATGAGAAAAAAATTGGCAATGTTGAACTTGCAACGGCATCATTTGGTCAAGGAAATGCGGTAACGGCTATTCAATTGATAAATGCCTCTTGTGCAGCTGTTAATGGTGGGTATTTATACAAGCCTTATGTTTTAAAAAAGATTGTAAAAGATGATCAAGTCTTAATGGAGAAAAAACCGGAAATGATAAGAAAAGTGCTTAGTGAGGATACAAGTAAATTGATGTGTCATGCATTAGAGTGTGTTGCTTCCCTTGGAACCGCAAGAGGCGCATATATTGATGGATATCGCGTTGGTGGAAAGACAGGAACTGCACAAATTGCATCTAATGGTCATTATTTAAGCGGAAAATATATTTTATCATTTTTAGGAATTGCCCCTATGAATGATCCGCAAATAGCTGTTTATTTGGCAATTAACAACCCTAAAAATACTATTCAATATGGTGGTGTTGTAGCAGCACCACTGGTAAAAGAAATTTTACAGGAATCATTTAATATTTTAAATATTGAGCCATCATCAGGGGGGATAAAAGAGGATGTAAGATATTATATTGATAAAAATGTTTATATAGTAGATGATTACGTTGGCATGGATATACGAAAAATTAGGCCAACGAATAAATACAATTTCATTATTGAAGGAACTGGTAAAAAAATAATTGAACAGTTGCCATCACCTGGAGAAAGGTTAATAGAAGGTGGCAGTGTAATTTTATATACTAACTAAAGATTGTTTTGTTTATTTGTAGAAAAATAAGTAAAAAAAGTGTATAATAAAATTAGTGAGGTAGAATATGAAAAAATATTTTTTAATTATTACTTGTTTTTTATTATTACTAACTACTAGTTGTAAGAAAAAAAATAATAATCCCAAAGTTATCGAAGCAATTGTTGAAGAATATCATTTGATATTAAAATATGATGATGACTCTACGAAAGATTTTGGATATATAACAAAAGAAAATTACATGGATGCTTATAATCTTTACATTAGTGTTAATACCAATTATACAAAGGATGCATATAGTTGGTTTTTAGAATTTAGTGAACCCTTTATTGTTTCTGTGAAGATTGATAATGGTAAATTGATATTTTCTTATTCAAATAATAAAGAATCATATTCTGATGAGATAAATCATGATAATTATCTTGTTTTATATGAACAATATTTGAAGTATAATAAAGAATATAAAGATGATGTTGAAACTTGGTATGATGAATTTTGTCTTAAAAATGAAGATGATAATCGTTTTACATATGTTTTAAATGGTAATACCTATAGTATTAAAAGTTATGATGGTTCAGATAGTAAGGTAATTGTTCCAGAATATTATCAAAACAAAAGAGTTACTAAAATTGAAAGCAATGCCTTTAGAAATAAAAATGCAGAAGAAGTTGTTTTAAGTTATTTTATTGAACAAGTAAATTCAAGTGCTTTTTATTTTGCGACGAAATTAAAAAAAGTTACTTTCTTGAATCCAAATTGTGAAATTAAAGAAAAAGCTTTTTCATTTTGTAGCAGTTTATCAGAAGTTGTACTTCCTAATAATCTAGAAACAATTGAAAATGAAGTATTTAATGAATGTACTAATCTTACATCAATTCAACTTGGTGAAAAAATTAAAAAAATAGGCGATTCAGCTTTTCGTAATTGCACATTACTTGCAGATATTAATTTTACTGAAAATTTGTCTGTAATTGGATCTAAAGCTTTTATGGGTTGCAAATCTATTAAGGAAATTATCATTCCATCGATGATATCAAGATTAGAAGAACAAACATTTTTGGATTGCGTTTCTTTAGAAAATATTAAATTTAATGGAAGTATTAATTTTATTGGTTCTTATTGTTTTAGTGGTTGTATTAGCCTTACAACAATTGATCTACCTACGGATTTAGAATCATTAGAGGGGGGAGCATTTAGTGGTACGGGCTTAAAGGAAATTGTATTTCCATTATCTTTAAGATCAGTTGGTACCGGTATCTTTTCTTTTTGTGCCTCTTTAACGAAAGCTATAATTAATGAAGGTTTGGAAGATTTGGCTGCCTCTAGTTTTACTTCATGCGTTAATTTAAAATACGTTACTTTACCATCGACATTAGTTTTTATGTCACATACTTGTTTTGGTGGTTGTACTTCTTTAGAAGAAATTGTTTTACCAGATAAACTTAGAGCCGTTTATGATGGCGTATTTAGTGGTTGTACATCTTTAAAAAAAATTAATTTGCCAAATTCCGTTAAAAGTATTGGTGGTGGTTCTTTTACTAATTGTCAAAGTTTAACCGAACTAAAACTTCCGATTACTCTTGAAATAATTAAGGCTGGTACGCTTAATGGTTGCTCTTCTTTAAAGAGTATTAGTATTCCTTTCTTTGGTGAATCAACTTTAAATCCTCAACCTTTTAACTTTATTATTTCTAGAGTACCTTCATCGCTTGAAGAAATAATTGTTGAAGATGTGTGTACTTTAATTCCTAATAATGCTTTTGATGGTTGTGAAAATGTTAAAAAAGTAGTAATTGGTAAGGGTGTAATGAGTATTGGAAAAAATGCTTTTTTAGGACTAAAAAATATTGAAGAAATTGTATATATGGGAAGTAGTAAAGATTTTGAAAAAATAAATGTTGATGAAACTAATAATGTTTATTTAGAAAAGATTACATTTTCCAATTAATAGAGTTAATAAAAGATATCGTTTTGATATCTTTTTTTGTTATTTAAATAAAGTTTTTTTCATATGATTAATTAGGTGGAGGTACAATCCTATGAAAATTGCTGATTATTTACAAAAATATGGTAATGAACAAACTATTTTAAAGAATAATCATTCTTTAAAACAAATTACGATTGATTCGAGGAAAGTTAAACGAAATGCAGTTTATGTTGCAGTTAAAAACGCTTATGCGAATGGGGAACTTTTCATTAAAGACGCTATAAAAAAAGGAGCGAAAACAATTGTTACGGAAAATTTAATAATTGATGTTCCTAAGAATATTAACATAATTTTCACAAAATCACCAATTACAGTTTATGCAAATATGTTAAAATTCAAATATGAGGCATTTCCTGAACCTAATTTAATTGGTGTTACGGGAACAAGTGGAAAAACAACGGTAACTACTTTGGTATATCGAATTTTAAAAAGAAGTGGTTATAAGTGTTTATTAATAGGAACTAGTGGTTATTATGGATATAATCAAATTTATGAATCTTTTAAAGAAGCTAGCAATACGACACCAATGTTAGAAGAAATCTATGATTTAATTTATAATAACGATTTTAATTATGATTATGTAATTATGGAGGCTAGTAGTCAAGGTTTATCACTGGGACGTTTAATGGGATTGAAATTTTGTCGTGTTGTTTTTTTGAATCTCAATCCTGAACATTTGGATTACCATCATAATATGGAAAATTATTTGTTAGCAAAACTAAAACTATTTCGTCAATTAACTACTGAAGGTTATGGAATTATTAATGCGGAAAGTAGTTATAAAGATAAATTTATAGATGAATGTAAACCTAATTGTTTAACTTTTGGGGTTAATGAAGGAAATTATAGAATAAAAGTTTTAGATATTAAGTTAGATTATATGGAATTAGAAATAGAAGAAAAAAAAGTGATTACGGAACTTGTAGGCGACTTTAATGCTAGTAATATTGCTGCTGTTTACGCAATAATAAAAAGTTTAAATATAAATATTTTGGACTTTTTCGATGTCATTACCTCATCCGCTTTAGTAAGTGGTCGCATGCAAATAATTAAAAATAATAAAAAAACCGTAGTTGTAGACTATGCCCATACAACTAAGGAAGTAAAAAAGGTTTTAGAGCATCTTCAAAAGTATAAGATAGGAAAATTAATTGTGGTTATCGGTTGTGGTGGCAATCGTGATCGTTCGAAAAGACCAGAAATTGGATTAATTACTACAGAAATAGCTGATAAAGTAATTTTCACGGAAGATAATAGTCGTACTGAAGAGACAACCACAATAATTAGAGATATTATTGAAGGTGTAAAAAAGGATAATTTTAAAGTTATATTAGATCGCGAAGAAGCAATTTATGAAGGTTTTAAAATGCTTGATGATGGTGATATTCTAGCAGTAATAGGTAAAGGAATTGAAAAAAATATTATTGGTAAAAAAGTTAAAAGTTTTAGCGATGTTGATTATGTTAAAAAGATAATTATGGAGTAAACTATCTATGAAAAATGATTTATTAATTAACTTTTTATTGTTTTTTATTTTTGGTTGTTTATTATTCGTTTTTTTTATACCATATTTGAGAAAAATTAAATTTGGCCAAAACATTAGAGAAGATGGACCTCAAAGACATTTATTAAAAAAAGGTACGCCAACGCTTGGTGGTTGTGTTATATTCGTTTGCACCTTAATATTTTTTAGTTTTTTCTTGATTGAATATAAAGAAATATACAAATTAAATTTCAAAAAATGTTTATTTTTATGGTTGCCAGTTTTATTATTTTCATTAATTGGCTTTATTGATGATTTTTTAATTGTTATTAAAAAGAAAAATGAAGGATTATCGCCCAAACTGAAATTTATTTTACAGCTTTTATTTGCAGCTAGTACCTATTATTTGTTTTTATATTTAGGTTATGATAATAAAATAAATTTTTTTGGTATCTTTGTTGATATAAAATTTTTATACGGAATAGTTATTATCTTTTTACTAGTAGGTGTTAGTAATGCTACCAATTTAACGGATGGTTTAGATGGATTACTCGCAGGATGTTCGATAATTTCGTATACATCATTCGGTATTATTGGTATTTGTAAACAAAATTACGAAGTAGTATTTTTTTCGATAGCAATGTCGATTGCGTTATTATGTTTTCTCATTTTTAATTTACCAAAAGCAAAATTGTTTATGGGTAATGTTGGTTCAATACTGATTGGTACAGGGCTAGTAATGGAAAGCATTCTTTTGAATATGGAATTGAATTTATTGTTTATTGGTTTTGTTTATTTTCTAGAAACGATATCAGTTATTTTACAGGTTTGGTTTTTTAAGAAGACAAAAGGAAAAAGATTATTTTTAATGAGTCCACTTCATCATCATTTAGAACTTGCTGATATGAGCGAAGTAGAAATAGATATTACTTTTTATTTTCTTTCTCTTGTTACAAACATGATTGGAATATATTTGGGGGTTAATATTTTTTAATGGTTTATTTTTTATATGGAATGGGCAAATCAAATATTTCTGTAAAAAGTTTTTTAGAAAAGAATAATTATAAATATTACGTATATGAAGATGGCAAAGACTATAATGGTATGGATATAGATAAATTAAAAAAAGAAGATACTATAATAGTTAAAAGCCCCGGTATTAATAATAACACACAACTTATGCGTTATTTTATTCAAAATAACTTTCAAATTTTAACAGATTTGGGTCTTTTTTATATGTTTTTTCCTAATTATTTTTATATAGTGATTACGGGAAGTGTTGGGAAAACGACTACAGTTTTGGCTCTTAATCAAATTTTAAAAGACAAATTTAAGGTTGGTGTGGCTGGAAATATTGGTAATTCGATATTTAATATTTTAAATACAAACAAAAAAATTATTTTAGTTGAAGCGTCTAGTTATGAATTGGAATTTTGTGGTTCTTTTAGACCAAATATTTTTCTTATTTTAAAAACCTTTCCTCACCATTTAGATCATCATTTGTCATTTGATAATTATTTAAAAGCAAAATTTTATCCACTTATAAATATGGATAAGGAGTGCTATTGCATTTTACCTAAAACTTTAGTTTCTAAGATTAGTAAGGTTAAAACTTCAACTAAAATTGTTTTCTATGATCCGGATGATATCACCAATAAGTTTACAAAAGATGGTTTATTAATATCTAACCATAAATACATAATTAAAGAAAAAAATAATTATTTTAAATCAATGGCTAATCAAGAAAATTTTTTGGGAATCATAAAAGTTTTAGAAATCTTAAAAATAAATTTAAATGATGCTATTTTATCTTTGGAAAATTTTAGTAATCCCCATTTCCGACAAGAAGTGGTTTATAATAGAAATAATTTAATCATAATTAATGATTCTAAGTCTACTTGTTTTGTCGCAACTATTAATGCTATTGATAATACCAATAATAAATATAAGAATTTGGAAGGAATATTAATTATTGGTGGAAAATTAAATGATGATGTGATGAAAATTAAAGAATTAGGAATATTCAAAACTATTTATATATTTGGTGAAATGAGAATACGTAAGAAAGAATTTGATAAAAATAATGGTACTATTTGCATTTCTAAAAATAATTTAACTGAAATAATTGAATTAATACCTTTTAAGAACAATCTTGTGATATTATTTTCTCCTGGTGCTCAAAGTTTTGACCAATTCACATCTTATGTAGATAGGGGCAACTATTTTAATACTTTGATTTTTAAGAAATTAAAAATTTAAGCAATTTTAGACACAAAAATAATTATTTTTGTTATAATAGCAACGAAAAAGAAAATCAGTGAAAAGGAAGAGTAGGCATATAATTTTTTATAGAGAGAAACTGGTTGGTGGAAAGTTTCAAAATACTATGTTGAAGGTAGCCTTGGAGATGTTATTGGGAGAAATTTATAATACCGATAATCGTTGCTGGCGTTAACAGAAAATGAGGGAAAGTTAAACTTTCTAAATAAAGGTGGTACCACGATTTTATTCGTCCTTAAAATTTTTTTAAGGGCTTTTTTTATGCCCAGAAAGGAATATAGATGAAAAAAGAATTGATGGCTTCAAAATATGATTTTACAGCAGTTGAAGCTGGGAAGTACGATGAATGGTTAAAAGAAGGATACTTCACAAGTGGGGATAATCGAAAAATACCCTATACAATAGTTATTCCACCTCCAAATGTAACTGGTAAACTACATTTAGGACATGCATGGGATACTACTCTTCAGGATATTTTAATTAGAAGAAAAAGAATGCAAGGATATGATGCTTTATGGCTTCCTGGCATGGATCATGCTGGTATTGCTACTCAAGCTAAGATTGATGCTAAGTTAAAAACACAAGGTATTAGTAGATATGATCTCGGCAGAGAAAAATTTCTAGAAGTAGCTTGGGAATGGAAAAAAGAATACTCGGAATATATTAGAAAACAGTGGGCAGCTTTAGGCCTTTCTTTAGACTATTCTAAAGAGCGTTTTACTTTAGATGATGGATTGCAAAAAGCTGTTCAAAAAGTTTTTATTACTTTATATAATGAAGGCTTGTTATATCGTGGTGAAAAGATTATTAACTGGGATGTTCAAGCTAAGACAGCTTTATCCAATGTTGAAGTTGAATATAAAGATATAGAAGGTGCTTTTTATCACTTCATTTATCCATTTGTAGATGGTAAAGGTGGTTTAGAAATTGCAACAACAAGACCAGAAACGATGTTTGGTGATAGTGCTTTAATGGTTCACCCAGATGATGAACGATATAAAGATGCTGTTGGTAAAATGGTTTATATTCCAGGTACTAATCGCCAAATTCCTGTTATAAGTGATGAATATGTTGATATTGCTTTTGGTACAGGCGTTGTTAAGGTAACTCCAGCTCATGATCCAAACGATTTTGAAGTTGGTAATAGACATAATTTACAACGTTTGATTTGTATGAATGAAGATGGTACAATGAACAGTTTGGCTGGCAAATACGAAGGGCTTGACCGTTTTACTTGCCGAAAAATGATTGTTGAAGATTTGACTAAGCAGGGATTATGTCCAAAAGTAGAAAAAATGATTCACTCAGTTGGTCATTCAGAAAGAACAGGTGTAATTGTTGAACCTCGTCTTTCAAAGCAATGGTTTATTAAGATGAAGCCATTAGCTGAAGATGTTGTTAAAATGCAAAAGAGTGAAGAAGCTATTGAATTTGTTCCTAGCCGTTTTAATAAAACATTACTACAATGGTTTGATGTTGAAGATGTTCAAGATTGGTGCGTTAGTAGACAATTATGGTGGGGACACCGAATTCCAGCTTGGTATCGCAATGATGAGATTTATGTTGGCGAAAAAGCCCCAACTGGTGATGGTTGGGTTCAAGATGAAGATGTTCTAGATACTTGGTTTTCTAGTGCTTTATGGCCTTTTTCAACTCTAGGTTGGCCTGAAGAAACAGCTGATTTTAAACGCTACTATCCTACGGATTGCCTTGTTACCGGTTATGACATCATTACTTTTTGGGTTTCAAGAATGGCTTTACAAGGACGCCATTTCACGGGCAAACGACCTTTTAAAAAGTGTTTTATTCATGGTTTGATTAGAGATGAACAAGGTAGAAAGATGAGTAAATCTTTGGGTAATGGTATTGATCCTTTCGATTTGATTAAAGAATATGGATGCGATGCAATGCGATATTTCTTAACAACTAACGCAACACCTGGTCAAGATTTAACATTTTCGAAAGAAAAAATGGCTTCATCTTGGAATTATATAAATAAAATATGGAATATTTCACGTTTCATTCAAATGAATTTAGAGAAGTTTAATTACAATGGTTCGGCAATTGACTATAAAAATTTAAATAGTATCGATAAATGGATCTTATCCTCATGTAATAAACTAATAAAAGGTGTAGATGAAAGGTATGATGATTATGAATTAGGTGAAGTTGCAAGATTAATTTATAATTTTACATGGAATGATTTTGCATCTTGGTATCTAGAACTTACAAAAGTAACTTTTTCTTCAAATAATCAAGCGGAAATTGAAAATACTTGTGCCGTTTTAAGATACGTTTTAACGGTAATCATTAAGCTATTACATCCATTTATGCCATTTGTTACCGAAGAGATTTATCAGCATTTCTATGAGGGGTCCATAATGGTTAGTCCATGGCCTGCCATTGAACAAGAAATTGAGACTAATTTTGATGATATTAAATTATTATTTGATGTTATTACTTCGGTAAGAAACATAAGAGCTGAAAAGAATGTTGCCTTAAGCAAAAAAATTACAATTATTTTAGAAGATAATAAAAATAAAAACATATCACGATTTGTTAATGATTATCAAAGTTATTTATCAAAATTTTTAAACTATGAAGAATTAATTGTTTCTACAGATGCTCATGAATTAAAAAACGATGCTGTAGTGAGTGTATTAGATGATGTAAATATTATTATTCCTTTAAAAGAATTAATTAATATTGAAGAAGAGTTAGAAAAACTAAAGAATCAACAAGAGAAGTTAATAGCTGAAGTAAATAGATGCGAAGGACTTCTTAATAATCCTAGATTTGTTGAAAAGGCTCCTCAAAGTAAGGTTGATGCCGAAAAAAGTAAACTTACATCATACAAAATACAATTAGAAGAAGTTAAAAATACTCTTGCAAAATTAGAAGGAAATAATTAATGAACAATAGTAATAACTTTACGGATATAAATGCTTTTATAACTTGGGTTGAAAGTCAAAGAAGATTCAGTAAAAAAACTAGTTTAGATAAAATGCGTTTTCTTATGGAGTTATTCAATCATCCAGAAAAAAAGTTTTTAAGTATTCATATAACGGGAACAAATGGTAAAGGTAGTAGTGTTGCTATGTTAAGAAGTATTTATCAAACGGCTGGTTACCATGTAGCTACATTTACTTCTCCTTATGTGGTTTGTTTCAATGAAAGAATTTGTTTTGATGGTAAATATATTAGTGATTTAGATTTACTATATTATGGCAATTTAATTGTTAGTAAGTATGATTTAATTATTAATAAGGGCTATGAATTACCAACATTTTTTGAGTTTATTACTTTATTAGCATTTTTATATTTTTCAAATTTGAATAATCTTGATCTTGCGATAATTGAAGTTGGTATGGGCGGAAGGCTAGATGCTACTAATGTTATTAATCCTTTAGTGGGTGCTATTACTAATGTTACAAAAGAACATATTGAACAATTAGGAAATACATTAGAAAAAATAACAAATGAAAAATTAGGTATTATTAAAAATAATGTACCACTAGTAACTTCAGAAAAAAAAGTGCGATTACTCGCTCAAATGCAAAACCATTGTATCTTAAATGGTGTTGATTTTATCAAGGTTCATTATGATGCTATTAAAATTATAAGTAGTGATTTAAATGGTTCATATTTTTCCTACAAAGATTATAAGAATATTTTTATTCCCTTAGCCGGAACTCATCAAATAGAAAATGCTTGCTTGTGTATTGAAATTGTCGAATATATGAATAAATTAGCAATCGAAAAAAAGAGCAATTTAACAATTTCTAGTAAATATTTATATGAAGGATTTAAAAATTGTTTTTGGCCAGCTAGAATGGAGAAAGTATCTACTAATCCTTTAATATATCTAGATGGCGGGCATAATATTGATTGTATGAAAAGAATTTGTGCATTTATTAAGAAATTAAATATTAAATTTAAAAGAGTTGTAGTTGCTATCTCTTCAGATAAGGAATTAGATAAAATGATTTCATTATTAGATGAAACTTTTGATGAAATTATTTTCACAAATTATACTTATAAACGAAGTGCTAAAGGTGAATATTTATATAATCTATCTAATTCTAATAGAAAAATCTTAATTGATAATGTTTGTGAGGCTGTGAATTATTGCTTTACACATAAATGTGAATTCACGCTTTTTACGGGTAGCTTATATTTAGTAAGCGAAGTTAGACCAATAATTATTAATCTTCAAAATAAATGAATATAAATTTTAGAATTAGGAGTAAATTCCTAATTCTTTTTATTTTAGAAAGGAGCAAAAGTTGTTGTTAAAAGAAGTGCCAGTTTCAGAAAGGCCTAGAGAAAAGTTAATTAATAGTGGTAGTGAAAGTTTAACTAATATAGAACTAATTGCCATATTGTTAAGAACTGGTAGTCACGATAAGAATGTTTTATCAGTTGCTAAAGAAGTTGTGTATTTATTAGATGACATCACGGATTTACCATCTCTTACACTTCAAGAATTAATGAAAATAAAAGGTATAGGCAAGTCTAAAGCGATTAGTATTTTAGCAAGTGTAGAATTAGGAAAAAGAATAGCTTTGGGCAAAAAAACTAATTTATCATTTACATCACCTGAAGATGTGTTTTCATATTTTTATCCACGAGTTAAGGATTTAAAACAAGAAGTTTTATTTGTTGTGTATTTAGATGTTCGTGGAAAAACAATCAGTATTAAAAAATTAACGGAGGGAACCGTTAATTCAACTTTGATTGATCCTAAATTAATATTTAAATGGGCTTATAAAGTATCTTCACAGACGATGATTTTAGTCCATAATCATCCTTCCGGTGATTCAACTCCATCCCTTGCAGACATTAAAATAACAAGTGAAGTAGTTAAACAGGCCAAAGTCATTCAATTTACTATATTAGATCATATTATTATTGGTGATGACTTTTATAGTATGAAACGAAATTGTAAAAATTATAAAATCTTTAATTAGTTCTACTTTGTTTAATAGAAACATAAAATTTATTGGTGATTAAAATGAGTAATAAACTTTTTCTGAGACAAAAAAGAAAAAAAGATTCTTTAATTGAAAATTATTCATTAGATAAAACGGAAAAAAAGAAAAAGATAAGTTACATAGATAAATTATTTTATCGTATTTTTTTAAGCGCATTATTATTGTTACTATTATCTTTATATCAAACTCTAAAAATTAAAAAGAATAAACTTTTAACAGATGTATTTACCACTGAAATTAATTTCTTAGAAGTTAGTAACAGAATTAATAAATTATTTAATATTGATATTTTTAATAAAAGTGATAAAACTGTTTATAGTGTATCAAAATATGATGAAGTTAAATATATAGATCAGATTAATTATGTAACTAATTATTCATATTCAGGTGTTGAAAGTTTAACAGATGGTTTGGTTGTAAAAATTGAAAAAGAAAATGGTTGTTACAATGTTTATATAAGAACGGTTGACAATTATTTCTACATTTATAAATCATTAGAGAGTATAGACGTCAACATTTACCAATTTATTAAAAGTGATGAAATAATAGGAAAAGCTCCTTATATTGGTGAAATTTATAAATTTGAATTAATAATTGAGAAAGATAGTGTATATTATAGCTATTTTGAACAAGCTAATGATTAAAATACATTATTCGTTGTTGTTCATAATAATTTTAAGCATAATTACTGATTGTTTTACTAAAGTATTTTTAATTTTATTGACTATTATTTTACACGAAATTGGTCATATGATAGCCATAAAGATTTTTAATGGTCATACCATAAAATTAGAACTTTCAATTATTGGGGGATTTTTAAAAATTGATAAATCACTTTTTACTCTAAAACAAAAAATTATTGTGGATTTATCAGGAATTATAATGAATATAGTAATTGTCTTAATTTTAATTTTTTTACATAATGATGCATTAAATTATTTAATAAAATATAATATTATAATGATTATTTTTAATATTATTCCAATTATCCCTTTAGATGGATATCAAATTGTTTATGATATATTAATATCAATATATGAAGAAGAATATGCTACAGTTTTAAGTAAAAGAATTTCATTTGTGTTTTTAATGCTCTTATTTGTAGTTATCATGTTTTTAAAAATTTGGGGTTTATATTTGATTTGGTTATATTTATTAATAAAAACTCTTACCACAAAACATGAATATAATTATTTAACAAATTTATATAAATTGTATAAATATAAATCAAATTAATTTAATTATGAATGATTTCATGTTATAATAGAGCATAATAAATAATTTTTAAAAAAGGAATTAAAGATGACTAAAAAGAAATATTTGATTATATTGAGTAGTTTTGTTGTAGTAATGATTGCAGTTATTATTCTTTATGCTATAAAGGATAAAACTGATAAAAATAATGAAATAAAGCATAGTGAAGAGTATTTATATTATTCCGAAATTTTTAATTTTAAAATTGATGATAGCAAAAAATATTATATTATTAAAGATATTAATGTAAAACACCGTAATGATGTTCAAATTATTATCCCTGATACTATTGATGATATTCCTGTAAAAAAAATTGTTGATGATACTAATGATTTTGCTAATTGGTCGTTTATAAAAATATTAAAAATTGGAAAAAATGTTGAATATATTGGTACATCTCTTGATGATGATGGCATCTTAAATGGCGGTAGTTATGGCGATTCTTTTTTGATTTCATCCACAAGTCAAATCGTAGAAATAGTTGTTGATAAGAATAATTTAGTTTATTCATCTATAAATGGAATTTTATATAGTAAAGATTTAAAAACTTTAATAAAGTATCCCAATTCAAAGGCTGATGAAAATACTAATTTAAATTTTAAAATACCTGAAGGAGTAACGGAAATATATAAAGATGCCTTTTATAATAATAGGGTATTAGCAACAATTGAATTATCTAGCACAGTAACTAAAATTGGAGATCGAGCTTTTTATAATTGCAATAATCTTTATAAGATTATTTTCAATAAGGCTCTAGAATCAATAGGAATAGAAGCTTTTTATCGTTGCAATTTAGCAAGTATTGAACTAAATGAAGGCGTAGCTTCGATTGGTAGTAGAGCTTTTGCTCAAAACGCAGAGCTTGCTTCCTTCTATGCTCCTATATCTTTAGAAAAAGTAGGTGAAAATTTATTTTCTGGACACCGAAACTTACTAACGGTAACTACTCCTATTGGCAATAAAGAAAAATTGAAACAATTTAAGAGTTTTTATGATCCATATGAATCATCAACTGATCCTGATTTTAAACCAATGTTAGTTATTAAAGAAATATAAAAGATATAAATAAGGAAAGAAATTCATAAGTAATTCTTTCCTTTTTATTGCTGTTAAGACAATTTATTGGCATTGAAGTTAAAATTATGTTATAATAAATCGTAAAGGTTATTTTAACCTAATAATTATAAGGAGAAATATATGAGTAAATTTGTTTATTTATTCGCTGAAGGTAATGCTACAATGCGTAACCTTTTAGGTGGTAAAGGTGCTAACTTAGCTGAAATGACAAACTTAGGCTTACCCGTTCCTCATGGTTTTACTGTAACTACAGAAGCTTGTACTAAATATTATGAAGATGGTAGAACATTGTCTAAAGAAGTTGTTGATCAAATTTATGCTGCTCTTCATGTAGTTGAAGAACAACAAGGAAAAAAGTTTGGCGACAATGCTAATCCATTATTAGTATCTGTACGTAGTGGTGCTCGTGCATCAATGCCAGGTATGATGGATACCATTTTAAATTTAGGTATTAATGATACGGCTGTAGAAGCTATTGCAAAATTGAGTAACAACCCTCGTTGGGCATATGATTCTTATCGTAGATTCATTCAAATGTTTTCTGATGTTGTTATGGAAATTGATAAGGCTAATTTTGAAGCTATTTTAGACGCTAAAAAAGAAGAAAAAGGCGTAAAATTAGATACAGAATTAGATGCTGATGATTTAAAAGATATCGTTTCTAAATATAAAGTTCGCTATGCTGAATTAAAAGGCGAAGCTTTCCCACAAGATCCAAATGTTCAATTATTAGAAGCTGTAAAAGCTGTATTTAGATCTTGGGACAATGAACGTGCTAATGTATATCGTCGTTTGAATGGTATTCCTTATTCATGGGGAACTGCTGTAAACGTTCAATCAATGGTATTCGGTAATATGGGACCAACATCTGGTACTGGTGTTGCTTTTTCTAGAAACCCTGCTACTGGTGAAAATGTTCTATTTGGTGAATATTTATTTAATGCTCAAGGTGAAGATGTTGTTGCAGGTATTCGTACACCTCAACCTATTGCACATTTAGCTTTAGATAATCCTACTGTATATGAACAATTCAAAAATGTTGCTTTAACTCTTGAAAAACATTATCGTGATATGCAAGATATGGAATTTACAATTGAAAATGGTAAATTATACATGTTACAAACTCGTAATGGTAAGAGAACTGCTCAAGCAGCTTTAAAGATTGCAATTGATATGCAAAAAGAAGGTTTAATCACTGAACAAGAAGCTGTATTAATGGTTGAACCTAATGCACTTAATTCTTTATTACATAAAGGATTTGATCAAAAAGCTTTAAAGGCTGCTAAACCTATTACTAAAGGTTTACCTGCATCTCCTGGTGCTGCTTGTGGTCAAATTGTCTTCACTGCTGATGAAGCTAAAGAATGGAAAGCAAATGGTAAAAAAGTTGTTCTAGTTCGTATGGAAACTTCTCCAGAAGATATTGAAGGTATGATTGCATCTCAAGGTATCTTAACTGGCCGTGGTGGTATGACAAGTCATGCTGCGGTTGTAGCTCGTGGTATGGGTGCTCCATGTGTAGCTGGTTGTGGTGAAATCCGTGTAAATGAAGAAGAAAAATACTTTGAAGTTAACGGAAAACGTTATAATGAAGGTGATTGGCTATCATTTGATGGTTCTACTGGATACGTTTATGGCGAAGCTATTGCAACAACAGATGCTACTATTTCTGGTGATTTTGCAACATTAATGGGTTGGGCTGATAAGTACAGAGCTTTACAAGTTAGAACAAATGCTGATAATCCTCGTGATGCTAAAGTTGCTAACGATTTTGGTGCTGAAGGTGTTGGCCTATGCCGTACTGAACATATGTTCTTTGAAGGTGACCGTATCAAAGCTATCAGAGAAATGATTGTTGCTGACAATGTTGAAGATCGTAAAAAAGCTTTAGCAAAATTATTACCAATGCAAAGGGAAGACTTTATTGGTATTTATAAAGCTATGGAAGGAAAGAGTGTTACAGTACGTTACCTAGATCCACCTCTACATGAATTCGTTCCTCATACTGATGAAGAAATTGCTGAATTAGCAAAAGAAATGAATATTCCTTTTGCAAAATTAAAAGCAACTGTTGAAGGATTACATGAATTTAATCCAATGTTAGGACATCGTGGCTGTCGTTTATCAATTACTTATCCTGAAATTGCCGAAATGCAAACTAGAGCTGTAATTGAAGCTGCTATTGCTGTTAATAAAGAAGGATACAATGTTACTCCTGAAATTATGATTCCACTTGTTGGCGATCACAAAGAATTAGAATATGTTCATGAAATTGTTAAAAAGACTGCTGATGAGGTTATAAAAGAAGCAGGTGTTAATCTAGAATATAAGTTTGGTACAATGATTGAAGTTCCACGTGGTGCTTTAACTGCTGGTGAAATTGCTAAAACTGCTGAATTCTTCTCATTTGGTACAAATGATTTAACACAAATGACTTTTGGTTTCAGCCGTGATGATTCTGGTAAATTCTTAGAAGATTATTACACTAAAAAGATTTTTGAAAGTGATCCATTTGCTCACTTAGATCGTAATGGTGTTGGTAAATTAATTAAGATGGCTGTTGAAGCTGGTCATGAGACACGCCCTGATATCCATTGTGGTATTTGTGGTGAACATGGTGGAGATCCTGAATCTATCGAATTCTGCCATTTAGCTGGATTAGATTATGTTTCTTGCTCACCTTTCCGTGTTCCTATTGCAAGATTAGCTGCAGCACATGCTAATATCAAATATCCTAGAAAAAAATAATTATTTAACTGATTGAGATAGTATTTTTGCTATCTCAATCTTTTTTTATATTAGGTTAGTTTATGCTAACTGCTTGCACTTTTTTATCTGTTATGTTAAAATATTTGTAGCGATAATAAAAAATTAAATAAGATGGTAAATGAAATGAAATGTATTGAATTTAGTAATGAAAAAGATGGATTTTACGGAGCTTATTGGAAAACTAAAAAAACTTCTAGTTATGCAGTACTTGCTTTTTTTGGTGATGATGCCAAAGACTATTTAGCTAGAAAAGCTGCTAGTTGGCTTAATGGTAAACAAATCAATGTTTTAACAATGTCTCCAGCTAAGAAGGACTATAGTTTTCATAATTTCCCATTAGAAAAAATTGTTAAAGCTATAGCGTTTTTAAAAAAAGAAGGAAATAAAAAAATTGGTATTATTGGTGCTTCTACTACAGGAACTTTAGCTCTTACAGCTGCTTCTTATTTTTCAGATATAAGTTTGACAATTGCATTAACTCCAAGCGATTTTATTTGGCAAGGTTTTTGCCAAGGAAAGAAAGATGGTTGTAGTGAGTGGCCAATTGAAAATGAATCATTATTTACATATCAAGGCAAAATGCTACCTTATATACCATTTACTTACAAACACCCTGATTATTGGCATGTAATAGAAGAAGAATCTAAAAAAAATAAAGATATGATAAATTCGGTAAAAATCTTTGATGAGGCTTTGAAAAAACATCCTCTAACCGAAGAGGAAACAATAAAAATTGAAAATATTAAAGGTCAACTTCTAATAATTGGGGCTAGAGATGATGCACTTTGGAATACTGCTGAATATATTGAACGAATGAAAGATAGATTGAAAGAAAAAAATCATGATTCTATTTCAGAATTAATTATTTATGAACATGGAACACATTATGTATTTCCTGAAAGTTTTATGAAAAAAATGTTACCAATCGGTAGTGGCCTTTTTGTTAAGCTTGCTTTTAATATGGCAAAGAAATTTCCAAAAGAATGTAAAGAAACTAGAATAGATATTGATAATAAAATTAATAAAACTTTAGAAAACTGGATGCAAGAAAAATAAAGGTGGTGTAGTTTGATGGTGTATTATGGAATACCAATGATGATGTGGAGGCTTTTTGTTAAATCCTTTTCGAAAAATTTAGTTACTGTTTTAGAATATGATCAACAAACAAGTAAAAAAATTACAAAAGATGCAAAAAGCATTTATAAAGAAGTTATTTCAGAACTTCCAAAATTTGAAAAAAAGGATCGTTTTAAGACTAATATAATAAATTGTGGTATGGTTGCATCATTTGTAAAGGCGATGCCTAAATTGCCTAGTGTTGAAGAACTTACCATCTATTATGAAAAATCAATGATGACAAAAACGATGAATTGGTTCTGTAGAAAAACGGGAAAGAATAAATTTAGCAAAAAAGATATTGAATCGATGAAGAAAACAGCTAACGCAAGATTTGCAGATCGAAACCCTTATTCATGGAATATGGATTTTATAATGTACGAAGACAATACTGGTTATGAAGCTAGATTTTATACATGTGGAATTTGTAAATTAATGAAAAAGATGGGATTTTATGAACTAACACCGGCTTTATGCCATTTGGATTATTCGATGAGTGAAGCCGGCGAACGTAGTAATTTTAAACGTATGTATACTTTGGCCTCTGGTGGACCATATTGCGATTGTGGTTACCAAAAAAGAGATGTATGAATAAAAAATATTTAGATTCAACTTTTTTATTGGATTATTACGACAGCAAAATTCAGAAGCTTATTAGAGATCGTAATTGGAAAAATTTGAATGACGTTGAGAGAGTAAAACAAATACATAATTACGTACGTGATGAAATAAGATTTGGTTATAATGTTAAAGACAATCGTAAAGCATCTTTAGTTTTAAAAGATGGTTATGGACAATGTAACACAAAAAGTATATTGCTTATGGCTTTATTAAGAGCTACAGGGATTGAATGCCGTATTCATGGTTTTTTCATTGATAAGATTCTCCAAAAAGGAGCTATGAATGGATTAATTTATAAATTAGCACCTAAAAAAATTTTACATAGCTATGTTGAGGTTATGGTGCAGTCCACTTGGTATAATTTAGAAGGTTTTATATTAGATAAGAAATATTTAATGGCCATTCAAAAAAAGATGATACCTAACAAAGATGGAAGTTTTTTTGGTTATGGAATTGCTACAAAAAAATTTTATCATCCAGAAATTGATTTTAATTGTTGTGATACGTTTATTCAAAAAGAGGGAATTGTTGAAGATTTAGGAATCTTTGATAATCCTGATCTTTTTCTGAAAGTTTATAATCAAAACCTAAGTTTAATAAAGGGGATTGTTTATAGATTTATTGGTAGAAAAATTATGAATAAAAATATTAATAATATTAGAAAGAATAGCAAAGAAGAGGTTTAACCCTAAATTGCTATTCTTTTATTATTACAAAAAAGTTTTAATGTTTTGACAACGCAAAAAAATATTGATAGAATTAATGATGGAAGGGAAATTAGTATGTTGAAAAAAATTTATTTAAAAAAACAATATGATTTGATAGATAAAAAATTAAAAAAATTTAAAACTATCGATTTTAAGAATAAAAAAATATCACATTTTTTAAAAAATAATAATAATTTACATAAAACAATTATCGCTCATAATAAAATAATTATTAGTTTAACTGAAGAATTAAATGATATTATTTTAAAAAATCCATTATCAAAATTAACTTTGAGACTTCAGGAATATTCATTTGATGATATTAGTAAAATTTATGCCTTAGTTACAAAAATAGAAAAATTTTCTATAGATAAGGAAGAAAAACACTATAAAGAATATTTTCTTAAAATTAAAGAAATTTATAATAATTATTA
The DNA here is from genome assembly GCA_934098295.1 of uncultured Bacilli bacterium. Lineage (GTDB taxonomy): Bacteria > Bacillota_I > Bacilli_A > ML615J-28 > CAG-313 > UBA1737. The sequence goes on along the minus strand of CAKONV010000011.1, from coordinate 26,098 downwards.
TTCTATAATAAAAAAAAGAATTGACTTAAAACTTATTAATTTTGAAGATAGGTATTATGACAGCGATGATGAAAAAAACATTATTTTATGTGATAATAAAAATAAAAAAATATTAATAGATTTTCATAATAAAGAATTTATTGATGGGCATTTAAATTTAAAATTATTTGATGATGTATTAGGAAAGAAATTAGACAATGAACAAAGAAAAGCAATCTTATGTGATGCTAAAAATACATTAGTAATTGCGGGAGCTGGAAGTGGTAAAACTTTAACAATTTGTGGGAAAGTAAAATATTTACTGGAAAATAATATTTGTACAACTAAAGAGATTCTCTTGTTATCATATTCTAATGCATCTGTAAATGATTTGTTTAACAAAATTAAAAAAATTAATAATAATTTAACTGTTAAGACTTTTCATGCGCTAGCTTTTGAAATTTATAATAGTTATTGGCATAAAAAAACAACAGTAGAACCTAATAAAAACGATTCTTTAAAGCGAATAATAATTAACAAAATTAATAACGATGACGTTTTTTTACATTTACTAGTTAATTTTATTGGCTTTTATTACTTCGATTTTGTTTATGCCTCATTTAATAAAAAGGATAATGTTTCTGTTTTTTCTTTTGATTTTGAATTTCAAAATGAATGTACATTAGCCAATTATTTATTCTTAAAGAATATTAAATTTTTGTATCGAAAGATGAGAAAAAGAAATATTTTTATATCTTGTTTTAATTTAAAAAATGACAATTTAACAATAAGATATGTTAAGTTTTACAAAAATTATGATTATAATAAAATAAAAAATGCCAAAGATTTGCTTATTTATGATTTCGAGTTTGAAAATAATACAGCTTTTTTTAAGCTTGACAATTATTTGACTAAACATAATTTGAAATTAAACCATGAAGACTTAAAAAAAGAAAAAGAATATATGACCTATATTTTTAAAACAAATGTTTTTGAACATTTTTGTAACCGAATAATTACTTTTTTTAATCTTTATGAAGCAAATTTTTCTTCTCTATCCGCGTTAGATAATCTTAGAAATTTGGAATGTAGTAATGAATATTTAAAAATAAGAAGAGAACTTTTGTTTGATATTGTTAAAACATGTTATATAAACTATAAAGAACATCTTAAGAAAAATAACAAAATTGATTTTGATGAAATGATATTTGCCGCAACAAGGGTGGTAAAAGAATTAAATAATTATAAATATCATTATGTAATTGTTGATGAATTTCAAGACATATCTCAAAGCAGAGTGAATTTTTTAAAGGCACTAATTGAACACGGCAATGCTAAATTGTTTGCGGTCGGTGATGATTGGCAATCTATTTATCGATTTGCTGGTAGTGATATTAATCTTTTTATAAATTTTTCTGATTATTTTTTGAATGCTAAAACAAGTTTTTTAACAACAACTTATCGAAATTCAAAAGAGTTAATTAATGCAGCTGAAAAATTTATTACAAAAAATCCTTATCAATTATTTAAATCCATTAATTCTGTTATATCTTTAAAAAAACCAATTAAAATCTTTAAAAGTACTAATGAAAATAAATCACACGTAATGAATAAAATTTTAAGTAAGATTTATCATTTATCTAAAACCGCTGAAATATTAATCTTAGGTAGAAATAATTTTGATTACAAAAAATATTTTGATTTAAATGATTTGGTAATGCTTGATGATGATATAGTTACAAGTAAAAAATATCCAAGTTTAAAAATTAAATACTTGACAGTTCACCGTTCAAAAGGGTTAGAAAGTGACTATGTTGTTTTAATTAATGCTGATGATAATCTTTTTGGTTTTCCAAATCAAATTGAAGATGATGAAACAATTAAGCTATTGTTAAGTAAACAAAATGATTATTTGTATGATGAAGAAAGAAGATTATTTTATGTTGCTTTAACGAGAACTAAAAAAATTGTTTATATAGTAACTTCTAAAAATAATCCTTCGATTTTTATTAATGAGATGAAAGAATATTTCTAATAAACGCGTTTATTAGAAAACGAAATTGATAAATACCAATAAAAAATATTTCGCTTCCTTTAAAATGGCTTTTTAAACAATTTTAAAGGAAAGTGTGGTATAATTGTTTCGAGGATTTATTTATATGAATATTGAAAATGAATTAAAATATGTTATCAATGAATTACCATGTAATCTTAATGAACCATATCAAATAATACAATATTATTTTGATCCGCGTAATTTGGAAAATGATTTAATGAACATTTTTAAAATTAACGATTTATCAACGATAACAACATTTAGGCTAAGATTAGTTGAGCATCTATCTATTAAACATAATTATTTAACTTTAAAAAGTAAAGGACTACTTTCTAGAAAAGAATATGAAGTTGAAATTGATGATAAAATGAAAAACAAAATCTTAAAACAACCAATTATTAGTACAATTGTAAAAAATCGTTATATTATAAAATACGATGAATATAATTTTGAATTTGATGAATATTTGAACTTAGGGTATAATCTTTTTACCGTAGAAATAGAATTTAAGAGTGATATGGAAAATAATAAAAGAACTATAGAAATGATTCTTGATAAATATTTTAAATTAAAATATAAAGATGTTACTTTTGATCCAAGTTACAAAAACAGTAATTTATTAAATAGAAAAATGAAAGGATAAAGAATATGAATACTATTATTAAAAGGCTTTTGTTTAGTTTATTGTTAGTTTTTATCTTCATTTTGACAATAAAGACATCAAACTTAGATGCCTACACCGTAAAAGAAGATAAAGAAAATTATCCCCCATGTTACCAACAAGCTGATATTAGATGGAGATCGTTTAAACATGGTGGCGAAACTATGGGCGATAATGCCTGTGGTATTTTGTCTACCGTTAATGCTGTCAATTATTTAACGGGAAATTTTATTAATCCTAAAGAATTAGCTGATTATGCATATTCAATAGATGCTTATAATGGAACTATTGGTGGTGGTACGGCTCGATATGTTCTTTATTGTAATTTAGATCCATTTGAAGAAAAATATGGATTCGAAGTTACGACTCCTAGTGTTGAAGGAGGAGTATCAAGAAAAGAGCTAAAAGAACATTTACTATCGGGAGGAGTTGCTATATGCCTTGTTTATGGACACTTTATTGCTCTTTGTGGCTATGATGCAACTGATGATACTTATTTAGTTTACGATTCTGCTGCTAATGTCAATAGACGTCACACTTATCCATTTGCCACTTGGTTATCTAGTAGTGAACTTACATATAATGAAAGTACTAATGAAGGTAACTTTTACATGGACATTAAATGGTTTTGTTTATTAACTAAGACTGCTGATGGTTATAGTTATTTAGATGGAGAGAACAAAAAAGGCTCTAATGGAAAAGCTGAAGCTTCCTTTACAATTAATAAGAATGTTAATAATTATCAATTAATTAGTGGCTATGCAACTGATACTAGAGGCATAAAAGGATATCATTATGTATTGGACTATGATTTTTCCAACCCGTTACCACTATCTTGTTACAAAAGAAGTGATATCGATTTAACTAACTACCCTTTGTGTTCACTAGATTTTACGGGATTTAAAGGATCAATTGATGTTAGCGGTTTGGAGGTAGGTACTCATTATATTAATGTTTATGCCGATACTTTAGATAATGGCTTATCAAGCGTTGCTAATATTAAATTATATGTTACTGACCATGACTTTATAAACACAGATGAAAAAACATATACTGTAACTATGGACATGTGTAATAAACAAGATAATGTTGTTTTAGGATTTGCTGGCTATAATAAGTATTTATTTACTGGTAATTATAATGCTATAATATCAATTGGCGATTTTGATTTGACAAAATTCAAAAAGGCTGAAATATATTATTCTACTGATCAATCTTATAAAGCAAGTTTAGATGGTACTGAATCATTAATCGGTTTAATACCTTATCAAATTCCGTTTGGTTACACGGGAACACCATTTGCAAACTATGCTGTTGCTTCAGCTAAAATGACAGATGGTACTTCTAGTGGATGGAGTACGTTTAGAAAAGCTGAATTAGATTTATCTAATGTTAATTATAGTGGTGAATTGTTTGTTAATGCCTATAATCAAGAATCACAGCTTTATGTGATTGAGAAAATTGTTTTTACATATAATGATGATATTGATTTAATTAAAGAAAATTATGAATTAGACGATGCTGATTATGAGAAATTAATTACAATTAAGCCTAAAACTTCACTATTTGATGAACAAAATTCATTGTTTTTAGGAAACTATGATTTAAATGGTATTAGTGTTTTAAATATTAAATTTAAAGATAAAATGCCAAATAATTTTAACATTGTTTTGAAAAACAACAGTGCTAAAATTAATACATCTAATAAAAATAGGTTTTATGGTTTGATTGCTTCAAGGTATCAGGAAAATTATGATTCTTATGCTTTTGCACTTGATTTAAAAGATGTTAATTATTGTGGTCCTCTTTATTTAGTAACTGATTCTGTTCAGTCATTAACCATAGATAGTGTGGAATTATACAATAAAGATATTGCTTCACCATTTTATAAGACTAAAGATATCGATATTCATGCCTCTTTAATTGGTATTTATGAAGAAAATGCAATTTATGTTGATAGTAATCACGTAATATATTCGGATTATTTAGCACCAACTTGCACAAATGAAGGCCATGATTATTCCTATTGCATTTATTGTAACCATTATTTGAAAAACGAAGTTTTAAAACCATTTGGGCATACAGAAAGTGAATATTACTATGATGATGAAGGACACTTTTTTACTTGTGATACTTGCTTTCAAACTTATGGTCGTGAAAATCACGAATTCGGTTCATGGCAATTTAATAGCATTAACCACTATTTAGAATGTGTTTGTGGATACCGAAAAGATGTTAATAGGCATAAGTTTAATGGATATGAGATTACAAAGGAAGGTCATTATCAAGTTTGTGAATGCGGATATGAATCAAAAATTGTTGCTCACAAATACGATGAAGTTACCCATCTTTGTATTTGTGGGGCGAAAGATGATTCCATTTGCAATCATAAGAACATCGTTATAGATGAAAAAATAGAACCTACTTGCTTAGAGGATGGTTTAACAGAGGGATCTCATTGTAAAGATTGTGGTGCTGTAATAGTTGAGAGAAAAACTATTTCTAAACTTGGTCATAATTTTGTTGGAAATGTTTGTACAAGATGTAATTACAAAAAAAGCGGTTGTAAAAAGAATAATTTGAGCATTTTAAGTTTGTTAAACTTAGCATCGATTGGTATGCTTTTCTTGTACTTAAGAAAAAATAAATAAAAAAAATAAAAAAATTAGCACTTACCTCTTGACAGTGCTAATTTTTTGTGATATAATATTAGCAGTCAAGTGATTAGAGTGCTAATCACTTAATAATAAAAGATGGAGGTATTCTATTATGGAAGAAATGCAAGATTATAGTAAAGATGAAAAAATTCTTGAAAAATTTGGCCGAGATGTTACGGATGCCGTTCGTCAAGGTAAAGTTGATCCCGTCATTGGTAGGGAAGAAGAAATTTTAAGAATTATAAAAATTTTAGCACGTAAAACTAAAAACAATCCTATTTTAATTGGTGCACCAGGTGTTGGTAAAACAGCAATTATTGAAGGACTTGCAGCCCGTATTGTAAAGGAAGATGTTCCAACAAGTTTAAAAAATTGTCATGTTTATGAACTTGATATGGGAGCACTAGTTGCTGGTGCAAAATATCGTGGTGAATTTGAGGAAAGATTAAAAGCTGTTTTAAACAAAATTAAGGACAGTAATGGACAAATTATTTTGTTTATTGATGAGATTCATTTAATTGTAGGTGCTGGTGCAGCAGAAGGTGCACTTGATGCTGGTAACATGTTAAAACCAATGCTTGCTCGTGGTGAATTACATTGTATTGGTGCAACAACTTTAAACGAATATCGTAAATATATTGAAAAAGATAGTGCCCTTGAACGTCGTTTCCAAAAAGTTTTAATTGAAGAACCAACAGTTGAAGATACAATTAGTATCTTAAGAGGTTTAAAAGCTCGTTTTGAAGCCCATCATGGTGTTCATATTAGCGATAATGCTATTGTAGCTAGTGCCGTATTGTCTAATAGGTATATAACAGATCGTTTTTTACCAGATAAAGCAATAGATTTGATAGATGAAGCTTGCGCTTCAATACGTACAGAAATGGATTCTAGTCCTCAAGAACTAGATACTTTAAAACGTCATATTATGCAACTTGAAATTGAAAAAGCTTCCCTAAAGAATGAAGTTGATGTTGTTAGTAAAGATCGTCTAAATAAGATTACAATGGAATTAAACGAAAAATATGAAGAGGAAGCAAAACTAGAAAAGCAATGGCAAAAAGAAAAGAAAGAGCTGGAAGCATTAAAACAAAAACAAGAAAAATTGGAAAAAGCCAAAGTTGATTTTGAAAATGCTTCACTTGCTGGTGATTATAATAAAGCTGCCGAATTGCAATATAGTATAATTCCTAATTTAGAAAAAGAAATTGCATCTTTCCAAGAACATACAGAAGATCGTATGATTTCCGAAGTAGTTACAGAAGAAGATATTGCAAATATTGTTTCTAAATCTACCAACATTCCAGTGTCAAAACTTGTTAAGGGTGATCGTGAAAAGTTATTGACATTGAAGGATACATTAGCAAAACGTGTAATTGGTCAAGATGAGGCATTGGAACTAGTTAGTGATGCTATAATTCGTCAAAGAGCTGGTATTCAAGACCAAAATCGTCCAATCGGATCTTTCCTATTCTTAGGTCCTACTGGTGTTGGTAAGACTGAAGTTTGTAAAGCCTTAGCCGAGGCATTATTTGATAGTGATAATCACATTGTACGTATCGACATGAGTGAATATATGGAACCACATAGCGTCGCTCGTTTGATTGGAGCCCCTCCAGGATATGTAGGTTATGATGAAGGTGGACAATTAACCGAAGCCGTTAGAAGAAAACCATATTCTATTGTCTTGTTTGATGAAATTGAAAAAGCTCATCGTGATGTTTTCAATGTTTTATTACAATTACTTGATGATGGAAGATTGACAGATTCACAAGGAAGAACCGTTGATTTTAAAAACACTATTATAATTATGACTTCAAACTTAGGTAGTGAATATTTGCTTAACAATGATAGTGATGCGAAAGAAAAAGTTATGGAATTAGTACATCAAAACTTTAAACCAGAATTTATCAATCGTATTGATGAGATTGTTATGTTTAAACCATTATCTAAAGATGTTCAAATTAAGATTGTTGACAAGATGTTGAATGAATTAAAGGCTAGACTTGAAGGTAATAACATTAAAGTTAACTTTTCTAATGATTTGAAAAAATATATTATTGATAATAGTTATAATACTACGTTTGGTGCTCGTCCTATTAAGAGATTTATTCAAAAAAATGTGGAAACAGAAATTGCTAAGCGTATAATAGCTAATGAAATTTCTCCATATGTTAATTATCTAGTTGATTATAAAGACGGTAAACTTGTAGTAATTAAAAGTAACTAAAATTTAAGTCTTGTTAGGATTTTAATCAAATCTAACAAGACTTTTTTTCATTGAAAATGATTACATAATCATTTTATTTCCCAAAAAAAATTAAAAAGTGTATAATACCAAAAAGCTATGAAGGAGAAAAATAATTTATGAGTTTTAATGGAAATGTACGTGAAGGATTAACATTTGATGATGTATTATTAGTTCCCCATAAATCAGATGTTGTTCCAAATGAAGTTTGTTTGAAAACACGATTAACAGAACATATTGATTTAAATATACCAATTCTTTCGGCTGCAATGGACACGGTTACGACATCAGCAATGGCAATTGCTATGGCTAGAGCTGGAGGAATTGGTTTTATTCATAAAAATATGACAATTGAAGAACAAGCAACAATGGTTGATGTTGTAAAAAGAAGCGAGTCAGGTATGATTTCTGATCCTATTACCTTAAACGTTAACGCTAAAGTAAAAGATGCTGAAGCAATTTTAAGCAAGTATAAAATTAGTGGTCTTCCTGTAGTTGATGAAAATCATAAATTATTAGGAATAATCACAAATCGTGATTTAAAATATATTGAAGATCATAGTGCTAATGTTGTTGATATTATGACAAAAGAAAATTTAATAACAGCTAAAGAAAACACTACTCTAAATGAAGCCAAAACCATTTTGTGGAAGAATAGAATTGAAAAACTACCGATTGTTGACGAAAATGGTTTCTTAAAAGGATTAATCACTTCAAAAGATATAGATAATGTAATTAACTATCCACATGCCTGCAAGGATAAAAATGGTAGACTAAGAGTTGGTGCAGCTGTGGGAGTTGCTCATAATGCCATGGAAAGAGTAGATGCGTTAATTTCTAAAGGCGTTGATGTAATTAGTATAGATTCAGCTCATGGTCATTCTAAGAATGTTATTAACTTAGTTAAAGCTATTAAAGAAAAATATCCAAATATTGAATTAATTGCTGGTAATATTGTTACCAAAGACGCAGCTAAAGACTTAATTGATGCAGGTGTTAATGCTTTGAAAGTTGGAATTGGCCCTGGTAGTATTTGCACAACTCGAGTAGTTGCTGGTGTTGGCGTTCCTCAAATTACGGCTGTTAATGATGTATACCAAGTCGCTAAAGAGTATAATATTCCGGTAATTGCCGATGGTGGAATCAAACTTTCAGGTGATATTGTAAAAGCATTAGCAGCTGGTGCTGATACGGTTATGTTAGGATCAATTTTAGCTGGTTGTAAAGAAGCTCCTGGTGAAGAAATAATTTATCAAGGTCGAAAGTTTAAGGTGTATGTTGGTATGGGAAGCTTAGCAGCTATGAAACGTGGTTCTGCTGATCGATATTTCCAAGAAAATGTCAATGAAACTAAAAAATTAGTACCTGAAGGAATTGAAGGACGCGTAGCTTATAAAGGTGAAGTTGCTGATACTATTTATCAATTATGTGGAGGTATTAAGTCGGGAATGGGTTATTGCGGTGCAAAAGATATTCCAACTTTACAAGATACTTGTGAATTCATTAGAATAACTAATGCTGGCTTAAAAGAAAGTCATCCTCACGATATTGAAATAACCAAAGAAGCTCCTAATTATACTAAGTAGGTAAAATTATGAATTATGATAAAATATTAGTCATTGACTTTGGCAGTCAATATAATCAACTAATTGCAAGAAGAATAAGAGAAATGAATGTTTATAGTGAATTAATCTCTTGTCATACGAAAGCATCAACAATTAAAAACGATCCTAGTGTAAAAGGAATAATTCTTAGTGGTGGTCCCAAATCAGTTTACGAAGAAAACAGTTTTACATGTGATGAGGAAATTTTTAAGTTAAATATTCCCATCCTTGGCATTTGCTATGGAATGCAGTATATTGCTTATAAATTTGGTGGCAATGTTCAAACTTTAAATAATAAAGAATTTGGTAAACAAGAAATTTCAACTGTTGAATCAACATTATTTGCTGGATCTCCAAAAAAACAAAATGTTTGGATGAGCCATGGTGACCAAGTTACTTCTTTACCAGAAGATTTTAAAGTTATTGCTTCTTCCGAAACTACGGATATTTGTGCCTTTGAAAATGAAAAACTTGGGTTATATGGTGTCCAGTTTCATCCAGAAGTTAAGCATACAGATTATGGAAATAAAATTTTAGAAAATTTTATTTTTAAAATAGCTAAAGCGGTTCCTAATTGGAAGATTAGTGATTATATCGACCAAAAAGTTTTAGAAATTAAAGAAACTGTCGGTGATAATAAAGTCTTAATGGCTGTAAGCGGTGGTGTTGATTCTAGCGTTGCTGCATGTTTAATTGAAAAGGCTATTAACAAAAATTTAACTTGTTTTTTCGTTGATCACGGTCTATTAAGAAAAAATGAAGCTGTAGAGGTTATGGACTTTTTTGAAAATAAATTTAACATTAATGTTATAAAAATTGATGCTAAAGAACGTTTCTTAAATAAATTAAAAAATGTAATTGATCCTGAAGAAAAAAGAAAAATTATTGGACATGAATTTGTTAAAATTTTCGAAGAAGTAGCTGATAAATACGGAAAAGATTATAAATTTTTAGGACAAGGCACTTTATATACGGATGTTATTGAATCTGGAACATCGACTGCTCAGACAATTAAATCCCATCATAATGTTGGTGGATTACCTAAAGATATGAATTTTACTTTATTAGAACCACTAAATAAATTATTTAAAGATGAAGTTAGAGCATTAGGAATTGAATTAGGTATAAATGAAAGCCTAATTTATCGTCAACCTTTTCCTGGACCTGGACTTGGAATAAGAATTCTTGGCGAAGTTACCCTAGAAAAAATTAGAATTGTTCAGGATAGTGATTATATTTTAAGAGAAGAAATAAAAAAAGCTGGTTTGGATAAACAAATATGGCAATATTTTACGGTTTGTACATCTTCAAAAACAGTTGGTGTAATGGGTGATCAAAGAACATATTCGTATTGTGTTGCGATAAGAGCTATTACTAGTGTTGATGGCATGACTGCTGATTGGTCAAGAATTCCTTATGAAGTGTTAGATGTTATTTCTAGAAGAATTGTTAATGAAGTGAGTGGTTGTAATCGTGTTGTTTATGATATCACTTCGAAACCTCCAGGAACGATTGAATGGGAATAATTTTTCACTAACTTTATCAAAAAATGGTTTTTAAATTTTATTTGTACTATTATTAATATACGATATATGAAAATTTAAGTTATCGTAAGATTATCTTTATATAGGAAGAATGTCCATGAAATTATATACATCAATTATTATAATTGGTTTTTTAACGCTACTAAGTTTAATTTCAATGATTGTTAAAAATAATTTAATAGCAAATAACAGCAAAAAATGGATAATTATTACATTGGCACTAATCATTGTCGCTTCCTTTTGTGAATGTTTAGGAATATATCTAGACGGCAGTAATTCTAAAATTAAATTAATTTATATTATGATTAGAATTCCTTCGATAGCAATAGGTTATGATATTTTTAATGCCAATGTCACTAGTGTTTCTAATATTTTAAAAAACGCTGATGATAATATGTATTTTAATAAAAAAGAAAAAAGTATAAGTAAAGAATAAAATATGGATGAGTTATTCGTTAATCTTTAAATAACTCATCTTTTTTATTGGTAATTCATAAGAATACAAAAAAATTTTCATATTGGAAACTAAAAATATATCTAAAGGCCCTTCTCACAGAAGATGAAAATTAAAAGTAGCGATATTTGCCTTTTCAATTTCGATAAGAAAAGTTCAATGTTAAATTTTTATAAATAAAAAGATTATTAGAAAATGTTATTTGCTTTTTTTAAAAAAGTGCTTTAAGGCTGAATAAAGAAAAAATAATGTTAATTATGTGCAAAATATTAAAAAATCGTGTATAATATATGCGTTGCTTAAGTCTATGCTTATCAACCGCTCAGAAAGAGTTATTTGAAGTTTAGATGTTTTTACATTTATCACTCCGATGGCGTGTCTTAAATTTTATGAGGAGGTGCAAAAGATGTACGCAATTTTTGTTGTTGGCGGTAAACAATATCGTGCACAAGAAGGTGACGTTCTTTATGTTGAAAAACTAAACGCTGCTGAAGGTGAAGAAGTTGTTTTTGATCAAGTTTTACTTGTTGGTGACAAAGTAGGTCAACCATTAGTAGAAGGTGCAAAAGTAACTGGTACTGTTGAAAAGCAAGGTAAAGGAAAAAAGATTGTTGTTTTCAAATACAAAGCTAAAAAGAATGAACGTAAAAAACAAGGTCATCGCCAAGCTTACACTAAAGTTACAATCAAAGAGATTGTTGCTTAATATTTGAAGGTTTTTGATGACTGAAATTATCGTGAATTACGATAAAGGGTTATGCTCGTTCATTACTCTTAGTGGCCATGCAGGCTATGCTGAATATGGAAAAGACATCGTTTGTAGTGGTATCACTACTGCTACTTATACATCTATTAATCTAATCGATAAAATTAATAGTAGTTGTTTAGATTTAAAAGTTGATGAAAGTAGAGGTTATCTTCATTGCAGTTTGGATTATCAATCTATGAATAAAAAAGATATTGACTTTGTTCAACTAATTGTTAAAAATTTGATTGATATGTATGAAGAAATTAAAAAAGATTATCCAAAATATTTGAAAATAAAAATTTTAGGAGGTTGCCATGATTAGATTTAATTTACAATTATTTGCATCTAAAAAAGGTGTAAGTTCTACTAAGAACGGTCGTGATTCTGCTGGTAGACGTTTAGGTGCTAAATTATCTGATGGTCAATTCGCTCAAGCTGGTTCAATTATTTATCGTCAAAGAGGAACTAAGGTTCATCCAGGACACAATGTTGGTATCGGTAAAGATGATACATTATTCTGTATGATTAGTGGCGTAGTTAAATATGAAACTAAATCTCAAGGTAAAAAATTTGTATCAGTTTATCCAGCTGAATAAGAATTACATTAAGACATTGTAGAAAAAAAGGCACTTTAATTAAAAGTGTCTTTTATTTTGAAAGGAGATTACACATGTTTGTTGACAGTGTTAAAATATACGTAAAAGCCGGCAAAGGTGGTGATGGTCTTGTCGCTTTTTTACATGAAAAATACATGGAAAAGGGAGGACCAGCAGGAGGACACGGCGGAAGAGGTGGTAGTGTTATCTTTGTTGGCGAATCAGGATTAACAACATTATTAGACTTTAGATTTAAGAAAAAAATAATTGCGGAAGATGGCCAAAAAGGAATGGAAAGCAATTGTTCTGGTCGAATGGGAAAAGATGCAATAGTTAAAGTTCCTATTGGAACAACAATTATCAATGCTGATACAGGAAAAGTTGTTGGTGATATAACCAAAGCCGGTCAAGAAGTTATTGTTGCTCGTGGTGGAAGAGGTGGAAAGGGTAATGCCGCTTATGCTACGCCTAATAACACTACACCTAAATTTGCGGAAAAAGGACTCCCTGGTGAAGAATTTAACTGCAATTTGGAACTTAAGGTATTGGCTGATGTTGGTTTGATTGGATTTCCAAGTGTTGGAAAATCTACTTTAATTTCTGTTGTTTCAGCTGCTAAGCCAAAAATTGCCGCATATCATTTTACTACTTTGGCACCCAATTTGGGAGTTGTTGGTGTTGGTGATGGCAGAAGTTTCATTATGGCTGATTTGCCAGGCTTAATTGAGGGTGCTTCTACTGGTGCTGGATTAGGCATTCAATTTTTAAAACATATTGAAAGAACTCGCGTTTTAGTACATATTATTGATATGAGTGGTTCGGAAGGAAGAGATCCTGCTAGTGATTATTTAAAAATTAGAAAAGAATTAGAAGATTATAATCCAGAACTACTTAAAAGACCTGAAATTGTTGTGGCTAACAAAATGGATTTACCAAATTCTTCTCTTAATTTAGAAAAATTTAAAAAAGAATTAAAAATTGAAGATGTCATTCCTATTAGTGCTTACACAAAGGATAATCTTCAAACCCTTTTGTATAAAATAGCTGATACCCTAGATGAAGCTAGAAAGAATGAAACATATAAAATCGAAACTGATGAAGTTGTAGAATACAATTATACGCCTAAAAAAGCCTCATTTGTCATTTCTATGGATGATTCTGGATTATTTCACGTTGATGGTCCAGCTATCGAAAAATTGTTTGAAAGAACGGATTTTAACAATGAGGTCAGTGTAAAATATTTCGCTAAGGCCTTAAGAGAATTAGGAGTTGATGATCAACTTCGTAAAAAGGGTGCTGTTGAAGGAGAAACTATTATAATTTTAGGTTATGAATTTGAATTAGTATCATAAAGAAAAGTCTTTTTTCGAGACTTTTCTTTTAATTTTTAGTATAATAATATAGCCATAATACTTTAATACTTTAAAAAGATTATAGGTAGTAATTAATCTATTTAAATTAATTGCTTAAAAAATCATATTCTATAAGAAATGATATTTTTTTTAAAAAGCGAGGAAGTTTATCTATGAAAAAAAATCAAAAAATTCAAAATTTAACTTTTTTAGCTGTTTTCACAGCTATTATTTTATTGATGGGATTTACACCTATTGGTTATATTAAAACCCTTGGTTTAGAAATTACTTTACTAGTAATACCCGTTGTTATTGGCGCCATTCTTTTAGGACCAAAAGCAGGAACTTTTTTAGGATTCATGTTTGGGGTTACAAGTTTAATTCAAGCAATTTCAGGTTTAAGCCCTTTTGGAGCTATGCTATTTGGTTTGAGTCCTATTAAAACAATTATTCTTTGTATCATACCAAGAACTTTAATGGGGTTCCTTGTTGGTGTTATTTTTAAGGCTTTAAATAATAAACTTTTAGGAAAAGCCAATATATTTGCTCATATAATTGCTTGTGTTTCGGGAGCCTTACTAAATACTATTTTCTTTATGTCATTGCTATGTCTTTTCTTCTATAATACCGATGAAATCCTAGCCTTCCGTAATCAATTGGGAAGTACAAATGTTTTAAATTTTATTATTCTATTTGTTGGCATTAATGGTTTAGTCGAAGCTATTGTTAATTTTGTGATTGGATCTTTTGTTTCAAAAACATTATTTGTAATTTTTAAAAGATCATAAATGCCTTTTAATAGCATTATAAGAAGATGAATGATTAATTATGCATAAAGATAAAATTCATTTTCTTTAAATAAGGGAATTTAAATTTAGAATCTAAGAATGAAGATTGTTTGCTTCATTCTTTTTTTTTGAAAAAAAAAAAGAATTGTGATATACTATTTTTAATAATTTATGTAATTTAAGGAATAAAATATGTACGAAAAAATTGATAAATCAAAATACACACCAATGATGCGACAATATTTGGATATTAAAGAAAATTATCCAGATACTCTTGTATTTTATCGAATTGGCGATTTTTATGAAATGTTTTTTAATGATGCCCTTGTTGCTAGTAGAGAATTAGAAATTGTCTTAACTGGTAGAGATGCTGGTACGGAAGAAAGGGTTCCAATGTGTGGCGTTCCTTATCACGCAGTTGACATTTATATTGAAAAATTAAGTTTAAAAGGATACAAGGTTGCTATAGTGGAACAAATGGAAGAACCTACAGGGAAAAAACTTGTACAACGTGATGTTATAAGAATTATTACTCCCGGAACTAATATTGATGAAACTTATCTTTCTGATAAATCTAATAACTATATTGGCTGTATTGACAAAACTGATAATGAATATGTTTTATGTTATGTTGATTTATCTACTGGTGAAGAAAAAATTACAAGTTTCCCCATTCATAATGAATTAGTAGTTGGTGAAGTTAATAAACTTGGAATTAAGGAAATTGTTTGTTCTACTACTTTAAATAAAAATATTCAACGCGATTTATCGAAAGTTTATGGCATTTTAATATCTACTAACGATGATTTAGCTTTGGATAGTTATTTAATGCCATTGTTAGCTAACATTACGGATAAATATAAAATTGCGGCTAAAAGATTATTGACATATATTGTTGGTACTCAAAAAAGAGTATTAGTGCATTTACAACCTTTTGTTTATTATACTAATAAAGAATACTTAAGAATGGATAATAATGCGGTTCGAAATCTTGAATTAGTTGAATCAATTCGTGGAGGCAGATTTAAAAATAATTTGTTTTCTATTTTAGATAAGTGTTCAACTGCTATGGGATCAAGATTTCTTAAAAAAAGTATTCTTTTTCCATTAGTAGATTTAAATAAAATTAATGAAAGATTAGATTTTATTTCTGAATTACAAAAGAATTTTTTATTAGCTGATGAAATTAAAACTTCCCTATTACAAGTATATGATTTGGAACGTATTATTGGACGCATTAGTTTTGGGTCCCCATCACCTAAAGATTTATTACAATTAAAAAAATCATTGGGTGTCTTACCAAATATTAAAAAATGCTTGAAAGAAATGAATGGTAAGATTTCTACAAAACTATCTTCGTCAATTGAAACGTTTGATGAATTATATGAAGAATTAAAAAGAGGGATTAATGATGATGCTCCATTTGTTTTAAAAGATGGAGGAGTAATTAAACCTGGTTATTCTAGTGATTTAGATAATATTAGAAATATTGAATCAACAAATAAGGAATTTTTGACTAATTTGGAAATTCGTGAAAGAGAAAAAACGGGTATTAAAGGATTAAAAGTTGGATATAATCGAGTTTTTGGCTATTATATTGAAATCACTAAGTCATATTTACCACAAGTAAAAGATGAATTTGGCTATATTAGAAAACAAACAACATCGAATTCGGAACGTTTTATTACAGAAGAATTAAAAGAAAGAGAAACTCTAATTTTAAGAAGTGCAGAAACGGCTCTTAATCTAGAATTTGAGTTATTCGGAAAATTAAAAAATATGTGTAAAGATAAAACGACTGATTTACAAAAATTAGCTAACGTTATATCACTTATCGATATGCAAATATCTTTAGCCACTGTAGCTAAAGAAAATCATTATGTTCGTCCAGAGTTTAGTTTTTATGATGAACTGGAAATAAGAGATGGTCGACATCCTGTTATTGAAAAAGTTTCAGAAAAAGAGTTTATTCCTAATGATTTAGTTCTTTATAATAATGAAAAAATATTATTAATTACCGGACCTAATATGGCCGGTAAAAGCACATACATGAGACAAAATGCCTTAATAGTTATATTAGCTCAAATGGGCTCCTATGTCCCTGCTTCTAAGGCTTTATTACCAATCTTTGATCAAATATTTACAAGAATTGGATCTAGCGACGATATTGCAAGTGGCGAATCTACCTTTATGACCGAAATGCTTGAAGTTAATGAGGCTTTGCAAAATGCCACGGAAAGAAGCTTGATTATTTTAGATGAAGTTGGAAGAGGAACCGCAACTTATGATGGTATGGCCTTAGCTCAATCGATTGTTGAGTACATTCATGATGAGATAGGCGCCAAAACTTTCTTTTCAACACACTATCATGAACTTACCAATTTGGATAAAAGTTTAGGACTCTTAAAAAATGTTCACGTCGAGGCTAATGCTTCTAATTTTGATGAAACTGGAGAATTAATTTTTTTGCATAAGGTTTTACCAGGGCCTACAGATCAAAGTTATGGTATAAATGTCGCTAGTTTGGCAAAAATTCCTCAAAAGGTTACCTATCGAGCTAAAGATATTCTTAATAAATTAGAAAGTAAAAATACTTATGATGCTACCTTATTGTCAAAAGAAAATTACGTAGAGCCAGTAATAATCAATAATTTAGATCCTAAAGAGGTTGAAGTATTAAATAAAATTAAAAATGTTGACATTGATTCAATGAAACCTTTAGATGCTTTATTACTATTAAAAGATTTGAAAGATGAGGTTGAAAAATAAAATGAGCTCACAGGAAATAAAACAATTACCTATTGAAATTTCCAATCTCATCGCCGCAGGTGAGGTTGTAGAAAGACCAGCTAGTGTTATAAAAGAATTAGTTGAAAATAGTATTGATGCCAATGCTACGAAAATTAAAATTGAACTTACCGCTAGTGGATTAAAAAAAATGGTGGTAACTGACAATGGTATTGGAATGTCCAAAGATCAAATACCAATTGCCATATTACCTCATGCCACAAGTAAAATTCATACTAAGGCCGATTTGTTCAATATCACTTCGTTAGGATTTAGAGGTGAAGCTTTGCCATCAATAGCTAGTGTATCCATAATGAAAATTACATCTAGTACCGATGGAACTAGCGCTTATTACTACGAATTTAAAGAAGCAAAAACAATTAATCAAGGCATTACAAGTTTACCGAAAGGTACGAAAGTGGAAGTTTCTAATTTATTTTTTAATACTCCTGCACGGTATAAACATTTAGGAAGTGAAGCCTTAGAGCTTTCTCACATATCCATGATTATAAATCGATTAGCCATAGCCAATCCCAATATCGCTTTTACTTTAATAAACAATGATAAAATTATTTACCAAACTGATGGTGCGATGGAAATGCTAAGTATAATAGCATCAACTTATGGAAAAGAAGTCGCAAGACATACACTATCTTTTAGTAACAGTAGTGATTTGTACAAAATAAATGGTTATACTACAGATAATAATGTTTTTCGTTCTAATAAAAATGCTATTAATATTATTATCAATAATCGTATTATTAGGAACTTAAATATGCTATTTGCCGTAACGGATGCTTATAAATCGATTATTCCTATTGGTAAGTATCCTATTACGATTTTAGAAATCTTTTGCGATCCATCACTTGTCGATGTTAATGTTCATCCTTCTAAATTAGAAATTAGATTTACCGATGAAGGAAGCTTACGATCATTAATTACTAAAACAATTTATGACTTATTGCACCATACATCCCTAGTGTATGATGCAACAGCTTCCGATTTTAAAAACAAGCAACCGAATAACATTACAACAATCAATAACTTTCAAGAAACCAATTTAAATAAAAAAGAAATAAAAATAGAAGAAGTAAAAAAACAAGATATTGATGAATTATGGAATATGTTTGATGAAGAAAAAAAACCATTTCCAGCAACAGAAGATGGCCTAGATTCATCAAACGATGATAGTTTATTAAAAGATGAACCAACAAAAGTTACTAATTTTGATAATTTTGGAATTAATGAAGAACCGATTGTTAAACCTTCAGTTGCAATTCAAGATAAATTAATTAGTGATAATGAGAAAAAATTTTCTAATTTGCGTTACATTGGCCAATACCACATGACCTACCTGTTATTAGAAGATGACAAAGATTTATTATTAATTGATCAACATGCGGCCATGGAAAGATGCATGTATGAGAAAATAAAAAAGGCCTTGTTAAATAAAAGTTTTTCAACCTATGAATTACTGGTTCCTTTAAAACTTGATTTTAGCGTTGCTGATATGCCGTTAATAATGTCAAAGAAAAACGATTTACAAGAACTTGGTTTTGTTATTGAAGATTTTGGAGGTTCTACAATTTTAGTTCGCGATATACCGAATTGGGTTCCTAAGGACTTAGAAGTTGAATTTACATCTGATGTAATTAATCATTTAATTCATGATCAAAAGGCTGATATTGATGTTATGTATGATTCGCTTGCTAAAAGTTTAGCATGTAAAAAATCCATCAAAGCCAATATGCATATTCTAGAAAGTGAAGTTAAAAGTTTATTAGAAAATCTAGATGCTTGTAAAATGCCGTACACTTGTCCTCATGGTAGACCTACGCTAGTTAAACTTACAACTTACGAAATCGAAAAATTATTTAAGCGAGTAATCTAATGAAAAAAGTAATCGTTATAACGGGACCTACGGCGGTTGGAAAAACGAAATGTTCCATCGAAATAGCAAGAAAACTTAAAACTGATATTATTAATGCTGATGCTTATCAAATATATAAAAAAATGGATATTGGTACGGCTAAGCCTAATATAGAGGAACAGTCTTTAGTAAAACATCATTTAATTGATATCGTTGAACCAACTTGTTGTTTTAGCGTCGCTGATTATCAAAAAATAGTTAGAGAAAAAATTGAAGAGCTTTGGCACGAAAATAAAGTACCTTTATTAGTTGGTGGTAGCGGTCTATATTTAGATAGCGTTATATCCAATTATGAATTTGGTGGTCAAACGCATGACAGTAACTTTGATGAAAAATATCAAAATTATACTAATAGTGAGTTGCATGAGCAACTAGAAAAATTAGATATTAACATGGCTAACAGCATTCACCAAAATAATAGAAAACGCGTACTAAGAGCTTTAGAAATTCTTGAATCAGGTCAAACTAAAGGCCAAAAGAAAAATGAACTAATTTATGATGCTTTGGTAATTTTTTTAAACGATGACCGTGAAAAACTTTATAATAGAATAAATCTAAGAGTTGATAAAATGATAAACGATGGACTTCTAGATGAAGTAAAATATTTATTTTCTAATAATTTATTTAGTAAAACTTCAATAGCTGCCATTGGTTATAAGGAATTAATACCTTATTTTCGGGGTGACATCGAGCTTACTGATGCTATTTTAAAAATAAAACAAGCATCAAGAAATTATGCTAAACGACAACTTACATGGTTTAATCATAAAAATTACACTAGCACAGTTTTAATAGATGAGAATAATTTTAATAACACCATTGATGAAGTATATGCTTTAATTGAAAAATTCTTAGCAGTAGAAGAGAGATGATTTTCTTTTTTACTGCTTTTTTAGTTCTAGTCGTTTTACTTATATCATAAAATCTAATTGGTGATGCAATCGATGAAAAGACGTTTTCTTGTCGTTTTTATTATTACAATTTTAATACTTATGTTGGGATTAGCGACAAAATCAAAAAGCAATCAAGAAGAAATAATGACAATTGGTACTAGCATAAAAAACACTTCTAAAAGTTGTGTTGTTATGGATGTTAATACTGAAGAAGTCTTATTTGATTATTTTGCTAATACTCCTCATTTACCAGCATCAATCACAAAACTCTTAACTTTATATGTCTGTTTACAATTATATAAATTGGATGACTATGTAATAATCACAAAAGAAATGATTAATGTTGAAGGTTCTAGGATTTATCTTGAAGAAGGGGATTGCCTTAGCGTTGAAATGCTCTTATATGGGATGATGTTATGTAGTGGTAATGATGCCGCTTTAGCACTAGCTCTTCATTATGATAATAATTTAGAAGATTTTATGATGATTATGAATGATACCGCGAAACTTATTGGCATGAAAAATTCTTATTTTAATAATCCTCATGGTTTAGATAGTGAAAATGAAAATTATGTTACTGCTTATGATATGGGGCTACTCGTTTGCAAAGGTATGAAAAATGAAACATTTAAAAAAATAATAGGTCAAAAAAAATTTCAAGACAAAAGTTATAGTAATAAAAGTTTTTACTTTCATAATAAACATCGATTACTATTCAATAGCAGTAATGCTATTGGTGGCAAAACTGGATATACTAAAAAAGCTGGTAGAACTTTAGTAACTGTTTTTGAAGAAGATAATAATCAAGTTGTTGTGGTAACTTTAGATGCTTATAGTGATTGGGAATTACATAAAAACCTTAGTTCTTATGGGTTTGAGAAAATAAGGCTTCGTAGGAGCAATCAAGTGAGTAAATATCTTACTAAAAAAATTTCGATTGCTCACAGGAAGGAAAACGATGAATAAGATTTGGAGTTATTTATTAATTGTCAGTATTATATTTTCGATATTCTTTGGAGATATAACGACATTAGGTGATGTCATGTTATCTTCGGCATTAAAAGCTTGGGAAATGTTTTTACAAATAGGTGTACTATTACTATTCTGGAGTGGTATTTTTGAAATAGCTATTGACTCATCATTAATCAATAAAACATCAAAAATATTAAAAAAGCCGATTCACTTTCTTTATCCTGAATTAGCATTAGACTCTTTAGCTTACCAATATTTATGCTCAAATATGGTAGCTAACTTACTAGGCTTAGGATCTGCTGCCACACCTCTTGGGATTATGGCTTTCAAAGAAATGCAAAAAGATAATCCCTATAAGGACACCGCAACAAGATCAATGATTACAATGTGTTTAATTAATAGCAGTTCTTTAACTATTATTCCTACTACGATAATCAGTTTAAGGACATTATATAATGGAAAAACAGATATTAATTTAATTGCCTTAATGATTCTTTCTACAACTTTGTCTACTTTTATTGCGGTAGTATTAGATCGACTTTTTTATAGGTGTTCAAATAAATGATTGTTATAAGTATTTATATTTTAATTATTATTTTTAGTGGTATTTTACATAAAGTCAATTGTTTTGATAGTTTTCAAAAGGGTGTAAAAAAGAATTTTACCATTCTGTTAGATATTTTTCCTAATCTTTTGGCTTTAGTATTCGCCATTGAAGTTTTTAATAAGAGTGGCATAATTGATTTTCTATCATCTAAAATTCATTTGCCAATTGTTCCTGAAATTATAGTTCAAGCGGGATTAAAGCCTCTATCTTCATCAAGTTCTTTAGTTATTATGATTGACATTTATAAAAAATATGGTGTAGATAGTAGTCTTGGAAAATTGTCTTCAATTATTCAAGGATGTAGTGATACAACTTTATATATTTTAACTATATATTTTTCAAGTATTCAAATAACAAAAACTAAATACGCTTTAGCTGCGGGCTTATTAACCGATTTATTGACTTTCTTGATTGTCATATTTATTTATCTTTGGCTTTTCATTTAAACTAGATACTAGTTTTAAAAATAGTATCTAGTTTTTCTTTTGATTTTCCATTTTCTTGTAAATTTTCTTGAAATTTAGTATAATATATGTGATTTTAAATAAGTTTTGTAAGTTTAAATTACAATATTTTTTAGAAAGGCTGATAGATATGGAAGAAAGATTACAAAAAAGAATAGCTGCCTCTGGACTTGCAAGCAGAAGAAAAGCCGAAGAATTAATATTAAGTGGTAGAGTAAAAGTTAATGGTGAAATTGTTTCCGTTCTTGGCACTAAAGTTAAAAACAGCGATTTTATTTTAGTCGACAATAAACCTTTGCCTACTTTAACTAAAGCTTATTACGTAATTAATAAACCAAGAGGAGTAATCTGTACGGTTGATGATCCCAAAAAAAGAAGAACAATTCTTGACATATTACCAGAAGAAGCCCTTAAACAACATGTTTATCCTGTTGGTAGACTTGATTCGGATACTAAAGGGGTCCTATTATTAACCAATGATGGCGACTTTATGAATCATATGGTAGGTCCAAGGAGTGGTATAGAAAAAGAATATTTAGCGAGAGTTCATGGTATAATTACTTTCAACGATATTAAAAAATTATCAGAAGGAGTTATAATTGATTCTAAAAAAACTTTACCAGCGATTGTTTCTTTAGAATCAGTTGATGAAAAAAACAATTCATCACTTGTTAGAATTACGATAACTCAAGGCCTATACCATCAAATTAAAAAAATGTTTATTTCTGTTGGCCATGAAGTTAAAAAACTAACTAGAGTTCGTTTTGGGCATATTACAATCGACAATTTAAGAGAAGGTGAATTATATAAACTTCCAATAAAAGATGTCAAAATCTTATATGAATTATCTTTAAAAGATAAGGAGTTAAAAATATGATTTGGGCTTTAGATATCATTCGCTTTTCTTTTGAATGGAGTATTTTGAATTGGCTTCACCAGTTTACTAATAATTTTTTTAATTATTTCTTTTTTGCAATTTCTGAACTTGGAGCTAGTATTGGTATATTAATTTTTGTAACTATTATTTATTGGTGTATCAGTAAAGAGAAAGGTAAAGAAATAGTTTTTATTGCCTTTGCTAATATTTGTTTTAATAATTCTTTAAAATCAATTTTTAACGCCAAACGTCCTTTTGAATATATGGGAAAAGAAGAGTTACGAGTATTAAAAAATTCGAAATTAAGTGATTCGGCAACTGGATCCTCATTTCCTAGTGGCCATGCTCAAAATACAAGTTTTTTAACAACTACGGTTTGGATAAATTTTAAAAATAAAATATTGCGCATTCTGTCAATTGTAATCTTAATTCTTGTAGGCCTATCGAGATTATACTTAGGTGTTCATTTCCCACTTGATGTGATTGGAGGAACCATTCTTGGTATGCTAACAACCATTGTTTTGCATATTTTATGGAATAAATTTTCCTCACATCGATTATTAATAATTATTTTAACAATCATTTTATTTATACCTTTTCTTATTTTTAATGGCGCCTCATCTAAAGATTTATATAAAGGAATGGGAATGCTTTTAGCTTCACCTCTAGCTTTTATTTTAGAAAAAAAATATGTTAATTTCAAAGATACCAAAGATCATAAAAAAAGAATTTTAAGATATTTGGTAGGCATTAGTATTGTCGGTTTTTTCTACCTAATTATTCATTTAATAAATCACGCTGATTTTATTACTAGTAACAAAGTCATTTGTAATTTTAGTAATCTTATAACTCACTTTTTATTAGTTATAGTTGGTATAACTTTTGTTCCCTTTTTATTTAATAAAATTAAAGGATTGGAGTAGTTTATGAGCGCTTATACAACATTAGATAATTATCAAATCCCCCATGATTTATTTATTGAATATATAAGGGTATACCGATATATTGGCCAAAATAAAGAATTTTTACGCCAATTAGAAGAACAAAACAATATTTTAATTAACAAAAATATTGAAGTTGATACCTATTATTTAACAAAATATCTTTTGAAAATGAATTTAACGGAATCAAGATTACAACTATTGATAAATAAAAATTCATTGCCTCGAAGCGTTAATGAAAAAAGAGTAGTAACTATTAAAAAAATGGTTGAAAAAATGTATGTAGGTGCTTATGATAACAATCTTCCCATTAATAGTAGTGATATCCTCGATTTATTAAAAGGCTTTACTGGAAAAAATATAAAATTTGTTACTGAAGACTTTAGATTACAAGGCCCTAACAAAAAAAGTGTTCGTTATGTTTTTAATAATCTTTTAGATGAACTTGATTTATTTTCAAAACAAGAAAAATATGAATCAATTTTTTTAAGTTGTATTGCGGTAATGGAAACATATAATATGAAGCCCTATTCAGAATGTAATAATTTGGCTACTTATATTTTATATTTCTATATGCTATTAAAATCGCAAGTTTTAGCCTTTAAATATGTTAGTTTCTTTTCTATTTTTGAACAATACCAAAAGGAATTTGATGCTGAAATAGCTAGAGGTAGTGTAAACTATGATCAAGGAACAATCTTTTTTACAGGACTTGTAAGGCTAACTTTGAAAATTATTTTAGAAGCATATTCCGAACTTTTAAAAATTATTAACACCAAGACACTACAAAGAAGAGCTCGAAAAAGCGATTATATTAAAAAAACAATTATGGAAGATTTACCAACCATTTTTTCAAAAGAAGATGTCAGTAATTTATATCCTGATGTAAGTTTATCGACCATTGTACGCGTTTTAAACGAATTAAAAGAAAAAAAATATATTATTCCCTTAGGCAAAGGACGGTCTGCTCACTGGCAAAAGATTGTTACCCCTGATAGTTTTGAATATCTAATAGGAAGTGATAAAAATGACAACGAAAATAACAACTAACTATCATACGCACACATATTTGTGCAAACACGCTGTAGGAACAATTGAAGATTATATTAAAAGAGCTATAGATTTAGGATATGAAGAATTAGGTTTTTCCGATCATTTTCCATTTCCAAAAATTTTATCAGATGCTATTTATTCGCTAAGAATGAGTGAAGAAGACTATGTAAAATATTATTTACCTTCTTTAAATGAAAATATTATTAAATATAAATCAAAAATTAAAATCTATAAAGCGGTTGAAATTGAATATTTTGATGAACTTTTAGATTATTATCCGAAACTAGTTTCTGAACTTGATTATTTAGTTTTAGGACAGCATTATATCACTTACCAAGGAAGTTATATTTCTGTTTATTCACCACTAAATTTAGAACATATAAAAAAGTATGCTGAAGAAATTGAAATAGCCTTAGGTTTGGGATATTTTAAAATTTTAGCACACCCTGACTTATTTTTTTGGGGATACAACAAATGGGATGAACATACTATTTCTATATCAAAACGCATAATCAATGCTGCTAATAAAAATAATGTTATATTAGAACTTAATGCGAATGGAATAAGAAACTGTGAGAAAAAAGGAAAATATAATGTTATTAAAAATAATGATTCAGCCGCTGTCATCCATGATTATGCATATCCAAAAATTGAGTTTTTTAAATTAGCGAAATCAATGAATGCAAAAATTATGATTAATGATGATGCCCATGATCCTTTATATATCCATGATGATGCTACTATAATGGCTTATAAAATGGCAGAAGAACTTAATTTGAATATAAAAAAGTATCTTTTTAAAGACTAAAAAGGGTCCTTTAAATAAGTTGGGGGTTTTAAAAGAATAGCCTTTAAATAATGTTGGTGTTTTTTAACCTTTAAATAAG
>CAKONV010000010.1 GCA_934098295.1 uncultured Bacilli bacterium | reverse complement strand
TATATCATGATATTTTATTATTGGGACATTTTCTAAAATTAATTATTAAGACATTATCATAAAATAAACACAATATTACTTTTTTAAATATAAAATACTTGAAAAAAATGACTTGTTTTAGTATAATAATGGTATGCTTCTATAGTTCAGTGGTAGAACGGAGCAATGGTAATGCTCAAACGTAAGTCCGATTCTTATTAGAAGCACCATTATTGATCTTTAGCTGTAGGTATAAACTACAGCTTTTTTTAAAAAATATTCTTTTTATTTTTTAATTTTATTGGAAATTGTGCTATACTATATATGAGGAGTGATAAAATGTTAAAAGAAATGAAACTTTATAATGATATTACTATTCCAATTATGGGATTTGGAACTTGGCAAATCGATAATGCTATCACCAAAAAAACAATAAAAGATGCTTTAAAAATTGGTTATAGACATATTGATACAGCCATTATGTATAACAACCAAAAGGAAGTTGGTGAAGGAATAAAAGAAAGCCAAGTAAAAAGAAGCAATCTTTTTATTACATCTAAAATACCAGCCGAAGTAAAAACATATAATGAAGCTAAAGAAAACATTAAATTATCACTACAAAATTTAGGACTTAATTATATTGATTTAATGCTAATTCATGCTCCAAGGCCATTTGAAGAAATGAATAGTTTAGAGAATAGATATTACGAAGAAAATTTACAAGTTTATAAAGCTTTAGAAGAAGCTTATGAAGAAGGAATAATAAGAGCTATTGGCGTATCCAATTTTGATGTTTTAGATTTGAAGAATATTATTGATAATGCCAATATAAAACCAATGGTTAATCAAATTGAATTTAATATATATCATAAACCATGGGATATAATAGAATTTTGTCAAAAGGAAGGAATTGTGGTAGAAGCTTATTCCCCAATTGCTCTTGCTAAGAAGATTGAAAGTGATAAAATAAAGAAAATGGCTCGAAAATATAACGCAACGATTTCACAATTATGTTTACAATTTGCTATTCAACATAATACGGTAACAATTTCAAAAACTACCCATAAGGAATTTATGAAAGAAAATTTATTTATTAATTTCAATATAAGTGATGAAGATATGAATATATTAGAAAACATAAGTAGGTAAGAAAATGAAAAAAAGAAAACTGACAAGAGAAGAAATTTTAATTTTTATTAAAAACAACCTATTAGTAGTTCTAGGAACTATCATTTTAGCCTTTGGAACTGGTATCTTTCTTTTACCATTTGATTTAGTAACAGGTGGTGTTTCCGGAATCGCTATTATATTAAAAAATATTTTACCATTTGGTATTGATAAAGATATCTATGCGGATATTCTAATGGTAGTTTTTTTCATTCTAGGAACTATCATCTTAGGAAAAGAATTTGCAGCTAAAACATTATTATCTGCCATTGTTTATTTCATTTTTCTTCCCCTTGCATATAAACTTGCTAGTAATGTTGATTTTTTCAATCTTACAACTGGACAATATAAAGATATTGCAATTATTTTAGCGGCTTTGTTTGGTGGAGCTTTTGTAGGAGCCGGATGTGCCATTACTTTTTTAGGCGGTGGGTCAACCGGAGGATTAGATATTTTGGCTTTTATAATATGCAAATATATTAAAAGATTTAAAAGTTCGGTTGTTATTTTTATCCTTGATGCTTTGACCGTAATGCTTGGTATGATTGTTATAAAAGATCTTGTAATTTCTTTATTAGGTATAACATCGGCTTTTATATGTGCTATTGTCATTGATAAATTATTCTTAGGTTCATCAAAAGCTTTTGTAGCTCAAATTATATCCGACAAATATGAAGAAATTAATAAGGCAGTCATTGATGTATTGGATAGAACAACAACCATTGTTAATGTCATTGGGGGTTTTTCTAATGAAGATAAAAAAATGATAATCGTTTCTTTTAACATTAGTCAATATCAATCATTAATTTCTATAGTGAAAAATATTGATAAAATGGCCTTTGTTACAATTGCAAGAGCTCATGAAATTAATGGTGAGGGTTGGACATATGACACCATAGGGCCAAAGAATAATCGAAAAAATGATTTAAAATAAATAGCAAGCTCCATTTATATAAAGAGAAAATAAAAATGTGTACAAGTATTGTAACTAATTTTAAAAAGCCAATTATTGGCTGGAACTTAGATTTATTAAATATGCAATGGAAAGTAGAAACTAGTAATGATAATGTTAGCATATATATACTAGATGCCAAGGAAGGTTGGTTGCCATTATTCGGAGTTAATAATCGTGGTGATTTTGTAGCCATGCCAACTTGTTATCCATTTGATAATAGGAGTAACAAAATAGTAGAAAACCAAATTAATTTACTTAACCTTGATATTGATATATTAACAAAGAAAAAAACAATTAATGAGGCTTTAGAATTAGCTAAAAAGAATTTGATATGTAGTGTAGATGGAATCACTTTTCAAGCACAAATTTCTTCTAAACAAGGAGATAGTTTAATAATAGTTCCTGGTCAAGGATATAAATATTTAGTAAAACCTAAGTTTTTTGTTCTTACTAATTTTTCACCTTTTAAAATGGATAAAGAACTACACCCATGGATGGGACTTGATAGATACAATAAAGCCATGGAAATGTCAAAAAATAGTTCTATTGATTTTTCTATTAACGATATGTTTTCTATACTAAAAGCTACATCTCAAGAAATTTGTCCAACAATTGTAAGCATGGTTTTTGATGCATCCGAAAACACTTTATATTGGTGTGAAAGAAGAGAATGGAATAATATCAAAGTAAAAAAATTTTAAATATAAAAAACTGAGTTCTAATAAAACTCAGTTTTAATTATCTTCAGTATTAGTTATCTTTTTTTTGTTTAAATATAATTTAATAAAAATTGCAACTATAAATGTTAACAGTTGGGCGATAGGTACTGATAACCATACGCCATTTAATTTAAATATTAGAGGTAAGAAAATTAAAAGAATAATAGTACAAATTGGTTCAATATAAACTAATATATATGATAATATTACTTTTTCTGTAGCATAAAGATAAGAAGTAGTAATACGAACAAATGCCACTAATAATAATGTGGATAAAAAATAAATTAAATATTTAGAAACTTCTAGATTTGTTTCTTTAGAAGAACCAAACAATATTCCAATCTTATCTTTTGTAATGGTTAATACACCTAAACATATAAGAGTAATAATTATTGCGGTAATACAAGATAACTTGTAGAGATAATTAACAGAACTATCCTCTTTTCTTCCATAATAACTGCTTAATAATGGTTGAGCTCCATCACCTACACCTTGTAGGAATAAATAAACAATGGAAATTACATAGCCAATACAACCATAAATAGCAACAGCTTTTTCTCCTCCATATAGAAGAAGAAAATAATTCATAAATAACATAGTTATGGTTGGGGAAATAGTTAAACCAAAAGGAGAAACAGATAATTTTAAAATCTTTTTTTGATAAGAAAATATTGTTTTAAGAGGCATTTGGCGAGGCTTATACTTTTTAATAATAAAGAAAGTAATAGCTGCTATCATAGTGATAGCTTGACCAATAATTGTAGCTAAAGCGGCTCCCATCATTCCAAGTTTTAAAACCCATATAAAAACGAAATCTAAAATAATGTTAGTTAAAAATCCCAAAATCATGGCAATAACTGCAAAAGAGGAACTTCCCATATTTCTAATGAATGGCACAAAAGCTGTTGCACAAAGTTGAAAAATACTACCTAAGGCAATTACTCTAGCATATTCAATAGAAATCGTTAAAACCTCACCTTTAGCACCCAATAGGCTTAACAATGGGCGAATAAATATTATTAATAATATTGTTAACAAAATACTTACAGATATGATTAAAAGTATCGTACTTGAAAAGCATTCTTTTTTCTCTTTTTCCTTATTTTGACTTTCAAAAATTGTGAAGATAATCGCTCCTGCCATCCCTATTCCTGTACCAATAGCTCCAATTAAAGCCGCTAATGGATAACTTAAAGTAATGGATGTAAGCCCAATATCACCAAGTCTTTGTCCAATAAAAAAACCATCAACAATGGTATATACTCCGGATAAAGCAAAAGATAAAATGGATGGAAGCACAAAGATTAAAAATTTTTTCTTAAGGGACTTATCCATTTTTAACCTCCTTTTCAAACATAGTTGTGAAAAGTTCAATTGTATCCATCATTTCATCAATACGATTACTACCGATTAATTTAATAACCTTATTTTCTATTTCATGTAAAGGCCTAAGTAATTTTGATGAATACTCTTTTCCTTTATCAGTTAATTTAACTAACTTTTCTCTAAGATTATTAGGATCACGATCTAGTTCTATGTAACCATCTTTTTTTAATGTTCTAATTACGCTATTTACCGTTTGTTTAGAAAGCCCTGTATACTCAACAATTAACTTTTGGGTTATACTAGAATATCCATCGATAGCATAAAAAACAAATAGTTGATAGGAATTTATTTTATTATTGTTGGCCCACAATGTATATAGCGATCCAGATTTTCCCCAAACTTCCCAAATCTTTTTAGCCTTTGATGTCATAATAAAAAAATCTCCTTTTAAAAAAGTATTTGTACATACTATTATAGTATTTAAAAATAATTTGTCAAGCAAGTAACAAAAAAAGAATGATTTAAAAAATCATTCTCTTAAGTAATTAAGTCTAATTAAAAGTTACTGATTTAGCCCAAGTAATAAATTGTTGTTTAACTTTATCAGACATTTTACTCTTTTCAACTGCCATATCCATAGCAAAGAATGTTCCATTATATTTATAGAAAGCAGACAAATATGAATATTCAATATTGTTAGCTCCAAAATTATCATATAATGTATAAGACATTTCAACACCGCTAGCCGTAGTATCTTTAATAAAATCTAATTTTAAGTTTGTATTCTTTTCAACAAGTTCAGTAAATTCATCTAGATTATAAGATTCCATAGTAGTATTTTTAGTTATAGCAACTAAGTATTTTTTAGAAAGAAATACTTTGTTGTATCCTACTTGGCTACTTTCAGTAAAAGAACTGTCTAACGTTATTGTCAATTCATCACAAGTAAAATCTTTTTCTTTGTTTGCACACGCTGTTGAAAAAAACATTAAACAAAGCATAGCGACTAATAGAAAAATTTTTTTCATTTCATTTCCTCCAATAAAATAATATTATCAATATTAGATTAATATTATTAATTAACACCTATATCTTATCAAAAAAACAAAAATATGTCAAAGAATATATACAAAGAATAATTTGTGGTATAATAAATATTGAAAGGAAAAAGCTATGAATGATGATAAAAAAATAGAAATATTTAAAACATATTCAATTCCTAAAGCTTTTTTAGCTTTGGTTATTCCCACTATTATTTCTCAAATAATAGTAATAATATATAATTATGCTGATACTTGGTTTTTGGGAAAGACAAACAATTCAGCAGCAGTAGCTGCTCTTGCGGTATGCATGCCTTTATTTGTAATTCTAAATGCCATAGCTAATCTTTTTGGTATTGGTGGATCTAGTCTTATTGCTAGATTTTTAGGTGGTAACAAAAAAGAAAAAGCTTGTTCAGTATTTGCCTTTTCTTTATATGGTTCTATTATTGTAGCAATTATCTATGCATTAATAATTTTCATTTTTAACAAAAAAATCATTTATTTTGCAGGTGGCGATGAACAAACTTTTAATTATTGTAAAGATTATATAATAACAACAGTAGTAATAGGGGGGATTCCTACTATTTTAAATAATGTACTTGGACATTTAGTCAGATCAGTTGGAGCCTCGAAAGAATCAAGTTTTGGAATGGGTATTGGTGGCATTCTAAATATTATACTAGATCCGTTATTCATGTTTGTTATTTTACCTAAAGGTAATGAAGTAATTGGAGCAGCTATTGCGACGGCTTTATCTAACTTTATTGCTACACTGTACTTTATTATATATATATCAAAAAATAAAAATAATGGTATTTTTACCTTAAATATTAAAAATGTTTCTTTTGATAAAGAAATTGTAAGCAATGTCTTATTAATTGGTTTTCCCGCTGCTATTGGTACAACTCTTGCAATGGTTTCCAACATTTTTGTTAATAAACTTTTAAATGAATATGGAACAAATGTAATTGCTGGTATGGGCGTTGCTAAAAAAACTAATACACTGGCCTTTAATATTTGTATGGGTATAACTCAAGGTATGTTACCTTTTATTGCTTTTAATTATGCTGCTAAAGAATATAAAAGAATGAAAAAAGGTTTCTTCTTTATGCTCGCTACTAGTATTAGTTTCGCATTAATAATTATGATGCTATTTAAAATATTTACTTCAAGTTTTATTACTTTTTTCATAAAAGATGAAGAAGTTGTAAAACACGGAGTTTCTTTCTTAAATATTATTGCTTATGCTGTTCCTTTGTGCGCATTATCATTTTCTATAAATACCTTCTTTCAGGCCTTAGGTAAAAAAGTTTGTTCATTTATTTTATCAATCCTAAGAAAAGGATTATTTGATATTCCGCTAATGTTTATATTAAAGAAAAATATTGGCATATATGGAGTTTCGATTGCAACTCCAGTGGCTGAAATAATGGCAGCTTTAATTGCGATAATATTATTTTTAATAATTTATAAAAAAACGATAAAAACTGAATAAAGATTAGTTCAAATTAAAAAGAACTAATCTTTTTATTATTTTTTGTAAAAATATTTCGTATACGTTTACTTTTTAATATAATTATGTTGATTAATAAAATTAATAATGGTATAATATAATTATAAAAATGAAGGAGGAGATTTTTATGAATGAAAAAAAGGCGTCAGCCATGAAGAAAATTTTTATTGGTTTAATTGTAAAGATTTTACCATTTGGAACAACAATTCCTTATGCAGAAATTATAGGTGGAATTTTTATAATTGTAGGGCTTGTACAATTTTTAAAAGTTGTATCTAGCAAAAATACTAAAATTGCGTTAGTAGCAATTTCTTGTAGTCTTGTTTTTTCTTTGGTAATGGGAATCGTAGCGAATAGTATTTCTGGAACCATTGATTCTAATGAATTATTAAGTTATATAGAAGCTGGAGATATAAACGAATTATTGAACTTTATTAGTGAAAGTCTTAAGGATGTAATGCCTATTCAAATAATTGATAGCATTGGTTCAGCTGCTTTATCAGTATTGTTTATAATATACTTAGCAAAGGAAGTAAAAGACGAAGGTGCACAAGGCAATAAAATGTACAAAGATGGATTATATGCTAGTATTTTCCTTGGAGTAACAACTGTAGTATCTATTATAATGTATTGTTCAATGCTTAATCTAACTGTTGCTACAGCTTCAATTTTAGTTCTAGCAAGTTTCGCTTTAATTGGATGTTCAATAACATATTTAGTTTTCTATATTAAATATATAGTTGATGCTAATAACGTTCGTGCTTATTTAGCTGTCAATCGTAGTGATGAAGATAGAGCTAATGATGAAAACTATCAAAATGCTGTAAACGAAAATAAAGACGAAAACAATTAATTGAAAATGAAAAGAATTAGATTATCAATAGTATTTATATTGTTATTACTTGTTATAAACACTTCTTATTTTATTAATGTAAAAGCATCAGCTTCATTCAATCCTACAAGTTTAGAAACAATAGATTTAGGGTATGGAGTAACATTAGATAAATATGTAGGTACTAGTAAAAGTGATTTTATTACTACTCCAGGAGTTTGGCCAGGACAAACAAATATTGATGGAAGAGGACAAGAAATATATACTGCCAATATCGATAAAAATTCTTCCGCAAAGGTAGTACAATGGACCTATAATTCTGGAGTTGAAAATTCTTGGGCAAGAGTAACATTAGAAAGTATTGCTAAAGATTATGAAAAAAAACACCCAGGACAAAAAGTCCTAGTGGCTACTAATAACTGGTTATCAAATACAAATGTAGACAATTCTGGTGAATTAGATGCTGTTCAAAGTTGCGATGGATTAAATTACCGAGTAAGCGATAAACAAGGAACAGCCGATAACTTAACATTCAAACATGAATATATTAAAAGACCTAATTTTTTGGGCTTTGATGAAACAGGTAAAAAGGCTTATTATACTAACGATTGGTCTAGTTCTAATTACACATCGTATCTTGCTATAAGCTTTTATGAAAAGCATAAAAAAACACCAACTGATTTTAAAATCACAAAAATCAATGAAGAACCTTTAGATGGTGAAATAGCTATTTATTTTTCTAATTATAAGGGAAAAGAATCAATCAACAATTCTAAAATATATCAAATGTTAGGAACTTCTTTAAGACATGACAAAAGAGAAGGTAGCGATTTTGTAGAACGTGATGCTTTTGCACTTGGTACTTTTGTAAAGTTTAGTGATAAGATTGATTTTAATTATGATAACGTTGATGTATATACCTATTATATTGTTTCTAAAAATAAAGAATTTGATTCTTTAGATATTAATAATAAACAATTATTAGCACAATATGAATTTCTTGGTGATTACGCTAATGTAGTTGGTGCTACAACCTATTATTATCATATTGTAAGAGACGGAAAGTGTTATCCAAGTGATTTTGGAAATTGGGATGAAATTAATTGCGAAGTACATCCAAGAACAGCTTTTATTATAAAAGAAGATGGTAGCTTCGCACTAAGCGTAATTGATGGAAGAGATGCTAAGAATGGTAGAACAGGAATGGACTATGAAGACATGGCCAATTTTTATAAAACCATGTATAATGCTTATAATGTATTTAATTATGATGGTGGAGGATCATCATGTATGATTGTTGCTAATAAAGATGGTGACTTTGATATTGTTAATAATCCATCGGATGGAAATGAAAGACGTGTCGCTAATGCCACTTTAATTGTTGTTGACTTACCATTTACAGTTGAACAAGAAACAAATGATGAGCATAAAATAGCACTTAACGTTTCACTTTTAAATGACAATATCACAAAAATTTATGCTTCCCTTGATGAAAAGAGAATAGAAGTAAAAGATGGAAAAGTTGAATTTTCCTCTTTAAAAGAAGCTAGTAATTATGACATCATATTCACATATGATACTTTAGAAGAAAAAAATCTTTTAGGTCCGGTCTTTAAAGGAAAAACTTGCAATCTCTTTGCACAACTAGAATCATTTAACGCTATTGATGTAGATACATCTAAAGCCACTGTGGAAATAAAACTTAAAGATCCTGGATCAAGTTTTTTCCAAATGAAAGTAGAATTTAATGGAAAAACAGAATACTTTAATGAATTGAATATGAAACTATATTATAGTTTATTAGAACCAAATACAAACTACAAAGTAAAACTTACCGTTTATTCTTATAACGAAACTGCTAATTATCATGAAGAAACTTATACTTTAGAATTTAAAACTCAAAATGATAAAAAAGGTTGCTGCAATAAAAAAGCCTTAGATATTATAACTTTTATCACTTTTTTAAGTGTAACATTTAGTTATATAAAAAAGAAAATTAATGAATAGTTAAAGTATTTTTGATAAAATAAAGCATCAATATAAAATGATGATTAAGGAGATAAAATGAATATATTATTTTTCTTAAAACCTAAAGCTAGTGTAGTAACCATATATGATTCATCAACGCTAAGACAAACATTAGAAGTAATGGAACATTATAGATATTCAGCTATACCAGTTTTAAAAAAAACTGGAGAGTATGTTGGAACCATCTCAGAGGGTGATATCTTATGGTATATAAAGAATAAAGGTAACTTTAATATATATGATGCGGAAAAAATAGGAATTAGCGATATTAAAAGATATCGAGATAACTTACCAATCCGTATTGATGAAGATATGTCAAACTTGATAAATATATCTACAAAAGAAAATTTTATTCCAGTAATTGATGATCGAAATATGTTTATTGGTATTATTACTAGACAAGATATTATCAATTATTTTTATAAACAACAGGTGCATTATGAAAAACAAGCAAACATCAATTAGAATGTTAACAGAAGGTGCTTTATACACTGCTGCTTATGGTCTCCTTGCAATATTAACAAGATATCTAATTACGGGAACTGATAGTTTTATTTACTATTTATACCCTATTCCTCTAGCAATCTATACCGCTAGAAATAAATTTAAATATGGATTACTTGTTTTTCTTGCTTCCATTTTTATTAGTTTTCTTTTTGCCAATATAACCTTTGTATTACTATTAATAATACCCAATCTAATAATTGGTTTATTATTTGGTTTATTAGAAATAAATAGTAAGAATAAAATAGTAAATTATATAGTAATATTTGCTGTTTGTTTAGCTGCTGATTTCTTAAGTGTATATGCATACGAATTAATCACCCAAACATCATATTGGGAACAAGATATTGAATTAGTTACAAAAATAATTAATTCCTTTATCGTTATTGATGCCAACACAATAAAACAAATCATAAGCATTACATCAATTGTTGTTTTAATATTAGATTCGGTAATTAAAATGATCTTGATATATATGCTATTTAATATTATCGTTATAAGATTAAAACTAATATCAGATTATAAACCTAGTTATAAGGTTTTTCTAACATATAATCCTTTTGTAACTTTAGTATATGTATTGTTGCTAGTGGCTGTTTTCTTCTTAACTAATGCTGCTTTAAGTGGAAACATTATTATTAAAATTATATTAATATTAGTAATGTCATTATTGTCAATTCTTAGTTTCTACTTATTATATCAGTTTACAATGTATTTAAGATTAAAAAATTTAAGAATGAAAACAGGAATAATGGTTATCTTAACTATCTTAAGTTTGATTCTATTTCCTATTTCCATTATATATGCCTTAGTATTAAATTTAATTAGTTGGAAATAAACAATAAATTATCTCTTTTCTTGACAATAACCTTTAACAATTGATAGAATATGATTAGATATATTCTTAGGGTGATTGTTTTAAAAAATAAAGATAACTAACATAACTTCTAAGATAAATCTCTTAGAAGTTTTTTTATTTTTAAAGGTAGTTAGGAAAGGATTAAAACCAATAGAATATACATATGGCGATTCCTCATTTAAAACAGGTAAAACGAAAATATTTAAACTTGACAAAAAGAAATCAAACATAGATAATAATTATACATCAAGACATACTTACGCAAGTTATAATGAAGAAATGGGCATAAGTGGAAAAAACAAATCAATGTTAAGTTATGATTTAGGATTAGAAAAAGAAGGAACAATAGGTCTAAGATTTAAGTGCGACCAAAAATATTTAGAAACCGAACAACCATATCGAACAATAATATCTTGTCCTAGTGCTAATAATGGAACAAATAAATTATTAATATATGTAGATAACATAACTGAACAGCTTTCTCTAGCAATCAATGGAACCACCTATTATACAAAATTAAATGTTATACTTGAACGATGGCATACTTTAACAATAACATGGAAAGAAACAAGTTTAATAATAAGCCTTGATAATGATAGCAGAACATATCAAGTAACAAATAATGGTATTGATATAACCGACGTAAAAACATATATAGGATGCAACTATATAAATAATGAACCATGTTTTAACCTAATAGGTAGCATTGAAATGTTTGTATATAACCAAACATATCAACCAAATATAAAAGATACACTTCTAAATAATGGAAATCCATTAAGTATATTAACAGAATATGATGAAATAAAAAGACCAATAGGAAAAGAAATAAACACAGGAAATATCAAACTAAACCAAAAATATATTTATAATGAAGAAAAACAAATGCCAAGTATGGAAATACTACCAACTGGCGAAAAAATAGTATATTCATATGATAGAAGTAGAAACATCACTCATAAAGTAAAAATAAAAAATGAAACTATAGAAGACAGTATAAACTATCAATATGATATCAGCAATAGACTAATAAAAGAAAAATGTTATAATGGAAGTATTCTTAAATATAACTATGAATATAAATACAACTCATTAGGAGACATTTTAGAAAAAATAGAGTATAATATAAGTGATGAAATTATATCAAAAGAAATTTATAACTATTCAACAACAAATAGTAGTCAACTTTTAAGTATAAACAAAGTAAATACAAATAATGAAATAATAGAAACAAAAACAATAACTTATCTAGAAGAAGATCCGTTTAGGCCAAAAACATATAAAAATAACAATCTAACATGGAATGGTAAAAGATTAACCTCATATGGAACAAACACTTATAAATATAATAGTGAAGGAATAAGAATAAGTAAAACAACAAGTGAAGGAGAATACAAATACCTTCTAGATGAAAACAAAATAATAAAAGAAATAAAACCAACGAATAAAGAAATATACTATCACCACAATGAAAATGAAGAACTAGTAGGATTTAACTATAACACAAAAGAATATTTCTACATAAGAGATATCACAGGAAACATAACAAACATAATAGATAGTAATGGAACTATAAAAGTAAGCTATGAATATGATGCCTGGGGTAAAGTAATAAATATAGATGGTGATGAAGAACTAATTGAAATAAATAGTTACTTATATAAAGGATATTATTATGATAAAGAAACTCAGCTTTTTTGGGTATCCTCACGCTACTATTCGCCTGAATTATGTAGATTTATAAGTCCTGATTCGGTTGAATATTTGAATCCTGAAAGCATCAATGGATTGAATTTATATTGTTATTGCTTTAATAATCCAATCATGTATAAAGACAACAGTGGTCATTATCCAGAATGGATAGGTATCTTAGGTTCAACTACTGAAAATGTTTTAAATTTTACTGAAACTTTATTAAATACAGTCTTAATGCCAACATCATTATCAATGCAGCAAGCAAAGGCTTTAGCTAGAAAAAGTGGCCATTTATATTCAGCAAGACATTTTATTAGAGGCCGTGAAGACGATATAGCTAGAACTTTGAAGTTATCTAAAAATATTTCAAGAGCAGCAAATGTTATTGGTGGAGCTTTATTTGTAATGGATGTTGCAACAACTTGGTACACAAATTATAATAGTGGTAGTGATACATGGGTAACTGATTCTTTAACTGATACGCTAATTGATGGAACTATTTTTGCCATTGGATTTATTCAAGGATGGGGTTGGATTGCTTCGTTAGGGTTAGCAGGAATTAAGTATCTTATTGAAGAAAATACTACTTGGATAGATGATTTGAAAAAAGTAGTTGCTGAAGAACCAATCGTGAGGGGATTATTATTTGGTATTCCATTTATTTTTATAGGAGAAAATTAATATGAAAGATTTTTTCAAGTTTGATGACAAAAGAATTGTTTCAATATTATGGTTATTTATAAGCTTGTGCATTTTAATATTATCAATATGCGTAATAAAAGTAATTGAAGTGTTTGTTGCTACATTATTTGTGTTGTTTATTACTGTTTTAGCTACTATATTTACATTTAATGAGGGAATTCACTTTAATTTTAAAAAAGAAAAAATAATTATAATTAAGGGGATGATGATTAAATCAATTAACATGAAAGATGTTAAATATTTTAGTTTGGAAGAAATAAACAAGACTAAAAAAGGAAATCTTACACAAAAATTTGTTGATACATATGATCAAGTTAACATGCCTTCTAAATATGTTTATAATAATGGAAAAGTTTTTAATATAGTGTTTTATATGAAAAACATTGGAAATATAAAGGTATATTATGGTTGGCTTTATAAAACAAGATCAATTGAAAGAATTAATAGTCAGCTTGAAAAATTTAAAGAAATTAAAAAGAATTTTATGAAATATAAAAATAACAAATTAAAATAAACAAACATCACTTTTAACATTAAGGGTGGAGCTGTATTACGCAGTTTCACTCTTTCTTACATTTAGTGGACAAGAGCGAAACCTGGGTATCCCAGTTGTCGCAACAGTCGAAAATGCAACTTGTTGCATTTTCCTTATCCTGCCTATGAAATAAGCAAATTTGCAACACTTTTTAGTTCAGTGGTTGAGTATAGTAACTTCGTTTTTAATGGATTAATTTTGAATTTTTCTAGATAATGTGGTATAATATTTGTATTGAAATTCTTTATACGTGGAGGTTTCTAATGAAATATAAAGCTATATTTTTTGATAGGGATGGAACGCTTACTTATTACGTCTAAGAAAAAGTTAATTGGCGTAACAAAATTATTGAAGAGTGGCGTGGCAAACCATTCGAACTTCCTTATAATAAAATGATTATGCTTTTTAATAAAGCTAAATAGAATAGACCATACAAATATAAAAATTTAGAAGATGAAAAAGAATTCTTTAAAAGATATTATAAATACTTGCTTATAGAAGAAGGCGTAACTGAAAAAGTAGAAGCAAGATCAAAACTATTATTTGATGAGTTATGGTGTAATGGTGATAGAGCATTATATATTGAAACTATAGAAGTATTAGAATACTTTAAAAATAAAGGATTTAAAATAGCAGTCATTTCAGATACATCTTCATCATTACAATATTCATTAGAACAATTAGAAATAGATAAATACTTTGACTCTTTTATTGCATCGTCATTAGTTGGTGCAGGAAAACCTAGTCCGATTATATTTAATGCTGCACTTGATTCAGTTGGTGTTAAAGCAGAAGAAAGTTTATATGTAGATGATTACAAACCAGAAGCTGATGGTGCAAGATTACAAGGATTTACATCATTTTTAATTGATAGAAACATAAAAGAAAAGAAAGAATGGGAAATAATTAACTTTGTTGAAAAGTTGGAGGAATAATTATGATTAGATTAGTTAGACCATCAGAAGAACATTTTAGTCAAGTATTAAAATTAAAACAAGATTTTATAAATAATAATGAACCACGTATTCAAGGATCAGGTTCAGTAGATAAATATGATGATTTAAATGAATGGTTAAAAAGTATTAATGATATTGAACATGGTAAAAATGAAAAATTAGTTCCATCAACATATTATTTAGTATTATCTGATGAAGAAGTAGTAGGAACAATATGTATTCGTCATTATTTAACAAAAGACTTAGAAGAATTTGGTGGTCATATTGGATATAGTATTAAACCAAGTGCAAGAAGAAAAGGTTATGCAAGAGAAGCATTAAGATTAATATTAGAGTTATATAAAGACAGATATGATGAAATCTTAATAATGTGTGAAGATGATAATATTGCATCTAATAAAACTATACTTGCAAATGGTGGAATATTAAAAAACCAAATAGAAAAATTTGGTCTAAAGATAAATAGATATAAAATTTGTTAAAACTTGGAGGTAAACATTGTCATATACAAATGAAGGTGAAAACTATCGTAAATATGGTATAGTAATAATCGAAAGTTATTATAAAACACTAGGATATACAGTATATGAATACAGAAAACCAACAATCAAAGAAAGACAAGAAATAATATTAAACTATATAATTGAATATAACAATGAACCAATTGATTTATTATATTTATCAAATAAACTTTGTGTAAGTAAAAGAACTATCCAAAAAGATATTAAAACATTACAAAATAATAACTTAATAGAAGTAATACCTAATTTTACACAAGGATCACAAAGAAGAAATATAATTAAATATATTGGTCCACAAAGAAATAATAATGGAACAGAATTAACTTTAGAATTATTATATGATTTGGATAATCCATATGGATTTAGAGACTTTGACTGGGAAGAATTTAAGATAAATCCTAGTTTAGACAAAAGAACTTTAAAAGAACAATATGAGATTTTAAAGAAGGAGAAACTAAGATTAAAGCAAAAAAAAGAATTATTCTTCTCTAAAAGCGATTAGTAAGACATGTCAAAAAATTGACATGTCTTTTTTTGTTGGACGATTTATTAAATTTTTTTATAAAAATATCTTCATCACTTTTTATAATTTAATATATAAAAAAGAGGGTAAATACCCTCAAAATTAATATTTATAAAATAATAGTTATAATTATT
The DNA here is from genome assembly GCA_934098295.1 of uncultured Bacilli bacterium. Taxonomy (GTDB): domain Bacteria; phylum Bacillota_I; class Bacilli_A; order ML615J-28; family CAG-313; genus UBA1737. The sequence continues at coordinate 47,463 of CAKONV010000010.1, read as the reverse complement.
TTTTATAAACTTCCTCTTTTAATACACCAACATAAGGTAATTGGCGATATAATTCATCATAGTCTAATCCAAAACCAACGACAAATTCATCAGGAATAACAAAACCAACATATTTTGGTTTAATATCAGCAACGATTCTACGTGAAGGTTTGTCTAAAAGAGTGGCTATTTCAATTGAAGCTGGATGTAACTCTTCAAGAATTTTAACAACAGTACTTAATGTTGTTCCAGTATCAATGATGTCTTCAATTATTAAAATATTACGACCTTGAAGATTAGTTGAAGGCATAATGCTTACAGCAACATTTCCACATGAAACAGTTCCGCCATGATAGCTAGAAGCTCTCATATAGTCATAATCTAGAGGAATAGTCATATATTTAGTTAGTTCTACAGTAAAAGGCATACTTCCTTTTAATAGAGATAGAATAAGAGGTTTTTTATCACAATAGTCCTTATCTAATTCTTTGGCTAGTTCAATACATCGTTTTTCAATTTCTTCTTGTGTAACAAGAATTTTTTTAATGTTGTCGTTTAAGTTCATGCTTTTTTCTCCTTGTTTTTATCTATTATTACACGAGCAATTTTTACTCCATTAGCTCCAGCTTGAGCAAGTCCTCTTGTAATACCGGCTCCATCTCCACCTACAAAAAGATTTTTGATGCTAGTTTCAAATTCTTTATTTACAATTGGACGATCACTATAAAATTTTGCTTCTACACCATAGAATAATGTATGATCACTTGCGATACCAGGGCTAACATAATTTAATGCTTCTGTCATTTCGATTAATGACTTCATAAAATTATAAGGTAATACTAGTCCTAAATCGCCAGGAACAGCTTCTTTTAGAGTTGGTTTAACAAAACCTTCAGAAATTCGTTTTGGTGTTGAGCGTCTTCCTTTTTTAATGTCACCATATTTTTGAACAATTACACTTCCGTTAGCCAACTTATTTGCTAACTTTGATATTTCGTAAGCATATTCATTAGGATCATTAAATGGTTGATCAAATTCTTGAGATACTAGTAACGCAAAATTAGTGTTATGACTTCCTAGTCTTGAATCATTATAGGAATGGCCATTACATAATGCAACACCATTATGGTTTTCAATTACTACATGACCAGATGGGTTAGAACAAAAAGTTCTTACCTGAGTACCAACACTAGTATTATAGATGAATTTTCCTTCATACAAGTTTTTGTTAATTTCATCCATAACAATATCATTGGTTTCAACACGGACACCTAAGTCAACACGGTTATTTTGAAATTTAACATTGTATCTAGTTAGTGTATCAGCTAACCATTCAGATCCATTTCTACCAACGCCAAGGACAATATAATTGGCATTATAAATGGTTCCATCTTCTAAAATAATACCTTTAGCAGTCCCATCTTCAACAATTATATCTTTAACGGCTTTTTCAAATACATAATCAATATGAGGTTTCATTTCTTCATATATATTAGCTAGTACTTTTAGGTTTACTTCTGTACCAAGGTGTCTTACTTCACTACGAAGTAGTTTTAACCCTACCGCAATACCTTTTCTTTCAATTTCATAAACTTTTTTAGTAAAAGGGTCAGTAATAGAAGTTGGTGCCCCATGTTTTAAATTAATATTATCAACATATTTGATAAGATTAATTACTTCCTCTTCGGGTAAATAATCAGTCATCCATCCACCAAATTCGGAGGTAATATTAAATTTACCATCTGAGTAAGCGCCACTACCACCAAATCCACATGTAATTGAACAACTAGGTTTGCAACCAATTACGCCATTTTTGTCAACAGGACATTTATCTAATTTCTTGTCATGTATAGGACAATGACGATTATAGATGTTATGACCTTTGTCAATTAATAAAACTTTTAAATCGGGTTTTTTCAGCATAAGTTCATATGCCGCAAAAATACCTGTAGGTCCAGCACCTACTAAGATTACATCATATTTCATTATGTAGCCTCCATGCTTTATAAAAATATACTATATTATGATAGCACATTTTTTATAAAAAAGTAATTAAATGGTTTAATTTTTTAATAATCATGAAAAATAAGAGTTTAAAAAAACTTATGTTAATCTTAAAGTATGATATAATAAACATAAGTATTCAAGTAATACTTGAATTAGATGCTAAGGAAAAGAGAAAATGAAGAAGATATTTTTAATTATTAGTTTTTCCATAATATTACTATCACTAGTTTCGTGTAAAAAAAAATCAGTTCGTTTTAATAAAAATGATTTAGAGTCTTTTTTAGAATATTTAAATAAAGAAAATTTTACGTTAACAGTAAATTATCAAGAACAATTTTTAGGTAAGATAATTAATAATGTTGAATATAAAGTATGGATGAACGAAAATGTTATGTACAAAGAAACTTGCAGCAAGCAAGTTGATAGTAAAGATGAAAAAGTAATAACAAAAGTATATTCAGAAAAAGAAAAAGAAAAGTATTACGATTATATATATCAAACGGATACGACAGGGAATAGTCCTAGCCTTACTTATATCAAAGAAGAGATAACAAAAGCAATTTATGATAAAAACAAACAATATACAAAAGAGTTTATTACCAATTTTAATGCAGATTTTACTTTTGATGATATACAACAATGTTATGTTTCTAAATATGCTAGTATTTATCTTGATAAGTATAAGGTTATAGTTAAAGTCAAAAATAAAGAAAATAATACAATTGTTAACATGACAGCAGTATATACTGATTTTGGAACCTGTAAAGTTAATAAGCCTAAATATGTAAGAAAATACAAAAAGGATATAATCAATTACTAGAGGAAAGGAAAAATAAACATGTAAATGAATATTATATGTTTATATTATAGAAGAAATGAATAAAGTATTAGAATATTTTTCACAATTAAATGAAGAAAAAATAATTGATAAGAACATTAAAGTAATAGGTTGGCAATTTAGTTATGATTATCATTTAATATCTAGTTTAACACCATACTTATTTGAAAAATTAAATGTTATCGAAAACATTGCTCCTCAAGATAATCAAAATCGTGACTTACGAATAAGAGATAAAAAATATATAACTATTCATGACACTGGTGATAGTTTAGATTCTCATACAGCTTTATTTTGGAGCAACACTGTTTATAATCAAAAATTAATGGATACTCTTGCTCCATATGCCGCAAGTTTTCAATATGTTGTTGGTGATGATAATATATATCATAACATACCCGATAATGAAATAGCTTATCATGCTGGAGATTCTACTAAGTATGATTATAAGTTATATGATACAGGGGTTGAAAATGAGGGAAAGATAAAACTTTCGATAAATAATGATGGCTATTTTTATATAAATGATAAGAAAACATTAATAAAGGCTCCTACAAAAATTATTGGTGGTAAAGAAGAAATATGTAACACCGATGATATTAATGATCAAGGACTTTTGATTGTAATTAAAAATGGTAGATACTATATGGGAGAGATATATTATAATGACTCTTATGGTCTAATTGCTAATAGAGGCGGTAATAATAATTCAATAGGAATTGAATCTTGTATCAATCAAGGATGTAATTTATATTATATATATCAAAAAACCGCAAAACTCGTAGCTAAATTGTTAGATGAAAATAATTTAAATATCTTTGATGTAAAACAACATCATTATTTTAGTGGTAAAAATTGTCCACAAACAATTAGAACAGCTAACCTTTGGCCACACTTATTACATTTAATAGAAGTAGAAACAAATTTTAGAAAATTTGAAAAAGAAGGTTATAAAATAAAATTAATTGTAAATGATGAAAGAGTTGATAATAAGGGATTAATCAAATCTTTAGGAGACAAAACTCCTATTAAATATTCAATTGAAACATCATTTGAAAACAAAATTGAAACGATGAATTTTGAAAAAATAATAAATGATTAGCATATTAATGCAATAAATAACTAAAATGTGGTAAAATAGAGTTAATAAATAAGATAAAGAGGGAAAACTTATGTTAGATATTAAATTTGTACGTGAAAATCCTGAAATTGTAAAGAAAAATATAAAGAATAAATTTCAAGATAAAAAACTTCCATTAGTAGATGAAGTAATTGAATTAGACAAAAAAATTAGAGAATTAAAAGCCAAAGGCGATAATTTAAGAAAAGAAAGAAATGAATTAAGTAGTAGAATTGGTTCATTAATGAGAGAAAAGAAAATTGATGAGGCCAATGTTATTAAAGAAAGAGTTGTTGAAATCAATAATATGCTTGTTTCAATCGAAGAGGATGAAACAAGTATGTCTAATAGCTTAAAAGAAAAAATGATGGTTATTCCTAACATCATTGATAAAAGCGTTCCAATTGGAAAAGATGACAGTTTCAATGTTGAAAATACAAAGTATGGTGAACCAGTGGTTCCAAACTACGAAATTCCATATCATGCTGATATTATTTCAAAATTTAATGGATTAGATAAAGATGCTGCTGGAAGAACAAGCGGAAATGGTTTCTATTATTTAATGGGTGATATTGCTCGTCTTCATTCCGCAATGTTATCATACGCTCGTGATTTTATGATTAATAAAGAATTTACTTACTGTGTTCCACCATTTATGATTCACAGCGATGTAGTAAATGGTGTAATGAGTTTTGAAGAAATGGGTGCAATGATGTATAAAATTGAAGGTGAAGATTTATATCTTATTGGTACATCTGAACACTCAATGATTGGTAAATTTAAAGGTCAAATCATTCCTGAAAAATCTTTACCACTTACTTTAACATCATATAGTCCTTGTTTTAGAAAAGAAGTTGGTGCACATGGTCTAGAAGAAAGAGGATTATATCGTGTACATCAATTTGAAAAACAAGAAATGGTTGTTATTTGTAAACCAGAAGATTCAATGGAATGGTATAATAAAATGTGGAGTTATACAGTAGAATTCTTTAGAAGTCTTGATGTTCCTGTAAGAACTTTAGAGTGTTGTTCAGGTGATTTAGCTGATTTAAAAGTTAAGTCATGCGATGTTGAAGCTTGGTCACCTCGTCAAAAGAAATATTTTGAAGTTGGAAGCTGTTCTACTCTAGGTGATGCTCAAGCTCGTCGTTTGGGAATTAAAACTAAAGGCGAAAATGGTACATATCTATGCCACACTTTAAACAATACAGTTGTTGCTAGTCCTCGTGGATTAATTGCAGTAATTGAAAATAATTATAATGAAGATGGCAGCATAAGCGTTCCAAAAGCACTACAACCATATATGGGTGGACTTACAATTTTAACACCTAAAAATAAATAATAACAAAAAACTAATAAGACCCATCATTTTTCTAAATAGATGGGTCTTAATTCTTTAGAGGAGACAAATAATGCCTAGTAAAAATGAATTAAAATATTGGAAACAAAAAGAAAAAGAACATCAAAATTTTATTTATAATAAAAGAAAAGCTTATCAAGTAAAGAATATGAAAGAATATGAAGTTAACAAAGAGTCACTTTTATTAGACTTTTTATTAAATATTTATCGTGATCAATCGCGAAACAATGTTAAAATGCTTTTATCTAAACACTTTGTTGGTGTCAATGGACTTGGTGTAAGTCAATTTAATTATCAATTATATCGTGGCGATATGGTACAAATATCAAAAGTTCCTTTTGAAAAAATGGCCACTAAAAAGGTAGATTCACCCCATAACAAAGTCCCCTTAAAACTAGATATAATATATGAGGATGACAATTATTTGGTAATAAACAAACCTTCAGGACTATTAACGATTGAATCAGATAAAGAAAAAACAGATACGGCTTATAAATTGGTTCTAGAGTACATGCAAAAATATAATGTAAATCAAAGGGCTTTTCAGGTTCATCGTATTGATAAAGAAACATCTGGTGTTTTAATGTTTGTAAAAAACTATGAATTAAAAGAATTGTTAATTAAAAACTGGAATAAATTAGTTAAAAAAAGAGAATATACAGCTGTGGTTGAAGGAATTATGGAGAAAAAAGATGATACTATAATTTCATGGTTGAAAGAAACAAGCACTAATTTAATGTATGATTCTTGCGAAGCTGGTAATGGACTTAAGGCGATTACTAATTATCACCTTTTAGCTAATACAACTAAATATTCGCTATTAGATGTGATAATTGAAACAGGACGAAAGAACCAAATTAGAGTAGCAATGGCTTCAATTGGACATCCTGTTGTTGGTGATGATAAATATGGCAATCCTACTAACCCAATTAAAAGATTAGGACTTCATGCCTCATGTCTAGTTATTAAAGATCCTATAACAGGTAATTTATTAACCTTCAAGGCAAAAGTTCCTTTTGAACTTAAGAAAATGTTTAAATTATAATTTATGATAAGATTATATAACTATGTAAAAAATTATGGAAATTACACAAAAAGCGAAGTTATAAAACTTAATAACGATAAGAAGATTTTGGTAAATAATGAGGTAAAAAATATTTCTTATATAATAAGGAATGGTGATGAAGTCAAAGTATGTGGTAACATTATAAAAGAAATACCTAATGTTTATTATTTATACTACAAACCTCGTGGTATTATTTGTTCAAATGTATCAACACTAACCAATGGTTTAAAAAATAATATTAATATAAAAGAAAGAATATTTTCAGTTGGAAGACTCGATAAAGATTCAGAAGGATTGTTGATTTTAACTAATGATGGCTATCTTCAAGAAGAACTTTTATCAGAAAAAAATCATATTGAAAAAGAATATTTAGTCATAACTAAGGAAAAAATTGATAATCAATTTATTAAAAATATTCAAGAATCTATCGAAATCAAAGGCAAAATAACCAAAAAAGCTAAGGCACAATTCGTTGATGATTATACTTTTAAAATAATACTAGAAGAAGGAAAGTATCACCAAATTAGAAAATTGGTACAAAGAGAATCAAATAAAGTTGTGACCTTAAAAAGAATTCGAATTGGAAAAATAAAAATAGATAATCTAAAAGAAAGCGAAATTTTAAAAGTTGAAGATATAAGAAAATTACTTTAAATCGAAAAAGTGCGGACAAAAAAGAAAAATAGAAACGTATAATAATAGGTATTTTAAAAGAAGCAAATGTGCATTCTAATTATCTTTTTATGCATTCTAATATGATAATGCTTGAAAAAAAGAATAAAAAAGAGTAAAATAAGAATAGTTATAATGGGATTGCTATATATACATGGTCAAATATTATATATGTGCGATTAAATATAAAAAGGAAATTTTGATTATATGATAGAAAAATTAAAAGGTAAAAAGGGTCAACTCATATTTACAAAAATAATACCCTTAGTATTAACGGTCATTTTTACAGTAAGACTTTTTTGTTATAAACAACAAATAGGTTCATATATTGGATTAGGTTCATCTCCTTTTTCAAAAGTAATAACTGCAATTGCACTTTTTGCGATATGGCTTGATTATACAGCTATTTTTATAGTCTTGTTAAGGCCGCATTATAATATTAAAGTACTTAATAATTTGGTTAAATATATTCCTATAATTGTTTTTATCTTAAATGCATGTGTATTTTATCAAATTATTTTCCTTTTACAAGGATCATTTAAATTTAGTGTTCTTATGGTTTGTTATCCGTTAGAATTGGTTTTGGGTACGATTATTAGTCTTTACTATATTTTGATGGAAGGAATAAAGAATATAAACAAAAAAGATGTAGGTATTATGATTGGTATTTTCTTATTAATGATGATTGCTACCCTTCCTTCATACTTCTTTCAATTTATGTTTGGATATTCTAAACAAGCAATTGTTCCTAAAAAATTAGGATTTTATCATCGTTTATACTTATATATTGCGGTAATTGTCCCATTTGTTTTATATTTCTTATTACGAAACAAAAGTGAAGAAGTTATTAAATTTACACTTGTGTATATATCACTTGCTACTATGGTTGGTTTTTTAGTTAATTATAATTATACTAATTTCTTTAAACCATGGACTTGGCCATTTCACTTGTGTAATACGGCAATGTTTATTATTCCTCTTTGTTTGATTTTCAAGATGAAAAGACTGTTCTATTTCACATATTTCATTAATGTATTTGGTGCACTTCTTGCAATGTTAATGCCTAACTATGATGATTTGACAAATATTTTTTCAATGAGAATATTTAACTTCTGGTATAACCATTGGATAGCATTTTTTATGCCACTACTAATCGTTGCATTAAAAGTGTTCCCACGTCCAAAAATTAAACAATTTAAATGGTCAATGATTGGTTTCTTCTTTTATTTTGCATTAGCTTTAACTATGAATGTTGTATTCACTGCTAATGGTCATGAAGTAGATTACTTTTTCATTAATAGTGATTATGTAGCTGATAAACTTGGTGATTGGGCTGAGAAATTGTACAATCTTAAAAGTGTAATAACAGTAGGCTCAAAAACTTATGAGTTTCATCCAGTTTATCAATTGTGCTTTTTCTTAACATATGTTTTGTTAGGACTTGCAATTTGGTTCGTATATGCAGAATTTTTTAGAATAGCTGATAGCCATTATGAATTACATATGAAATTACATACAATGAAACAAGATACTTATGCTAAAATGTCAGCTATTTCAAAAGAAAGAAAGGATATGCTTATGTCAGAAAATATTGAAGCAAAAATGGAATTGATCCATTTTTCCAAAAAATATGCAACAAGTAAAAAATATGCCGTTCATGATGCTTCATTAGAAGTACATAGTGGTGAAATATTTGGTTTCTTAGGACCTAATGGGGCTGGTAAATCAACAATCATTAAAAGCATAGTAGGTATTCAACCAATAACTGAGGGCAGCATAAATATCTGTGGATTTGATGTTGCTACCTCTCCAGTCGAAGCAAAATATAATATTGGTTATGTTCCTGACCATTACGCTTTATATGAAAAACTTACAGGTAGAGAATATATTAATTATATTGCAGATATCTATGAAGTATCACAAAAAGAACGTGATGAAAGAATTGAAAAATATGTGAAACTATTTGAACTTGAATCATCAATAGACAGTAAAATAAAAACTTACTCGCATGGTATGAAACAAAAAATAACGATAATGTCAGCTTTAGTACATAACCCTAAAGTATGGATTCTAGATGAACCATTAACTGGTCTTGATCCTAATAGTATTTATCAAGTTAAAGAGTGTATGCGACATCACGCTGAAGAAGGAAACATTGTTTTCTTTAGTTCTCACTTAATCGATATTGTAGAAAAATTATGTCAAAGAATAGCTATCATCAAACATGGTAAAATTCAATGTATAAAAACTGTAGAAGAAATAGAAAATAGTGGTGTAAGCTTAGAAGAATTCTACTTAAATGTAATTGGCAATAACGAGGAAGACGAAGATGAAGAAGCTTAAAACGTTGGTTGCTATCCAACTTAGAGATAAATTAGATTTAAGTTTCCTAAGCAACAAAAAAGAAACATTTAGAACACTTCTATTTGGACTATTAAAATTTATTGCGGTCGCTGCTATTTGTTTTGTAATATTATTTTTATTCAAACAATATGTTTTTAAAGAAACAGACATTCCTAAAATAATTATTTTAGTATTTAGCTTTATTCTTGTATTGATGGTTATCTCTAGTACTTTTGAACTAATGAATAACTTATATTTTTCCGATGATAATAGAGTATTAATCACATTTCCGGTTAATACTAATTACATATTTGTATCAAAGATAATAGTATTTTATATGTATCAATTAAAAAAGAATTTAGAATTTATATTTCCTTTTCTTTTTGGTTGTTCCCTATTTATGTCAATGGTATTTACATATAGAAGTCCTTGGTTTTTGTGCTTATGGATTGTTCTTCCGTTTATTTTTATAATTGCTTTAGTTGTTTTATTAGCAGCCTTGTTATCAATCCCAATGATGTATATTTCTAGATATCTAAAGAAGAATACGATTGTGGCTCTTATAACATCTTTAATCGCTTTAGTAGCATCAATTGTTTTGATTGTTTATTTAATCAAATTGATACCTGAAAATATTGATTTAATGAATCAATGGCCAGCTATCAGTAATAACATTCATAATTTCTTATTAGCAATTGAAAGTAAATTGTCAATTATGAGCAAATTTGTTTATACAGTTTTAGGTGAATATAACAGTAATAAATTAAATTATCAAATCAACGTAATTAGTTTATTAAAGTTAGGCATAATGATTATTACAACTGTTGCATTATTTTTTATCGTATTCTTTATTTCAAGACCAATATTCTTTAGTATGATGGCTAAGAATTTTGAAATTAATAAAAGTAATAAAGAAGGAAAAAACAACCACGTACATAATAAATATTTGACATTCATTAATAAAGAGTTTATTATTAACTTAAGAACAATTAATATTTCATTAAATTATTTAATAATTTATATCATTGTACCTATTTTAATTTTATTTTTAAATGCTTTATATAAGGCCATGGATACAAGAAAACTTGGGGACTTATTAATATACACATTTAATATTTTGTTAATATGCTTACCCCTTCTTGCATCAAATGCTTTAGTAGCTACTTATTATAGTAGAGAAGGAAGAGCAGCTTATATAAAGAAAACAAAGCCTATTTTAGTGATATATCCTCTTCTTGCAAAACTAATATTTAATGCCGCTTTTTCAATTCCTACTATTTTTGCTAGTGTTGCAATCTTTGGACATTCTGTTCATTTTAATGCTTTAGAGATTTTTATTCTTGGTCTTGCTATATTGTTTTTACATTATGGCCATATGGTTTATAGTGCTATGCTTGATATTATGAATCCCCAAAATGAACAATATGCAACGTTTGGAAATACAGATGACAACCCCAATGAAAATAAATCAACCATCGTTGCCTTTATACTTTCTTTTGTATATGCTATTATTTCATACAAACTATTATCAGAGGCATTACTTGCAAATAATATAATTTTAGGGGTATTTAAATTAATGTTAATAAGTGGAAGCTATTTTGTTGGCATTGCAATTCTTTTTGCAAAAAGAGTTAAAGCATTTTATTATTCAATTCAAGGGTGATAATTATGAAAAAATCAGTAATATTATCAATTGTCGTAATCTATGTTTTAGCCATTGTAATTGTTGGTTTTTTAGGAATGAAAATGCGAGTATATGATGAAGAAAAATATATTGCTCAAATCATTTGTGTAAGCGATGGCTATGCCGATTATGATGAAACAGAAGAATTATCGAAAGATTATAAAGGATATATAATTAAACCTTTTGTTGAAGGATTAAAAGTTGAAATTAGATGTGAAGTAATATTAGAAAAGAGTGATGAAAGAATCGCGGCAACTTATGAAAATATTGATTACATCTATGATACATCGGTTACCGACTATCAAATTATAAAAAATAGTGATGGTACCGCTACAATTGAATTTTTCGGTACTGGGTGTGCAAGTATCACTATCCGTTCGAAAGATAATAAACATACTGCGATTAAAATTCAAGTTTATGCTTTTTAATCGACAGATAAAAAAAGGAGAAAATTATTTATGTTTAAAAAAATGATATTGGCTATTGTTTCAATATTTATCACTTTTACAATCGTTTCTTGTGGTGAAGAGACAAAAACATATAAAGTAAAGTTTGAAACTAATGGCGGTAGTAAAGTGGAAACACAAGTAGTTGAAGAAGGAAAAACAGCTACTAAACCTGTTAATCCAACCTATAAAGGATTTGAGTTTATTGATTGGTATGAAGACCAAGCTTTAGAAAAAGTATTTAATTTCTCACAAGCTATAACAAAAGATATTACAGTTTACGCAAAATGGGAAAAGGTAAAAGTAGAACTAGAAATTAAACCTTTGTCTTCAAGCCTAAATTCTAACCTTGTTTTATATAATGCTAATAAGAGTGTTAAAGACAATAAGAAAACAGAATTCTTTGATTTAACAAAGAAATATGTTGTTGGTGATGATAATGCTTGGTGTGCAAAACCAGAAGTTTCTTTTGTAAAATATAATCCTGAAACTGGTGCAGTAACTCCTACTAAAGTTTCTGAATGGAATTATAGTATAACTATATATTTATTAAATGGTGAAACATACGAAAAGATAGAAAATACTAGTGATTATATTGACAGTATCGATTATAAAAATGCCACTATAGATTTTTCTGCAAAAGCTATTGGCAATTCCTTTAAAGTTGAAGTTTTAGCTGATGGATTAAAAGAAAAAGATATTATGACTTTTACTTTTGATGTAATTGATGGTTATAACGTATATGATGCTAAAGAATTATCATATATTGACAATCGTACTAGTGGTGATGAAGCTGCTGCATGGAAGGCATTTAAAGTAGAAAATAATCTTGATGAAAATTACAAACCTACTAATTTAATATTACATACTAATATTAATATTACAGCTAACGATGTTCCTACTTATTTCTTCTATACAAAAGATGAACTTTCAAAATCTGATTCCGATTACGAAAGAGCTTTAGGATCAATGAAAGATGTTAAGAATTTCTATTTCCGTGACTTAAAAGATAATGAAGAATTTAATTTATATGGTAATTATTTTAGTGTATCAATTGAAACATTAAAAGAAGTAGTACGTGAACGTGGCAAAATTACTGAAGAAGGTACAGTTATTTCTCATACAACATTATTGAGATTTGAAGGTAGCGAGAAAGCACATGTAACTTTACAAAATACTAACTTTATTGGAAATGCTCCTCGTGTAGAAAACACGATTAAAGCTGGTGGACAAATTTGCATGAAGGTTCAAGGTCCAAGTTTTGAAGCTGTAAATAATATCACAACTTGTTTCTTTATTGCATATATGCCTAATGTTACTTATGCTCCATTCTTGATAGATAAATGTAAAGCATATGATTCATTTAATAGCTTTATTTATAACTGGGGTTCTTGTGATGTAACTTTAAGAGATTCTGAAATGATTGGTGCTGGTGGACCAGTAATTATCCAAGACCATGTAAGTCCAACCGCAAGTGATGGTGGTAGTGTTGCTAAAACAAAAATAGAAAATTGTAATTTATCATCTTATGTTGTGGGACAAGAAGGTTGGTTTACAGTAGTTAAGGCTACCGCAATTGTTCCCCTAATTAAGACTTTAAATCAATTATTTACTCCACTTGGAAAATCATTCCTAAAAGATAATGCCGATCATACTCTAAGCTATTTTAATTTCATTTGTATAAATAAATCTGGAAATGCAGAAACAATAACAAATGAAAAAATTAAAGGTAGCTTATCTATCGATGATAGTGAATTTAACTTTGGGGAAACTAACCCTTATATTGCAGCTTTAATTGCATCAGGTGCACCAGTGTTCCAAAGTAGTGCTTCAACGCTTGAAGCTGGTTATGGATACACAGATGGTAAAGGAATGTATTCAGTTAAAAAAGAACAAATAATTAATCCAGCTGATTTATTATATCAAGGTGAATACCTAGGATTATACTACAATGGTATGATGATAGTATTTGGCTTTGGAGATGCAGGACAAGTATATAGTGCTGAATATTAGAACAAAAAATCAAAAGTCTTTTGGTAAATAGGCCAGAAGACTTTTTTTAATAGGAAAAAATTAGAAAATCAAAAATAACAATTTTTTATTTTTTTAAAGCAGTTATATCAAAACTGTATATGAAGTATATAAAAAAATATATATTTAAATTGCAAAAGATAGCTTTTTTTGGTATAATTCTATCGATATAATTTTATCGTATTGTTTCTTAAAAACATTTATAAAAAAATTGGAGGTTAATTATGGCTCATTTAAGTGCTACTGCTCAAAAGCAAATCGAAGAAATTATTGCTAGATATCAGAACGAAACAACACCATTAATTATGATATTAAGTGATATTCAAAAAGAATATGGCTATATTCCGCTTGAAGTACAAGAATTAATTTCTTCAAAAATTGGTGTTCCTGTTGCCGAAATATACGGTGTAGTAACATTTTATTCATTCTTTTCTTTGAAACCAAAAGGTAAATATGTAATCGGTATTTGTCTTGGAACAGCATGTTACGTTAAAGGATCACAACAAATTATTGATAAATTTTCAGAATTATTAGGTATTAAAGCTGGCGAAACAACTGAAGATGGATTATTTACTCTTGATGCATTACGTTGTATAGGTGCTTGTGGTATTGCACCAGCAATTTCTATTAATGGTAAAGTATATCCAAAATTAACAGTATCGGCTGTACCTACAATTATTGAAGAATATCGCAAACTAGGAGGTAGCAACTAATGATTAGAAATCAAGAAGAATTAAATAAGAAAATATGTGCTTGCACTAATAAATTAGATGCTAAATTTTCTGGTACAAACGGAAAACGTTCAATTGTTATTTGTGGTGGAACTGGATGTTTATCAAGTAATTCAGAACAAATTTTAGAAACATTTCAAAAATTAATTAGTGAAAAAGGTTTAGAAGACAGAGTAACGGTTAATAAAGTTGGTTGTTTTGGTTTCTGTTCACAGGGACCATTCGTTAAAATTTTTCCTGAAGATACTTTGTATAGAACAGTTCGTGTTGATGATGTTGAAGAAATTATTGAAAAAGATATCATTAACAATGAAATTGTTGAACGTTTATTATATGTTGACCCAGTAACAAACGAAAAAATTCAAAAACAAGACGAAATTAATTTCTATAAAAAACAGGTTAGACTTGCTTTACATGGCTGTGGTGTAATTAATCCTGAAAATATTGAAGAAGCTTTAGGTTATGGTGCTTATCAAGGATTGCAAAAAGCCTTAACAATGACAAGACAAGAAGTCATCGATGAAGTATTAAAATCAGGCTTAAGAGGACGAGGTGGTGGAGGATTCCCTACTGGACGTAAATGGCAATTTGCATATAATCAAGAAAGCGATGAAAAGTATGTAGTATGTAACGGTGATGAAGGTGACCCTGGTGCATTTATGGACCGTTCTATTTTAGAAGGTAATCCTCTAGGTGTTATTGAAGGTATGGCCATTGCTGGATATGCTATTGGTGCTAAAAATGGATACTTCTATGTTCGTGCTGAATATCCAATTGCTGTAAACAGATTAAAAATTGCCATCAAAGAAGCAAAACAACTAGGATTATTAGGTGATAATATCTTAGGAACTGACTTTAGTTTTGATGTGCACATTCGTTTAGGTGCTGGTGCTTTTGTTTGTGGAGAAGAAACGGCATTATTAAACTCAATAGAAGGTAAACGTGGTATGCCAAGACCAAGACCTCCTTTCCCTGCGGTAAAGGGATTATGGCAAAAACCATCAATTATTAACAATGTAGAAACTCTTGCTTGTGTTCCTTACATCTTAAGAGAAGGGGCTGATAAATTTGCTTCTTTAGGTACCGAAAAATCGAAAGGTACTAAAGTTTTCGCTTTAGGTGGAAAAGTAAACAATGTAGGATTAGTAGAAGTTCCAATGGGAACAACTCTAAGAGAATTAGTATATGATATTGGCGGTGGTGTCCCTCATGGTAAACAATTTAAAGCTATTCAAACAGGTGGACCATCTGGAGGTTGTTTAACTGCTAAAGATTTAGATACACCAATTGATTATGATAATTTAGTAGCTTTAGGTTCAATGATGGGTTCAGGTGGAGCTATTGTTATGGATGAAGACAACTGTATGGTCGATGTTGCGAAATTCTATATGGAATTCATTTGTGATGAATCTTGTGGTAAATGTAGTCCATGTCGTATTGGTACTAAAAGAATGCTTGAGATTTTAACAAGAATAACAGAAGGAAAAGGAACATTAGAAGATTTAGCGGATTTAGAAGAATTAGCAGAAGCCGTTAAATCAAATTCTTTATGTGGACTTGGTCAAACTTCAGCTAATCCGATTGTTTCAACTATGAAACAGTTTAAAGAAGAATACATCGCCCACGTTGTTGATAAGAAATGTCCTGCCCATATTTGTAAAAAATTAATGGAATACCATATTGATGAATCAATGTGTAAGAAATGTTCTAAGTGTGCAAGAAATTGTCCAGTTAACGCAATTGAAGGTGTAATAGGAAAAGTTCCATATGTAATTGATCAAGCTAAATGTATTAAGTGTGGTATGTGTATGTCATCATGTCCATTCCATGCAATTTCAAAGAAATAATGGAGGGAAAATATGGCAAAGATTAATATAAAAATTGAAGGTCAATCATATCAAGTTGAAGAAGGTCTTACTATATTAGAAGCTGCAAGAATATGTGGTTATGAAATACCTTCATTATGTAGTTATAATCACAATGAATGTAGTCTTGCATCTTGTAGAGTTTGTTTAGTAGAAGCAACCGGTGCAAGAGGACTAGTAGCATCTTGTGTATATCCAATTTCAGAAGGAATGGAAATTAAAATTTCTTCACCAAAAGCTGTAAATGCTCGTCGTATTAGTGTTGAATTACTATTATCTAATCACTCATTTAAATGTCAACAATGTGATAAAAATGGTGCTTGTGAACTATTACATGTAGCTCAAATAACTGGTGCAAGAGAAGACAAATTCCTTGGGGTAAAAACACCTACAACAATCGATGAATTAACACCATCAATTGTTCGTGATACTTCTAAATGTATTCTTTGTGGACGTTGCATTGAAAGATGCAAAGCTGCTCATGGAACAGGTATTTTAGGATTCGAAAAGCGTGGTTTCAATACTATTGTAGCTCCAGCTGAAAATCGTAGTTTTGGTGAAAGCCCATGTATTCTTTGTGGCCAATGCGTTAATGTATGTCCAACGGGTGCGTTAATGGAAAAAAGTGAAATAGCCAAAGTTGATGAAGCTATGCGACAAGGTAAATATGTAGTTGTTCAAACAGCTCCAGCTGTAAGAGCAGCTTTAGGAGAAGAGTTTGGTCTTCCAATTGGTACAGCTGTTACAGGAAAAATGGTAGCATCTTTAAGAAGATTAGGATTTAAGAAAGTATATGATACTGACTTTGCAGCCGATCTTACCATTATGGAAGAAGCAACAGAATTATTAGGACGTATAAAAAATGCTGGTGTTTTACCAATGATTACATCATGTTCACCAGGATGGGTAAACTACGCAGAATATTATTATCCTAACCTCCTAGATCATTTATCAAGTTGTAAATCACCTCATCAAATGCAAGGTGCTATCTTGAAATCATACTATGCTATTAAAAACAATATTGATCCTAAAGATATGTTTGTAGTATCAATTATGCCTTGTACAGCCAAAAAACAAGAAAAAGAACGTCCACAATTACAAAAAGATGGTATAAAAGATGTTGATGCTGTTTTAACTACTCGTGAATTAGCAAAATTAATTAAACGTAGTGGTATCAACTTTACAAAACTTCCTGATGAAGAGTTTGACCAAGACATCATGGGCGAATATTCTGGTGCTGGTGTAATATTTGGTGTAACAGGTGGTGTTATGGAAGCTGCTTTAAGAACTGCTTATTTTGTTCTTACAGGCAAAGAACATGAAGGAATAAAATTCGAACAAGTAAGAGGTCTTGAAGGATTAAAAGAAGCTTCAATCACAATTAATAATCAAGAAATAAAAGTAGCAGTAGCTTCAGGAATGCGTAATGCTAAAGTATTATTAGATCAAATCAATGAAGGTAAGAGTCCATATACATTTATTGAAATCATGGGATGTCCTGGTGGATGTATTAATGGTGGTGGTCAACCATATGTTAAACCTTGTTTCTTACCTAATGAAGATTTAGATATTCTTGATACTTATAGACAAAAACGTGCTAATGCTTTGTATAGTGAAGATGAACGTTTAACCCTACGCCAATCACATAACAATAAACAAATTAAAGAACTATATGAAAATTTCTTAGGAGAACCTAATTCTCATAAAGCTCATGAATTATTACATACAACATATGCAGCTAGAGAAAGATTCCCACGTAAAAAATAATATATAAAAAGGCAGCAAAAATAATGCTGCCTTAATTTTTTATTTTCTTAAAAATTTCTTTTTAAGAAAATAAAATAAATATAATTTTTCAAAAAGAAAAAAACAAAAAATAAGAAAAAACATAAAAAAGTAATAATCTAGTAATTTATGTAGAAAAGGTGTATAATAGTAGCTAATGTTATCAAAAGGAGGTATAAAATTTACTATGATATTTGGCAAACATGTTAATAAATTTTATAAAAAATATTTTTGGTATTTCTTTTTTGGTATTCTATCACTAATATTTGTAGATTATATTCAATTGTTTATTCCTCAAATCACAGGAAGCATAGTAGATAGTGTAACAGATGGCGGCATTTCAATTGGCAATTACAAATTTTTAATTAAAGAAGTAATACTAATTGCCTTAGTTGGTGTGGGAATGTTTATAGGACGTTTCGTATGGAGAAGATGTATATTTGGAGAATCAATTAGAGTTCAGTCAGATTTAAGAACAGATATGTTTAAAAAGACATGTATTCTAACTCAAAGATATTATAAAACTAACAAAACGGGAGCAGTTCTTTCTTATTTCTCAAACGATTTGGAAACATTAGAAGAAGCCTTTGGATTTGGAATTGTTCAACTTGTTGATGGAATCTTTTTGCTAGTTATATCACTTATAAAAATGTTTAGACTTCAACCAGTTCTTACGGCAATTTTATTAATACCTCTATTATTACTTGGTGTATGTGCTTTTTTCGTTGATAAACTTATGGAAAAGAAATATGAAAGAAGACAAAAAGCCTTTGAAGATATGAGTGATTTCGCTCAAGAAAATTTTACGGGAATAAGAGTTATTAAAGCTTTTGTAAAAGAAAAGAAAGAATTAAAACAATTTTCTAAAGAAGCAAATAACAATAAAAATACGAACATAAATTTTGCGAGAACTAGTTGCATACTAGATGTAGTTTTTGATGCTTTAATATATTTAGTATTTGGAATTATCATGCTAGGTGGTAGTTACTTAGTTTACCTTAATGTTAAATCTAAAGGTGATGATGGCATTACCCTTGGACAACTTGTTACTTTTGTTGGATTTGCGGATACATTAATTTGGCCAGTATTTGCACTTGCAGGAACAATCAATCTTGTAGCAAGAGCTAGAACTTCTTTGAAAAGAATTTCTAATATTCTTGATGAAAAAGTAGAAGTATTTGATGATGTAATTGATAAACTTGAAACTTATAAAGGTGAAATTGAATTTAAAAATTTTGACTTTGCATATCCCGATGCTCCGGATAGTTTAGTACTAAAGGATATTAACTTTAAAATTAAAGCTGGAGAAACGATTGGAATTGTTGGTAAAATAGGTTGTGGTAAATCGACACTAGTTAATATGTTATTTAGATTATACAATGTAAAAGAAAATACATTATTCATTGATGGACACGATATTATGCATCTACCAATTAAAGATGTAAGAGAAAATATTGGTTATTGTCCTCAAGATAACTTCTTATTCTCAGATACTATTAGATCTAACATAGCTTTTTCTAATCCTTCTTTAAGTGATGAAAAAGTAAAAGAAGCTGCTACTTTCGCAGCCGTAAATGATAATATTGAAGAATTTAAAGACAAATATCAAACCCTAATTGGTGAAAAAGGTGTATCACTTTCTGGTGGACAAAAACAAAGAATATCTATTGCTAGAGCTATTATCAAAGATCCAACAATTTTAGTTTTAGATGATTCTGTGAGCGCCGTTGACGTGAAAACAGAAGAAACAATTATAAATAATATTAAAACTCAAAGAGCAGGAAAAACAACAATATTGATTGCTTCAAGAGTATCAACAGTTATGTCACTAGATAAAATTCTAGTTTTAAATGATGGTTGCGTTGAAGCATTTGGTAGTCATGAAGAATGTTTAAAAAATTCCAAGACATACGCAAAAATGGTTGAACTCCAATCTTTAGAAGAAGAAATGGAGGGTAAATAAAATGGCACATCATATTTATGAAAAAAATGATCGTCATATGACCGATCGTGAAATAATTAAAAGAACATGGAAGTATATTAAACCATATAGTTGGAAATTATTAATTGTTTTGATTTTAATGATAACAATGATATTTATTGATCTTGCCGCAACAATCTTACCGGGCTTTGTAACAAGCTCTCTAGGAGTAATTGTTGAAAAATTTAAAAACGGTAATATTGATATATCAGATATGAGAGAAGTATTTATTATTTGTCTTGTAGCCTTAGTAGTTAATTTAGTTAATACAATTTTTATATATGTTACAACAATGTCCTTACAAAAAATTGGACAAAGTATAATTTATGATTTAAGAATGATGGTTTTTGAACATATCGATAATATGTCAATTTCTCAGATAAATGAGATTCCAGTTGGTTCTTTAGTTACAAGAGTAACATCAGATACTAACGCCTTAAGCGATTTATTTACAAATACAATTGTCCAATTAATTAAAAATGTAATTATGTTAATTGGTGTAATAGTTGTAATGTATTTAATTGACTGGCGTATTTCAACAATTTTATTATGTTTCTTACCTTTAATTTTAGTAAGTTCAGTTATCTTTAGAAGTTTGTCTAGAAAAAATTATCGTAAGGTTAGAAAAAGTTTCTCTGTCATGAATGCTTTTCTAAATGAAAATATTTCTGGAATGAAAATTACTCAAATATTTAATCAAGAAAAGCAAAAAGAACAAGAGTTTAATCGTTTAAACGAAGATATTATTAATTCCCGTAAAAATGATGTAAAAATATTCTCTGTTTATAGACCATTTATAACTTTATTATTCTATTCTGCTCTTGCTTGTGTATTCGGATTTGGTACATATTTTTGTATCAAAGATGGTATCGTATGTAATCCGTTACTAAGTTCAGTAGTTACATTATCAGTAATTGGAATTATCCAAATTTTCTATTCTTTAGTTAGTAAATTCTTTAATCCAATTCAAAACTTAGCTGACCAATTAAATGCTTTGCAAAAAGCTTTTACTTCTTGTGAAAGATTATATAATTTATTAGATATAAAGCCTGATTTTAGAGATAAAGAAGGTGCTTTAGAAATCGAACATTTTGAAGGCGATATTGAATTTAAAAATGTTTGGTTTGCTTATAAAGATGAAGAGTGGATTTTAAAAGATGTATCTTTCCATATTAGACCTAAACAAGTAGTTGCTTTTGTTGGTGCAACAGGAGCAGGAAAAACAACAATATTGCAATTAATTGTTCGTAACTATGATATTCAAAAAGGTCAAATTTTAATTGATGGTAAAGATATAAGAGATATCAAAATTAAGAGTTTAAGAAAAGGCATTGGACAAATGCTTCAAGATGTATTCTTGTTTTCTGGTTCAATAAGAAGTAACATAAACTTAAGGGATGACACTATTAGCGATGAAGAAGTAATTGAGGCTTGCAAATATGTTAATGCTGATCAATTTATTAATAAATTACCAAAAGGATTAGAAGAACAAGTATTAGAAGGAGGAAATAACTTCTCTAGCGGTCAAAGGCAATTATTGTCATTCGCAAGAACAGTAGTACATAAACCTCAAATCTTGATCCTTGATGAAGCAACTGCCAATATCGATACGGAAACGGAACAATTGATTCAACAGTCTCTTCTTAAAATGATGAATATTGGAACAATGTTAATAGTAGCTCATCGTCTTTCAACAATTCAACATGCTGATAATATTATTTGTTTACAAAAAGGTCAAATCGTTGAACAAGGAAATCATCAAGATTTACTAAAAAAACGTGGCTATTATTACAACTTATATCGTTTACAATATCAAGATCAAGAAACAAATAAATAAGTTTTTAGAATATTAAGGAAGCCTTAAAAAGCTTCCTTTTTATGATATAAAAAAATAATTTTACGTATATAAAAGTATGAAAAAATCAAAATCAAATTTTTGAAAAAACTTCAATGTGACCGTTTACACCAGTATGATTGAGCAATAATATAAACTATTTTTATTTAAAGGTTTATAATATTTTTGTCAAATTATGATAATAATCATTTTTGAATATTTAAAGTGGAGGTAAATATAAAGATGAAGAAAATAAAATACTTTATTGTTTGTCTTGTAATGTGTATGTTTTTGACGGCTTGTACAAGATCAACATTAGAGAAGATAGAGTTCGTTAATGAATTCCCGGCAATCTTTGAAGTTGGTGAAGACTACAACTTTGAAAATTTGAAAATTAACGCAATCTATTCCAATGGTTCTAGTCATAAAGCAACCGTAACTGAAAAAATGGTTTCTGGTTTTGATACAAGAACAGTTGGTAAAAAAGTTCTTACTGTTAGTTATTATGGATTAACAGTTAAGGCTGAATACGAAGTTGTTGAAAAGAAATATTTAACTGTATCTTTTGAAGGCGTGGATGAAAAAGATCAAACTGTGCATTATGGAGAACATGCGGTAAAACCAAATGATCCAGTTGCTGAAGAAGGTTTTGTATTTGTTGGTTGGTATGTTGATAATCAAGAATATGATTTTAATACACCAGTTTATAGCGATACAGTAATCGTTGCAAGATTTGATTATACTTTAGCAGGTATCTTAGAGAGTGTTAAATCATTAGGATCTTATATTGAAGAAAAATGTACTCTTGACTTATATCCTGCATCTTCAATTGAAAATATTAAAGAAGCATACTTAGATTTATGTGACTATGTAGAAGATGCTAAAACCGTAGAAGAAGTAAAAGAATTAGTAACTGATTTCTATGAAACAATTAGTAAAGAAAAAGACTATATTACTCTTTTAGAAGAAAGCATTGAAAATTATCAAGAAGAAGATTATCTTGAAAAAGATTGGAAAAAGTTAGTTGAATATTATCAAAATGGTGTTAATGATGTTAATAACTACGAAGGTGGTGCACCAACAATCGTACAAATCTATCATGATACACTTGTTAAAATGAATAATGTTACAACAAAAGAACAAGACATTGTAATTGCTAATTATTTAAGAATCACAAAAGAAAATGCTATGAGCTATAAATTAAGTGCTGTTGAAAGAGAATTATATTCTGATGAAAGTTTAAAAGCATTAGAAAAGTTAGTAGAAGAATTTGAAACAGCTATTAATGAAGCTTTATACCAAACTGAAGTAATGGATGTATATTTAAGTTATGATGAAAAAGTAAGTTCACTCCTAGAAAATAATAAATGCGTATATGTATCTATAATTTTAGAGATTAGAGCTTATTATACATCTTTAGGAAAAGATAATTATTATAGTAATCGTTGGCAAGAAATAGAAGCAATATATCTAGAAGCTGCTAATGAATTAAGAAATCTAACTGAAGGTGTAGATAAAGAAACATATTTAAGTAATGTTTATGAAAAAATGAATAAAGTTAGTACAAAAGAAGCTGATGATTTAATTTTAAAACCATACAAAGAAGAATGTGTTAAAAATCTTAAAGCTGCTTATGATGAACTAATTTTAGATTTACAAGAATTCATTGAAGGAACAGGATTCTCAGAACAAATTTATGAAGCACTTGATGAATTAATGCAATCATACTATGATTCAATTCTTAATGCCACTACATATGATGATGTTACAGCAGCATATGAAAATGCTATGGAAAATTATGAAAATCAAGTACTTGATACAATTATGATGTATGCATAAGAGGAGGAAAAAAATATGAGATTAAATAGACTTTTTAAATTAGTAACCTCGATTTGTTTATTTGCGGTAATGGGCTTATTTTTAACTTCTTGCTTTATAACTACAAATACTTCTAATTCAAGTAATGTAAAAGTATTGTCATTTACAAAAGTTAATAATGCTAAAATGAGTAACATAAAACTTAATAACAATAACATTACAACTGGTTCTAACGGAATCAGTGCAACAGCTGATGTTTATGGTGTTGTAAGCTTTGATACAAAGAATTTAGCAGAAGCTTATCTTTCAAGTAGTTTTAAAGGTACATTAGCAGAATTTGCTGAAACAGCTGCTGGTAAAAATGTAACCTCTAATATTAACAACTATAAAAATCAATTAGAAAACAAATTAAAAGCAGATAATATTAAGTATACTTTAAAAGATACTTATACTTCTGTACTTAGTGGTGTTAGTGTTCTAGTTGAATATCAATGTTTAGATACAATTAGAAACTATAAATTTGTTAAAAACGTAGCTTTATCTAATACATACTCTGCTCCAAAAGAAGTATCATATGATGAATTATTAGCTTCTTCAAGCGCTATTTATAACAATGATTCAAATTATGATGGTACTGGTATTGTCGTTGGTGTTTTAGATAGTGCTTTAGATTATGATCATCAAGCATTCCAATCTGAAACAAAAGAAGTTTTAACTAAAGAAATTATTGAAAAAACTTTTTCTAGTCTAGAAGCTTCAAAAACGGCAAGTGATGCTTCAGAATTATACATTAGTTCAAAAGTTCCTTTCCAATATGACTATGCTGATCAAGATACAGATGTAAGACCTGGATACATGTCTTTGAACTATTATGATCATGGTGCTCATGGAACTCACGTTACAGGTATTATTGCTGGTAATGATAAAAAAGTAAAGGGTGTAATTCCTAATGCACAAGTTGCTTTCTTTAAAGTTTTTGGTGATAGTGTTCCTGGAGCAAAAGATGTAGATATTATGGCTGCACTTTGTGATGCTGCATTACTTGGTGTTGATGTATTAAATATGTCACTAGGTTCAACAAATGGTTTCACTGAAGGTGAAGAAGGTAGAGAAGATATCTATGAGGTATATAATTTACTTGCTAGAATCGGTGTAACTGTATGTACAGCTGCTGGTAATGAAGGTGAAGCAGGTGATGCTAGTGAGGATGGAATGAGTAGCACTAGTAATCCAGATAATGGTTTAGTTGGTTCTCCTTCAACATATCCTGGAAACTTATCAGTTGCTGCTTCTTATGGCGATGTAAGTAATTATTTTGAAACTGATGGTATGAATGTTGAATTCACAATGGGTAAAAGCCAAACTACACAAGAAACATTACCTTTCTATGAATATTTACCTTTCAGTGGTAAAAAAGCTGTTGTTGAATATGTAAAAGTACCTGGTAAAGGAACACAAGATACTTATGAAGGTATTGATGTTAAAGGCAAATTTGTAGTTGTAGAACGTGGTGATATTAGTTTCGGTGAAAAGGCTCAAATTGCTGCATCTTTAGGTGCTGCTGGTATAATTATTGCTAACTATGAAGAATCTAGAATTGCAGCATTAGTTGATAATGTTTCAATTCCTGTAGCTTGTATTAATAGTAAAGGCGCTGCGGTTTTAGGTGAAAAAGGAACAATTACTTTTGCTAAAGATTATTTATATTATCAAATGGCAAGTTTCTCTTCTTTAGGCCCAACTCCATCATTATCTTTAAAACCAGAAATATCTGCTCCTGGTGTTAATGTATACTCAACATTACCACTTCAATATTCAGAAACAGATACTATTGGTTATGGATATATGAGTGGTACTTCAATGGCTACTCCAAACTTAGCTGGTTTAGTTAGTGTTGTAAAGGCTGATTTAAAGAATAAGTATCCAAACTATACAAACGCTGAAATTGCTGAATTAACAAATGAAATAGTTATGTCAACTGCATTTGTAACAACTGATGAAAGTGGAACTCCAATAACTCCTCGTAAACAAGGAGCTGGTATTGCTAATCTAAAAGCTGCTTTAGCTGCTAACGCTTACTTAAAAGTAGATGGTTCTACAAAAGCAAAATTAGAACTTGGTGATGATCCTACTCGTAGTGGTGTTTACAAAATGACATTTAATGTTGTAAATACTTCTGCTAATACTTTAAATTATGATTTAGAAGCTGTTGTAATGACAGAACAAGCTAAAGATGGAAGAACTTTAGAAAAAGGATATTTATTATCTCCAAGCACTGTTTATGAAGTAAGTGGTGGAGTATTATCAGGAACTACTTTAACAGTTGCTGGTGCATCTACTGCTAAAGTTACAGTTAAAGTTACTCTAAGTGAAAATGATAAAAATTATTTAGATTCAACATTTGCAAATGGTATGTATGTTGAAGGTTATGTTAAACTATATGCACATGAAGATGTTAACTTAAGTATTCCATTCCTTTCTTTCTATGGCGGATGGAATGAAGCTCCAGTATTTGATGAAAGTTATTATTCAGATGAAGATTTTGAAATTTATCCTACATATTTAATGGGATTAATCTATTCTGGTCCTTTTGCAAATCCATTTATCTTAGGTGCTTATAATAAATATGCTCTTCCAGAAGGATATGAAGAACCACTAATCAACGATGAAAAGATTGCTTTTGGTTATGATATCAATAGTGAATTATATGCTGTTAATGTTTCTCTACTACGTAGTGTAAAAGAATTATATTATGAAATTGTTGATAAGTATTCTGGTACCGTTTATTATACTGCTTATGGATATAACATTGGTAAAACATATTTAAATGGTGATAGCATTGCTTCACAAACTCATGAATTAAGAGTAAATATTCCTGAATATCTAGTTGGTAATAACCAAGAATTAACACTACGTATTAACGCTGTATTAGATGATTTATATCAAACTAAATCAACTCAAGAAATATCTCTATGCTTGGACTATGAAGCTCCAGTATTAGAAGAAGCAAAAGTTGAAGAAGTAGATGGACGTACAATCTTAAAATTAAAATTATATGATAATCAATTCTTAGCTTGCTTCGGTATTGGTACATCAACTGCTGATGGTGATTATGAATCAGTAAGCAACTATGCATATCCAATTTATGATGAAGAACGTGGTGGAAGTAGCGAAGTAACATTTGATATTACTGACTTCGAAGAAAAATTATACAATGGTACTTTAGCAATTAGTGTTGAAGACTATGCAGGTAATGAATCACTTTATGTAATTGATGAATATTCTCAATATTTAGAAAACAAGAAAGATGCTGAAACTTCTAAAGATGGAACTGTAAATAATACAAAAGATTCACATACATCTTCTATAAGTGCTGTTTCTTCATCTAAAGTTAATGGTAAAAAACCAAATGATGATATCATTGATGTAAGTAAATACGAAAATACGGGCGAAGAATTTGTAATTAACAATGGTGTATTATGCTATTATAATGGTGATGGTGGTACTGTAGTAATTCCAGATGGTGTTACAGTTATTGGTAATGGTGTTTTCTCTGCTGATAAATCAATAACAAAATTAGTAATTCCAGAAGGTGTTACAATCATTGGTAATAATGTTTGTCGTTTTGCAAGAAAATTAACAGAAATTGATTTCCCAAGCACTCTTGAAAGTATTGGTGATGAATCAATTACTGGTTGTACAGATCTTAAGAGTCTTGACTTTAGCAAGACAAAATTGTCTTACATTGGCTTCAATTCTCTATGCTACTGTATTTCTGCTGAAGATTTAATTCTTCCTGCTCTAGCTGATGTTGATGGTGAAAAACAATATTTAACTCTATCATTAACAACATTATCTTATAACCTTGCTTTAAAGAATGTAACTGTTTATTCTAACGTTAAAAACTTTCGTGAAGCATTTAGTGGATGTCCTGCTTTAGAAAAAGTAAACTTCTATGGTACTGTAGGTAAAATTGGAGATAACTCTTTAGCTGGATGTTCAAATCTAGTTGAATTAAACTTCTATGGAGATTGCGGAACTTTAGGTGAAACTCAAGTTGAAGATTGGGGCTCCTTCCAAGAAGTTCGTGATTCTAATGCATTATCTGATTTTGCAAAATTAAAAGAAGTACATTTCTATGGTAATGTAGAATCTCTAGGTGGTTATACATTTAGTATGTGTCCTAAACTTGAAAAAGTTGTATTCCATGGTAATCTTGGAAGCGTAGGAAGCTTAGTAAGTGGTGATTCAATGAAATTATTATCATACACAGCAAGTGAAGATAATGAATACTTAGAAAATGGTGAATATGGTATCTTATACAATAAAGATCATACAAAGATGTTTACTCCTGCTGGTTGGGATTATGATGGCGAAGTAGTAGTACCTGATACATTAGAATCTCTACCTGATGCTGCTTTTGGTACAACATTAACTGCAATTCGTGCTGTAAGTTTAGCTGTATCTATTCAAAAAGATGATGAAGGATTAGTTAATGGTATTCAAGTAACAATTAATGCTTCAAGCGGTACATCTATTATGACTAAAGAAAAATTACAAAAACTTACTATTCCTGCTAAATACACAGAATTCCCTGATGCAATGATGAAAGGATTAGTTAACGCTGATTTAGTATATGATGGTGAAGTAACTTCTGTTGGTATTAGAGCATTCAACTCTACTGGTATTACTAGTTTCGTAGGAACTTCTGCATTAAAGACTGTTGGTGTTTATGCATTTACAGGTTCAAAGAAATTAACTACAGTTGTTTTACCAGATGAATTAGAATTAAAAGGCGAAACAGGAATGTTTGCAGATGAACCTGGAACATATTATATGTTTAATGATTGTGAAAAATTAACAAGTGTTACTCTTCCTAGTAGTTGGACTACTCTTGGTGAAGGAACATTTAAAGATTGTACAAGCCTTGCTACAATTGATTTAAATAAAGTTACTACACTTGAATCACACAGTAATGGTACATTTGAAAATTGTTCTAGTCTTGTTGATGTAAAAGGATTAGAAAACGTTGAAAGTGTTGGTGATTCTGTATTCAAAAATTGTAGTTCATTAGTAGATGCTAATATTTCCTTAGCAACAACAATCGGTTCTGAGGCATTCTATGGTTGTGAAAAATTAGAGAATGTAGATGTTTGTGAATCATTAGAATCACTTGGTGAAAGTGCATTTGCATATTGTACAAATTTGAAATCCATGGTAATTCCAGAAGGTGTTGAAGGAATTGACGTTGCTACAGCATTTGTTGGTTGTGTATCATTAGAAAAATTTGTAATTAATAATAGTGATTACAAGACTGTTGATGGTGTTGTTTATAGTGCAGATGGTAGTGAAGTTGTTTTATTCCCTGCGGGATTAAATAAAACTGAATACTTTGCACCAAAAGGTGTTGTAACTATTGGTACTAATGCATTCTATGGAGCAATCTATTTAACAAAAGTAGTAGCAAATGAAGTAACAGAAATCGGTGAAAGTGCATTTAGATCATCAAATATCTTATCATTTACTGGTAGTAATGTTAAATATATTTATCACTATGCTTTTGCAGATACTTCTAATTTAAAGAATTATGACTTTACTGGTGTTGAAGAAATTGGTGACTTTGCATTCGCTTCTTCAGGATTAGAAAAAGTAGTATTAACAAATTCAACAAGTTATTTAGGTGTTCAAGTATTTAATAATTGTGAAAAATTAACAAGTTTATCTGTATCAAAGAAAACAACTAAATTTGACTATGCTGATGTATTCTATGGAAGTAACAATGTAAAAGAAATCTCAATTGAAAAAGCAAATAGAAGCTTTAAATTAGTAGATGGTATTTTATATAATTATGATATGACAGTATTATATGCTGTAATTAATAATAATTCAAAAGAAATTGTTATTCCAGAAGGTGTTAAGAAAGTTGCAACTTCAGCATTCTATGGCAATGAAACTATCGAACGTGTAGTATTCCCTGAAAGCTTAAAAGCAATCGGTGCTGAAGCATTCTATGGATGTAATTCATTAAAAGAATTAGAATTCAAGAGTGAAAAAGCTCCAATTCTTGAAGGATTCTATGAAGAAAACGGCCTATGCTATGCTAACTTTGTACATAGTATTAACGATGGTGCTATCGATGTAAAATTAATTTGTGGAGATGATGCATCTTATTCTTCATATATTTGGAAATTATATTTTTCTAAATAAAAATAAAAATTAGTGATAATAGAGTAAAATCTATTATCACTTTTTTTAAAAACAATAATTTAATTTTATAGGTATTTTTTAATGGAATCTACTAAATAAATATGTTATAATTTTTTTGATATTTTTTAAAATTAGAAAGACATAACAATTATGAAAGAACTAAAGTCAGGTGTATCATTAATTATATTAGGTAATTTATTATATCTTGTATATATTTTTTTTACAGGAAATGAAAAAAGTTCATTTGCTTCCTTTAGTAGTGGGTTATTAATTGGATTATCTATTGGCTGCAATTTAATTGGCATTATATTAACAGTTACCTATATGTCTAAAAACAATAAAAAATAAAAAAATCAAGGATATCCTTGATTTTTTATATTTTATAGTAATTATTTTATAATTTAGTAATAAAAGCAATATAACCTAAATATGCTTCATAAACATCAACTTTAGAAACAACTTCCATAGGAGAATGCATATTTAAAACGGCAATACCAGCATCAATAACATTCATATTGTAATTTCCTAAAATATAAGCAATAGTACCACCACCGCCTTGATCAACTTTACCAAGTTCAGCAGTTTGGAAATAAACATTTTCTTCATCCATTACTTTTCTTATTTTAGCAAAGTATTCAGGCATAGCATCATTACAGCCACTTTTACCTCTAGCACCTGTGTATTTATTAAAACAAATACCATTTCCTAAATATGCTGAGTTTTTATCATCATTTACAGAAGCATATAAAGGATCATAACCTGCAGATACATCACTAGAAAGCATCATTGTGTTAGTCATAGCATGTCTTAACTTTAGATCTGAATATTCAGTTTGTTTAGCAATTAACTCAGCAATAATATTTTCAAACCATTTTGATTGAGCACCGGTTGCACCAACAGATCCAATCTCTTCTTTATCAACTAAAATTGCACAAGCAGTATATTCTGTTTCATTAGTATCTAAAACAGCTCTTAGAGAAGTATAAGCACATACTCTATCATCATGACCATAACCAGCAACCATACTTCTATCAAGTCCATAGTCTCTTGCTTTGCCAGCTGGAACAATCTCTAGTTCAGCACTTAGGAAATCTTCTTCATCAAAGTCATATTTATCTTTTAATAATTTTAAAATATTTGCTTTAACAGCATTTTTTTCTTCCCCATCAAGAGGAATGCTACCAAGAGATAGATCTAATGCTTCACCTTCAATAACTTTTGCAGCAGTTTTTTGAAGTTGATCTCCAGATAAATGAATTAATAAATCAGTGATACCAAGTACAGGGTCTTTTTCATCATCACCAACTGCAACTGTGACAGTAGTACCATCTTTCTTACATACAACACCATGAATAGCAAGTGGAATAGTTACCCATTGATATTTTTTAATGCCACCATAGTAATGAGTGTCTAATAAAGCAAAACCATCTTTTTCATAAACGGGATTTTGTTTAACATCAAGACGAGGTGAATCAATATGAGCACCAAGAACTCTTAAACCTTCTTCAATATCTTTCTTACCAATGATAAAACAAGCAACATTTTTTCCCTTATTTGTAGCATAAACTTTATCACCAGTTTTTAATGTTTTTACATTATTTAAATTTACATATCCTTTTTCTTCGGCTAATTTGATAGCTTGACTAACGCATAACCTTTCCGTTTTTCCATTATATAGGAAATCTTTGTATTCCTCATTAAAGGCAAATACTTTTAATTGTTCATTTTGATTATATTTTTTCCAAGCACACTTTGCGTACATAAAATAATCCTCCTTTATAAATATATTATATCATATTTTTTTATAAATTAAACATTTTGACTTTAAATATTTATTAAATATGAATAGTTAATAAAAAAAATAATAAAAGTTTAAAAAATGCATAAAATGGGCTTATAGTCGTAAAATAAAACATACATAAGAAGGGTATTACTTTTTCATAAAATCCTTCTTATGTATGTTAATAAATAACTAGTTTCCGTTGTATGCTTTGGCAATTAAATCAACGCATAATTCTTCGCCCATGCTACTATCTAAAACAATATGATAATTCTTGGCATCTCCCCAAGTTTGTCCTGTATAGAAATAATAATGTTTTGAACGTTCTTTATCTCTTTTTAAAAGAATTGCTTTAGCATCTTTTTCAGTTAAATTATGTTTTTCTTTTGATAATTCTATTTTATATTTCATAGGTGCTTCAATAAAAACATTTAAAACATCATCACGATGCCTTAAAATATAATCGGCACCCCTTCCAACAATGATACAAGCCCCTTTATTAGCTAATTCTTCAATTATACCAACTTGAGTAGAATTTATTTGGTTTTGTAATGAATTAGTAGAGTATGGATATACATGTTCATTAAAATGTAGGAATGGTGAGAAAATACCACCAGTAAGTAGTTCTCCAGCAGTTTCCGCATAATTATTAGAAACATTACATTTTTCAGCTACCATACTAATGATTTCTTTATCGTAACATGGTATTCCTAATTTTTTAGAAAGTTTTAAAGCAATTGAGTGACCACCACTACCACACTCACGACCAATAGTAATAATTTTTTTCATACAACAAATTCTCCTTTGCTCTTTTATTTTTGTTATAACTTGTTATATACATATATATTTTATAACATTGTATAAAAAAATTCAAGACGTTAACACAAATAATTTATAAAAATACTTTTCAATTTGCTTGAATAAAAACAAAATAAAGTGTATAATATAAATTGAGAATGAGTCTCATTTTTATTTTGAGGTGATTAAAATGGAACAAAAAACATATATAACTAAACAAAAAATACAAATAATCGAATTATTAAAAAACAATAAAAACAAACACATGACTGCTGATGATATGTTGTTTTTATTAACAGCTCAAAAAATTAATGTTTCAAGAGCTACCCTATATAGATATTTAGATGTTTTAGTAAGTACTGGGGAAGTAAGAAAATTTTTTATTAGCGAAGGAAGTAAAGCCTGTTATCAATATATCGATAATACAACTAAATGCAAAGAACATTTTCACCTTGTTTGTACAGAATGCGGTAAATTACAACATATGGAATGTTCGCATGTCGAAGACATCATAAAACATGTGGAGAAAGAACACCATTTTTTGGTTGATCCTGGACGTGTAGTGTTTTATGGCATTTGTAGCGAATGTGCTAAAAAAGAAGAAAAGGAAGTATAATTATGTTAGACATTTTATTAGATGCATTATTAGATAGCTTAAAGGTATTCTTAGTTGCTTTTGTTTTATATATAATAATTAGTTTTATCGAAGGATCGATAGCGAGAATATTGGGAAAGAAAAATAGATTATCTCCACTTTTCGGTTCATTATTAGGAATTATTCCGCAATGTGGACTAGGAGTAGTAGCTTCCGACTTATATCAAAAACGCCACATAACAATGGGAACATTAATTGCTTTATTTATAACTTGTTCGGATGAAGCCCTACCAATTTTAATTTCATCAGGAAAGAAAGCTTTAATGATTTTACCATTATTATTAATAAAAATAATTGCAGGTTTTGTTGTTGGTTTCTTGGTAGATTTAATATATACTAAAACAAAACATGATGTTTTAGAACACAAGGATGCATGCAATCATCACTTAGAAGAAGATGTACATATCGGTTGCTGTCATCATAAAATAGAAGATACAAAAGAAGAAAGCAACATTCATAAACATTTATTACATCCTTTAATTCATTCATTAAAAATATTTGTTTATGTGCTAATAATAAATATTCTTTTTGGGACCATTATATATATAATTGGTGAAGATACACTAGTTAAATTTCTACAAACGAATAAATATATAGCTCCCCTATTAACTACATTAATAGGCGTAATCCCTAATTGCGCTGCTAGCGTAATAATAACAGAGGTATATCTTTTAAATGGTATTTCCTTTGGAGCTTGTCTTTCAGGCTTAGTAATGAATGCCGGTCTGGGATTAGTATTCTTATTTAAGAAAAAAGAGGCTATTAAAGAAAACTTTATTATACTAGGTGTAATGATTGCTACAAGTTTGATATTAGGATATGCAACATGCCTAATAATGGGATTTTAAAAAGAGACTAAAAATTAACTTTTAGTCTCTTTTAAATTTATATAAATGGTGTTACCAAATTTTTTTATCAACCCATCTTTTTCCATTTTAGCAAGCTCTCTTGAAAGTGAAGGCCTTGGAATTGATAACTCTTTTGCAAGCATAGTAACCGAAGTAAGATTAATAACATTAGAAGTATGATGACTGGAAAAATAATACAAAATTCGATCTCTTAAATTTTTATGAACAAAAAGTTTGGCTTGCTGTTTAGTTTCTAAAGCATCAGAACAAATAATTTGTAAATAACTATTTAAAAATAATTTATTAATAGATAAAAGTGATAATAAATTATTTTTATTAATAAATGCAACTTTGGTATTTCTTGTAGCAATACCGATTCCTAAATAATATGGTTTTTTTGTAAAAATAAGAAAATGTCCAAAGATTCCATCTTTTTTTATGCAATTAATTGTCTCTTCTTTTTCATTATAAGTAATAACATTAACATTGACAGCACCCTCAATGACTATACCAATCTTATTACATAACTGTCCTTCATTAAAAATTACTTGATTAGTTTTATAGTTTTGAAACTGCACCAAAGATAATTCGCTACTTGTTAATAAATCTATTAAATTCATATTTCACCTATATGTAACATTTGTTACAACATTTTAATTATAACAATGATATAATATTATTGCAAATAATATGATTAAATATTTTAAGAAGAGGTAAAACAATGAAAAAAATAATTTTAATATTAGTACTATTTATAATGAGTATTGGCATTGCTAGTTGTGATGTTATAGTAGTAGATAGTTCTAAAGACGTTACAATAATTATGCCGACAGGTACACCATCACTTGCACTGGCTAAATACGCAAGCTCAAGCGATGTAAAAGCTGAAATAGTTTCGGGAAGTGAAGGACTAGTAGCTGCATTTACAAATAAAAGTCATGATTTTATTGTTGCTCCCATAAATCTTGGAGCTAAAATGTATCAAACAAATGGTTCTTATATTTTATACAAAACTTTTGTTTGGGGAAACTTATATGTAGCATCAAAAAAACAAATTACTTCTATAAATGATTTAAATGGTAAAGAAGTAGTTGTGTTTGGACAAAATTCAACTCCTGATATTGTTTTTAAATCAATATTAAAAAATAATCCAGAATTGGATATAAAAGTAACATACGTAAGTGATGTAACATCAGCTAATAGTTTATTAGCATCATCAAAAGCTGATTATGTACTTTCTGCTGAACCATCACTAACAAAATTAAAATCAAAATTTGATCTATATACAATCGATTTACAAGAAGTATATGCCGAAATGACAGGAACTTCTTCATATCCGCAAGCGGGAATCTTTGTAAAAAAAGAATTAATAAACAAAGAACATATAAAAACCGCTTTAGAAAAAATGTCATCATCAATTAAGGAGGCTATCAACAATCCTAGTGAATGTGCAACTTTCGCTGTTCTTCTTCATGAATCATTTAAAACTATTGGTGAAGCCGATTTAACTAAAGCTATTCCTAATTGCCATTATGGATTACTTGAATCTGATAAAGAAGCTGTTTTGTATTATTTACAAACAATGAAAGATTTAGGATTTGGAAAACAAATGGGAGAAAACCTTCCTGATGAAAACTTCTTCTACTAAGAAATATATATATTCAATTTTAGGATTATTTTTAGTTTTCTTTATTTGGGTAATAATTTCTACCATAAAAAATGATGATTATTTATTCCCTAGTTTTTATAGTATAGGAAAAGGATTAATAAATATAATTACCACTCCAACGGAACTTTCTAAACTTTTCACTTGTTTCTTTAGAATAATAATTACTCTAATAGTTTGTATTGTCATCGCAACCATAACTAGTTTCATTTATTTTATTATTCCTAATATCATTTGGTTTATAAGGCCAATTATTAATATTATGAAAGCTATACCTTTTATAATTATTTCTGTTTATTTATGGATTATATTCTTCAATAATCGCATCATGGCTGTTTATATCCTTTGTTTTTTAGTCATTTATCCAATAATTCTAGAAGGATTAATAGCCGCTATTGATAATATTGATAAAGAAATAAAAGATGAACTAGCAATGCTACCAAAAGGCCCTATATTAAAATTCACTAAAGTCTATTTTCCTCTCTTTATGCCCTATGTTACAATGACAATTCTTCAATCATTTGGTTTAGGAATAAAGGTGATGATTATGGGTGAATACCTATTTTCCATAGAAAATACTTTAGGTAATAGTTTAATATATTATCGTGATGGTAATTATGATTTAATTCTAGCATGGTTAATATTAATTATAATATTAGTATGTTTAATAGACTTTTTAATTAAAAAAATCAAAGAAGTATTACTTAGATAATGCTTCTTTTTTAACTTAAAAAAATATTATGATAAAATAAAGAAAATATTTGCAAAAAAAATCTCTAATAATTTGTTTTATTTAGTGAAGATATGGAAAGATGAGAAATATGAATTTAAAGATAATAAATAATAATAGGTTGACTAGAAGCGAAAAAGAAGCTATTTTAGAAGATGTTTATAATAAATATAAAGACTTAATATTTTATATAATATATCACTCAGTCATTAATTATGAAGATACCAAAGAACTAGTTAATGATGTCTTCTTGGCTTTTTTTAATCACTTAGATGAAATTGATTTAAACAAAAACATTAAATATTACTTAGTTACATCAGCTAAAAATGCATCACTAAATCATTTAAAAAAGAAAAAAGAGAATATCATTTATGACCAAGAATTAATTTATAAAAGTCAAG
Organism: uncultured Bacilli bacterium; assembly: GCA_934098295.1. Classification (GTDB taxonomy): domain Bacteria; phylum Bacillota_I; class Bacilli_A; order ML615J-28; family CAG-313; genus UBA1737. The sequence goes on along the minus strand of CAKONV010000010.1, from coordinate 10,818 downwards.
ATAATAATAAATCTTGGAATGATATTGTTGAATACTTCAAAGAAATCTTAAGTGAAGATGAATTAAACATATGTGTAATGAAGTTAATTTATAATTATAAATTCATAGATATTGCTAAAGAAGAAAATATTTCCATTAATACCATTACTTCAAAATATTATAGAGCTCTTGAAAAAATTAAAAAATATTATGAGGAGAAAGCTGAATGAAAAGAAATTTAAGAAGATTTAAAAAAGATTATAATAATCTAGTAAAGAATGATTTATCTTTCAATGATATTAAAGATAAAATAGATTATAAAGAAAATAAAACAAGAGTTAATACTTTTTCATACTACGCAAAAAGAATTTGTTTTGTTACCCTAACGATTTTACTAGTATTTTGTTTAGGATTTATAACAGCTAATTTTATAAATAAAAAACAAAATAAAGATTTTGGTACTAGCCTAGTTACAAGCAGCAAAAGTGCAGTAAGAGTAAAAAACATCAGTGAACTAAAAGAATTGTTAGGTGGCAAAGAAAATAGTTCTAATGTCGAAGAAGATGTCCCCGTTTCCCCTGATGATAGCGATGCAACAAATGGCAGTTTTAACAATGATCATTATTATGTTACAAATAACCAAGTAGCTGAAGTTGAAGAAGCAGATATTATTAAAGTGGATAAGGAAACAATATATTATGCGACTAGTAATTCAGTAGTAATTGTAAAAGTTAAAGATAATAAAGCTACCATAGTTAAAACCATTTCTTTTATTGATACCGCAGATGAAGTAGAAATTGAAGGCTATAGATATTATAAACATGTAAAAAAACAAGTTAAGAATATATATATAACCAGCAAATACTTAGTTGTAAATATTACTTCAAAAGTAAATTATGAGGATGAAGAAACTAGTACCCGTTCTAATTATAAAGTTTACACTGAGTATAATATATATGATAAAGAAAACTACGAAGAAAAGAAAAACTTTTTAATTCCAGGATATAATGTATCTTCTAGAATAATCAATGATAAATTATATGTAATTAATAACTACACAGAATGCAACAATGTAGACTCACTATTACCAATTGTATATATAGATGATGATGTATTTATTCCTAGCCTAAATAGAATTTGGTATTTGCCATCAGCAGGATTATATGCATGTAAGTATTCAATTATTTTTACCATTGAATTGAAAGAAAAAATAAGTTATCAAGATTATTATTTTTTAACCCCAACTGTTAACTTTGTATATGTAAGTTTAAACAACATCTATTTAGTAAAAAATAAATATGACAGTATAGAAAAAGATGGCTATAGATATTATGGATCTTTCTCACAAATATTTGTTATAAATATTGGTGAAGAATTAACATTTGATGGGGCAATAAAAGTCCCAGGAGAAATTAATAATCAATATTTCTTAGATGAATACAACGGATATTTACGATTTGTAACAACGGGAAGTTATAATTACTATAAGACTATTGATAATTCTTTTGAAATATACAAGGGAAGAAATACTTTTAATCATTTGTATATATATAAGAAAACCAAAAATGAATACAAAGAAATTAGTAGTATCAAAGAAGGAATTGGCAAACCTAATGAACTTGTTAAATCAGTTAGATTCAACAAAGATTTAGCTACCATCGTAACATTTGTAAATACGGATCCATTATACTATATTGATTTATCAAATCCCAAAAAGCCTAACATTACTTCGGAACTTGAAAGACCAGGATATTCAGTATATCAACATCCATATTTGGATAAATATATGATTGGCTTCGGATATGAGGTGGAAAATAATATAACAATTGGATATAAAATTTCATTATTTGATGTAAGTGATAAAAATAATATTAAGGAAGTAGGTTCTCCTTTAATACTAAAAAATCAAAGAACAAAAAATTTATATGAATACTATTATATAACAGCTCTTTCTAATCCTTTAAGTATTATGTTTGATTTAACTAATAATATATTTGGATTAGCAGCAAATCGTACACGTAGTATTTCTACAAAGTATGTTAGTGAAAATTTATATCTAATATTTGAAATAAATCCAAGTAATCAAATACCAATAACTATTAAAGAAACAATAACTATCGATAATTTATCACCAACATATTATGATGCTGTAAACAGTAACCGAATGGTATTTATTGGCAATAATTATTATTTATTTACAGTCAACAAAATAATTGCTTTTGATTATAAAGGTACCTTTAATAAGATTGATACAATATATTATTAAAAAATAATATTTAATAAAAAAGTGCATTTTATAAATGTGCTTTTTTTTATCAAATTAAATATAAAGAAAAAAATAAAATAGTAATGGCATAAAATTTGGTTTAATTTAATCAATATGATATAATTAGAAAGTAAATTAAAAAGAAAGATAATAATAAATATGAAAATAAACGGAAACATAATAAAAGGAATAATATTTGATTTAGATGGTACATTATTTGATTCTTGTTCAATTTGGCATGAAGTTGATAAGGAATTCTTTTTAAAAAGAAATAAAAAACTACCAGATGGTTATGCAGAAGCAATAGGACATTTGGGACTAGATAAAGCTGCTGATTATACTATTAATAACTATTTTCCAAATGAGAAAAAAGAAGATATAATCAAAGAATGGAAAAATGCCGTACTTAGTCACTATGCAAACGAAGTTAAATTAAAACCCTATGCAAAAGAATTTTTGAAACATGCCAAAGAAGAAGGAATACACCTTTGTGCTGCTACAGCTAATGATGAAGACTGTTATAAATCATGTTTAATAAATAATGGTATCTATGATTACTTTGACTTTATTTTAGATGTATCACTATTTAAACATGGAAAAGAAAAACCCGATATATATTTAGCATCTGCTAAAAAATTAAAATTAAATGTTAATGAATGTGCTGTTTTTGAAGACTTATTATTGGCACTAAAAACAGCTAAAGAGGCTGGCTTTAAATGCGTCGCTGTATATGAAGAAACTTGTCAAGACGAAGAACAAAAGAAAAAAATAGCTGATATGTACATAACCGATTACAAAGATATTATTGATATTTAAGTTCTATTTTAATATGCAACTACAAGTTGAGAATCTTCAAGTTAAAATAGGTTGTAAAGACATTAACAATTTGTTATAATTTTCTCACAAATAAAAAGTTAGAAAGAAGAAAATAAATATGGCAATCGGACAAAAGATTTATGAACTTAGAACAGCTAAAAACATTTCTCAAGAACAACTGGCTCTTGATTTAGGAGTATCTAGGCAAGTTGTATTAAAATGGGAAACTGACAATGTTTACCAAATTTGGATAAAATTAAAATATTAGCCAATTATTTTAACACAACAATCGATTATTTGGCAAATGATGAACAAGATACATTTGTTCCTACGCAAGAGAATGTTAATACAAACACTGATAAAGTTAACAAATTGAAAAGAGCTTCCATGGTTCTAATGAAAACCGGAGCATGGTATTTAATCGTATATTATATAGAAATGTTGATTATCATTTTAAACCAAAAAAACATTTTAGCAGAATTATTTGGTAGTTCCATTACTAGTTTTATAATGCCTTATCCATTAGTAATTTTTAATACTATTGGTATTGGGTTTATAGCCACTTTTAGTTATTTAATCTGTAACAATCTAAAGAAAGAAAAAAGAAAACCAACATTAGAAATAATACTAATTAGTGTCGGTTTTATTATTTATATTATTTCCATATTAGTAGCAACTTCCATAACTAACACTATCACAAATAACTCAAACGTTGAATACATCAAGGGATACTCACTACTTTCCAATGTAATATCAAAATATAATTGGGTGAGGTTATTAGGATCATTACTAGTAGTAATTGGATCATCTATGAGCATTTCAGCAACATTAGTAAATAATTCTTCCTACAATATACCTAAAAACAATAGTGATTATACAAGTAACAAAGGTATATTATCATTTTTAATAGGTCTTTTCGGTGGTATTCTAGGTTTAATCTTTACATGTTTCTGGCAAAACGAAATAAAAAAATACTCTAAAGAAAAATCAAAAAACTATTAAAATGGTATCTTATTGGATCAGCAATTAGTATAGTTATATCCATCTTGGTTTTTATTATAAAAATCCTTTTCACTTAAAAAATATAAATTATCTCTTTTCTTGACAATAACCTTTAACAATTGATAGAATATGATTAGATATATTCTTAGGGTGATTGTTTTAAAAAATAAAGATAACTAACATAACTTCTAAGATAAATCTCTTAGAAGTTTTTTCATTTTTAAAGGCAGTTAGGAAAGGAGAAAAAGAAATAAATGTTAAAAGATTCATATCAAAAATTATTTATTTTTTATGGTAAACTAATCTTTATTTTTAATTCCATCATTTAATTAATTAAATGATATAAACGATGAATTAAAAAAGAAAGGAACAAAAAATGAATAATAAGCAACAAATAACATGGATTGGGACAAAAGAAGAATTCAATAATTTATCTGAGTATAGTAATGATATATTATATTTTATAACAGAAGAGACAGAAAACAATGATAATTTAAAAATAGATGGTAAGGATGTCACAAAAATAATTACAGTATTAAAATATGTAAACATAAATTTTAGTGAAAATAACACTAAACAAGTGCCAGGCAGTATTTTAGAAGTACCATTTATAGATATATCAAATACTAAAAGTGATAATGATTATAAATATTATAAAGTGTTATATAGTTGGCACCATTTAGGAGTTGATGCTCCCCTTTTGGTACCAAATGTAGATACTACTTATGAGGCAAATTGGTGTAATATAAAAGCAACTAATAGTAACATTACTTTAACAGTAGATGAATATGGTCATCAATTTCAAAGTCCAAGTTTTTATATAATTTCAGATGAACCATTATACTTTAGAGGTACAACAAATGATGGAGCTATACAAAAAGATGTAAAAGTGAACAGTGTAATAACAAATGATGAAGATAATAAATATAAAATGAGTTTAACTATATATATAAATGGAGTAATTTTAACTCCTGGAACACCAAAAAATTTTGTAGTGAAACTATTAATCTATAAGGATTATTCTTGTAGTAAATATATAGGATCGATTAATATAAATGTAACAATGATAAAACCGTCAGGGCCAGGAGAATAAGAATATGAGTAACTTTTTAAAATTAGAACAAAAATTAAATGAATTAAAAAGTCAGTTTCCACATGATGAATATATAGAAAAAAGGGAAAGAAAAAATACAAATTTAAAAATCGTTGGAATAACAGGAAGTAATGGAAAAACTACAACAGCATTAATAGTTCATGAGTATTTGAAAAGTATCGGCTTAAAGAGTGTATTATTTGCAAGTTGTGGTATTGATTTAGAAATTAGCAATTATGATAAAAATAGTGAAGTTGACATACCAATATTTAATGAAACATCATTAATTAACGCTATAGATGGAGCAATAAAAGAAAGAGCTGATTATTTAATATTAGAAATAAATGAAAGAACCATTGAAAAAGGGTATATAGAAGGAATTCCATTTAGTATTAGAGCTCTAACAAACATAGTACCAAAACATAATACCTTATCTTATACTGAAGAAGAATATGTAAATATAAAAAAATCATTTTTTACTTTTGATGATGAAGATGACTGTACATGTATTTATACGTTAACAGAAAAAGAATTATTAGAAGAATTAATTAGCCAAAATAATAAACCATATAAGGTAGTATCATCAGAGTATGTAGCAAGAGTAAAAGGTGTAGAAGATGAAAAAATAGATTATATGTTACACCAAGGAACAAAAGAATTTGATAGTCTTGAAGGATTAAATTTTAATATAAAGACAAAAACAAAAGATGTAGAATGTCATACAAATCTAATAATGCCATTTAATGCCTTAAACATAACTTTAGCATATGCGATTTTGGATAGCCTTGGAGAGATGGAAGATTCAAAGTTCAATCAACTTCTTGAAGAGATTAAAATACCAGGTAGGGATGAAGTAATAAAATACAATGGTAGGACAATAATTATATCAGTAACTTGTACACCGCATTTAGAGATTTTAAAAAGGTATAAAGAAAATAATAAAATTAATAATATAATATTAATTACAGGATCATTTGGGAATGGATTTAATAGTTGGCTAAGTGAATATAAAGATGAAAACTTTAAAAACTATGTAAATGAATCAATGAGATGGGCATATAGTTATTTTATAAAAAATGCCGATAAAATTTATATTACCACTAACGATTACGCTAGTTCAAATGTAAGTGAACTATTAAGTAGTCAAGAAAATGAAATCAAAGGGAAAATCGCTTATGAAGTTATAGAAAATAGAAAAGCAGCAATTAAAAAAGCGATTGAAGAATCTGAAGAAGGTGACGTAATATTTATTAGTGGCAGAGGAAATAGAAAAGTTTTCTGTAACAATACAAAGTCAGTAGAAATGTATCTAGATAAAGAAATCGTGAATAAAGAAATAAGGGAGAAAGACAATGCCGATTAGATACAACAATTTATCCTCCAATCCAAGTGTTCTAATAGTCCGTAAAAAAATCGTTAAAGCAGAAGAAAAATGTACATACTTATGTATAAAGGCTACATTTGAAAGAATAGAAAGTAATTATACATTTGGTAGAACTAGTTTTAAAGTAGTATTAAGTGATATGACAAACGATGCATATCTAGGATTATTTCATCTTTCTACAAATTCTTTAACTTACATAAATGAAAATACGATTAGTAGTTATATAGATGAACAATATTCTAGCTTTGTTGTCTTAAAAAAAGATGAAACAAACAAGGTAGATGTAGATATTAGTAGTCTTGTTAGTAAATATAAAAATAGTAATGGTTTTACGCTTAGCTTTGCCATTAGATGTTATTCAGAAGGTAGTATAGATATTAACATAGAAAACGTCACTAATAAGGAAGTATTAATAGGTGAAGTATATAATAATAAAAATGAAAGTTATCTTCATGAAACAATTAGTCAAGATTTAGGATTTGTAGGTAGTGGTAAGGTTGATCTTTATACTCAGGATTTATTTTTTAATTTTCTAGATATTACAACTAGTGGGAAAAATCCTGTCAGCTTAAAGGCTAGTTATAATGGAAAAATCAAAGGAGCATTTGGTCAAAATGGAACTTCTGACTACGAATACAAGATAAAAAGAACTAGAGACTACATAGAGCTAATAAATTATCTAAACGATTCTTATATATATTTAAAAATGACGAAAGAAGAAGCCAAAGAAAAATATCATTTAGAAATTGATAGTGATGATGATATATATGTAAATATAAGTGATTATAGTTATATATTAAATAATGGTGAAAATTTCTCATTAATAAAAAAGAACGTATCAGCACTAGAATTTATATGTCCAAATATTGTAAACGATGTTACAAAGGAATTATATTTATTAAAAATAATATTAGATAAATATACTATTACTTACGTAAGAAATGGAAGTTATCAAGTTACTTCAATTATCAGTAGTGATGAAGACAAAATAACAATAACATATGATGATTATTCGAATATTAAAGAAATAAATTATGATAATAAAAGATATATCAAGTTTACATATCAGTCCTTTTCAAATTATCGATTAGTTAAAAAACTTGAATATTGTGATAACAATAATCAAGCAGGAGAAGAAACGATTCAAGAAGAAGCAATTTATGAATATAATAATAGTTATCCATATGAGTTAATAGGAGCATATGATAATAAAACGCAAATAGGTTATGAATATGAATACATTAATGGCGTATTAACAAAAGTAACGAATGTTTTAAAAGACACTAATAGTTATTCAAACTTTATAACCATAGAAAAAGAAGGTAATAAAACAGAAGTAACAAATAACCTAAGAAGAGTTAATAATTATTATTTCAATAGGCATGGAAGATGTTATTTAAAAGTTGATGATAAAGGAAGAAATATTTCCACAAAATACAATGATGATTCTATAGGTGCGCAAGCAATAGCAGTAATGGAGAGTAGGGCACAAATTAGTGAAAACAATATACTACTTAATGGTGATTTTGAAGGAGATATAGTTGATCAAAGTTTTATTTGGGAAAAGAGTTTTTTAGGTTTAGATAAAATAAGAAATGATAGTATTGGGTATAATGGAAAAACAGGTCTTAGAATAGAAAATGATACAGAAGATGAACTTAGCATCTATCAAACAATAAATTATACTAATAAATATAGTAATAATAAATTATATTTACAAGGCTATGTAAGAGGAGAAGGAAGAGTAAAAGTAAATGTAAGGATAGATAATACCGATAACATAGTAACATTTGATGTTAAGAATATTTGGGAAGAAATAACACTTAGTGAAATAGACGTTACAAGTGAAGTTTCAACGATTAAAGTATCAATCATAATAGAGGGTAAGTCTAAGGTTAGACTTTCAAGTTTTTCTTTAAATGTAGGCAACAAATATCAAAGATACAATTATATTAAAAATGGAAAATTCCAACAAAATAAAGACAAATGGAATTTAACCGATTTAGATGAAAATGATATGGTTGTAGGTATTAGTAATAATGGTCAATTAGATAAAATATTTAATAGTGGCTTAAAAATAGTGGGTGATTTTAGTAAAATAAAAGAAATAAAACAAGAAATAGCCTTATCAGGTGGAGCAGGTGAAGAACTATCATTTTCGTTCTTTAAGAAAGTAAATTTAACGCTTAATGATATATGTTACGCCTATATGGAAATAGATTACTCGATTCTTGAAAATAAAACATATAGCTTTAAAATCAATAATAATCCCGATAATTACGAAAAAGTTATAAATAGTATTGTAACGGAAAGTTCTTATAATAAGATAACGGTCGGTATAAAATATTTAGGGAAATCGGAGTTTATAATAACGGATATAGGTTTATATCGAGGAGAACTAGAGAATTACTATTCATTTACAGAAAACAAAACATTAGCGGAAGTAGCAAGTGGTGTAAACAATTTAGGTATAGAATATAACAAGAAAAATAAAATAAAAAGAATAACTAACGAAACGGGAGAAATATATGAATATACCTATGATGATTTAGGCAATATTATATTAGTAACCGATTCTTCTTTGAATAATTATTATTTTTCTTATGATGAAAATAATTTCTTAAAGAAAAGTAAAATTACAACTATAAATGGAAAAACATTAGAAAAAGAATTAGTAAATGATTCCAAAGGAAATATAGTCCAAGAAAAAGATTACGATAACAACATTACAAGGTATGAATATGATGATAAAAACAGAATAAAAATATTAAATCATCCAAATGGTGAAGTTGAACATTATAAATATGATAATAGAGATAATATAGTAAAGAAAAGTTATGATATTGAAACTTCCATTATCGATCATGAATTCAGTTATGATGAAAAAGACAATATCAAAGTAATATCTTTAAGTAACAAATGTGAATATAAATATAATTCATATGATCTTTGGGGAAACATTAAAGAAATAAAGTTAAATAACAAAATATTAAATAAATATAATTATTATAAACAATCTAATTTTTATAGTGGAAAGATAGAAAGTAAAGAATATCCGCTATCTTCTTATAATTTTAGTTATGATGGACTTTTAAGATTAAACAAAATAGAATATAAAGATAAGGAAGACAAACTAACAACTATTGCGGATTATAGTTATGATGAAACGGATAATATCATAAAAAGAATTGACGCATCAGGCGTAACAGAATATGAATATGATTATGCAGGTAAAAGAACAAAGAAAGAATTAATTAATGAAATAAGCATTAGAAATGATTATGATAATTTAGGCAATATCCAACAAAAATCAATTGAACTAAACGATGCGATTTTAAATTATAATTATGTTTATGATTATGAATATAGCGAATATAAGAGTAGTGGTTATTTTTCTAGACTAGAAAATAGTTTCAATGAAGATATTATCTTTGGGGAAGCAAATCTTAAATACGGAGAAGAACCAATTCTTAATACCATTCAAATAGTAAAAGATGTTGATTTAAATAGAAACATATTAAGATTTACTAAAGACTCTTCCACTCTTATGTATTCTTTAGATAGTATAAATGCCAAAAGAATAGAAAAATCAGTAGGAAATACGATATTCAATAAAGAAGAATGGAATAATTCTTTTAAGACAAGGAAAGAAATATTTATGTGGGTAAGAGTAAATAAACTTTTATCAACACAAAATAGGGTTAACATTTTATCGCTTGGAAATGAGACGGAAGAACTAGCAAGTTTAAAAATAACAAATGATGGTACAGTAGAATTAATATGTAACACAACAATTAAGCACAACACAAAAATAAGAATAAAAGAATGGAATTTAATAGGTATAAAATTAGAACAGCTTAGTGATAACAAAACAAATTTGAATCTTTTTGTTAATGAAATATTGTATGAAAGTAGTATGCAAACGAACATATTAAAATCAGTAAGTAGGCTATCACTAGGAACTTATCAAAATAATAATGTAACAAAAGCAGCAAACAACCTTGAAATGCCATTTGACATTCTTTATGTGGGAATTGGAGAATATCAACACACCAAAGAAAGTTACAAAGGAATCTATAATGAAGGATATAAATACTTATTTACGAACACCATAAACAGTCAAAGTGGAGTAATATACTATAATCATAATACATTAAAAGAGATGGATGTAATTCCTTTAAATGGCACCCTTACTTCTAGTAAAGGATTAAAACCAATAGAATATACATATGGCGATTCCTCATTTAAAACAGGTAAAACGAAAATATTTAAACTTGA
>CAKONV010000009.1 GCA_934098295.1 uncultured Bacilli bacterium | reverse complement strand
TAAATCAAAGGGAACAGCAATAGTTTGGTATCAAAATTTATCTATTGAAATAACCGTTGTATAAAATAAAAATTAGATAAAAAAATGATGTATTTCGTATTATGAAGTACATCATTTTTATTTTGGTTAGTTGTTATAAAAACAATTGTTGTATCGAGATTCTACAACATCAAAATTGACACAAGAGAAAATGTTTTTAATATATTGTGTTAAATCCTCTTTGTAGTCAGTAAAATACATATGTTCACAAATGTTAATAACAATTAATGGACAAAGATTAAAAGGAACAGAAGTATCATTATCTTTGGTACCCATGATGTGAATGTTTTTGTTTTGAGTACTTACAACTAAAAGGTAGGAATAGTTATTGACACTTTTTGAAAGAGCTATTAATTGGTTTAAGAGCGTATCAAAGTTTCCAAACTTTTTCCTTATAGCTTCTTTAAAATTACCATGAGGAAGTATCTTTGGGTATAAAGATAAATTTTCAAAAAATAATTCGTAATTATAGATTCCTCCAGCGTAAAACAAATATTCCTTTCTTAAAAATGAAGGTAGAATCATTTGATTAAATAAACCTTCTTCTAATGTATATATTTTTAAAGTCGGATAACTTTTTATTAGGTTATTGAGTTTATCAATATTGTTCTTATAATAATATTCATAGTTAAGTTGAAGTGCATCCTTGCTGATGAAAGGTTCTAAGGCATTAAAGCTATATGGTAGATATAAAGGAGTAAACGGATATAGATGACTTTTCATAATTTTACCTCGTATAATATTCTATGTGTGTATTTTAATAATAATGAATATTATAAAAATATATTAAGCCGCATATATTGTATAGAAAGAAGTTGATTTATTGATTTACAAGACAAATTCTATTAACTTATATTATTTAACTAAGGGAAAAAATGATCCATTCATCATTTTACATGGTTGGGGATGTAGTCATTTGGATGTTGAAATGCTAGTAAATTTTCTTTGTAAAAATTTTAAGGTTTATGTTTTAGATTTTCCAGGGTTTGGTTTTTCTAAAGAACCAATAAAACCTTTAGGTATTCCCTTTCTAGCCGAAATGTTAAATAATTTTATTACTGATTTAAACATTAAAAATCCTATTATTTTAGGACATTCCTATGGGGGAAGAGTAGGAATAGAATACGCAAGTAGATATGATAACATTTCAAAACTTATTTTATTATCTAGTGCGGGGATAAAACATCATTATGTATCTAACACAATAGAGATAAAAAAATATAAATTAAAAAAATGGTATTATAAAAAAACTCATCAAGTTATGAAATATAATACTTTAGTAACAACATCAGGTAGTAATGATTATAAAAATGCCTCCTTAGTACATAAAAAAATGTTATCACTAGCTGTTAATTATAATCAAAAAAAGTCTTTAAAGAAGATAAAGGTAGAAACCTTAATTATATGGGGTGAAAATGATAATGTAACACCTTTAAAAGATGCTTATTTGATGCATAAAAAAATAAAATCTTCAGGACTTGTAATTGTTCCTAATGCTGGACATTTTGTTTATTTAGATAATTTTGATTATCTACAAAGAGTTTTAAATAGTTATTTATTGGAAGGGAAAGGTACCAAATGAAAATATTAATAATTTTGTTACTTCCTTATTTGAAAAACTTATATATATTACTAACTTTTCTTCAACAAGAAAGTTATAACGTGAGAAGCATTTTTAAATATTTAAAATATTATTATTTAAAAAATATTTATTTCTTTGTTTTTCTATTATCTTTTTTTTATCTTGTAAATAATTACTATTTAAATATCCTTGTATCAATTTTCCTTATGGTCTTTTTCTTTATTCCCATTAATTTTATAAAACCATTAAAAATAACGAAAAGGTCATTAAGAATTATTATTACTTCGTTAGCCTTGTATTTTTTATCCTTTATAATTTTTAAAAAAGTTTTATTATTAATTGCACAAATTTTTTTCTTACCATTTGTTTTATTTTTAACTACCGTTATTCTTCTACCTTTAGAAAATTTAATCAATAAAATGTATCAAAGAAAAGCTTTAAATATTTTAAAATTATCTAATCCTTTTATTATTGAGATAACGGGTAGTTATGGGAAAACAACATTAAAAAATATTATCTATAATATTTATAAACCTTTCTATTTAGTACTTGCAACACCTAAATCTTACAATACACGAGCAGGAATTACCAAAACAATAATCAATGATTTAAAATATCTTACCCAAATTTTTATAGTAGAAGCAGGGGCAAGAAGAAAAGGGGACATCGAAGAAATCACCAAAATGGTAAGACCAAATGTGGGAGTAATAACATCAGTTGGTTATCAGCATTTAGAAACGTTTAAATCAATAGATAATGTTTTAAAAACTAAATGGGAATTAGCAACATCTCTTTCTTCTAGTTCATCTTTGGTGTTAAACTATGATAGTCTTCCTTTAGATGGATTAACAAAAGATGACATTAAAGAAGTTGTTGGTGTTGGTGGCACTTGTGGTATTTTTAATGCTCGCCATGTTTGTTCATCTATTGATGGTTTAAAATTTTCTATTTATGAACATGATAAATTTCTATTTGATATAGAAACCAAATTAAAAGGCGTTCATAATGTTGATAATATTTTATTAGCTTATGCGGTAAAAAGAATTCTTGATAAAGAAGGATTTATTATTAGCGATTCTTTATTTAAAGCTCAAATAGAAAAAATGGAAAACCCCGATAATAGACTAAAAATAAAAAAAGAAATCTATAATGGTTTAAATTTAAATGTCATCGATGATTCTTATAATTCTAACGTAGAAGGATTTTCTTCAGCTGTTAATCTTTTAAAAAGCTATAATACTAAAAAGGCTATTATAACTCCAGGTCTAGTAGAAATGGGTTCTAGTGCAGGCTTTTTAAGCAAGAAAATAGCCTTAGCTTTAGAAGGAATTGATCTTGTTTTATTGATAGATCATAAAGAAATAAAAGAACTAATAAAAATATTAGAAAAAAATAAAACTAAATATCTTTTGTTTTCGTCCTTTAAAGATGCTAAAGACTATTTAGTGTCAACATATCAAAATGAACATGACCTAACGGTTCTTTATGAATCCGATTTACCAGATTACTATTTAAAGAGGTGAAAAAATGAAAAAATCCGGTTTAACAACTCTAGGCATAATTATAGGTGGAAGAAGCGTAGAACACGAAATTTCGGTAATTTCGGGCTTACAAGCGTATTTTGCGGTAGACAAGAGAAAGTATAATGTCAAAATCTTTTATCTAACTAAAAACAACAATTTAATTTTAACTAAAAATAATGAAGAATTAAAAAACTACCAGGATAACAAAATTAAAGATAAAACAAATGTAGTTGTTTATAGATTAAAAAATGATGTGTACTATCAAAAAAGATTTCCTTTTTCCAAAAAACATAAATTAGATTGTATGTTCCCAATTGTTCATGGTAAAGGCGTAGAAGACGGAAGTCTTTCAGGATATTTAAATATGTTAGGAATTCCTTATCCTTCTGCAGGAATCTTACCAAGCGCTATAGCTCAAGATAAAATTATTACTAAACATATTTTAAAAAAATTAGCTATTCCAACGATAAGATATCAAGAAATAAGAGATAAAACAGACAAAGAAATTTCAAAAATAGAAAAAAATTTAGCCTACCCTTTAATTATAAAACCAGCGACTTTAGGATCAAGTATTGGCATAAAGGTTGCAAATAATGTTAGTGAATTAAAAGATGCTTTAATAGACGCTTTAAAGTATGATGATAAAGTACTAGTAGAAGAAAAAAAAGAAAAATTCACAGAATATAATTGTGCTATTTATAAAATAGGTAATAAACTAAATTTATCACAAATAGAAGAAGTAAGAACGGCATCGCCTTATCTAACATTTACAGATAAATATGAAGATGGCGGCTTAAAAAATACTTCGAAACAATCAAGAATAATACCAGCACATTTAAACAAAATAGTAGAAAACCAAATTTATGAATACACAAAAAAAATTTATACCTACTTAAACTTTAAAGGTGTTATTAGAATTGACTATATCTATGATTTAAATTTAAAAAAGATATATGTAAATGAAATTAATACAATACCTGGTTCATTAGCATTCTACCTATATGAAAAAAAGAATTTATCTTATACAAATTTACTAGATGATTTAATTAAAGCATCACTAATAGACAAGGCTAAAGAAAATGAATATATATCTTCTTTTGATA
Organism: uncultured Bacilli bacterium; assembly: GCA_934098295.1. Lineage (GTDB taxonomy): Bacteria > Bacillota_I > Bacilli_A > ML615J-28 > CAG-313 > UBA1737. The sequence goes on along the minus strand of CAKONV010000009.1, from coordinate 70,728 downwards.
CTAACATTTTAAAAATTAAAAAATTAAAAATGAAGAAATAAGGTTTTCCCTTATTTCTTTAAACTTGAAAAAAGTAAAATAATTTAGTATAATTATTTCTAGGTGAGAGCATGGAAAAGATTATAAATAATTTAAGAGATAAAATTGGGAATAATAAAGTAGTAATAGCTTGTTCAACTGGTGTTGACTCAAGTGTATTATTAGATATAACAAAAAAGGCTTTAAAAAAAGAACAAATAATAATTGCCCATGTAAACCATGGCGTGAGAAAAGAATCAAATGATGAAGAAACATATATTAGACAAATAGCTAAGATGGAAAATATTAAATTATATGTGGAACATTTAGACAAAATAACTAATAATTTTGAAGAAGAAGCAAGAAATAAAAGATATCAATTTTTTGTTTCCATAGCTAAAAAGAATAATGCCTCTTACATTTTACTTGCTCACCATGCCAATGATAACCTAGAAACAATCATTATGCGTTTCTTAAAATCTTCATCATTAAAAGGTTATGCGGGCATTGAAGAAGAAACTTTCAAAGAGGGAATAATAATATATAGGCCCCTTTTAAAGGTATGTAAAAAAGATATATATGTATATGCTAAATTAAATAACATAAAATATTTTGAAGATGAGACTAATAAAGAAAATAATCACTTTAGAAATAGAATAAGAAACAATATTGTCCCTTTGTTAGAAAAAGAAAACCCTAATTTATATGAAGCTGTTTCTTACTATAGTTCTTCTTTACTAGGTGCCAATAGTTTATTAGAAAAGGAAATTCAGACATTTATAAAAGAAGAAATTCAAAACTATGATGAAACTACCATTTATTTTTCGATTGCTAGCTTAAAAAGTAAATCAGACTATTTACAAAAAGAAATATTATTTAGAATAACTAAAAAGCATGGTTTATCAATCTCCGCAATAGAAGAAATAATGAAGCTTTTAACAAATGAAAAAAATAAAATAATAACAAAAATAACTAATACACTTACAGTAATAAAAGAATATGGAACATGCTATCTAACAAAAAATGATATATTTTGTCCCCCATTTTATTTAGAAATAACAAAAGAAGGAACATACATATTACCAAATGAGAAAAAAATAACTGTTGATAGAAATATTTGTTATTTTACAACAAAGAACAAACAATTATGTTATAATATAAATAATCTACCAATTGTAATAAGAAGTAGACAAAATGGAGATACTATTAAAAGAACGGCTAAATGTAAACAAACAGGACAAGAAAAAATCTATACTCAAAAAATAAGCGATATTTTAACAAATAAAAAAATACCGACTATTGAAAGAGAACAAGTTTTACTATTAGTTGAAAAATCTGAGGTAAAAGCTATCCTTGGGTTAAAAGTTAGTTAATAATCATTTTATATAATTAAATGAAAAAATGTAAATAGGAGGATAATATGCCCATTATAAAAAATAAACCAACCAAAAAATTTGGATTTGGTGACATTTTTATCTTTGCGTTATTTATTCTAATTATTTTTGCGGTTGTTAGATATGCATTATCAGGAACAAGCAAAAATAAAGAAGTAACGTATTTAGATATCAAAGAAATGTTATATCAACAAAGTACATCAGATGTAAATAACGATGGAAAAATTGATGAGAAAGACTTAGAATTAAAAGCCAACATTATCATTTCTGCTATTGCTTATCAAGGTGTAAGTGGATCAGGAAATGAAAATATTGTAAAAGTAGTAGGTACATTTAAAACCGAGTACGTAAAAGAAACGGGAATTAAAACATTCTCCGGTTATATTACTTGGGATGAAGTATCACTAATTACGGAAGCTGCTTCTTTAGCATCTCTTCCTGGTGCTACCCAAGATCAAAAGTTTACTTTAGAAGCCCCAGGTGTTGTTTCTACTTTTAGCTGGTTATCACTAATATCCGTGATTTTGCCAATAATACTTGTTATTGGTGTTGTAATCATGTTATTTAAAACAAGTGGTTCTGGCAATGCTCAAGCATTTGAATTCAGTAAGAGTAGAGCACGTCTTGCTAAAAAGACTGGTGTTACCTTCAAAGATGTAGCAGGATTACAAGAAGAAAAAGAAGAAATGGTAGAAATCGTTGATTTCTTAAAAAATCCAGCTAAGTATTTTGATATGGGTGCAAGAATACCTAAAGGTATCTTATTATGTGGTAGTCCTGGTACTGGTAAAACCTTATTAGCAAGAGCCGTAGCCGGTGAAGCTAATGTTCCTTTCTATTCTATCAGCGGTTCTGACTTCGTTGAAATGTTTGTCGGTGTTGGTGCTAGTAGAGTTCGTGATATGTTCAAAATTGCAAAACAAAATGCTCCATGTATAATATTCATCGATGAAATTGATGCAGTAGGTCGACAAAGAGGAACAGGCCTTGGTGGTGGTCATGATGAAAGAGAACAAACTTTGAACCAATTATTAGTAGAAATGGATGGATTTGCTGGAAATTCTGGTATCATTGTAATGGCAGCAACTAATAGAGTTGATATCCTTGACCCTGCTTTATTAAGACCTGGACGTTTTGACCGTCAAATTACTTTAAGTAATCCAGATATATCTGCTCGTGCTGAAATCTTAAAAGTACATGCTCGTAATAAACGTTTATCACCAAGAGTTAATTTAGATGATATCGCAAGAAGAACTCCAGGATTTAGTGGAGCTGATCTTGAAAACTTATTGAATGAAGCTGCTTTACTTGCCGCAAGAGAAAATTGTCGTGAAATAAAAATCTATCACATTGATGAAGCTATTGATAGAGTTATGATGGGACCTGCTAAAAAGAGTAAGAAATATACTGAACAAGAAAAGAGAATGGTTGCATACCATGAAGCTGGACATGCTATTATTGGATTAAAACTACCTCATGCTAATGTTGTTCAAAAAGTAACGATTATTCCTCGTGGTGATGCTGGTGGATATAACTTAATGACTCCTGAAGAAGAAACATTTACACATACAAAAACTGTTCTTAATGCGAATATTACAAGCCTTTTAGGTGGAAGAATCGCTGAAGAAATTGTATTCAATGAAATATCTGATGGTGCATATGATGATATCAAACGTGCTACAGCCATTGCGAGAGCTATGGTAACAGAATATGGTATGAGTTCATTAGGACCTGTTCAATATGAACAAGCTGGTGAACAAACATTCCTTGGTCGTGACTATATGAGTGAAAAACGTTTCTCTGATCAAGTAGCATTAGAAATCGATCAAGAAGTTAGAAAGATTATTAATAATTGCTATGAAGAAGGAAAGCGCATCATTAATGAAAATCGTGATTTGTTAAACTTAATTGCTGAACACTTGATTCAAGTTGAAACATTAACTAGAGAAGACATCGAAGATTTAACAAAGAATGGTAAACTTGCTTGGTGGGAAAAGAAGAAAGCTAAAATGGCCGAAGAAGAACGTATTAGAAATGAAAAAATAGCGGAAGAAGAAGCTGCTAATTCTAATCAAACTTCTTCAGAAACACCTGCTAATGATTCAAATGCTACTAATACCACAATTGAAGATCATTCCTTAAATGAAGATCACTCATTAGATAGTGATAATAAGGATAATTAATAATGAGATTAGATAAATATCTAAAAGTATCAAGAATTATTAAAAGACGTACTCTTGCTAAAGAAGCAAGTGAAACAGAACGTATTTTAGTTAACGGCAAAGTTGCAAAGCCTTCAAAAGAAATTTCTTTGGGTGATATAATAACTATATCATTCGGTAGAAAAGTCATTGAAATTAAAGTAACTTCTTTACAAACAAGTGTAAAAAAAGAAGATGCAACATTAATGTATGAATTACTAAAAGAAGAAACAAAATAAGAGCCACCCCTAAAAAGGGGTGGCTCTTAATAAAAAGGAGAAAACAATGAAAATAATTTTAGCATCATCATCTCCAAGAAGAAATGAAATATTGGATTTGGTTGGTATACAGCATGAAACAATCCCTTCATCATGTATAGAAGTAATCGATAGAAGTAAATCAATAGAAGAAATAGTTAAAAGTCTAGCTTATCAAAAGGCTATGGACGTATTTAAAAATCATAGTGATGATTTAGTAATTGGTGCTGATACAATTGTGAAAGTTGATAATGAAATTTTAGGTAAACCTAAAGGAGAAGCGGATGCAATCCGAATGTTACAACTTCTTCAAAATAAAACTCATGAAGTAGTTACTGGTGTTAGTATCATTACAAAAGATAAACAAGAAACTTTTTATGAAACAACCTTTGTTACCTTTCTTCCTTTAAGCGATGAAGAAATTAAAAATTATTTAAAAAATGAGAATGTTTATGATAAAGCTGGCTCATATGCTATTCAAGGTTATGCGGCTAAATATATATCCAAATTAGAGGGCAGCTATTATAATGTAATGGGATTACCAATAGCCACTTTATGTCAAAAACTAAAAGAATTTAATTAAAAAATGTCAAGATAATTTCTTGACATTTTTAATTTCTAAAATAAATTTTATATATCTAAGTAACCTAAAATCAATTTAAAGGTGTTAATTAAACCATGAATATGTGTTCTTTCCATACCATGACTTGCCGCAACGCCTGTACCGATTAATGCACATTTAATATCATTACCACCTCTTAGAGCAGCTGAAGCATCAGAAGAATAGTATGGATATACATCAAGAGCATAATCAATGTTTAATTTTTTAGCTATATTTACAAGATTAGTAATCATATTGTAATCATAAGGACCAGAACCATCTTTTACACAAATTGATACATTTTCTTCAGTACAACTTAAATCAAGTCCGATGCATCCCATATCAACAGCTAACAATTCATCAATATTAGGAATACTACTACATCCATGTCCAACTTCTTCATAAGTTGTAAAAATAAATTTTAATGAATATTTAGGAGTTATATTATTTTCTTTTAAATATCTTAAGACTTCTAAAAGAAGAAAGGCACTAGCCTTATCATCTAGAAATCGTGTTTTAACAAAACCTGATTCAGTAATCTCAAATTTAGGGTCAATAGAAATAATATCACCATTATCAATGCCCAACTTTTTAACATCATCCTTTTTATAAACAACTTCATCTAAACGGATAGCCATATTTTCTTCCTTAGCTTCTTTGTTAGAGGCATCTTTAAAAACATGAACAGCTGGTGATGTTGAAAGTACTGTTCCCGTATATACTTTATTGTTTCGCGTAAACACTTTACAATATTCACCATTATAAGTATTTAATAAAGGACCTCCAAGAGGTGAAAACCTTAAAGTACCATCGCTATTAATACTTCTTACAATAAGTCCTAAAGTATCAACATGAGCACTTAAGCCTACACAATATTCCTCTTTACCTTTTACACTTACAATAAGATTTCCTTTTTTGTTTTTATAAGATTCATAACCTAGTTCTTTTAAGTAATCACTTAAATAAGCAATTATATTCATACAAAAACCGGTAGGACTAGGAATATTAATAATCTTTTCTAATAATTTATAATTTAATTCCATGTTATTTTTTCTCCTTAATTAATGCTTCTTGATATAATTTTTCAAGATCTTCTTTGTCGAAGTGATACTTATTTCCACAGAAATGACAAACAGTATCTGCTTTGCCATCGGTATCAATGATTTCTTTAATTTCTTTTGATCCTAAAGATAATATACCTTTTCCAAAACGTTCTTTACTACAAGTACATTGTTCAATAACATCTGTTTCTTCAAGAATAACACAATCACTAGCAATATTTTTTAAAATATCACTTGGTGAATATCCACTTGATAACATTTCACTTACAGGAGGAAGAGCTTTCACTTTGTTTTCAATTTCCAAAGCTACTTCATCACTAGTGTTCGGTAAAAGTTGAACCATGAATCCACCTGAACAAACAGCCCGACCAGATGGTTCTACTAAGACCCCTAAAGAAATAGCAGTAGGAATTTGTTCACTAATTGAATAATAATAGGCAAAATCTTCAGCAAGTTCTCCGCTAATAATAGGAGAAAGCCCTGTAAAAGGCTCCTTTAATTTTAAATCTTTAATAACAGTAATAGTGCCACTTCTACCAACGGTATCTTTAACATTTAGTGTTCCATTATTATTTTCAAAATGACAATGAGGGTTTTCGGCATAGCCTCTAATGTGTCCTGAAGCATCAGCATCAACTAAAATACGACCAATCTGACCAGTTCCATCAATTTTAATAGTAACTGTTTCATCACCTTTTAAAGTTCCGCCCATCATAGCCCCCATACTCAAAACACGACCAAGAGCATCAAGGGCACTAGGATAGTAGCTTAAACGATCACCAATTTTATTGACAGCATCAGTAGTTGTGACTGCATATAGTCTTGCCATATTCTTAAAACCTAAAGCTTTTACTAAAGTATCAGACATAATTATTCCTTCTTTCTTTTTAAAGTCTAATTTATTATCTAATATAAGTATAACACAGAAAAACCAATATTTATTAAAAATTACGTTTTTCTTTTGAAAAATAACAAAAATTAAAGTATAATATATATAAAAATTAAAAGAGGTATTTTGAAATGGACATCTATGAAGATTATGGAAATTATATTGGTGAGAAAGAACAATTGATTTTGAAACTAAAAGAAACATCTTCGGAAGTATTACTTTGCCTATCAGATTGTATAAAAGTATTAGACTATATATATAGAAAACACATGGATAAAGCTAAAATTGATCCCGACATGGAAGATATATTTGATATTGGTTATGGCTATTTATCTAATTCATTAAATGAAATTAAAACATATTATGAAGATTATTTTGACAAGGATATTAACACGCTAAACAAGTATGCACATTTAATTGTTTATTCAATTTTAATTGATGACATAAAAGGCTATTTAGATGGAGAAGAATATTTAACTCCCGAAAGAAAGAAAACCCTAGATGATGCTGCTTATTTAATTGATAAAGTAATGATTAACAAAGAAGAAGTAACCTTAGATATAAAACAAAGACTAGAATGTGATATATCCTCAGTTTTACCCAAAGTTAATACCTATCGCCCTGTTTATAGTGTTTTTGAATTAATAGCTGAAGAATTGGAGTTATATTAAAATGAAAGAAGCAATTATAGGTGTAGATGCTGGAGGAACAAAGACAAACGTCGCTTTAATAGATAGTTTTGGTAAAGTTATAATTGAAAGAAAATATGGCGTTGGAAGTTATGCTGTAAGCAAAGATGCTGGAAAAAATATAAGATTGGGAATTGATGAAGTAATCAAAGAAAATAACAATGAATATCTTATCAAAGGAATTATTATGGGCATATCAGCCTTTGCGATTTTTCCTCATGTAGAAGAATATAAAAAAGATTTACGCGATACTTACCATGCAGAAGTTGTAATGATTAATGATGCCATGATGGCTTTATATATGATTCTAGAAGATCAATATGAAAAAGGTATTGTAGCTATTTCAGGAACGGGAGCTGCCGTTGTTGGCATGAACAATAAAGATATTTTCATGACAAGTGGTTGGGGGCATTTATTAACGGAAAGAGGCTCTGGATATTGTTGTACAAAAGATTATGTAATTAAAATGATTAAAGAATATGAAGAAAATAATTATATATCTAATTTAAGTAAAAAATTCTTTTCTCATTTTAATTTAAAAGACTTTAGAGATTTGGATGATTTTATCTATAATCATACGAAAACTGAACTTGCATCATTTGCTAGTTTCTTTATTGAACAGGCTAAACAAAATGATAATGAGGCTATTTCATGGTTAAAAGAAACCGGTGCATCTTTAGGAAAAGACATTATTAATTGTGCTAATCACTTAGGTATCAAAGATAATTTTGTTTTAGGATTAATTGGTGGATATATAAATAATGCATTAGTAGCTAAAGAAGAACTAGTAAGAACTTTAGAAAGCAAAGGCTTTAAATTTAATATATATACAAAGAAAACAGATCCTATTTTTGGCACATATTTTCTTGCTAAAAGATTAGGAATACTTAATAAATAAAAATAGTCAATATCTAAAATTTTAGATATTGACTATTTATTTTAAAGTTGTCTATTCTTCATATGAGGGAAAAGTAAAACATCACGAATAGTATCACAGCCAGTAAGAAGCATAACAAGACGGTCAATACCAATACCGATTCCTCCAGTAGGTGGCATACCATATTCTAGTGCTTCAACGAAATCTGTATCCATTTCATTTGCTTCTTCATTTCCTAAATCTTTTTCCTTTAATTGTTCTAAGAAACGTTCCTTTTGATCAATTGGATCATTTAATTCTGTGTAAGCATTAGCGAATTCTTTTTCACCAATGAATAATTCAAAACGATCTGTAAATCGAGGATCTTTAGGATTCTTTTTAGTTAAAGGACTGATTTCCACAGGATGTCCATAAAGAATTGTTGGTTGAATTAAAGTTTTTTCAACGTATTCTTCAAAGAACAAATTAATAATATGACCTACAGTTTGTTCATGCTTAGGTACTTCAATATGATGCTTTTCAGCAAGAGCTAAAGCCTCATTAACATCAGTAATCTTAAAGAAATCAATGCCTGTAACTTCTTTAATAGCATCAACCATATGAACACGTTTAAATGGAGCCTTTAAAGTAATTTCATGACCATTAAAAGTAAATTCAGTTTTTCCTACTACTTCTTTAGCAAGAGTGACAAATAATCCTTCTGCAAGATCCATCATATCACTTAAATCACCATAGGCAAGATATGCTTCAACAGTAGTAAATTCAGGGTTATGAGTAGCATCCATTCCTTCATTACGGAATAATCTACCAATTTCATAAACAGCTTCCATTCCACCCACGATTAATCTTTTTAAATATAATTCCGTGGCAATTCTTAAATAGAAATCCATATCTAAAGCATTATGATGAGTAATGAAAGGACGAGCAGCCGCACCACCTAAGATTGGGTTTAGTACTGGAGTTTCAACTTCAATATATCCTCTTGAATCTAGATATTTTTGAACACCACGAATAATCTTTGGACGCATAAAGGCAATTTTACGAGTCTCTTCATTCATAATTAAATCAACATAACGTCTTCTACGAGCTTCTTCTCGGTCTTGTAATCCATGGAATTTTTCAGGAAGAGGACGTAATGCCTTACAAAGATGAACATATTTATTAGCTCTTACAGATAATTCTCCTGTTTGTGTTTTAATAACTTCACCAACGATACCGATAATATCACCAATATCAGAAGTTTTAAAAAGTTCATAATCAAATTCGCTAACAGCATCAGCTCTCATAAATATTTGAATTTGACCTTCACGATCTTGAATATGCATAAAGCCAATCTTACCTTGACGACGTTTACTCATTATTCTTCCGGCAATTGATACCGTAATATGTTTTTCATCTAATTCCTCTTTACTACATTCTCCGTATTGAGCCTTAAGTAAGCCAGAATTAGAAGTTCTTTCGAATTTTTGTCCAAAAGGATCAATCCCTTTACTTCTTAAATCTTCCATTTTGTTACGGCGAACTATTTCTTGTTCAGATAGACGTAAATCTTCTGCCATATTAATCCTCCTTATTTTTTAATATGTATTTATTCTATTATATCATATTTTTAAAACAAGTGTAATAAATTCACTTAAAAGAATTGAATATAACTAAAATGTAAGTAAATAAAATATAAATATTTTTGTTTTCCCTTTACAATCTAAAAAAAAATTGGTATAATGAAAGTGAAATAAAAAAAGGAGAAATAAAAAAATGAAAAAAGTATTAAGTTTATTTGTTGCTTTGTTAACAATCTTTGTTTTATTTGGTTGTAATCCCGAAAACAAAACTTTAGACACTCCAAGTAACATTAAAATTAGTGATACTGGTTTAATTACTTGGGATGCTGTTTCTAACGCAACATCTTATGTAGTAACTATTAACAGCGAATCATATATAACAAAAACTAATTCTTATCAAGTTAAAGATATAACAAGAGATTTTAATTTTACGGTAAAAGCTATGGCTGATGGTTATGAATCATCTAGTGAAAGTAGCAAAATTGATTTCACAGGTACATCAACAGCTTCTAGAAATGAAATGTATCAATATTGTATTGATAACCTTCTTGGTAGCAAAGAAGATGCTGAAGATGAAAAGACTTATGAAACAAATGTAGAATTATTCAAAATTGCTTGTGATAAAGCTTATGATAATGGTGTAACTTTAGATGTTTTAGAGTCTTTTGTTGACATCATAATGAACACTGAAAAACCTGATATTCAAACAATTGTTTTATCTTTATTAATGAATATTACAACTTTATCAAAAGATCAAGTTTTGGGTATGTCATACTTCCTTAACTACACTCTTCAAGCTTTAATCAATAATATGGTATTTAGCTTTAAAGACACAGGATTAGATGTAAGCTTAAAAGAAATATCTAATTTACTTGTTCGTAATAACTTAGAAATCGCTACAGCTTTTGCTTCAATAGCAAATCAAGCTTTAGATACATATCGTCAATTATCAATTCAAGTAATTCCACAAATATCAGAATTATTTAAAGATGGAACATTTGATAAAAATCCTGAAAAGATTGTTCAAATTAGAGATGCAGCAGTTCAAATCTTACTTGCTAACACTTTAAAAGAAAGTGATATGGTTGTTTTAATCGATTTTGTAAGAGATGCATTAACAGCTTTAAAACCATATTTAGCTGATCTTACAATTGCTGACAACATTAAATTAGGTGATATTCTTACAGAATTAGAAGGCGCTTTAAAAGATGTACAATCAAGCGATATTGCTAAAGGTATTACTATGACATATGTATATTTAGTATCAAGCTTAAATGTAATTACTAAAGAATTATTAGAAAAAGCCTTTACTTATGAAACACCTGAACAAATAATTGCTTGTATTGTTCTATATGCTTTAAAAGATAATTTACCTACAGTTGAATTAGAAGATGCTAACTTAAAAGCTATTATAGATTCTATTTATAATAATTTAAAAGATCAATTCAAACTTCCTGCTAATAGTTTACAAGAATTATTAGGAATGACTACAGAAGATTACAATAGCTTAGTATCTGCTGTTGTTAAACTAATAAATGATGAAGCTAATGTATTAAATAGATTCTTAGGTGATTCTGAAAATATTGATGCAATTCTTAAAGCCTTGAATTTCAAAGTTGAAACTATCTCAGAAAGAGGCAACAAATCTTTAATTGGTGATGAAATTAATACTGATGAATATTTAAAGAGATTATTTGAAAAATATGGATATGAAAGTATTGATGATTTAACAGTTGGTGTTGCATATACTTTAACGAATGTAACATTAGAAAATGGTGTAATTACTTATGTAGAATTATCAATTATTCCACAGAAAATCACTACTAAAGATATAATTGATTCTACGGGCACAACAACTGTTTCAATAATCTCTTATGACTATAGTATAGAAACAGTAGTTGTTAAAAATGCTGAAGATTTATTACCTTTAGTTGAAAAACTAGTACAAGTAATAAAGAATGAAGCAAATTTAACTATTACAGATGTTCTTGCCATCGTAAGATTATTACCAAAAGTTGGTTTAATTACCGATGAAACTGCAAAGAGTATTATTACAATGTTAGCAAATGCTAAAGAAGAAGACGTTAAATTAGTAGTTAATGACTTAATTAGCGTTGTAGAAAAAGTCTTAACATTTGTTAAAGAAAAAGGATTAAACGAAGTAATTAAACTTGTTTTAAATAATCAACTTGATGAATTAATCAAATTATTTGATGAAGATACATGTGCATTATTAGATAAATTAGTTGAAGATTTAGGCACATTAATTGATAATGCTAAAGGATTCCCAATGAATTATGTCTTTGGTGATAAAGAAATAAAATATAATAACAAAGAAGAATTTGTAAGTGAACTTAAAGCTACTGTTGATATGTTAAGACAATTAGCAAAAGGTAATACTGAAGAATCAACTGAAGTACTTTTCAATAACTTCAATCAAGAATTATTAATTCAAGCATTATAAAAAAACTTAAAGCTAACCAAATTGGTTAGCTTTTTTTAGTATTTTTTCATTTTTAAAGAACTTCATACATATAATTAAAATAGGAGGAAATAATTTATGTATGAAACTAAATTAACAGAAAACAAAGGTCAAGAACTATCGCTAAAAGATAGAAAAAAACTAGAAATAACGGGTGTAAAGAAAATAGAAAGTTTAAATAAAGAAGAATTTTTAGTAGATACTTTACTAGGCTTATTGTTAGTAAAAGGTAATGATTTGTTAATGCAACAGTTAGATATAGATAAGGGGATTTTATGGATAAACGGAAACATAATATCTTTATCATATTTAGATAATGAAAAGAAAAAAGAAGAAAGTTTCTTTAAAAAGTTATTTAAATGATTAAACCGCTAAATTTAGAATTAAAAATAATAATTTATATTATCACTTATGGTATATACTATTATGCTGTAAGTGACTTAGTTATTTTTATTGAAGAAAAACATCAATTAAAGAAAATTCCTAAATTATTTTTAGAACTAATATACTTAATAAGTCAAATCTATGTTACATATAGATTTTGTTATCGTTTAGATGATGGATATATACCAATATATTTCTTATTGTTCATTGTTATTGGTTTCCTATTATATTATTTATTGATGAAAGAAAGTTTTAACTTTATTATAAAAAAAATTGATGCTCTATTTTTAAAAATAATTTCTAAAATTAAACATCTATTTTATTCACCAGCGATTGTTAAGATAATGAAAAATAAAATTAAAAACATTTTACAAAAAATAAAAAACAAAAAACTTAAAAAAAAGGTTAGTAAAAATCAAAACACTTGACATGCATATTCAAATTTAGTATAATATTATAGCGATGTGATATTTCATCTCGATTATATATTATACTAAAAGATGGAAGGGTAGCGAAGAGGCTAAACGCGGCGGACTGTAAATCCGCTCTCTACGAGTTCGGTGGTTCGAATCCACTCCCTTCCACCATCTTTTTATAGGGCTATAGCCAAGCGGTAAGGCAACGGACTTTGACTCCGTCACTCCGATGGTCCGAATCCATCTAGCCCTACCATTTATTAAATAAGTTATTTTAAGAAACACTTATGTGCTTCTAAGAAAATAGCTCTTTTTTTTTACCTAAAATAGCTATTTTATATACATATAGTTAATAAAAATATGTTATTTTAATAAGCGGTATAATATAATAGCTATTTCATATTTCTTTTAATTTTTATCTTTCTATGGTATAATAATGATAGAAAGATATATAACGAAGAGGTGTAATCTAAATGAAAATTAATAAAGAATTTATGCTAAGAGAAGTCGCTGGTAATTATGTAATTGTTCCTGTAGGCAAAGCAGCCCTTAATTTTAAAGGAATAATTAATTTAAACGAAACTGGTGCCTTTATTTATAAAAAGCTATTAGAGGGAAAAGGCGAGGAAGAAATAAAAGCTGAAATGATGAACTGTTATGATGTAACTTTAGAACAAGCGACCTTAGATATAAATAAAATAATCACAGCATTAAAGGAATCTGGAGTCATTGAAAACTGATTATAAGACAGCAATTGATAAGTTCGGCTTTGTTATAGTTTCTATTAAGGGAACAAGTATGCTTCCATTATTGGTTGAGTCAAGAGATACAGTAAAACTTATTGCTCCTAATAATTTAAAGGTAAACGATGTTGTCTTATATGAAAGAATAACCGGTGAATTAGTTTTACACAGAATTATTAAAATTAAAGATAATAAATACGTTATGTGCGGTGATAATCAATTTGTCTTAGAAAAAAATATTTCAAAAGAACAAATAATCGCATTGATGGAAGGCTATTATAAAAAAGAAAATTATATACCTTGTACGGATTTAAAGTATCAAAAATATGTAAAACGAAGAGTAGCATCGAGATCTTTTCGCCATCTCTTATTTATCATAGAAAGACCTTTTGCGTATATATATCATAAGATTAAAAGGAAGTAAAGTTATGGCCAAATATTGTATTGCAGGAATAACATTTGAAATGATTCCCCACTACGAAAAATTAAGAAAACAAGCAATTCCTTATTTAGTAAATAATGATGAAAAACCAGCTTTTTTAGTAGAAATACCTGAAGATATTCTTAATGACTTGAAGATGGATACCCCCTATTTATCAAAAGAAGATTTAGAATATATGTATGCTGGCATGCGCTTTTACTATAAAATTATTAAATATAAAGGAATAATGTTACACTCATCAGCGGTAGTTAAAGATGGTTATGCTTATCTTTTTAGTGCCCCATCAGGAACTGGTAAGTCAACGCATACTTCTAAGTGGATAAAGTCTTTTAATGATGCCTATATTTTAAATGATGATAAGCCCGCCATTTTTTTAAGAGATAAGGCTTATGCATCAGGAACTCCTTTTTCTGGAAAAGTTGATTTAAGTGTTAATAAGACTATTCCTATTAAGGCTATATGTTTTATTGAAAGATCGAACGAAAACACCATTAAAAGAATCGAATCAAAAGAGGCAATTGGTTTAATCTTAGATCAAACTGTCCGCATACCTCTTCTTAAAACTACCGATAAAATTTTGAAAATAATTGAAGAACTAGTTAAAAATGTAAAAATATATAAAATGGGATGCACATTAAGTGATGATGTTGCTATATTTGCCCATAATGCTATGTCAAAAGATTAGAAAGAAAGGGAAAATACTATGGAATATAAATCTCAAGAAGAATATTTGTTAGCCCTAGCTGAAGAATTAAAATACCTTCAACCCAAAGATGCTACAAAAGTTCTTCAATATTATCAAACCAAGATATCAAATGCAATTGATTATGGTACACCCATTGAAAAAGTCCTTTCTTCGTTACCAGATGTAGAAGAAGTAGCAAAAGGAGCCTATGAATCACATGGTGTTAAGTATTTAGATATAAGAAAAAAACAATTAAAAAGAAAAAGTATTTTTGATAAAATTGTTAACTCTATACTATTAACTATTATTGTTTTCGGTTTTTTTACTATTCTTTTCTTTTTGATAAAATCTTATGCTACGACATTTACCCTATTCTCAAAACTAATTTATTTACCAAATATGCTTAACAAGGTTTTAAGTATATTAATTACAATATTATATATACTTACAGTCTTTTTTGCTTTTATCTATGTTATCGATTTATTCTATATTTTAATAACTTCCTTCTTAAGTAAAATCATTTCTTTTAAAGATGAAAACTTAAAAAGAAAAGTATATGGTTTTACTATTAGTGGTTACTTAGATGAAAAATTCAAAACAAACAAATTTCTTCTAAAAACTATTATATCTATAATTGTTATAAACATATGTTTAATGGTTGCAAGTTATACCACTAAAGGTTATATATATAGTACTATTAATGATAAGGCTAGTAATAGTGAAAATATTGAAGTAGATTCTCAAACTAATAATATTAATATAGATGCTTATGATGTAAATATCGCATTTAAAATGACATCAGACAAAGAAAGTATTACTCATAACTATGAATTTAGAGAAGGTATTAAATTAGACCAAAAGAACGATGTTTTAGATATTAAGGTAAGAAAAAGTGAAAAATATGATATTTTCTCTCTCTTAAAAGAACCAACTCAAACATTAATTATCAACATTAACAAAGACAATATTTATGATACAATTAATATAAATGCCAACAATGCTAGTATTGATTTAACAGATGCCATTTTAAATAACATAAAAATCAATATAACCGGCAAGACAACAACGACAATTGTTAATTCTGACATAACATCTTTTAGCATTACCGGTAGTAATATCTCTTTAGGAGTTCATAATTCAACAGCTTCTAAATTAGAATATGAATCAACAAGTGGTCAACTAGTAATTGAAGAGAATAGTATTATCAATAGTTTAGTAATCGACAATAAACAATCAGGTATAAAAATTGTAAATAG
The DNA here is from genome assembly GCA_934098295.1 of uncultured Bacilli bacterium. Lineage (GTDB taxonomy): Bacteria > Bacillota_I > Bacilli_A > ML615J-28 > CAG-313 > UBA1737. Next base: position 54,771 of record CAKONV010000009.1, on the reverse strand, counting down.
TAAATTTGATGATGCGACAATAACTAATAGTTCTGGTAGTATTAACATTGATAATATAAACTGTGATGATTTCACAATGGAATCCTCAACAGCTAAAGCTTATATATATAATTCGATATTTAATAAAATGAATTTAGAAGTATCTTCAACAGGCTTAATCGGTTTAGACAAAATTGTGGCTAAAGAAAAGGTAGAAGCTAAATGTGATGCTTCTTATATTACAATTGATTATTTAAAGACACCATCCGTAAACATTGATGCTTCTAAAGCGGCAGTTCTCCTTAACAAAATTGGTTCAGATATTGATACAGCTAACAAAGAATATCAAGACTATAAAACTACTGTTAACGCGAAAATTGTTAATCTCGGTTCTACTTCTAAAACGCAAATAACTGATTCTAGTATTAACACTCTTGATTTAAGTCAAGAAGAAGGCTATTTAATTGTTCAAGATACAAGATTGTTAAATTCTAAAATTACCTGTTCAAGAACGGCAATTGTTGAGTTAATCAATTTAGACGGTGAACTTATGGAGTTATATTTATCAAAAATTAGTAATTATACAAAGATTACAAGCACATCTAATCCTGAATTACAAATAAAATTACATACGGATATAATTAGTTCAAGTATTGTAAAAGAAGGAAATGTTAATGTTGAAATTGTAACAAATGGTGAAGATAATGAATAAAGAATTTTGTGGAATGGAAAAACTATCTGTTGTTGACTTTGATAATAAAGTTTCTTGTACTTTATTTACTAATGGTTGTAATTTTAAATGTCCATTTTGTCATAATTCCTCTTTAGTATTATCAAAAGTTCCTCCTCTTGATTTCAATGTTATTTTAGATTACTTGAAAACTAGAAAAAATATAATTGATGCTGTCGTCATAACTGGTGGTGAACCAACCCTATTAGATGGTTTAAAAGAAAAAATCATTGAAATAAAGAAATTAGGTTTTTTAATAAAATTAGATACAAATGGTACTAATCCAGCATGTTTACAAGAATTGATTAATGAAAAATTAATTGATTATGTTGCTATGGACATAAAAAACGGACCAACAAATTATGCAAAAACAATTGGACTAACAAGTTATGATTTAACAAATATAAAAAAATCAATTGACATTTTAAAAAAAGGAACAATTGACTATGAATTTAGAACGACACTAGTAAAAGAATTTCATAGCCAAAGTGATATGAAAGAGATTAGAAACCTTATTTTAGGATCTAAAAAATATTACTTACAGCAATTCATAAATAGAGATGAATGCATTTGTCATACTCTACATGAAGTAGATAAAAAAACAGCAGAAGAATACCTAAAAATCATTGGTGATGCAGTATCTTATGTGGCATTAAGAGGCTATAAATAGGCCTCTTTTTTTAAAAAGTAATCAAATTTTAACTAGGCAATTTTTTTAATAAAAAATGAATAAAGTAATTTAGATATTTATTAGGAAATAGTAGTTGATTAAAAATTTAGAAGGCATGTAGAATAGAAAATAAAAACAATTTTTATATATAATTTTTTTGACTTCTTAGCAAAAACATAGTATAATATCTTAAAGATAAATTAATAAGTATTTAAAAAAAGGAGTCAAATTTATGATTAGAGTAAGAAAAAGAGATGGCAGTATTGTCGATTTTAATATTAATAAAATAGAAAATGCTATAACAAAAGCATTTGAATCTGTAGGGATAAATTATACCCAAGATATTATTGAACTTCTTGCTCTTAAAGTTACGGCAGCTTTTAACAAGAAAATAAAAAATGATATTATTTCTGTAGAAGATATTCAAGATACTGTTGAAATTGTTTTAATTCAAACAAGTTATGTTGATGTAGCTAAATCTTACATTTTATACCGTAAACAACATGAAAATATCCGTAAAGTAGGTTCTACAATCTTAGACTATAAAGCAACTATTGATAATTACTTAAAGATAAATGATTGGCGTGTAAAAGAAAATTCAACGGTTACTTATTCTGTAGGTGGCCTAATTTTATCAAATTCAGGAGCAATAACTGCAAACTATTGGTTATCAGAGGTTTATGATAGAGAAATTGAAGAAGCTCATCGTTCCGCAGAAATTCATATTCATGATTTATCAATGTTAACTGGATATTGTGCTGGCTGGAGCTTAAAACAATTAATTCAAGATGGACTTGGTGGAGTTCCTGGTAAAATTACATCAAAACCAGCATCACACTTGTCAACACTATGTAATCAAATGACAAACTTTTTAGGAATCATGCAAAATGAATGGGCTGGAGCTCAAGCTTTCTCATCATTTGATACTTATCTTGCTCCATTTGTTAAAATAGACAACTTATCATATAAAGAAGTAAAACAATGCATACAATCGTTTATTTATGGTGTAAATACTCCAAGTAGATGGGGAACACAAGCACCATTTACAAATATTACTTTAGACTGGGTAGTTCCTAATGACTTAGCAGAATTAAACGCTATCGTTGGTGGCAAAGAATGTGATTTCAAATATAAAGATTGTGTTAAGGAAATGGCTATGGTTAACAAAGCTTTCATAGAAATCATGATTGAAGGTGATGCTAACGGTAGAGGCTTCCAATACCCTATTCCTACTTATTCAATTACAAAGGACTTTGACTGGTCAGAAACAGAAAATAACAAATTGTTGTTTGAAATGACCGCAAAATATGGTACACCTTATTTTTCTAACTACATTAATTCCGATATGGAACCAAGTGATGTTCGTAGTATGTGTTGCCGTTTACGTCTAGATTTAAGAGAATTAAGAAAGAAATCAGGCGGTTTCTTTGGAAGTGGTGAATCAACTGGTTCAGTTGGTGTTGTTACAATTAATATGCCAAGAATTGCTTATCTTGCATCTGATGAAAAAGATTTTTATAATCGTTTAGAAAGACTTATGAACATTGCCGCAAGAAGTTTAAAGATTAAGCGTAATGTAATTACAAAACTTCTAGATGCTGGATTATATCCATATACAAAACGTTACTTAGGAACTTTTAATAATCACTTTTCAACAATTGGCTTAGTAGGTATGAACGAAGCTTGCTTAAATGCTAAATGGTTAAGAAAAGATTTAACAAATAAAGAATCTTTAGAATTCACTAAAAACGTGTTAAACTTTATGAGAAATAAACTTTCGGATTATCAAGAATTATATGGAGATTTATATAACTTAGAAGCTACTCCTGCCGAATCAACATCATATCGTCTTGCAAAACACGACAAAGAATTATACCCAGACATCATTACAGCATCTTCAAACGAAAGTGCTCCATATTATACTAATAGTTCCCATCTTCCAGTTGGCTATACTGAAGATATTTTTACAGCATTAGATATTCAAGATGAATTACAAACATTATATACTTCTGGAACAGTATTTCACGCTTTCTTAGGTCAAAGAATGCCTTCATGGCAATCATGTGCAGCTTTAGTAAGAAAGATTGCTGAAAACTATCGTTTACCTTACTATACAATATCACCTACTTATTCAGTATGTTCTGATCATGGATATATAGAAGGTGAAGAATTTACTTGCCCTATATGCGGAAAGAAAACGGAAGTATATAGCAGAATAACTGGTTACTATCGACCTGTACAAAATTGGAATGATGGTAAAACTCAAGAATTCAAACAACGTAAAGAATATGATCCAAGTAAATCAGTTTTTCATCATGATAAGTTAACACCAATAAAAGAAGAAAAGAAAGAACATCATCAAGTTAATAAACTAATGCTATTTACAAGCCCTACTTGTCCAAACTGTAAGATGGCTAAGATGTTATTAGACAAAGCTGGTATTGAGTATTTATCAGTAGATGCTGCTAGCAATTTAGAATTAACTAAAGAATTTGATGTAAAAAAAGCACCGACTTTAATTGTTCCAACTAAAGATGGTGACTATGATAAATTAGAAAATGTAAGTTTTATTAAACAATATATAGAAAGTAGAAATTAATATGATTGATATTATCATCATAGGTGGAGGAGCAGCAGGAATGACCGCTGCTCTTTACGCTAAAAGAAGTGGAAAAGATGTTTTAATAATTGAAAGAGAATCATTTGGAGGGCAAATTGCTACTTCTCCTAAAGTTGAAAATTTTCCTTCAATCAAACAAATAAGTGGTTTAGAGTTATCAAATAATATGTTTGAACAAATATGTGATATGGGGGTAAACTTTGAGTGCGAAGATGTATTGAAAATAGAAAAAGAAAATGATTCTTTTTTAGTGACAACCAATTATAATAAATATATATCTAAAGCTGTTATTATCGCCAACGGAGTAAAGCATAGAAAACTTAATGCTATTGGCGAGGATCGCTTGCTTGGAAAGGGCGTTTCTTATTGCGCCGTTTGTGATGGTGCCTTTTATAAAGACCAAGATGTAGTTGTGATTGGTGATGCTAATACAGCTTTACAGTATACATTAATGTTATCAGACTTATGTCATAAAGTATATTTATGTATGTTATTTGATCGCTTTTTTGCCGATGATGTTTTAGTAAAACAAGTAGATAATAAAGATAATATTGAAGTTATAAAAGAAATATCATTACAAGAATTTGTAGGTGATCAATCCTTAGAAGGTTTAAAATTTCAAAACACCAAAACCAAAGAAGAAATGTATATCAAAGCAACCGGTGCCTTTGTGGCAATTGGCCAAATACCTGATAATAAACGCTTTGACAACCTTGTAGAACTTGATAAATTCGGTTATATAATCACTGATAATACTAAAACAAAAACAGAAGGCATTTATGCAGCTGGTGATTGCCGAGTAAAATCAGTAAGACAACTAACAACAGCAGTTTCCGATGGAGCTATCGCTAGTGTTGAAGCTGTAAATTACATAAATAGAAAATAAGACACATAGTTTGTCTTTTGAATCATATATAAATAAAAAATCGATAATGGAGTAAAATCTATTATCGATTTTTCGTACATTTCTTTGATAAAATATATGTACATGATAACATAAAAAAAATATGAAATAATTGAAATCGTTAAATACTTATTATATGTGATGAAGGTAGGATAAAATTAAAAATAACTTAGTTGCTTTAAAAAAATAAGATATCTAATTATTTAAAACAGGAAATAAATGAAACCACATAAATATAATAATTTCCTATTTACAAAAAAGATTAAAATATTAAAAAATGCCTATTTCAATAAAATACTTAAATTAATTAAACACTTGCATTGTTTTTTATATTATGATAAAATATACCCATAAGACAAAAACTTCTTAAGTTTGCAGGGGGACATTCTTAAGAATAATATATAATTTAACTTAAAAAACAAATCTACTCTCCATAAATCAAGGAGAGTTTTTTAATTTTAAAAAACTTATATAAAAATAAAATTAAGTGTGGAGGTATTATATGAAGATTTATTTAGTATTAATGCGAATTATCAAAGAGTTATTAAGTAATTATAATGACTAAAAAGGTAATGGTTGTAAATAAAAAATGAGAGGAAAAAAAGATAAAAATGAAAAAAATAATTTTATTGTTTATGATACTATTGTTAAATATAACACTTGTTGGGTGTAATAAAAAAGGAAATGCAAAATTGGATGCTAAAACTGAACTTTATATAAAACAATGTGTTATAAATTATAATAGGTTAAAAAATTCATCATATTCAAAAACTATTGATGATATTTATATTAAATATTACTATGGTGATTTTGATGGTATAAAAATTGCTGTAATAGAAGGTGATACTATAAATAATCTAGCCGTTGTTAGAAAACCATTCTATGTATGCTATGTTGAAGAAAATGCATATTTGATCAAATGCTTGCCTGAAATCATAAGTGTGTATTATGAAAATAATTATCATACCTTACCAGATGCTTGCAAAGATGGACTGATTACTAAGAAAATATTGGATCAATTGGATTGTTACTACTAGTTTGGCAATTTTACATAATTATATAAAGTAGGTTTAATCACTTATGTACAAAAGAATATTTAATAAATTATTAATCGGATTAGTTATTATATTTGTATTATTTATAACATTTACTGCATCAACAAATTCATTCGCTCAAACCTTATCAGAAGAAAAAGTATATTGTGAAGCAACGTTAGAGGATGAATTTGCTGATAATAGAGTTTTAGTAGTTTTGGATAAATCTAGTTCATATAGTAAAAATGTGTATGATGAGAGTACTTTTTCAAAGTATAATTGCACTGATGTAACAGAATTAACTTATATGTCTACATCAGAACTAAGAACTAATAATAGTGATGCTGCAATTAATACAAATAATTATAATAAGGTTTTATGTTTAGAATTAGCGAATAATTCGAAAAGTAATGTTTTAAACGTTATTAAAGATTTAATTCAAAGAGAAGATGTTATCTATGCCGGACCAGATTACAAAATAGCTATTTCTTCAACTATTCCAAATGATTCTTTACTTGAAAACCAATGGGCTGTTGATTCTATAGAATTGTCAAAAGCATGGGATTATACACAAGGAACACATGATATCCTTGTTGGAGTTATGGACACGGGAATTGATGGAAGTCATCCAGATTTATCAGATTCCATAGTAAACAATTTGTGTCGAGACTTTACTAGTGGAACAGAAGTAATACAAACTAACCCTATTGATCCAAATGGGCATGGTACTCATGTGGCTGGAATTATTGGTGGAATTGGTAACAATAATAAAGGTGTTGCTGGAGTGAATTGGAATGTTGGATTGGTATCATTAAGAGTATTAGATGAAAATGGTAGAGGCTATTCATCTTATGTGGCTAATGCAATAAATTTTGCAATTGAAAACAAAATACCTATTTTAAATTTAAGTGCTGGTTGGCTAAAAAATAGTTTTACTTATAATTTTGCTTTAGAAAAAGTTATAGACGATTATGATGGACTATTAATTTGTGCATCAGGAAATGCAAATAACGACAATGATAAAGAAAATTATTCATTACCTGCATCTATTGATTTGCCAAATATTATTTCAGTAGGTTCCCACAATCTCAATAATAAAAAATCATTATTTTCTAATTATGGAAAAAACAGTGTTGACTTGTTTGCTCCTGGAGAAGATATTTTAAGTACTTATCCTATACATTATTGCAATCAAAGAAGTCATATTTTTAATGACGGTACAAGATTATGTGAAATATCTCAAGATAGATATATAGATTTTTTACAAATTATGAATGATAATGGTTATACATTTGATGAGTTGGAGGAACATTTAGGAGATTACTGGTATAAAGAAGATGGATCAACTGTTGTTCCTGAGGATTTTACTTCTTCAAAACATCATCAAAATGGATATCACAAAATGTCTGGTACTTCAATGGCTGCACCATATGTTACTGGAGTAGCAGCATTATTGTTGTCAATAGATGAAAATTTGACAACTGTTCAATTAAAAGAAGCGATTTTTGATAGTGTAACTATACCAAATAATAATGGAACTAACCCTTTAAATAATTTGTGTTTTACAAATGGCATATTAAATGCATATGATGCAGTAAAGTATGTTTTAAAAAAATACTGCAATATTGCTTATAGTTTAAGTAATTATAGCAGTATCGTAGATACAAATAAAGTTGTAACTTCTAATACTTCATGTTTTAATGAGTTAAATGGATTTTATAAGTTAAATGTAACTTATGCTAAGAATTATGAATTTATTTTCACATCTACAAGGGGAATTGACATAACTTTATATAATGAGGACTTAAATGAAATTTCATATGATGATTTGGACTCAACAAATAATAGAGTTCATTTTATTAAAAATTTAAATATAGGGACATATTATTTAAGAACAAAATATATCAATGAAAATAGCACGGGAACAATAAATACAAAAATAATTTCAAGAAATACAGCTTATTTAAAGCTTGGGGAAAATGACATATTAATAAATTCTTATAATGGAATCAAGGATTACAATTATATAAATCAATATAATGCGGGATTCTTCAAATTTACTCTTGTTGGCGAAAAGGCAGATGGATCAACAATAATTTATCCGTCTAATGCATTAAAAGTATATAAAGATTCAAGTAGGACTCAGATTTTACAAAAATTTGATTTAGAAGGATATGATAATACAGCAAGTTTAAAACAAAATGAAAACAATATGTATGTTTATTTACCAAGAGAAGGATATTTTTATTTGGATGTAAATTTTAATACTACTGGTTTGGAAAAATTAAGACTAGTTATAACTTTAGAAATACCTGAAGATTTAAATCTATTTAATTTAGTGGAAAATACTAATGAAACTATAGATGCAATTAGTGAAATAAAAAAAGGCGATTATTTTAAAAAAATATGTTTGCAACAAACCGGAAAGTTCATTGTGACATTTAATTATTCAGGAACTCAAGATAGAAACATTTTAGTGCTTCTAGCAAAAGAAAATTACGATGCAACTATCAATGAGTATTTATTAGATACAAGAATTATTGCATTAATTAATAAAGAGAATGCAATACATACAAATACACTAATACTAGAAGATGGAACATATTATATTGGATATTTCAATAAAATTGATATTAGTAGAGTAACGGTATCGTTTGAAAGGTTAGTAACCAATTCTGGTTCAGAAGTATTAGTGCCAGACCCAGATCAGTGGACTTTGGCAGGGAGTCAAATCAATATAATTGAATCAAATGTAAAAATCTATGATAGAAGCTATAGACAAAATTATATTACAGTTGGTTTTACAAGACTAATATATCCTAATTATAATTATGGAACATCTCCATCAAGACTTGATTATGATTGGTATTCAAGTGATTCAACTATTGCTACTGTCACAAATTATGGCACTGTTTTAGGAAAAAAAGCGGGAGTTGTTAAAATAATGGCAGTATTAAAGTCAGATCCAAGTAAAGTATATGTAAAAGAATTTGTAATTAGAAAAAATTTCGGTTCTGGCACTGTCGAAATACATAATACTTATATGGTTAAATATAATAAAGATACAGTGAATGGTAAATTCCATTTTAATATGGAAAAAGTGAATTGTCCATATCCATGGCTCCAAGATTATACATGGATTCTTAATAGCAAATGTCATAATGAGTCATTTAGTGCAAGCATGGATTATTGGGGATATATTACTATAAATGGAACAGGATGCTTCACATTAACTGGAATATATAATGTGAGTAGTAGGTACAAAGTGATAGTACATTTTGTTGTAGAACAATAATTAGCAATTATACAAAACTGGCTAGATAGAATTTATTATGGTCAAAAGTATACTAACTTAATTTAAAAGAAAGAAAATTTATAACATGAAAAAAACAATAAGTTTAGTAATTTGTTTATTATTACTTACCATTTCGTCATGTGGCAAAAAAAATGATGATATGAAGTTTGATGAACAAAAATTAAAAGAGGATTATTTGATATATGCTAATTCTGGTGGGGAAAAGCATCTAAAAATAGATGAAATTCATATATTAAAATACTATGGTCGATATAGCAATTCTTTTATAGTTAAAATGGGTAGAGGGGCATATCAAGTTATGACATTTATTATATTTCCCGATTTAGGAATTAGGATGGACTTTGGTGATTCAAATACTCCACTTGTATATAGTGATGGAAAATTTTATGAATTATTTGATGCGTATAGTAACGGGGTTATTACAAAAGAAAATGTGATGGAACTCAAATAACAATTGATCTTGGCCAATGAACTATTGAGTTGTTCAAGTGTAACCACCTATAAATAATCGTGTGGGTAGAAATAATTGGTTTTTAACTTATAAACACACAACAAATGATATAATGTTAATGTAAGGTTACTTACGTTTTGGATTTTCTTTTATAGGGACATCTTTGTTTAATGAATACATAATTCTATTTCTTAATCTATTAAAATTAATGTATCCATTACCAGACTTTAGAATAGTTTTGATTCTAGAGTTAGCTCCTTCTATAGGTCCATTGGAAAGACGTTTGCCATGGTATCTTATGAAGGAGTTTTTTATTTCATTTTTCCAATGATATAATAATCTGCCCAATAATCTAAACTCTTCATGTTTACTATTTAAAAAATCGTTTATTAATACTTCTTGTTCTTTATTATAGGCGTTATAATCATTGGTTAAATTAAAATAAAATGAAAAGCACTCTATTTTTTGAACACACTAAAGAATGGTTAATACCATCAATGAATTTTATAGAACAAATCTTTTTGTATCGTTTTCATAAGTAAAAAATAATCAAATTTTACTAAAGGGGATTATAATATGAATAGAGGTGAAAAATATGGATGTAGTAAAAAATATTATTACTAATGTAAACTTTATAGGTACAATTATAAGTGTTTTATTTTTCTTACTCTTGGGGTTCTTTTTAAAAAGAAAAAATATTATAACTGATGAAAATCAAAAAATAATTTCATTTTTAGCATTAGATATAGCAGTGCCTGCTATGGCCTTTAATGCTTTCATGTGTGATTTTAACAAAGATGAATTTTTGTCAAATTTATGGGTTATAGTTATTGGTACTTTGTTATATGTTATATTTCTAGTATCATGTAAGTTAATTTACCATAAAAAAGGAAAAGAAGACAGCAAAATTTTTGCTATTATTGCATCCATAGGTCAAGTTACACTTTTTTCAATGCCAATAATTGAAGAAGTATACGATGAAAAAGAAGCGGTTCTTCCTATAAATTTGTTATCAATAGTGTTTAGATTATTCCTATATATATATGCTTATTGTACTTTTTCAGGTTTTAAAATAACTAAAGATAATGTTAGAGAATCTCTAAAAAAAGTTTTTATAAGTCCGGTTATGATTGCAACATTTTTGGGATTATTTATTTGGATAACTCAAGGATTTATGTTTAAAGTAACTATTTCTGATCAAGCCTATAGTATTTTAAGAGTGGATAAGACATTACCATATTTTTATAAAATTGTAACTTATGGCTCCCACTTAGTTACTCCTTTATGTATGATTTTGATAGGATCATCACTTGGAAATCAAGAAATAAAGGGAGTTTTCAAAAACAAAGAGGCGTGGGGAATTTCTATTTTAAGAACAGTGGTTATTCCTTTAATTTGTATCGTTATTGTTTTTTTATTAAATCTTTTACCTTTTATAAATTTGGATAAATTCCAATTTGCTGCATTAATAATAGGATTTGCTGCTCCTGTTTCTGCGGTTGTTAATACCTATGCTATAAAATATAATAGAGAAGCTTATACGGCTTCTTCAACATGTTTCCTTACAACCTTTATGTGTGTAATAACATATCCAATATTGTTTATTATAGTAGAATTAATTGGCAATATAATATAAAATAAAAGACTGTAAAAATATTCTTTTACAGTCTTTTTTAGTTATTTTGTTTCTTTCTTAATTAATTCTTCACCATTAATTCCTGGTAAAGTCATCGCCTCAGGATTTAAAACGATTTCTGCTTCTTCGGCACTTAGTATTTTTCTTTCAATGATAAGATCACGAACAGAACGTTTTTCCCTATTAGCCTCATCAATTAAAGCACAAGCTAAATCATAACCGATATGAGGTGATAAAGCCGTAACAATACTATTACTATTGGCAACTTCAGTAGCACAAACATCTTTATTAATTGTCAAAGATGTAATAGCAAGTTCATTAAAGGTTCTAATTGCATGTCTTAAATTTGTTAATTCTTCAAATAGAGCCATTAAAATTACAGGTTCAAAAACATTTAGTTCTAATTGACCTGCCTCAACAGCCTTTGTGATAGTTACATCAAGTCCCATTACATAGAAAGCAACTTGATTTACAACTTCAGGTACGACAGGATTATATTTTCCTGGTATAATTGATGATCCTTGTTGAACAATAGGTAAATTGATTTCTCTAATTCCAGTTGAACCACTTGATGCAAGAAGTCTTATATCATTAGCCATTTTAGATAAATTAACAGCTAATGTCTTAATAGCTGAAGAGGCCCATACAAAACAGTCAAGGTTACGAGTTGAATCAATCAAATCTTTGGCTTGATGTAATTCTTCACCAGAGAATTTATTCAAATAACTTACTACTTTTTTGATGTATTTTGGGTTAGCATTAAGACCTGTTCCAATAGCGGTAGCCCCCATATTAACTTCGCTTAAAGATGAAATCACAGAATCTAATCTTTTTAAATCTCTTCCAAGAACAGCAGCATAAGCATTAAATTCTTGACCAACAGTGATAGGAACTGCTTCCTGTAAATGAGTTCTTCCCATTTTTACAACATCTTGGTATTCATTAGCTTTAGTTTGAAGAGAACCTTGAAGCTTTTTTAATTCAACTATTAACTTTTTAATTTGTTTGATTAAAGCTATTTTTCCAGCAGTTGGAATAACGTCATTAGTAGATTGGCTTCTATTAACATGGTCAAGAGGATGAACAAATTCATAAGTTCCTTTCTTTCCTCCAAGCATTTCGTTAGCCCTGTTAGCAATAACTTCATTGGCATTCATATTAATACTAGTACCAGCTCCACCTTGGATTAAATCCGTAATAAATTGGCCATGCCATTTACCATTTAAAATTTCATCACAGACAGCCATAATAGCTTTAGAAACATCTAAAGAGATAGCTTCAGCATCAGCGTTAGCTTTAGCTGCAGCTTTTTTTACAATAGCAAGTGCTTTGATTAGTTGCCTTGAAATTCCTCTTTTTGTAATATCAAAATTATTTTTAGCTCTAAAAGTATTAATGCCATAATAGACTTCCGCCGGTATTTGTACTTCACCGATTGAGTCCTTTTCAATACGATACTTCATTATATACTCCTTTTTAATATATATATAGTTTATAAAAAACAAAATTTCCTTCAATATATAATAGCACATTTTTTAATAAAAACCCAAAAAAGACACCTAAAAAAAATAAAATGAGCATAAAATGGTGTATGAATGGGTGATTTATAATGAAATTTAAAATTAAAAATACAAGGAAAATGGAAGGAACAATTTACATAAGTGGATCCAAAAATGCTTGTTTAGCAGAAATGGCAACAGCAATCTTAACTAAAGATAAGGTAGTATTAAATAATGTTCCTCAAATTTCTGATATAAAAATGATGATAGAATTATTAAAAGAAGCTGGGGTAAGTGTAAAAGAAGAAAAGGGTAAATTAGTTTTAAAAAGAAAAAAAATTCATTCAACTTTAGAAAATAATTATTTAAATAAAATAAGAGCATCTTATTATTTAATGGGATCATTATTTTCTGTATCTAAAAGTTTCTCAACTTCTTATCCTGGTGGATGTGCCTTTGATAAAAGGCCTATTGACTTTCATTTAGAAGCATTTCAAAAAATGGGTGGGAAACTAGAAGAAAAGAATAATAAATTAACGGTAAAAATAAAAAAGAAAATACCAGCAGTTATAAAATTATCATATCCATCGGTAGGAGCTACGATAAATATTATTCTTGCTAGTGTATTGACAAGAGGGAAAACTACCATTATAAACCCTTCCAAAGAGCCAGAGGTTTTAGATTTTATTTTGTTGTTACAAAAAATGAAAGCAAATATTTATATAGATAAGGATAAAATAATTGTTCAAGGTGTAAGAAAGTTGTTTGGTACAAAACATACTGTTATGCCAGATAGAATAGAGGCTGGAAGTTATTTATTTTTAGCTTCTAGTATGGACTATGCTCATCTTATTATTAGAAATATAAACATTTTCCATTTAGATAAAGTGATAGAGACATTAAGAAATATCAATGTTTTAATTAAAATATCAAAGAATAGTATTATTTTAATTAAAAATGAAAAAACAAAAGGTACAAAAATCCTAGCTGATATATATCCTTCGTTTCCTACGGACTTACAACAAATAGCTTGTGCAACTTTGTTTAATTCTTCAAGTGTTTCCTTGGTTAGAGATTTAGTATATAAAAATCGTTTCAGTGAAGTTAAGGAACTTCAAAAAATGAATGCTCTTTTTTATTTAAAAGATACCAAATTGTTGATTTTTCCATCTAAATTAACAGGGCATCTAGTTGAAGCATCTGACTTAAGAGCAGGTTTTTCTTTAATTATTGCCGGCTGTCTCGCTAGTGGAGAAACAATCATTGAAAAAGCTGAAATAATAATGAGAGGATATGAAGATGTTATCGGAAAACTTAAGAATTGTGGAATTAATATAATGGTTGAATAAAAATCTTTAATGCTTAAACCTTGATAAAAAAAGAACAAATAAGGTATAATATGAATAAGAATAATAAGGAGAAAGATAAAAATGGGATTTGATTTTGAAACATCAATAATTATACTAGATATTTCGGTTATAGTATCATTAATATTAACAGTGCTTTTTGGTTTTATTAAAGGTTTTCCTAAAGCTTGTAATAGACTTTTAATTGTATTAGTTTCCGTTATAATATTTATGTTTATGCTTAAACCTTTAACAAATGTTTTGATGACTACAAAATTTTCAGAATCATTTATGGATAGAATTGTTTCTATAACAGGTTCATCACTAGAAGATTATGGCATCGAAGCCAAAAATGGAGGATATATAATTAAGGATGTTGTTGAAGAAATTGTTAAAAAAACAATTTATAATAATAATCCTGAATATAGTTCATCTTCAGAATTAGCATCTCTTGTCTCTAGTGCCTCTTCAATGATTGTAAGAAGTATTGTCTATGTTGTTGGCTTGATTTTATTAGGAATAATTCAAATGATTCTTTCAATAATCTTCTTTATAATTAGAAGGATAGCAGGTATTAGGCTAAAAAAAGGAAGAGCAAAATTGTTTGGTGCTCTTGCCTCTGTTGCGACATTTGTGATTGTGTTTACCATAACTTATTTGCCATTATATGGAACTTTAACATTTTCAAAACAAATTTTTGAAGATATAAAAAAAGGAACTTCTTTGGAAAAAGAAAATAAGGAAACGGCCGATTTAATCAACCAAGTTATTGAGGCAACTGATGATTCAATCATTGTGAATTATGTTTTAGATCCTTTATCAAAAATATTCTATAAAGATAAAGGTCATGTTGAAACTAGATATTTAGGGGAAGTATTGTCATTTGAATATAATAAAGAAAAAATAAATATTTGTAAAGAATATGATAATATTAGCCAAGCTGTTCCTACCATTATAAAAATTTATCAATTATCTAACGGAAATAATGTTGTAATTAATTTAGAGGAATACACGGATAGTGATATTGACAACATCTCTAATGTTTTTTCTAAGTCCAGATTATTAAGAATTTCCATGCCAGCCCTAGTAGAATATATATCATTTTCTATGGAAAAGAATTCATCTGTGGAAATAAAAGACATTGTAACTAGTCTTAAAGGCATCAATTGGGAAGAAGAGTTAGATAGTTTTGCATCGGCAATTAATGTTTTTAAAA
Source organism: uncultured Bacilli bacterium (assembly GCA_934098295.1). Taxonomy (GTDB): domain Bacteria; phylum Bacillota_I; class Bacilli_A; order ML615J-28; family CAG-313; genus UBA1737. The sequence goes on along the minus strand of CAKONV010000009.1, from coordinate 39,370 downwards.
ATCATCATCATGTTTATATAGATACATCTGACTTAAGTTATATATATAATTCAAAAACTAATGTTTTATTTTTAGAAGATTTAACAGCAAGGTTAATTAATATGCAACTTGTTTATAAAGTTGCCATGCCATATGCTGTTGAAAAACTTGATGAATATTTAAAGAAAAATGTTAGTAGCGATTTTGATCTATCATCTTTAAAGGAAGTCAACTGGAAAGATGATGGTGCTTCCTTATTTAACTTTGTTTTCTCATCATACAAACTAATTTTAGATTTAGATGTAGACATGAACAATTTTGAAGCTATCCTAAAAAAGCCAGAATTAATAAATACTGTTGATAGTATTTTTACTAATTTAGCTAGTGTTGATGTCTTTAACGAAAAAGTTTTACCAGCGGTAATGGATTACTTAATTATTAAAGTAGAAAATAATGAAAAATTAAAAAATTTTAATTTTAACTATGAAAACATTAAAAATACAAATTGGAAAGATGAGATTACTAGTGTAAAAAATATCTTAAAAGAAATAATAAATGCTTATCAAGAATTAAATTTTGATAAAGATAATTGGCAAAGAATTCTTAAGAATAATGAATTAGAAACTTATGCTACTAATATTGTGAATGCTTTACTTTCTTCTAACTTAGTAGAAAAAGAAATAATCCCGTGCTTAGCAAATGAAATATCCTTCTTAGTAGAAAAAAATAAAGATAACATTCCATTTGATACCCAAGTTATTTTAAACATTTGTGAAAAAGATAACATTAAAAACTTGTTACAAAATGATATAGGCAAAGTAATTAGTATTTTAAGAGATTTAAATACAATTGGAGTTTTAAACAATCAAAAGATGGATTTAAATGATACAGTTACTCAGGAAAGATTAGTTAGTATTATTGAAACAATATTTACTCTTTCAACAATTAAAGGAAATGAAAAAGAAATATTAACTTCCATCTTAGACATGGCAAACATTAACGAAACTCTGCAAGAAAATGGTATAGTTCTTAATTTTGATGGTGAAATTGATTGGGAAAAAGAAGGAAAAAGAATAGGTATCATTTTTAAAAATATCTTAGAACTTACAGGTGGACTTGAAAACTTTGATTTAGTATCAATAATAACGGACACTAAAGAAACTGAAAAAAGAGAAAAAGTAGCCGATATAATAGCTACTTTTGCGGAAAGTAACATTTTCAAGGATTCCATTTATAATTTAATAGATGTTTTAACAACTAATGTTTCTCCGGATTATCAAGTAACCTTTAGTGAAGAAGAGAAGAAAGCAATTGAAACAAATGGTTTCAAAAATGAAGTATTAATCCTATTTGAAATAATTGATGATGCACAGAATTATTTAGAAGGAAAGACAGACATAGCTACATTAGATGAAGAAATGTTAAAGAAAATAATGTTAAAAGCTAGTGAGGGAGTAATAGCTTCTAAAATTCTAGGTACGGCTTTAAATACTGCTCTAGGTGACAAAGTAACTTTTGATTTAAGAACAAGAGAAAATATGGCCAACTGTGCAGAAATGGTATATAGCGCTATCAAACTTGCTAAAACCGTAAATAGAGCTTCATCAATTGATTTGAGTGATACAAATGAAATTAATTCTTTGGTTGAAAGCATTGCGGGATTATCAAAAAGTGATGAAACTGTAGAACTTGCTAACCAACTTATTAGCAATGTACTTTCATTAGATGAAAGTTTAGAACTAACAAAAGAAGATATTCAAGATGCTTCTTCGAAAGTCAAAGATGTATGTAAGAAGTACCAAGAATCTTCTGATAAAGAAAATTTTAACTTAGAAAAATATAAAGAATCTTTAAGTGAAGAAGATAAAAAAGACTTTGAAGGTTCTAAACTTGCAGAACTAATTTTAAATATTTTCTTTAATTAAAAAAAGAAGAGTTAACTCTCTAAAGAACATTTAGAGGATTAACTCTTTTTTGTTTTATAGGTAAAAACACTAATTTTTTATTTTAAACTTTATAAATATAAATTCATACAAAAATAGAAATTAACATATATTTTATTGAATTAATATACATTTTTTTCTATTTAATTTTTTCCTATAAGATGGTTAAAAAAGCTTTTTTAAAGGTATTTAAAGTAAGCAAAGAAAACGTAAACATTGGACTTTTTTATAAAAAAACTTTTCTTAAAGGTAAGATTGCTTGCAAAAAAATGAGTTTTTTGATAAAATAAATGAGTAAAGTCATAAATAAAAGAGGTGAATTACATATGATGGATTTTAATCTAATACTGCTATTAGTAGGATTGGGATTACTATTACTAATAGCTGTATTCGTACTTTTAGGTGCTCTTGGCGGATTTAAGAGAGAACTAAAATGTACAGCCATTGCTGTAGTGCTATTTATTGTAGCATTATTAGTATTTGGTGATGCTTCAGTTGTTTTAAACTTAAGCAACGCTAGCTTAATTAACCAATTGAAGTCTGTGCTACCAAATGTTTCAAGCTCTGCTAAAACTGTTTGGGAAGTAGTTTTGTCATATGCACAAAATGCTGTACCAAATGGAGCTGAAATTTTTGTTGATGGCACTGAATCATATGCCTTCTTGTATGATGTTGCATCTGGGGTAGTTCGTGGTGTAGAACTAATCGTAGGTGTATTTGCAGTAATGCTACTTACACTTCTAGTAAACGGTATATTTAGAATTGTAGCATCTATTGTAAACCATCATAAAGCCAAAACTCAAGAAACTAACACCAATTCTTCTGATGAACATTCTGTTGTTTCATCACCAGAAACAGTCTTAGTTACAGAGGGCGAGGATGGAGTTAAAGATGGCGTTGTTATTACCGCTAGTAAAAAACCAACAAGTAGAAAATCTCATGATCATTTGTGGGGTGGAGTTCTTGCTGGAATTAGAGCTGTAATAATAATAGTAATTTTGTTTACTCCTATTTCAGGCATATGCAATGTTTTAGATGAGATATCACCTGAAACAGAAAAAATGTTAAAAGAAGTGCTAAATGGTGGTGTTAACAAAACAGCTTCAAATGCTGATGTAGTTGACACTGTTATGGATTTCCGTGATGCATATAAGAAAAGTGCAGTTGGAAAAATTGTTGATAGTTCAAAATTCTTCTTCAAAGATTCCATAAGTGCAAAACTATTTAATAGTGCATTCACAGTAACCACAGAAAAAACTAAATTCTCTTTAGGAACTGAAGCAAAAACATTCGTTAAAGCTGCTAACGGATTAGAAGGAAATTCTGATTACAAGAATTTAACTGATGAAGAAGTAAGCAAAGTTTTAGATGAATTAAAGAACTCTAAACTTATCCCTGCTCTAATGCCTGCTGCTTTAGAAGTAGGATATAAGTATCCTGTCAAAGGAACAAAAGTTGAAGATTATTTAGTTAAAGCAAATCAACAATCTTCTTATTTAAGCTTAAGAGATTTAGATTGGGATAAAAATATTGATCAATTATTAGATGCTTTAAAAGAAGCTTATAAGATTAATTTCTTTGATCAAGATTTTAACTTCCTAACTATTGATACTAAAGTTTTAGAAGCTACAGCTTCAAAATTAGGAGAAGTTGAATTCGTTCAAAAGGCACTAAACATTGGCGTTTTAACAGCATTAAAATTAGATGTTGTTGAAAACAAAGTTGGAGAACTTGATAATAATCTTGATTTAAGTGCATTAGACTGGAAAACAGAATTAGTAAGTTTAGTTAATGTTTATGATAAATTCAAAGGCTTAGAAATCACAAGCTTAAAAGATATCGATGCTAAAGGTTTAATCAAAGACATTTTAAACGATGATAAGAAAACAGATGTTTTATCAAACACTATTTCTTCAGTATTCCATTTACAATTGATGAATGTTGTTGCTGTTCCTGTTCTTTCTAGTTATGTTGTTAATCTAGACACAATCAAGGATGAAGCAAAAGTATATGAAAAACAAATAAGAGAAATCATTAAGACTATTCCTAATGATATCGATCAATATTTAGTAGCTTTAAAGACAGCTCTACCACTTTTAAATTTTGAAAAAGATGCTAAACTTGTAGATGTATTCCATTTAGATCCTGACACATTACAAAATGCTATAAACGATTTATTTGATACAAAAACATTTGAAGACATTTTACCAATTGCAACTCATATTGCATTAGGTGTACCAAAAGTTAAAGAATTACTTGGCGATTACAAAGTAACAGTTGATCCTGAAAGCGTTAATTGGAAACAAGACTTTACATCTCTAGTTGACATTTATAAGGATTTCTTAAACCTTGGAATTGATAATGCTGAGCAATTGAAATCACACTTAACAACTACTTTAAATGATATCTTTAGTAAAAACGCAAAAGTAGAAACTGTTGATTCTATGTTAGCTAAAGTAGCTGATTTAGGCTTGTTCAGTAAAGTTGCTCTTCCTGCAGGTAACGCTGTTTTAAATACTTATCTAAAGAAAAATAATTTTGCAGAATTTGCTGATATTATTGACTTAAATAAGAGCGTAGATGCTTGGAAACAAGATTTTGCATCATTAGTTGATGTTATCTGTGATGTTAGAGTTATTACAGGATTTAGTTTCAAACTTGGAAGCATTGACTTCTCAGAAACTGGTATGAGTTATGCTCAAGAAATTGTTCAAAAATTATTAAGTTTAAATCTATTAGAAAATGATGAAACAAAGAATAATTTAGTATTAGCTGCTGTTAAGAAATATAAATTATTAGATGATGAAGACATTGAAAAATTAGACTTAAGTAAAGTAAAATGGCTAAAAGGTGACGAATTAACTATCTGTGAAGCCGACAACTTAAAAGCTATTTTAGCCGTAATTGGTAAACTTTCATCTCATGATGGATTTGATTTAAATAATAAAAAATTTGATTACGAAAAGTTATTAGAAAATGATGAAGTTATTGATTTAGTTGTTGACATCTTAGATTCTGTAGCAGATTCTAATTTATCACTTGAACTTTTACCTGGTTTACTAAATAAATATGCTCTTCCAAAACTTGAAAACATTGATGATGAAGATGGCACTCTTGCTAACATCTTAAAAGGATTTGATTCTAAAGAACTAGTTGAAGAAGTTCAAAAATTATCTGATGCTTTAAAGGCTGCTGTTAAATTGAATGTTTTAAAAGCTGCTAAAGATGGTGTAACAGTTATCGATTTTGCTAACACGAATGCAATGAGAACAATTATCAACGGTATCTTCGATAGTAAAATAATTGAAGGTAATGAAGGACGTATCATTCGTATCATTTTACGTGTAACAAAGATATTTGAAAATATTGAAAAAGATGCATTAGTAGGCATTGATTACGATCGTGAACAACAATTATTATTATCAGCAATTGATTCTTTCGAAGTTGTAATGAAAGATGATAAATTCTTAGACTTTGATGAAAATGGTAAATTAGTAATTGATAAAGCATTCTATACTGATAAAAAAGTATTAGACGCGGCTTTTGCTACACTAGATGTATTATTTGGTAAATATAGTGTAAGTGATTCAAATGTAATTAGTGAAACTGATGGCAGCAAATTAGTAGAAAAATTATTACCTGAAGCATATTCAAAATATATTAAAGGTATTATTCCTGATGCTCTAAAAGAATTAGTTGAAGTTATTAAACTAGATGAACAAACAGGTGAAGACTTAATGAGTGATGTTCGCCACTTGATTTATTCAGCTAATGTTTTAACGACAATTAATGCTCAAACATATATCACAGAAAATGATTATGATTTCTCTAATGCTTTAGAAGGAATTAATAAGATCATCGATGCTACTTTCGATATGCATTGTATAACTGGTAATGAAGCTTCTCTTGTAACTTGGGGAGTTAATAAACTTGCTACAAAGATGAATTCAAGCGTTCGCGTTTCTGAAGAAGATTTCGCAAGTGTAGATTGGAAAAATGAAGTAAGTGGCATTAAAGTAGTAATAGGAGATATCCTAGAAATTACTAACGCTAACGACTTATCAACAGTTGAAAAAGTAAAGAAATTTGTTAAAGACAAACAATACTTAGATAAGAAATATTATACTGACAATAATGCTGAATTAGTATTTGTATTATTTGAAGATGTTGTAAAACTTAATGCTATTGACCAAGTACTTCCAACTGTTCTTAATTTCGCATTAGAAAAGTTAGAAGAAAAGGGATACTCATTAACTTATCTTGCTGATGATATGACTCCAGAGTTATTAACAGAAGATGTTAACTCAATCATTAAAGCTCTTCGTATTGCTGTAGAGAAATGTAATTTACTTGATTACTACCGCAATAGCTGGGAAGGAATTCTTCCTGATTTAGATTCTATATATGAAGTTTTAGATATAGTTGTTAATTTGAATCTTGTATCTGAAAGACAATATAAATTAATTAACTTTGCTACAAATAAATTCATTAAAGAAAATAAATACTTAAATGCTAGTGACATTGAATTAGATAGTTCTTATTCATTTGCATATGATTATGAAATATTAAAAGATGTATTAAGAGAAGTTTATGTAATCTTACAAGCTAACAACTTAAATAACGTTGAAGATGTAAAAGCGTTTATTAAGAACAAAGATTATACTTCTAATGATTTCGTTTCCGAAGAAAATATTTCTTTAGTTGCTGATTTATTAGATGTTGTTTCTAATATGAAAATCGTTGGTATCGCTGGTAGAGGCGTTATTAACAACGTTATAAATTTAAGCGCAGTTAAGAAATATGGTAATTTTACTGCTTTAAAGAATGTTAATATAAGTGATATAAGTGCAGACTTAAAAGTAGTTGCTTCTGAATTAAGAGCAGGTAAAGGACTACTAGCTGAATACTATGCAAGTAGAGAACTTAACCCAATAGACTTTGATGCTGTAGCTGATATGGTAACTCTATTAGGCGAATCTCAAATTGTTGAAAAATATGGTAATATTGTTGTAAGTGAATTAGTTAAATACGCTCTATCTTCTGCAAAAATTGTATATGATGGAGTAATAACTGCTGAAACTTTCGCTTCAGTTAATTGGTATCAGGAATTTAAGACTCTTGGCGAAACAATTAGAGAAGCCTCTGTTGTTCTAAAAGATAATAATTTAGTTACGATTGATAATATTACTTCATTTATTAAGAATAAAGGTTACTTATTATTTGGAACAATCGTAACAAATGATAATGTTCTAAATACAATCAAGGCGTTAGAAAAATTAACAGATAGTAAAATTCTAGAATCTTTAGGAACAGTATTAGTATCTTCTGCTGCAAATGTAGCCAAAGATAAAGGTTATGATATTAGCTTTATTAAAGAAGGCGTAAGCAATGAATCAATAATCAATGATATGAAATCATTACTTGCTGCTGCTAGAGTTATGGTTGAAAAAGCTGGATTAGTTGACTTATATCAAAATAACTGGGCTGGTGAATTACCAGAACTTGATAGTGTATTTGAAGCCTTAGATTTAGTAGTTAATATGTCTATTTTAGATGGTAAGATGGGTGATGCTATTAATTTAGTATTAGAAAAATTACCTACAAACTTAAAGAAATATGTTAATGCTAAAGATTTTGATTTAACTGATTATGATTTCGATAGCGATTATGCAAAATTAAAAACATTAGCATATAGCGTTTATGATTTATTAGATGCTAACAACTTAAAGAGTATTACAAACTTAAAGAGATTTGTTAATGAAAAATGGTATAATGATGGAACTATTGTTACTGAAGATAACGTATTAATGGTTGCTGATTTAATTAATCAATTATCTGATATTAATATAGCTGACCAAGCAATTTCAAGCTTAATTATTAATGGTACTTCTCTAGATGCTGTTAAGAAATTCGGTGATTACACTTGCTTAAAAGAATACACTTCAGATGATGTTAATAATGATTTAAAGACACTTTCAAATCTTATCAAGATGGCTGTAAAAGCTGACTTAGTAAAATTATATAACCAAGGCGATATTGCTAACGGTGACATTGAACAATTCAATTATGAATTATTTAATGAAATGTCTATAGAATTAGGTAATTTACATTTATTCACTAAATTCGGTTCATCAATTGTTCCTGAAGCTGTTAACTATGTTGCTAATAATGTTGCTAAAGTAAACGTAACTGTTTCTTCTAGTGACTTTGAAAATGTTGACTGGGCTGATGAATTTGCATTATTAGGTAATGTATTATTAAAGACTGGTGATTTGTTACATGCTCTTAACCTTGAATCTGTATCAAAGATTAAAGCATTTATAAAGAATAAAGATTATCAATTAGTAAGTCTATATTTAACTAACACAAATGTTGATTTAGCTGTTAATGTTTTAGATGAAGTTCTAAAGAGCAAACTTGCAAGTGGATTATCTTTAGCTGGTGCAAGTGTAGCTTTATCAGTAGCTGCTAAAGCTGGATATGATGTTAAATTCTTACTTGATGATGTAACTGCAAAAGATGTATTCGCTGATGTTAAAACTGTAGTAAAAGTTGTAAAGACTCTTATTAACGATGTTAAAGTAGTTGATTTATATAACAACAATTGGAATGGTGATATTCCTAGCGAAAGCATTGTTATTGATATCTTAGATAATCTATTCACTTTAAATATCCTTAAGGGTAAAGAAGGTAGATTATTAGACTTCGCAGTTAATAAATTTATTCCTAAGAATAGTTATCTAGTTGCTAGCGACTTTGACTTCTTAACTGATTTCAATTTCGATAAGAATTTTGATGCAATTAAAGAAACTATTGGATATGTATATGATTTATTAGATGAAAATAACTTATTATTAATTCAAGATGTTAAATCATTCTTTAAGAAACAATGGTACAAAGATTCTTCATTTGTTACAGAAAATAATGTTTTATTAATATCTAATATTATTTCAACATTATCTGATTCTTCTATAGCAACTCAAGCCGTTGCTGGTGTTGTAAGAAATGCCGTAAAACTTGATAGTGTTAAAAAATTCGGTGATTATACGGTCTTAACTGCTTTCACAGAAGAAAATGCAACTAATGATTTAGGTGTTATCAGTACTATAATTAACATGGCTGTTGAAGCTGGTGCTATTGAACTTTATAACACTAAGAATATTGAAAACATAAACTTTGACTTAATAAGTGAAACGGTAGACAAATTATCTAACTTACAAACTCTTTACTTATATGGATCACATATCGTACCTGAAGCATTAAATTATGTATTTGCTAATGTTGTAAAAGGATTCACATCTAAGAAATTTACATATAGTGATTTTGAATCTACTGATTGGCAAATAGAAGCTCATGTATTAAGTAGTGTTGTTGAAAATGTGGGAACTTTATTTGATAGAATGAACTTTAAGTCAGTTAATGATGTAAAAGCATTCGTTAAAGATGGTGACTACAAGATGGTAAAAACATATCTTAAGACTGATGCTGCTGATGCTTTAATTGACGTATTAGATCAATTATTAGAAAGTAGTTTAGTATATAATTTCTCTAATGTTACTTTAGTTTATGGCCTTGATAAACTTGCTAAATCTAATGCTAATTACAATTTCAAGTTCTTAAGTAATTCTATGGATAATGACAAAGTAATTGCTGATGCTAAAGACCTTGTAAATGTTCTTACAGTTTTAGTAGATGATATGCATTTAGTAGATTTATATCAAAACGAAGAAGGTGCTATTCCTGCTAGAGAAAGTGTTATCTTAGTTCTTGATACATTAAGAAACTTAAATATAATTGCTGATAAAGAAACAAGACTATTAGATAAAGTATTTGATACTGTATTAAAGAATAATAAATATATAACATTTAGTGATGTTGTATTCGATGAAGAATTTGATTTCAGTGCTGATTATAGAGGATTTAAACAATTAGTTAATAATATCTATGATTTACTTGAAACTACTAACTTAGTAACTGTTCAAACTATTAAGAAATTTGTTAAAGAAAAATGGTATTTAGATGGTACTTCTTTAGTAACTGTTGAAAATATCAACATTGTCGCTGATGCTCTTGATACATTATCTACTATTAATCTTGCAAAACAATTAATGGCTAGTGCAATTAGAACTTCTGTAAAACTTGATAGCGTTAAGAAATATGGTGATTACACAGTTCTTGATACATTAGATTATCATACATTAACTTCTGATTTAGGTGTTCTTGCTGATATGGCTAGATTACTTCCTGCTACAAATACTGTTACAGAGATGTTCGTATCAGGTAGCAACGAGAAATTTAACTTTGAGGCAATAGCTGAATTAGTAAGTAAACTAAGCAGTTTAAATATCGTTAATGATTATGGAAAATACTTAGTTCCTGAAGCATTAAATGCATTAGTTAGAAATAACAATGTTGAAGATGCTCACTACTTCACTGCTACTGAATTTGAATCAATTAATTGGAAAGAAGAATTTGGTGGTGAACAATTCTCAACTTCAAGCGTATATTTAGGACATATCGGAAGTGCAATTCTTGCCTTTGGTGACTTATTAACTGCTGTTGAAGCTGATACAGTTACAGGTGTTAAATTATTTATAAGTGAAAAGAAATATCAATCAACTGCTGTCTTAAATAGCTCTGAAAATGTTGCTCTTTTAACTACTGCTGTTAATAAATTACTTGATAGTAAATTAGTTGATAAACTTGTATTAGCTGGCTTTGCTTATGGAACAGGCTTTGCTTCTAAGAAAGGCTATGATGTAAGATTCTTAACTAAAGGCTTAACAGAAGATATGCTTGTTAGTGATGTTAGAGACATTTTAGATGCTCTTAAAGTATTAGTTGAAGCTAATGTTCCTGGTTTTGCTATTGACAATGAAGAATTAAAACAAGAAAAAGTTGTTGACTTAGAAAACTTAGTTTACACTGTTGTTAACTTAAAAACTTTAAGTGGAGAAAATTATAAAGAACGTTTAATTAGTGTTGTATTGAATAAGTTTGGTATTGAAGCTAATATTAATACTATTAACTGGGATGCTGAAGCCGACACATTAGTAAATGTTTTAGATGCATTAAATAAAGCTACAATTGAATTAGAAATTTTAGGTGGTAAAGATATATATAATTATGTAAAGAATTACAAAGAATTATTAAAATTAACACCTGATACTAATAAACACTTAAATGTTGTTGCAAACTTATTAGATGCTGCCTCTACTTCACAATTAGTTGCTGAATTAATGAATCCTATTTCAAGAAAATATTTAACTTCAGATAAGTTATCTACTTATGCTGATTTACATAATATTTATAGCGATGGAAAAGAATTCACATATGACTTAGGATTACTTGCTAATGCATTACATGCAGCAGTTAACTTTGACATATATTCAGTATCTAAAGGTATCAAAGATATTCCATATGAATTAAGCGATGAATTCAATATAGTTATCCGCTCATTATTTGCTACAAATTATTTGAACAAGGAAGGTCGTATTAAAGCTTTAGCTTCTAAGGCTAGCGGAGCTGATTTGTCTAGTGTTGAATTTGGCAACATTAACTTAAAAGCAGATGCTGAACACTTAGTATCAATCTATGCTAACTTAAAATACATATTAACACGCCCTGAATTCTTCTATAAGAATGTAAATGATAAGACAATTAATATTAATATTAAATATTGGACTCAAGCTTCCTTTGCAGAATATTTCGATCCTGCATTTAAAGAATTATTAGAAGTTTCTCTAGTAAAAGAAACAAAAGGTGCTGTCATTTTAGCGATTGCCCTTCCTATATTAAAATCCGCTTCACCAAAACTTTATAATGACCTTTGGTTAGATAAAGTAAATCTATCAGAAGATTCTAAACATTTTGGCGAAGTATATGAACAATTAATCCCAATCTTAAAAAATACTTCATTGAGTGATTTAAACACTAGTGAAGGAATTAAGAAAATTATTTATGACAATCAACAAGCTATCTCTAATGTAGTTTCACACTTTATTGATATTTCGATTGCTCCTCATTTAATAAAATATGTTTATGACAATGTTAAGAACAAAGTTCCTAATGCATATAAATCATTAGTATCTGATTTACAAATTAGCGATGTAGATGATGATACATTGAGAGCAGATATTAAACATATCGCTGTTGTATTAGAACAAGTTAAGAATATTGATGCCTTAAATGTATTATTATTCAAGAAAGATATAACATTAAATGATCAAACAATTGAGTATGTTACAAAGCTTATTGAAGAACTATATGATATTAGCTTCTTTGCCGATAACTATGGTGCTTTAATCGAAGACTTAATAAGAGATGTATTAAAAGTTGATATTACTAACATTGATTTTGCTTCTATTGATTGGAATGCCGAAAAAGAAACAGATAAAGCATTCTTAATTAACATTGCAGCTGCTGCATTATCTTATAACTACACAAGTTATAAAGATTTGTATGAACACTTCAAAGATTTACCTAAGATGATTAGTAATGATATTACTGATGGTATCAAGATGCTTAAAGATGGTAATTATAAAGAAGGATTAAAACTAATCCTTTCAACAATTACTGATGAATTGAGCGACCTTGATTTTGATAAATTTGCTGATGCTATTTTAGCTTTAAGTTCTTCTGAATTTGTAGCTAACGCTGGATTAACAATTTATAATAAATATGTTCCTTCAAAACTTCCAACAAAATATCAAAAACTTGGTGATTTAAGCTCATACAGTCAAGAACAATTTGTTGCTGATTTAAAGAGTTTAGGTATCTCAATTAAACAACTTGCTGATTCTAAAGTACTAATGTTCTTAGTAGATAGAACTCTAGTTGATGAAGTAACATTTACAGAAAATTTAGGAAATGCTATTAAGGGTATTGCTAACCTATCAATCCTTGATATGAAGAAACAAGAACTAGTTAATTTAACAAGTGTTAGCCTAGATTTAACAAGTGTTGATTTAAGTGCTGATAGAGAAATATTATCGAATATGTCAGGCGATATTTATCATATCCTACTTGCTATAAAACAATCTGGATTTGAAGCTTCACTTCTTGGTAACGCAAACTTCGTCGATGGTTTAAGCGATGCAATTAATGATGTTAAAGAAACTACTGTTGGTATTGTATTCCTTGACAAAGTAATTAGTAAGATTAATAGAACAAAGAGAATAGTTAATGATAATGCTTATGCATTTGCTAGCAACATTGTTGAATTGATATCTGATGCTAAGACAATTGGCTTACTTGGTAGTAGCGAAATTGATTTAACTAATATTGATGCTGTCAAGAGTTTAATTGATAACTTATCACATGTTGTTAACCTAAAATATAGCGTTATTGACAAGATGAATAAATTTGCTGAAAATATTGATGCATATGGCGTAATTACTATTGATTGGTCTAGTGTTAAATTAGATAATGAAATTTCTACATTAAAAGATTTAATCAAGGATGCTAAAGCATTATATGAAGATGTAAAACCTAATATTGATGCTAAAGACTATGCATTCATTACTGATGTTAATATTCAAAATAGATTAACTGCTCTTGTTGAAAAAGGATTCACTTCTTCAGTTGTTTACCAATTATTCTTCCCAGTTCTTGAAGGTACTTACAAGTATTACTCAAGAGATTATGGAGAAGTAAGTTTGAAACATAACTTAACTCATGAAGAAATTACTTCAAAAGTATTACCTGATGTTTATGAATTAGCTACTTATATTGACAATGTTTGTGGATTTAAGTTTAGCGCTGATGATATTGATTTATATCAATTTACAACATTTGCTGAAATTATAAGAGTAATCTTCAATGATCCACTATTAAAAGACAATATGAATAAACTTATTGAAATTGTAGCGGATAAAGCCTTAAAGAAACCATTAACTATGGAACAATGTCAAATGTTAGATGATGTAGATCTTGCTGCTGATAGCGATAGCTATATTAGAATGATGAATGAATTAGCTTCTCTATATTCATTAAAACCATTCAAGTTTGACAAAGAATCATTAAAAGATGCTGTTGTTCTAAATGGTATAGCTGATGCTTTAAAAGAAATTGAAGATACTAACATCATTAGAATTATGGGTAAAGAATTAGTTAAAGTTGTTAACGACAAAGTCGTTTCTACAGTTGCTAAGACTTTAAGTGATTTGATTGATGAACGTTTAAATGATGAAACTTATACTAATGAATTATTCGCATCTGACTTTAAGTCAATTGTATCAATTCTAAAAGATGCTGCTAACTCTAATGTATTAGCATCTAGAAAAGAATTTGGTTCTTGGGACTTCGATGCGTTGGATAATATCATTGATAATGGCTTCGGATTAAATATGGTAATTGGTTATGAGGAAAGATTTGTTGATTCAATCTATGATAAACTTCCTAGTCCATTAGATGAATACTATCTAGAGGCAAGCGGATTTATAACTGATTGGGTTTCTGAATTCAAGACAATCATGGCTACATTAAAAGATTTAGCAAGTCATAATATTACATCTGTAGATCAAATAACAAAATCTGATGATAAGATTAATGATATTCTAATGAAGATTGATGGTGTTACTATTGAAACAGCATTAAGATCTGAAATCTTAGCTCATGCCTTTGTAAAGATTTTCAATGATGTATTAGCAAGTTATGGCAAACAAGTAACATTAAAAGAAATTAGAGATGTAGAAAACTGGGTAAATGAAATTGATGTATTACAACAAATTTTAGTAGAAAAACCAAACCCTGCTAAGAATTATATCTTAGATGATCCTGATATGATTAATGATGTTGATTATATTATGAACCACGTTGAATATATATTGGTTGAACCTAATGCACTTGCTTCTAACCCTGAAACATCATATGTTAATAAGATTGTAAAACTATTCAAATTAGTTAACTCTACAACATTTGATAAATCTGTTGCTCAAGCTGCTGCTAGCAAGAAGGGCGATGTAATTAGTAATACTTCACTTGTTCGTGATTACTTAGGTGCTGATGTTATCGATAAGATTAACAACAACGTTGATGGTACTCATGGCTGGTATGAAGAATTAAATGCTATCGCTGATGTACTAGAATGTTTAGATAAAGGTGGAAGTAATATTAAGGACCTTAGAGATTCTAATATGGTATTCTATTCATTATCTCAATGTAGTAGTGACATAGTAACATATGCACTAAATTCTTACATTGTTAAGTCTATGGCATTAAAGGCAATTAATGATTCTTTACGTTCTAACTATAAAGTTCCAGCAGGAATGGATATTATTACTGAAGAAGACTTGAAAGACAATTCAATTGTTTGGAATGAAGAGTTTGCTGTTATGGACTTATTAACAGAAGCATTAAAGTATATCGATGTAAATGATCATACAACATTAGATACATTCTACACAGAATTCAATAATGCTATGGCTAATACTACTTTCATTAAGAAAGTAATTACAAGAACAGCTAAATACTTAGTTCCTACTCTTCCTGTTGTTGGTTCTTATTATGCAAATGCTAATATCACTACAGATGAGGAATGGACTAACGAATTAACAATTATTGTTAATGTATTACATGTATTACCTAATAATGTTACAAGTCTAAACAATCCTGTTAATTCATTAAATGGTGCTACAATTACTGAAGCTGTTAAGTCAAATGTATTAAAGGCTGTTATTGTTAAGACATTAAAAGCTGAACTTACTGGCCTTGACACTTCAAATGTAGAATCTGATATGGATAAAGTAACAGATTGGAATAAAGAAATTGAAGCATTAAAGGCTACGATTAAATTACAAGAAGCTTTAACTAGTGGAGATAACACCGCAATTACTAATGCTGCTAAGGATGTAAAAGCTAAAGTTGCTGGTACAGTCCTTGCTGCTAATATTGTAAACTCTCTAGTAAATAGTAATGCAATTTTACGTAGTATTTGGAATACTCTATAAAATAAAGTAAGACCTTAAGAATAACTTCTTAAGGTTTTATTTTTATAAATGTTAGATGTTTGACATATTATTTGATTTTTGGTATAATATAATAGTAAATTTAACTTACTATGGTTTGTAATTAAAATAATCATGGCGGAAGGAGAACAAGCATGAAAAAAGGAATTCATCCAGAATATCATAAGGTACAAGTTGTTTGTGTATCTTGTGGTTCAACATTTGAATCTGGTTCAACATTAAAGGAAGTACGTGTAGATACATGTTCTAAATGTCATCCATTCTATACAGGCGAACAAAAATTTGCTCAAGCTGCTGGTCGTGTTGATCGTTTCAATAAACGTGTTGCTGCTGCAAACGCAAAGAAAGAAAATTAATAAAAACAGAGACCTTAATAGGTCTCTTTTTTTAAAAAAATAATATATATATGATATAATAAAAAAGAGGAGAAATTTATGTTAATAGGTGCTACAAATATCACAATTAAATATTTAGACAAGTTATTATTTAAGAATTCCTCTTTTGTAATTAATGAAAATGATAAAATTGGACTAATAGGACAAAATGGTGTCGGTAAAAGTACTCTTTTAAAAGCCTTAATTGGCTTAAAAGAAGTAGATGAAGGAACGATAGCGAAGAAGAAAGATTTGAAAATTGGCTACTTACCTCAAAATGATGATTTTAACCCTCTTGATAATATTTTAGAGGCAATGTTAAAAAAAGTTAAGATTGATGACTTTGCAGCTAAATCAATACTATCAAAAATGGGACTAAAAGATTATTTAGCATTAGTTGGTAATCTTTCTGGTGGTGAAAAGAAAAGATTATCATTAGCTATTGCCTTGGTAAATCCTGTTGACTTATTAATCTTAGATGAACCAACTAATCATTTAGATGTATGGATGATTAACTGGTTAGAAAAGTTTTTAATAAAATATAATAGAGCTATTCTTTTAGTAACCCATGATCGTTATTTTTTAGAAAGAGTAACTAAAAAGACAATGGAAATAGATAGCGGTTCTATATATCTATATGATACAAATTATTCGGGATTTTTAACGGCAAAAAGTGAGCGTATGCAGACTTTAATAGCAACGGAAAGAAAACTATCAGCTCTATTAAAAAAAGAAGCAGCGTGGGCCGCACTAAATCCTCAAGCCCGTTCAACTAAAAGTAAAGAAAGATTAGAACGTTTTAATGAACTTTCCACAAATGTTAGCAACATAAGAAACACCTTGAATAATAATGAGAACTTTGAATTATCATCGGTTTCTACAAGAATGGGAAAAACCACAATCGAAATAAATAATATAACAAAAAGTATAAATGGTAAAGTGTTATTTAAAAACTTCTCGTATAATGTAAAAAAATTTGACCGTATTGGTATTGTTGGTGAAAACGGCTGTGGGAAAACAACCTTCTTTAAATCCATTTTAGGATTGATTCCTCTAGATAGTGGAAGCGTTGTGGTTGGGAAAACAGTTAAAATAGGTTATTTTCATCAAGAAGATATATCAATGTCTTCTCATGTAAAAATTCTTGATTATTTAAAAGAATATGGAGAATACATTGAAACGATTAATGGAAAAATATCTGCTTCCCAATTATTAGAACAATATATGTTTTCACCAGCTTTAATGAATCAAGAAGTATGTAAACTTTCTGGTGGTGAAAAAAGAAGATTGCAATTGCTAACAGTATTAATTTCTAATCCTAATATATTGTTCCTTGATGAACCAACCAATGATTTAGATATATATACTTTAGAAATATTAGAAAATTATTTGGAAAGTTTTAAAGGTGCAGTTTTAGTAGTTTCTCATGACCGCTATTTCTTAGATAAAGTTGCTGATCATTTATTTATTTTTGAAAACAATGATATAAAAGAAGTAAATGGAATAATCAGTGACTATATTTTAAAAAATCCCCAACTTGAAAATAATGAAATAAAAGAAGCAAAAAAAGAAGTAAAACTAGATATTCCTCGTTTTACATCACAAGAAAAAAAAGAATATGATAATATTGAAGAAGTTATAGAAAAACTTGAGGAAAAAATCAAGAATTATCAAAAAGAAAAACTAACTATAACAACCGATTATCAAAAACTTATAGAAATTGATAATAAAATAAATGAACTAAATAAAGAATTAGATGATAAAATAGAACGTTGGGAATATTTAACATCTATAGCTGAAAAAATCAAAGAATATAGAGAAAATAAATTTAAAGGAGAAAACAAACAATGACCCAAAAATATGTAAATGAATTATTTAATTTTATTGCCTCATCACCAACCTGTTTTCATAATGTGGCTTTAGTAAAATCAATTTTAAATAGTTATAACTATCAAGAATTAAAAGAGAGTACAACTTGGCCTTTAGAAAAGGGTAAAAACTATTATGTAATAAGAGATGATGCTTCCATAATAGCTTTTAAAATTCCTAATAATTTTGAAGATGCTGGCTTTAATATTGTCGCAAGCCATAACGATTCACCAACATTTAAAATAAAACCGGAAGGTTGTATTGAAAATCCTAATTATAAAAGATTAAATACCGAACCATATGGAGGTATGATTTTATCTACATGGTTTGATCGACCTTTAAGTATTGCTGGTAGAGTAATTATC
Source organism: uncultured Bacilli bacterium (assembly GCA_934098295.1). GTDB lineage: Bacteria > Bacillota_I > Bacilli_A > ML615J-28 > CAG-313 > UBA1737. The sequence continues at coordinate 20,873 of CAKONV010000009.1, read as the reverse complement.
AAAAAAAATAACGAAGTATCTACAAGACTAGTTAACTTAAGTGGACATGATTTTATTATTCCTAATGTAGCTATTCATTTAACAAGAAGTACTAATCCTTTAGAGTTAAACACACAAAATGATTTATTACCTGTAATTGGTTTAACAGAAGAAGAAAATTCATTTTCTAAACAATTAAAAAAAGCTTCATTATTAGATACAGATGAAGTAATCATCGCTCATGATTTATTCTTATATAATAAGGAAGTAGGAACAACAATTGGCCTAAATCAAGAACTAATTGCTTCGCCTAAGTTAGATGACCTTGAATGTGCATTTTCATCTTTAGAAGCTTTCTTACAAAGTAAAAACGAAAATAATATTAATGTTTGTGCAATATTCGATAATGAAGAAGTAGGTAGTGGATCTAATCATGGTGCTGCTTCAACCTTCTTGACTGATGTTTTAGAAAGAATTTGTGCTAGCTTTAATATGGATAAACATAAAACTTATGCTTTATCAATGCTTGTATCAGCAGATAATGCTCATGCCGTTCATCCTGCCCATCCGGAAAAAAGCGACCCAACCAATTGTGTATATTTAAACAAGGGAATTGTAATTAAATATCACTCGGGTTTAAGTTATACAACTGATGCCATTTCAGCAGGAATCTTTAAAACTATATGTGATAATTTAGATGTACCTTATCAAGATTATACTAATCGTAGTGATATGCGTGGTGGTAGTACTTTAGGACATATAGCACTTGAAAAATTATCAATTACTTCGGTAGATATTGGTCTTGCACAACTTGCTATGCATTCATCTTTTGAAACAGCAGGATCAAAAGATATCTATTATATGGTAAAAGGATTAAAGGGTTTTTATGATTCAACAAGAAAAATAGAGGGATCTGTAGTTATAATAAAATAGGAAAAATTTAAAAGGCAAATTAAAAAATGGAGAAACAAAAATGAAAAAAATCAGTAAATTTATCTTTGTTATAATCGCTTGTTTATTTATAACCGGATGTAAAAAAGAAAACAACAAAGATAAAACATCAGTAGAAGAAATTGAAAAATGGATAATAGAAAACGTAGAAACGGAAATAGCCGATGATATTAGTCTTCCAACCGCCTATAAAGATAATTCTTTGTGCACTATCAAATGGGAGAGTACAAATAAAGCATTAGATAACACTGGTAAAATCGTTTTACATGATAGTAAGATAAAAGAAGTAGTAATGAATTATACAATTGCTAATGAAGCTAATGAAGAAAAAAGTGGTAGCATTACTATTAAAATTTATCCAAAAACATTAGATGCTATTGCGACATCATTTGTTAATCAAATACCTGATGAAATATATGAAGATTTATCACTAGAAACAATTTATTATGATTGTTATACTGTGGAATGGAGTTCTTCTGATACTTCCGTATTAACAGATGATGGTACCTATATCAAACCACAAGCTGATATAATGATTACTATTTCTTATCGTGTTAAAGCTTCAGATACTTTTTACAAAGATTATTCGAAAGAAGTAAAAGTTGTGAATGCTTCTGTTGAAGAAAAACTAGAAGGCGTTAGTAAATGGATTCAAGAAGAATTCATCACTAACTTAATGCTAGAAGAGGATTTAGTTTTACCTACTCTTGATCCTACTTATAATCTTGAACTTGAATGGATAACAAGTGATCCTACTATTATTACTAATAAAGGAAAAATTACTCGTTATGTATTTACAAGATACCTTGAACTAAGATGTAATGTAAAAATTAATAACACAACTAAATCATTTACATTTTGGATGGCAGTAAAACCATTAGATATAAGTGAGATGAGTCAAAAAGATATACTAGAAAACTTTATAAGTGCTATTGCGGTAAAAGAATTATCCCAACTTAAATTTACTGCATATACTAATATTTCTCAAACATTTAATGGATTACATTTCTACGATAATATTGATGTTGAACGTATAAAATGGATTGCTCCTCTTGATAAAGATAGTGGTCATGATAATCGTCCTGGAATTAAAAAAACTTCAACAGAATTTATTGTTGTTCATGATACAGCTAACCCTGGAAGAACTGCCAATGGTCTTGCCCATGCTAAATATGTTAGTGATGGTGGTGGTGGAACTAGTTTCCAATATGTTGTTGGTAACGATGGTGTATACAATTTAATACCAGATGATGAGGTTGCATATCATGCAGCTGATGGTAGGAGATTGTTTGGTTTAATTGATACAGGTTTAAAGGCAACTTCAAGATTAGTAAACGTAACAACTAGAGGCGGTTATTTCTATTTCAATAACCAAAAATCAAATGTTAAAATTCCTGAAGGTGCTGGTGAATTAACAAAAATGGTATCGAGCGGTATATATTATGAAATTGGCGAAAATGGTAACTGGTGGATTAATACTTCTTATTATAACTCTAGATATGGAATGATTAGCAATCAAGGTGGTAATAGAAACTCAATTGGTATTGAAACTTGTGTTAATGAAACGAGTGACTACTATACAACTTTAAGATTTAATGCTGATTTAATTGGTACCTTATTAATAGAAAATAATCTTGATGTTTTACGTGTTCTACAACACAACAGTATGTGTGGAAAAGAATGTCCAGCCGCTTTAAGAGCTGCACATTATTGGCAAAACTTTAGAGATATGATTTCTCTTGAAAAATTTGGCAAAGAACACTTTAAAGATTTAACTTTTACTTGGGTAAGTGGTACATCAATTCTTGATAATCAAGGTTATATTAAAAAAGATATCGGTTCAGCAAGTGAAGTAAAATATAGTGTATGTGTAAAAGAAGGTAATGATGTAATTTTCCAAAGTGAATATACAACAAAACTTATCAAATAAATATTTAAAGTACTCTTAGTTGTTATTAAGAGTACTTTTTATTGCGCTCACAACTGTAAAACTAAAGGACTTATCTATTAAGATTATAAGAATAGTTAAAAAGGTGTGTATAGTTTTAACAATCACTTGTAGTAATTAATAAAAAGGCAAATTATTTTTAATTCTTTGTTCTTGAAAAAAGATATAATCGTGGTATAATATAGACAAAAAAGTAGGTGAAAGAATATGGAAAAAACGATGGTTATGAAAATACTTGAACAGAAAAAAATAGCCTATAATGCTTATGAATATGATCCTGTTCATTTAGATGCTGTATATGTTGCTAATACTTTATCTCAAGATGTAAGAAAAGTTTTTAAAACACTCGTTGCCAAAGGTGAAAAAAAATACTATGTATTCATGGTTCCTTCCTCAAAAGAATTAGATTTAAAAAAAGTAGCAAGCATTTTGAATGAAAAGAAAATAGAAATGATTAAACAAAAAGAATTATTTCCATTAACTGGATACGTTCATGGTGGCTGTTCCCCAATAGGAATGAAAAAACCATTTCCAACCTTTATTGATTCATCAGCCTTAAATTTTGAAACCATATATTACAGTGCTGGTAAGGTAGGATACCAAGTAGAAACTAAACCTAGTGATTTAATTAACCTATTAAATATAAAAACAATCGATTTAACAAAAGGAGAAATAAAAAATGATTAAACATATTGTTTGTTTTAAAATTAAAGAAGAATATAAGGACAAAATTGCTTTAGCAGCAACAACCTTAAAATCAATGGAAGAACATGTGCCTAATATTAAGTCTATTCAAGTAGGTGTTGATTTTTTACACAGTAGTAGATCTTATGATATAATTTTAGAAGTAGAATTAGAAAATAAAGAAGAATTAGAAAAATATCAAAATGATCCATATCATTGTAGTGTTGTAAAAAAATTAATGCATGAAATTAGAGAAGCCAGTATCGCTGTTGATTATGAAGAATAGAATATGGGTAAATTAAGATACGAAGAAAACTATAACATTACACCAGGAATGAGAGATGAATTTGGTTATTTAAAACCCCATTCAATTTTAGACTTATGCCAAAATGTTGCCGGCAAACATGCTAATAATATGGGTATAGGCGATGAATTTTGTGATAAGAATAATTATGGATGGATTGTCGCTAGACAAATGGTTAAAATAATCAAGCATGTAAAAAATGTTGATGAAGTTAAAGTTATTACTTATCCCTTGCATCCTAATAGATTTGAATATATAAGAGATTATGAAATAAGAAATTTAGAAGATGAATTAATCATATCGGCAAGATCTATTTGGGTTTTACTCGATTTTAGTAAAAGAAAAATGGTTTTAAATGAAAAGATATATCCTGAGGGAGAATATGAAGAAAATATTTTCTTTACTGATAAAGTTTTAAAACCATCGATTATTCTTGATGAAGAAAAAAAAGTAGCAACATATGAGGTGAAAAAATCAGATATTGATAAATACCATCATATGAACAATGCTAGTTATGCAAGACTAGTATTTGATTATTGCCCTTTAAATTACAGTGAAGTTGAAAGTTTTACGATAAACTATCAAAATGAGATTAAATATGATCAAGTTATGAATTTGAACCTATCAGTTACAGATAATTCTTATTATCTTACAGGAATAAAGGATGATAAAGTGATATTTAGCTCAGTAATGAAAATAAAAGAAGGAGAAAAATAAAAATGGATTTTATAAATATGAATAATAATTTTACCGCTTTTGGTTCTTTTGCGGTATTTGATGAAGATAATATTGCGATAATTAATCGTTTATATGGTGATTGTAATATTTCTATTAATCAAGAACCTAACAATCCTACGAATAAATCCGGAAAAGTGATGCAAATTGTTGACAACAAAAGACATTTTACAATTATTTTAAGGCCTAATAGATTGGATGTGCAAATTGCCGGAACTCCTCGTAATAATTCTAATCAAGTATTAAAACTAGCTACGGATTTATTTAAAGCCCTAGGAGAAATGTTTGACGGTTGTTTAGCAACAAGAATTGCGTATGTTTCTAATGACTTTGTTTTTGATGATTATGGTGACAATATGCAGAAAATTGCTAAGGAAATTTCTTTTTTGAAAGATAACAAAGTAAACGAATTTAGTTTAAGAACTAATACTATTTCGCAAGTATTAGATGAAGATGTTAATGTAGTTTTAAATATTAATAATGTTAAAATTGGTAAAAATAATGAACCACAAATGGGACAACGTCTAGCATTGATGATTGTTTACGATATAAATACATTACTGGACAACGATCATCAACGTTTTGATTTGCGAAACTTATTGCCATATTTTAGTTTGATGTATGATATTTCTACAAGTAGATTAGAAACTTTTAAAAAAATGGCATAAATGAGGCTCTAATTATGAATAAAAGTGTATTTAATCATTGTGTTAGTATCATTGCATATTCTAAAGACCATCAAATTTTTGCTGGCACATATGCTTGGATGATGCAAGTAGGATACGAAGAAATAATTGGTCTTTTAGGCAGCCAAAGTCAAACTGGTAACAATATTAAAAAAGGTGATATAATAGGAGTTAATGTTTGTTCAAAAGAGCAAAAAGAAATAGCCACAGTTATTGGTAACACTCACTCAAAAGAAACTAATAAACTTCAAAATATTTCCTATAAAACAATTGGAAATGCTATTTTATTAGATAACTCTAAAGCAAACCTTGTTTGTGAAGTTATTGATATTATACATTTAAAGAATATAGAAGATGATAATCTTATATATATGAAGATACAAAAAATGGACGAGGATGATAATAAAGATTATTTAACAATGGCTGATTTTTAAGAACAATAGCCAATAAATAAATTTTGGAGAAAACATGAAAAACAACATAAAAATAAATAAATTATTAGTTTTGATGCTAATAGTTATATCAACAATCTTTTTTAGCAGTTGTAATAAAAAAGAAACACTATTATTCTTGAATTGGGGAGAATATATTAATGATGATGTTGTAAAATCTTTTGAAGAAAAATACAACTGTAATGTCGTAATAGACATTGCTGAGTCTAATGAACTATTTTATTCAAAACTAAAAAGTGGTACTACCGCATATGATTTATGCGCACCTAGTGACTATATGATTGAAAAAATGAAGTTAAAAGGACTAATAAGAAAAATTGACTTCACCCAACTTAAAAATTATGATCGCAATCAATTTCTATCACCAGTTAAAAACTTAATGGATGATATGGAAAAAGAAGTAGAAGACATCAACAGTTACCATGTCCCTTATTTTTGGGGTACATTTGGTATAATGTACAATAAACAAAAAGGAAATATTGAAAGTTTGTTAAATAAAAAAGATGGCACTGGTGGTTGGAATGCTTTCTTCAATATTAGATCTAATGATCCTTCATATAAAGTAGGCATGTATAACGTTCCCCGTTTTGCGTATGCAGCAACAATGTTATATAATAATCTTGACCCTAATTCATATAATGATGAAAACCTTGAAGTTTTTAAAAATACTTTACTAAATTCAAAATTTAATGAATGGGGAACTGATACTTTAAAAAAAGGAATAGAATCTGGAAATCTTGATTTGGCATTCGTGTATACGGGAGATTGTTTAGATATGATATATCTAAAAATAGAAGATGGTGTAAAAGTAGAGGATTTAAGCTTTGATATATATATTCCTGAAAAAACAATCCTTCATATGGATTCGTTAGTAATTCCTGAAAATGCCCGTCATGTTGAATTAGCTCATAAATTTATCGATTATTTACTAGAAAAAGAAAATGCTTATTTGAATGCTAGCGTTGTCGGTTATTGCACCCCACTAGTTTCTAGTTATAAAATGATTGTTGATAGGGTAAACATTAATTCATCAACATCAGAAAGCGATGCTTTTTGGTATGATAATTGGGCAAAGGCAGTAGAAAAATATTACCAATTAGAAGATGATGGTAGTATGAATATAAATGGTGTTCCACTATCTTTCTTTGATACGGAAGAATTAACTAAAATAGGAAATATTGTAAATAATGTTAAATCAAAATAGAATAGAAAACAATTGTTTTCTATTCTTTTCTTTCTTATGGCTTGAATATATTGTCTAAAAATGATAGAATATTAAAGAAAATATTTAAAAAAAGAGGTAATATGAGTATAAGTCAATGGATTAAAACCATCCTTTATATGGTGGCTTCAATTGGTGCATTATTAGTTGGATTTGAAATACTAAGCAATAATGTCGCTAAGTTATGCCACAAAGGTTTAAAAAAGTTATTTGGTAAGACATCAAAAAGTAAGCTTGCAGGAGTCGGTATCGGAATTGCCGCCACTGCTATTATGCAATCAAGTTCTGCAACAACAATTATGGTCGTTGGTTTTGTTAATACGGGAATTATGACGTTAACACAAGCCACCGCTATTATTATGGGTGCTAACATTGGTACAACAATTACAGCCCAACTGGCTGCCCTAAATTCTTTTAGCTTTAGTGATTACGCTATAGCACTAGCAGGAATTGGTATTTTTATAAACATGCTAAGTAAAAAAGAAAAAACAAAAACTTTAGGAAATGCTTTAGCAGGGTTTGGCCTTTTGTTTTTTGGCTTAATGAATATGTCTGATGCTATGAAAGCTGAAGAAGTAAAAAATGCTATCGGTGGCATTTTAACTACAATAGATGGACCTTTTGCTCCTTGGATTTTATTTCTAATGGGAGTAATTCTTACCGCAATTGTACAATCATCAGCATTAATAACAACAATTATTATTTCTCTAACTTCGGCAGGCATTTATATCGGTGCAGGAAGTGGAGCTACAGCTTTAAATAATAATGTATTGTTTTTAATTTTAGGAACCAACATTGGAACTTGCGTAACCGCTCTTCTTTCATCAGCTGGTGCCACAACTAATGCTAAAAGAGCTGGTATTATTCACTTATTGTTTAATACTTTCGGTGCTTTTGTGTTTATGATTCCCCTTTTTATTTTTAAAAACTTTATGAGTGATACCCTTGCAAAGGTATTTGCTACTCCCGCAACGCAAATTGCCATGTTCCATACTTTTTTCAATGTTGTTTGTACAATCGTCTTTTTACCATTTATTCGTTTCTTTGTGTTAGCTTCAGAATTTCTTATCAAGGATAAAGGTAATAAAGCTGCAGGTGAAGAGACTTTCACATATATTGATGAACGTATGATAAAATCACCATCAATTGCTATTCATCAAGTAAGAAAAGAAATGGGGCTTATGTATAATAAAGCTGTCGATGTTTTAAATATATCTGTTGATGCTTTCTATAACCGTGACATGGACAAAAAAGAAATTGTTGATAAAATGAACAAAGAATTAGAAACAACTAATAAATTAATTACGGAATTCTTAGTAAAATTAGAAAATGAAAGCTTAACATTTGATGATGAATGTACAGTAACAAGTTTCTTGCGAAGTTTAAATGACATTTTACGTATTGGTGAAATTGGTGACAATATTTGCAAATATACTAGACATATGGTAATGGAAGAATTAGTATTTTCCGATAATGTCCTTTTACAAGTTGGTTTTATGCGGTCTACTATAAATGCTTTATATCAAAAAACCGATGAAGTATTTTTAAGTAAAGACATCAATAGATTAAAAGAAATTGATGAAGTGGAAAATAAAGTTGATAAAATGCGTAAAGAATTAATAGACGACCATTTTGATAGATTAAACAAGGGTGAATGTAAGCCTCAAAATAGTGGTGTATTTGTAAACCTTGTAAATAATTTAGAACGTGCTGCTGACCATATGACTTATATCGCATATTCAGTAAAAGAGGCTTTAGATCAAACAAAAAATGGTTAAAATAATTGACAATAAAATAATAATTGATTATAATATTAACTGTAATATATAAAAAACGTTGAACAGGACATGATTATTAGATGCTAATTATAAAAGTGAGGTAGGATAGTGAAAACTACTATAAAAAGGCTAATAGTTACTCCCTGGGAGTTTCTTAAAGAAATTTAAGACGTGGTTTTCGCGTTAAGAAATTAAAGGGCATAATTAATAAAAATTTTTATAATTATGAACTAAGGTGGTACCGCGCCTGTTTAAACAAAAAGCCTGTTAAACATACGTCCTTAGAAATGATAAATTTCTAAGGCTTTTTTATATTTTTAGGAGGAATAAAAAAATGATTAAAATTACTTTCCCAGATAATACCGTTAAAGAATTTGAAAATGGTGTAACTCCTTTACAAATTGCTAACAGTATTTCATCTAGTTTAGCTAAGAAATGTATTATAGCTAAGGTCAATGACCAATTATTTGATATGTCACGTCCAATTGAGGAGGATGCAACCATTGAACTTTTAACTTCTGTAAATGGTAATAATGATTTATTAAATCATTCTTGTGCACACTTACTTGCTCAAGCTGTAAAAGAATTGTATCCTAATGCTATGTTTGGCGTAGGACCTGCTATTGAAGAGGGATTCTATTATGATGTAGATTTAGGTAGCGTTAAACTAAGAGAAGAAGATTTAGAAAAAATCGAAAAAAAGATGCATAGTATTGTTGCTAGTGGCGAACTAATTAAACGCTTTGAAGTCAGCAAAAAAGAAGCATTAGAACTTTTTAAAAATGATGTTTACAAAACAGAATTAATCCAAGAAATGGATGAAAATAGTGTAATTACTGTTTATGAACAAGGTGAATATAAGGACCTTTGCCGAGGACCACATGTCGCAAGCGTTAAATTTTTAAAGAACTTTAAATTATTAAGCATATCAGGTGCTTACTGGCGTGGTGATTCTAAAAAAGCCATGTTACAAAGAATTTATGGTACTTGTTTTGAAACAGCAGAAGAACTTAAAAATCATCTAAATATTTTAGAAGAAAGAAAGAAAAGAGATCATCGTAAACTTGGTAAAGAACTAGAGTTATTTATGATATCTGAATATGGTCCTGGACTACCTTTCTGGTTACCAAAAGGATATATCTTAAGAAGAACATTAGAAGATTTCTGGTTAGATTTACATAGAAAAAATGGATATGTAGTTGTAGAAACACCAATAATGTTATCAAAAGAACTTTGGGAAATATCTGGACACTGGGATCATTATCATGATGATATGTATACCGTTGAAGTAGATGAGAATGAAACATACGCTATTAAACCAATGAACTGTCCAGGTGCAATTTTAGTTTATAACAATTCCATTCATTCCTATAAAGATCTACCAATGCGAATAGCCGAGTTAGGCCACGTTCATAGAAAAGAAGCAAGCGGTGCTTTAAATGGTTTATTTAGAGTAAGAACATTTACTCAAGATGATGCTCATACTCTTCTTACAGAAAAACAAATAGACAAAGAAATTAGCAATATTTTAAAAATTTATGATTATGTATATTCACTATTCGGCCTAGATTATTCAATTGAACTTTCAACGAGACCAACAGATAACTTTATCGGTGATATCGCAGTATGGGACAAAGCTGAAGAAGAACTTGCTAAAGCTTGTATCGCAACCGGTCATAACTTTAAAATTAATCCTGGAGATGGTGCTTTCTATGGACCAAAACTAGACTTTAAATTAAGAGATTCTATGAATAGAATTTGGCAATGCGGTACTGTTCAACTAGATTTCCAATTACCAGGAAGATTTAATTGTACATATGTTGATGAAGATGGAACTAAAAAGACACCAGTTATGATTCACAGAGCATGCTTTGGTTCCCTAGAAAGATTTATTGGTATTATTACAGAAAATTATGCTGGTGCTTTCCCAACATGGTTAGCTCCTGTTCAAGTAAAATTGATACCTGTTAATAATGAATTCCACCTAGATTATGCATCTAAATTGAAAGAAGAATTAGAAGCAAATGGTATTAGAGTAGAAATTGATAGCCGCGATGAAAAGTTAGGATACAAGATGAGAGAAGCACAAATTAAAAAGATTCCATATCAACTTGTTATCGGTGACAAAGAAGTTAGTGAAAACACAGTAAATGTTCGTAAATATGGTGAAACAGCCACTGTTTCTATGAAAGTAGAAGACTTTATCAAACAAATCAAAGAACAAATTAAAAACTTTAAATAATTATATATAATTATATAAAAAGCTTTTTGATGAAAAAAACATCAAAGGCTTTTTATTTCTTTACAAATAAAATTGACTAATTATCATCATTTTAAATTAATAAATGGCTTTCATTTTTATAAAATATGGCCGTATAAAAAAATTGTAAAAAAAAATGTTTTATAATGCTTGCATATTTTAAAAATTAGTGTATAATTTTTATGATTTTTCAAAAACAATAAAGGAGTTAATTTTGTGAACAAGGTAATTATTGAACTAAAAAACGTATCGTTAAAATATGAAGACGACCCGGATGTTCCCATCGTCGATAATTTAAATCTTAAAATTTATGAAAATGAATTTGTTACCTTTTTAGGACCATCAGGATGTGGAAAAACAACAACCCTAAGAATGATTGCAGGATTCCAAAATCCAACTAGTGGTGAAGTAATAATCGATGGTAAAGTCTTTAATAACATCCCCCCTTACGCGAGACCTATTAATACCGTTTTTCAACGTTATGCCCTTTTTCCTCACTTAAATGTAATTGATAATGTGAAGATTGGTTTAAAGAATCGTTCTTTAAAATCGTTAATTAGTTTTTTTGGTGGCATTGAAAAAATAGAACAGGAAATAAAAGAAGAAAAACTTAAAAAAGGTTATAATGAAAAAAAAGCCAGCAACATTAGTATCTTTGATGTAAGAAAAAAAGTTAATGAACACATTGATTTAGATGCTAAAAAAGCTTTAGAACTTGTTAAACTAAGCGGATTCGAAAAAAGAAAAATTGAACAAATGTCAGGTGGACAACAACAACGTGTAGCCATCGCTAGAGCCATCGTTAATAAACCTAAAATTTTATTACTAGATGAACCCCTTGCCGCCTTAGATTTAAAGTTAAGACAAAATATGCAATATGAATTAAAAGAAATGCAAAGAGCTTTAGGAATCACCTTTATTTTTGTAACCCATGATCAAGAAGAAGCCATGACAATGAGCGATAGAATCGTTGTTATGAATAAGGGAAAGATTCAACAATTAGGAAGACCTATCGATATATATAATGAACCAGTTAACTCTTTTGTTGCTAATTTTATTGGGGAAACTAATATCATTAGAGGAAAGTATGTTTCTAAAGATTTAATAGAATTTATGGATGTTCGCTTTGCGTGTGTTGGTTATAAATTTAATGATGGTGAAACCGTCGATGTTGTTATTAGACCTGAAGACTGGGATGTTATTCCTGTAAAGGATGCTTCCTTAGTTGGGGAAGTAACCTCATGTATCTTTAAAGGTGTTCATTATGAAATATGTGCCCTTTTCCATGGTAAAGAATTTGTAATTCACGCCTATGAAGCCGTTAAGGTTGCTGATAAAATTGGCTTAAAAGTAGATCCTTATGAAATTCATTTAATGAAGGTAGAATAACTATGAATGAACGTTTTTCAAAATTAGCTAAACCATATTTTTATTGGTTATATATATTAGCCCTAATACCAGCTCTTATTATGTTTATGTTAATTTTTGTAGATACAGAAGGAACTGATATTGAAGGCATTAGATTTACTTTAGAAAATTTTAAACAATTAAAGGAACCATCAACATTAATAGCTTTTAGAAACAGCCTGTTTTTAGCCGTAATTAGTACCGCTATTTGTATCGTTTTAGGTTACATGGTAGCATATAATCTTTTTAGATCAAAATTTAAAAATAAGTTTCTAATCTTGATAATTATTGTTTTACCAATGTGGTCTAATATTTTGCTGAGAACAGAAGCTTTAGCTAACATTATGGAACCTCATAATATTATAGTTGACCTCTTGGGCCTAAAATCAGGGATCGCCATTAGAGGTAGTATTGGAGCAGTAATAATCGGACTTGTTTTGACATATTTTCCTTTTATGATAATGCCTATCTATAATTCGTTAGAAAAAATAGATGCTTCGATTGAAGAAGCTGCCTTAGATTTGGGCATGACGGACTTTAAAAAATTTTGGAAAGTAATTTTACCAATGTCAGCTAAAGGAATAGTAACCGGTTCAATAATGACTTTCCTTCCTTGTTTATCAGGATTCGCTATACCAGAAATAATTGGCAAAGGCAATGTTGTAATGATTGGTAATGTTATCGAACAACTATTTAAAAATATGAACTATAATGTTGGTTCCCTTCTTGCTATGATGATTTTAATTCTAATCTTAGTATCAGTTAAAATAGTTAGTAAAATTGATAAAAATGGAGAGACACTTTTATGATAACAATTATAATTTGCCTAACCATTATCGCCATAATAGCACTTACTATAACTTTTGCTAAAATAACTTCTTCAAAAGAAGAGGTTGATAAAAGAGTTAAAGAAGTGATAAAAAAAGAAAAAGAAATAGAAACCATCAATGGTGTTGAAGTAGCAAGATTAGAAGATTATGGATATAAAGAATATAAAACACTAAAAAAAGTTTGGAAAGTATTTTCTAAAGTAGTTGTAGTCTTAATCATTGCCCTTCTTTATTTATCTATATTTGTCATTGCCTTACAGTCATTTAACTCTAGTACTATTGTTTCTTCTTTTAAAGGTTTTACTTTAAAATGGTATAAAGAGATGTTTGCTAATTCTTCTTTAACATCTGCTATTAAAAATACTTTAATTGTTAGTTTCTTTGCAACCCTTTTATCAACAATTATTGGTACTCTTATCGCTGTAGGAATTCATTATTTAGGATTAAAAAAACGTAATAAAATAATGCTATTAAATAATATACCTCTTCTTAATGCTGATATCGTAACGGGTATAAGTATTATGCTTATCTTTTCCTTAATTATGAAAATACCTGGCTTCCATTATATTTTTGGATTTCCAACAATGCTTATTGCTCATATGTATTTTTGTATACCTTATGTAATATTAAATGTTTTACCAAAAATTGAATCACTAGATTCTAATATGATGGATGCAGCTTTAGATTTAGGATTAAAACCTTATAAAGCCCTTTTGAAAGTAATTGTTCCGGCTATTAAATCAGGAATCTTTTCAGGATTACTTTTTGCTTTTACCATGAGTTTTGATGATTTTGTTGTAAGTTATTATACAACTGGTAATGGTTTCAATAACCTATCTATTTGGATATATGGAAGTATTGGTAGAAAAAGTTTAACACCATCGGTTTATGCCTTTTCAACATTAGTTACTTTTGGAACCATGATTATTCTTTTGACAATTAATTTTCTTCAAGCAAGAAAAAAGAAAAAAGATAATTAGTCATTTTAATATTTAGTTAATATATTGTAAGTAGAATAAAAGTGATAAAATATTATATAACTTTTAGCCAAACTTCATAGTAATATTAGATTAAAGATATATAATATTTACAAAGAGGTGAATAAAAAATGAAAAAAGCATTTAATGTATTTTTATGTTTATGTTGTCTTGTATTAACTTTCACACTATCTAGTTGTGTAAAGGGTTCTTTTGGTGCTTCTAAAAATGATGGAAAAACCTCAAGTGATCCTAACTCTACTTATGTTATTGATTTTCCAACTATTCCATCATATTCTAGTATTACTTCTGATGATGTAGCTATGGTTGTATCAAGTATTGTTCTTCCTTCTACTCTAGAAATTAGTTGTACTATCTCTTATACTTATACGTATACAGTTAGTATGTATCCTTTTGGTATGGGCCATTCTCAAAAAGTATCCAATGCTGAAAGTTGTTTAGCAACAGGATTTTTAATTAATGATGAAGGATATGTTGTAACTAATGCTCATGTAGTTACCATTGAAGATGAAGATGAATACAAGGACTTAGAATATACAAGCCGTGATATTAGACTAAATTATGCTGATAGTGATGTAACTTTTAAAGCAGAGTTAGTAGATTATGATACTTCAATTGATTTAGCAATCTTAAAAATGGATGTTTCTAATATTGAAAACTTGCAACATGTTACTTTCTTTAATTTAACAGATCCAACTAGTGAAGAATATAAAAATAGTGATGCCATTAAATTATATTATGGAGAAACAGCTATCGCTATAGGTAATGCCAATGGCTATGGAATGTCCGTGACTAAAGGAATTGTTTCTGCACCATATCGACTATTTAAGGAAGATAATAAAATCATTAAGGCTATTCAAACTGATGCTGCTATCAATTCCGGTAATTCTGGGGGTCCATTATGTAACAGTTATGGTGCTGTTATTGGCATAAATTCATTTAAAATTGTAACCCAAGCATCAGAAGCACTAGGATATGCTATCCCTAGTTACGTTATAATAGATTACATAAAAAGTGTAAATACTAACAAAAACTTAACAATTAGTTATACAACAACTACGGAAAGAGCATATAACGCTTAAGATAGATTTTATAGGAAGAATCTGGTAATAAGGTACCAGGTTCTTTTTTTAAAAAGTATTAATTTTTGCAATTTAATAAAAATTATGATAAAATAACGGTAGATAATGATAAATAAAAAAATAATTATATATAATACCAAACGATATTTAAATAAAGATAGGGGTAAAATATGAACTCAAAAGAATTAGAAAAGTACGTAGAAGAATACATAAACGGTAACCAAGAAGCCTTTGTTACTTTGTATGAAGAAACTTACAAAAATGTATATTATACAATTTATTTAGTAGTAAAAAACAAAAGCTTGATTGATGATTATGTTCAAGATACCTATTTAAAAGTAATTGATAAAATTAAAACAAACTACACAGTAGGTACGAATTTTAAAGCTTGGGTAAGTACGATTGCTCACAACATTGCTGTTAATGGTATCATAAAAAGCAATAAAGAAGTTTCTTTCGAAATAACCCCTGAAACGGAAATGATTTTTGGTGCTACCAAAGAAAAGGATGAAAGAATGGAAAAAGCCATGGCTTATCTAACTGGTGATGAAAGAGAAGTATTTATCCATTTAATAATCGAAGGGTTCGATGTTAAAGAAACAGCTAAAATGATGAATGTAAACATCAATAGAATCTATTATTTACAAAGCAAAATGAAAAAATCATTGCAATTTATTTTTGAAAAATATTAATAAAAAAGAAGGTAAAGAAAAAATGAGTGAACCCCTTGTTAGAAAAGAAAACAAAGCAACCATTGGTAGTATTATTTTACTTCTTTTAATAATGAGTTTAATTGGAGTATGTATATATCGAATTACAACCTTTAAAAAATACAATGTATCCGTTAAAATAATTTTAATTGGCTTAGTAATAGTAGGCATATATTTTTTCTTTATAACTCTAAAAGATTTAATTAACAATATCAAATTACCAAAAGTTTTAATTTATAAAATAAAAGAAGGCTTTAAGGTATATGTAGGTAATAAAAGATTTGAAGTAATAAAATTTGATGACGTTGAAAAAATAGATGTAGGTACATACTTAAATGAATTCATTCTTTTTTATCAAGCATCCTTAGTTATAAGATGCAAAAACAAAATTTATTCAGTTAAACAAGTAAAAGATGTAAAAGCCAAAAAGGAATTACTAGAAAGTATTGTAAAGGAAAACGTAGAATAATGGAATATTTTTTCATTGATGAATCGGGATCTTTAACCAAAGAACACTCTTCAACAATACCAGATTTTATTATTTGTTTAGTAAGAGTAAAAGATCTAACAAACTTAAGAAAAATAATGCGAAGATTCATAATTGATAACTATGAAGCTATTCTTAAAGCTGATTCAAGGAATAAGATTTTTAAAAATGGAACCTTCCAAGAAATTAAAGGTTCTAGCCTATCCCCAACTTTAAGACGCAAATTTGTTCGCTTTTTAGGGAATGGTCATCTTTTTGAATTATACTATATTCATGTCTATAATTCAAAAATAGGTGAAAAAGAAAACAAAAATATTTCTCAAACCTTTAACTATTTAATTGAAACAATTTTAAAAAATAACCTACAAGCAGGTACTTTACCATATGATGATTATTTAATAGATGTTGATGATAGAAATTTAA
Source organism: uncultured Bacilli bacterium (assembly GCA_934098295.1). GTDB lineage: Bacteria > Bacillota_I > Bacilli_A > ML615J-28 > CAG-313 > UBA1737. The sequence goes on along the minus strand of CAKONV010000009.1, from coordinate 3,937 downwards.
AAAAAATACAAATTAACTCGCTAGAAGATCATTTAAATATTGAGTTAAGAATTAAAGAAAGTTTGGTAAAAAGTATCAATGTTAGTTACTATGATTCTAAAGATAATTTTTTAATTCAATTAAGTGACTTTTTCTCTAACTTCTATTATTCATATTTAAAAGATAATAAAAAATACGATGGCGTTTTTACCGAATTAATTGAAAAAAGATATGTTAAAGATATAATGTATTATCCAAAAGAAATTTAAGGAGTAAGATATGGGACAAATAAAAGATGTATTTAGATCCTGCAAAGAATTAATCAGAATGTATCCATCATATCTTATCGTTATGACATTATCAATTGTAACGGGAGTGGTGGAATCCTACCTTCCCGTTTTTTTAGTTAAAAAAATCGTAATTTATTATAACAATAATTTAGAAGTATATAACTTAGTTCTTTTAATCGGTATATCCTTTCTAATATTAGGACTTCTTTACGTAATTGATAACTTTTTAAATATGTTTTTTAGACATATTAGAAGAATGTTTTTAGTAAAAGAATCAATAATGTTTTATCGTCACTTAGCAAATATTGACTATGCCTATCATGAAAATCCAGCCTTTTTAAATGATTATACAAGAGCATTAGAAGATAGTGTAGAAAATATATATGACACTGCCGATGGTCTTTTCTCTCTTATTAGAACCTTAATTATGAGTGCTAGTTTATTTTTAGCATTTAGGGAAGTTGGAGTAAATGTTATTTTAATAGCTTTGTTAATAGCCATTATTTTTGGTATTTTAAGATATTTTTCAAGTAAGTTGCAATATATTTGGACAACTAAAAAGAGACCTTATCGACGAATGATAAAATACAACAATCGTATTTTTTCTTTAAAAGATTCAATGGCCGAATTGAAAATGACAGATCTTGATGAATTACTAGTAGAAAAAAATAATGAAGCACATGATGAAATAATAAAAGCTACAGATAAATATTTCATTCCTAAAGCTATTTTAGCCTTTATTTCTAATCTTTTACTCCTTTTATTATATCCTTTCTTAATCATTGTCATTGCCTATCAAAATGGCACTATTGATAATAATACGATAGCTAATATTACTTCTTTATCCGTAGCAGCAACAACAATTTCTACTCTTATAGCTTCCATTGTAAGGTCAATTGGAACTATTCAAAATAGTGTCATAGAATGTAAAATTCCTTTTGAACTATTAAAAATGAAAGGAACAATTGAACAAGATAGAGGGAAAGAAGTTGGCAAAATTGAAGAAATAGAATTAAAGAATGTTAGTTTTTCATATACAAAAGAATCTTACCAATTAGAAAATATCAACATGAAAATCAAAAAAGGTGATCATATCGCAATCGTTGGTAGTAATGGAGCTGGTAAGAGTACTTTAGTTAAATTACTTTTAAGACTATATGATATAAGTGATGGTGATATATATTTTAATAATCTAAATTATAAAGAAATAAATCCTAAATCTTTACGTAAAGAAATAGGAGCTGTTTTTCAAAATATAGATATTTTCGCCTGTACCATTGCGGAAAACGTATTACTTAGAAAAGTAGAAACAAAAGAAGATATAAAAAAAATAGAAGAAGCTTTAGAATTTGCAGGATTAAAAGAAGATATAGACAAACTACCTCAAGGAATTAACACCATAGTTACTAAAGAATTTGATAAAGATGGAATTGTCTTTTCCGTTGGACAAGCTCAAAAACTTTCCATAGCAAGAGCTTATGCTGGAGATTATAGTTTACTAATATTAGATGAACCAAGTAGTGCTTTAGACCCTATAGCTGAGGAAAAGATATATGAAAGAATTAGCCTTTTAGGCAAAAATAAAACCATAATTTTTATTTCCCATCGTCTTACAACAACTATCAATGCTGATTATATATATTTATTTGGTAGTGGCAAAATTTTAGAATGTGGAACCCATGACCAATTAATGGAAAAAAATGGACTTTATAAAAAAATGTTTTCTTCACAAGCTTATAAATATTTAGGAGGAAAAGATAATGAACAATAAAAAACCTCTAAATATATTTAGTAAAAACTTTAAATTATTGAAAATTGTTTTTTCTTTTTGTCCTCTTCTTTTACCGCTATCAATATTTTATATATTATCAACAATAATTCTAAGCCTAAGTAAAGTATACCTAATATCTAAAGGTCTAGAACTAATTATTAGTGGTAGTAGTTTAAATGATTTGATAAAACAACTAGTAACAATAGTTATTGTTCAAATAATATCGTTACTCATTAAAAGCTTATATGAAGAATATCTTTTACCAAAACAAAAGAATATATATATAAAAAAGATTCAAAAGTATTTTTACTTAAAGGCAAAACAAGTTGATATGGAAGAATATGATAATCCCGTTTTCTTTAACCGTTTCTCTTTAGCCTTTAGGGATAGTCAAGGCCGTGGTTTTCGTGTTTTTCAAACCTTTTTAGATTTCATATCATCAATCTTTGTGGCAATATCCATTGCTGCATATATTACAATTATTAGCCCAATCTTGATTATTTTAATACTTTCTTCATCAATTATATCAATCTTGTTCCTTACAAAAGCCAGCAAAATAATGTACAAACTATTTAAGAAAAGTGAAAATGATTACCGATTTTCATTGTATGTAAACAGAACCTTTTACTTATCACGTTATGCACCAACCTTAAAAGTAACAAATGCCTCATCAATGCTAATAGATAAATATATCGATAATGCTAAAACAATTGAACAAAGAAATGTTAAATACGAAAAACAATCTTTAAAATATCAAAACCTATCAACAATTGCTACTACCCTTTTTACACAAGCTATAACATACCTATATTTAGGATATCAATTATTTAAAAACATTATATCCATTGCTAATTTTTCATCATTAATTAACGCTACTCTTCAATTTTCTCAAACAATAACGAGAGTTGGCTTAATCTTTGTCTCTTTAAGAGAAAATGCCTTATATATAGATGATTTCTTATGGGTTGTAGATTATAAAGGAAAAGAACAACAAAAGAAAGATGAACCTAAAGACTTTAAAAAAATCGAATTGAAGAACATAACATTTAAATATAATAATACCGAAAAAGAAGTCTTGAAAAACCTTAATCTAACCCTATTAAAAAATAATCATATTGCTATAGTGGGACTAAACGGTAGTGGTAAAACGACTTTAATAAAACTTATATTAGGCTTTTACAAACCAACCAAAGGTGTAATTTATTACAATGGTAAATCCTATGAGAAATATAATAAAGAATTAATTAGAAAAAATATGGCTGCTATTTTTCAAGATTATCAAATCTATGCTACTACGATTGCGGAAAATGTTTTAATGCGAAAAGTAGAATCAAAAGATGATGAAACAAAAGTCATTGAAGCAATAAAAAAAGTAGGTTTATACGAAAAAGTAAAAAATCAAGAAAAAGGTATATATACCTTAGTAACCAAAGAATTTGATAAAAATGGCTTTTCATTATCTATAGGTGAAGCTCAAAAAATAGCTATTGCTAGAGTACTAGCAAGCGATGCATCGATATATATATTAGATGAAGCAACAGCTTCCTTAGACCCATTATCAGAAGAAAAAATAAATCGCCTTATAATGAACGAGGCCAAAAACAAAACCATTATAATAATTTCCCATAGACTATCAAGTGTAGTGGATGCTAAAACAATCTATCTACTAGAAAATGGCTCCTTTGTAGAAAAAGGAAATCATCAACAACTTCTAGAAAAAAAGGGTAAATATTATAAATTATTCCAAACTCAAAAAGAACTATATGTAGAAAAAAACAAATAAAAAATATATTTTATTTAATTATCAACCATATAGTAACAAAATCTTATCTATTCTCTTGACAAATTATCTCTAAACTTGATAAAATGCTAGTGTAAAAGATAGGGTGATTTGTTA
>CAKONV010000008.1 GCA_934098295.1 uncultured Bacilli bacterium | reverse complement strand
TTCATAAGTCCAGATGATGTAAGTTATCTTGATCCAAGTACTATTAATGGACTTAACTTATACTGTTATTGTTACAATAATCCTGTGAATTATTCGGACGTATCCGGACATAGTCCAGAGTGGGTGCAAGACGCATTAAAAGTTTTAGGTGCTGTCGCTATTGTAGTTGGTGTTACTGCATTAACTGTAGTTACAGCAGGAGTTGCTGCGTATGCATTAGGAGCAAGTGCTGCTATGATAGGCGCTATTACTACAGGAGCAACTGTTGGAGGTTTAGTAGCTGGTGGCTTAGAAATAGGTGCTCAAATTTATGCAAATGGCATTGATGGAATGAATCTTGGCACCATAGCAATTGAATCTTTTACAGGTTCTGCTTAGGGAGCTATTAGTGGTGTAGCTAGTATAACATCATCAGCCGCATTAAGATTAGGAATGCGTGGTGCTAGAGTAGCACTAGGTGGATTGAGTACTGCATTACACGGAATTAACAATGGTGATTCTTTGAGTACTATTATGCTAAATGTTGGTGTATCTATTGGTACAGGAATTTTAATACAAGGAGCATTTGCTGGCTTGGATGCATACACAGGTAAGTTATCAAGTGCTATTTTACAAAATTATGCATTAGATGGCGCATTGAATTTTGGAGTGAATCAATTATTATTAATGTCTGGAATCTTAGTAGGTAAGAATATATGGCGTAATCGAGTACTATTTAAGAGGTGAATGAAATGAAAATTGTAAAATATATTTTATCTTGTATAATTGGATGTTTTGATGCATTAGTAGGAAAGAGAATAAATGGTGGAATTAAGGAAGGTATTATTGGATTAGCTTCATTGGTGTTTATCATATTACTATTTTTCGTTTCATTTATTTTTTTAGAGAAAAAGACAAATATAAATTTTAAAATTAATATTTTATGTTCCATTGGAATAACTATTTTATTAGTATGTTTAATATTTTTGGTACTAATTATTATTGAAAAGCTTTTATAAATTAATAACTCATTAGCATAATAATATAAAACATCAAACACATGGAATGTAGCTGTTTTAACGGATAATTGCACTCTTTTTTATAATGAAAAAAATACAAGCAATGCCTGTATTAACATCCATGTTTATTTCTAATTCTAGTTAATGAGTCTTTTATGTATTGGAAAGATATTTTATATTGGTCAAATACAATATCAAATTCATTTTATCAATACAAACAAAATTCCAATAGTCTCTACCAATTAATAATTCGTTCTTATAGGAATAACAAATGAAAAATTGTGTTCATGAAGAAATAATTTTAAATTGGTGCCATAATGTCCTGTAGCTTCAAGACCAATTCTTATTTCTTGAGAGTGATTATAACATAATCTATTATGTTTATATGAAAAATGAAGGAAGGATTTAATATAAACGTATAAACTATATTATATGTTTATATTATAAAAGAAAAAATGATATACAATGAGTTAAAAAAAATAATCAAAGAAAACAAAAAATTTCAACAATATATGTAAGTAATTCATTTACATCTAAGTATGAAATGATGTCCAATACTAGCATTTCTATTTATAGAAATCCTTTTGGAAAATATATAGTTACTAAATGGCAGGATTATGAATATGGAAGATATTCAGAAAGAAAAATTTTCTCTGATAAAGATTTAGCAGCAGATTATGCTTGGCAATTATTTGGTGGTGATGAAGAATTTAAAAAGTTTTTGGATAAAAATAAATAAAAGAAACATCACTTTTAACATTAGTGAGAAAAGCATTAGAAAGATTATGGGACGAATTCGTTAAATTATTTAATAGGTGGTAAAAAAAGATGAATATAGAAAAAATAAATGAAAAGTATTGTTTACACGATTGTGTAATTAATAAAATTGAAATAAAAGATTCGACTTTAATTTTATGTGCGGAAAAAGGTATTTACGAATTTGATGTTAATATCGGTACGTATAAAATTAGGGGAAATTGTAATATTCTTATTAAGATAGACAATTTAAATGAAAAAGAATCTTATGAGCATATTTCTGTATATCTTTTTAGAAAGAATGTTAGAAAAGATATTACCTTTAATAAATTTTGTGAAATAGTTAAAAATGATGATTTCAAAATTTATTTAGATTTTTACTCAAGTTTTGCACAAGGTTTATTATTAAAAGGATATTGTGGCAAATATGAAATTGAATTGTTGATTACCGAAGTAAATGATATTCAATTTATTTTTACTAAATAATTAAAACATCAACACAAACTTGCAGAGGGTGTGTCTATCCTAGTGGATGGATGCATCCTTTTTTATTTAATAAATATTTAAAAATAATTGTGTATATTGTAAAATAATGTTGATATAAAAATTAATGCGCAAAAATTGTTAATGATATACTAAAGATAACCAAAAAGTAGAATGTTAATTTTACCAATTAATATACTTTAGGTTATCTTTTTTTGGTATACTATGCACATATGGTGGAATATATTTATGAATATGTGTATTAGTACTACTTTAGCCCATTTTAAACTTATGAACATAAAACCAAATTTTAGTGAACTTGCAAGACAATTAGGTATAGATCGTCATACCTTGAAAAAACATTTTGATGCAGGAGGAATTAAACCAAGAAAAAGAAGACAGTATATTAGTGAATTGGATCATTATAAAGATATTATTGAAGAAAAGTTAGAAATAAAAGGAATTACGTATAAATGAATATATTTATTTTTAAAAGAAACAAAGAATTTAAAATATTCTTATTCTAATTTTGAAAAATATATGAAAAAACATAATTATAAAATAAAAAAAAGTGACAAGTGATATGATGCCTCCCAAGTAGACAGGGAATAAAAATAAAAGTATTCACAATTTACTTGGGAGGAATTTTATTATGAAAATAAATAAATGTATGGAAGAGGCAATAAGCTACTAAATAATTTAAGTAATTAATAAATAGAGTTAAAAGCGATTAGTTAAATAATGTGTTAAAAAATAACATTATTAAGTGTTAAATCATATATTAAAAACAATTTTAATGATAATAATAAGTTACATACATTATTGTTGAAAAATTTTAATAAATAATGTATAATAATACTAACGGGTGTTGTTCCTTGCCTAACCATCCGTAACAAAACAAGGAGAAAATAATAATGAAAAACAAACAAACAGTATGGATAGCTAGAATTGCTATCATGGCAGCTTTATATGTTGTCTTGACTTTAATTAGTTATCCTTTTTCTTATGGCTTAATTCAGTTTCGTATTTCTGAAGTCTTAATGCTATTATGCTTTTATAATAAAAAATACATTCCATCAGTAACAATTGGATGTTTATTATCAAATATTATATCGACAGTAGACCCATTTGATATGTTATTTGGTACTCTTGCTACACTGATTGCTGCAGTAATTATGTCGTTTATTAAAAATAGAATTATTTCTAGTATTATTCCTGTAGTTGTTAATGCACTAATTGTTGGTGTAGAGCTTTGGTACTTTTTAAAAGAACCATTACTTTTGTGTATTGGCTCTGTCGCATTAGGAGAAATTGTCGTTGTAATGATTCTTGGTAATGTGTTATTTTATTTTTTAGAAAAGAATAATCATTTTAATGAACTAGTGGGAATAAATAACAACCAAATCACTAGTGAAAAATAAAAAAATTTGGTATAATAATAATGCCTGGGGAGTTCGCATTTTCACAAAAATGGCGACCCGAACAAATATACATAGGGGACGATGGTAATAATGTGTTGAGTGCCTTCCAAAGTAGATGCAATAGGCTATTTTGAAGCTAGGAGTCCTAATTTATTATCTTAAGTCTACCACCTTAGAATCATGCGGTCTCGCATGGGTGATAACGGCTCATCTGGGTATAATTTTTATAAAGAAAAAAGAAAGAGAGTTCAAACATGTATAGAGGCAAAATATAGGTTTGAATTCTTTTTTAATAGAAAAAGAGGGAGAAAAAATGAGAGAGTTATTTACTTTAGCTGTTAATACTAGCTATGGAAGAAATCATTTTATAATGATTGGTGTTTCTATAGTTGTGATTGTTGTAGGCTTGTTATTAATAAAAAAATATGATATTAAATTTGAAACGTTATTAAATATTATGTTGATTGTTTGGCTTTGTTCAGAAGCTACAAAGATAATTTGTAATATCCATTATTTGGTTGAGGATGAAGCTGGAAATATAACGATGGTTAAAGCTTTTGGATACCACTTAGAAAATGGTACAAAAATATTAAGAGCTTTTTTAAAACGGGGAGAATTACCATTCCATTTGTGCTCAATGCAACCAATTTTAATGTTAATTGTGAAATTCACTAAAAACGAAAATCTAAAGACTAAAGTCTTAGAGTTTATGTTTCCTACTTGTTTAATTGGAGCTTCATGTTCAATTTTAATTATGACCATTGATGGTAGTTTTTCTAATCCACAATTATATGAATATTTCTTCTTTCACGCAGCTTTAATTATTTATGCTGTAAGCATCATAACTAGTAAAAAGATAACTATAACATGGACATCACATTTAAGAGTCTGTTTAGAACTTATCGCCCTTTTAGTCTTATCTATTTGGATTAATTCTATTCTTAGTGATACTGGTATGATAACTCCTGATACTGATGAAGTATTCTATACTAACTTTTGTTTCTCATCACGCCCACCACTTGATAATCTTCCCTATTTAAATTTATCAAAAGGTTGGTATGTATATATTATAAGATACATTTGTTTAGGAGCTTTCCTTTTAACTATTCTTGATTTACCATTTATTTTGAAAAAGAAAAATAAACAATTAGTAGTAAACGAATAAATTTATAAAAATTAGCGTATCATATTATTGATATGCTTTTTTTAAAAAATATATATAATATCCACTATTTTTTGACAAAATAGTAAATTAAAACGTTTCTTTTTTCATTCTTCTTGAAAAAAAGAAAGTTTTAAAGTATAATAAAATAAAAATATTAAATGAGGTAAAAATTTATGAAATGGGATTTAACATACTTATTCAAAACTGAAGAAGATTTTAAACAATCACTTGGAGATATCGAAGCCTTAATTGATACCATGGCTTCTTATAAAAACAAATTAAATAATGAAAAAGACTTTGTAGATTATTTACTAAAAGAAAAAGAATTAGAAGAAAAACTTGGCAGAAGTTATCAATATGCTTCTCTAAAGAGTGATTTAAACAAAAAGGATGTTAATGCCTTAAATAACTTAAATAAATGCCAAATGTTAATATATTCATTAAATGAAAAATGTGCATTCCAAGATCCTGAAATCTTGGGATTAGGAAAAGATAAAGTAATGTCATTTATTGATAATAATAATGCTATTGAAGAGTTTAGATTTCCAATGGAAAAATTATTTAATGAATTTGAACATGTATTAGATCAAAATAGTGAAAGACTTCTTTCATATTATTCACCACTAACAGCAGCCGGAGCAAGTTTATTTTCTAGTCTAACTGTTGGTGATAGTACCGAAAAAGATGTAAAACTTGCTAATATGCAATACATAAAAGTAAATCAAAGTAACTTTCAATCACTAATTGGTACAACTTTAAACGCAAGAGATAGAAGAAAAATATTTGAAGCTATCTATGATGAATATGCTAGTCATAAAAATGTCTTAGCGGATATTTATAAAACGGTCTTAGATGCAGATAAAGCAGAAATGAAGGCTCGTAACTTTGATTCAAGTCTTAGTGCTCATTTATCTAAAAACAAAATACCTCTAGAAGTATATTATAACTTAGTAGAAGTTGCTTCTTCTAATACTGAAGCTGTAAAAAGATATTTGAAGTTGAGGAAAAAATATTTAAAATTAAGTACTTATCATACGTATGATCGTTTCTTGCCTTTAGCTAAATCAACAAAGAAATATACTTATGAAGAAGCTAAGAAATTATTCTTTGATTCAATTGAAAAATTTCCAGCTGATTTTGTCGCTAAAGCTCATCAAGCATTAGAAGATGGATTTGTTGATGTAAATATTGCGGAAGGAAAAAGAAGTGGAGCTTATTCATCAGGTATGGCCAATCTCCACCCATATATCCTTTTGAATCACGATTCATCACTAGAATCTGCTTTCACTTTAGCTCATGAATCAGGACATTCAATCCACACACTATATGCGATGGAATCACAACCAACAATGTTACAAGATTATACCATCTTTGTTGCGGAAATTGCTTCAACATTTAATGAGCATAATTTATTAGATTATTTCTTACAACAATCATCAACAACCAAAGAAGAAAAAATCATGGTTCTTCAAAAAGCTATTGATTCAATAATTTCAACATTCTATCGTCAAACACTATTTGCAGAGTATGAATTAAGAGCTCATGAAGCCAATGAAAAAGGAGAACCAATTAACCATGAAACATTATCTAATATAATGATTGAATTATATGAGAAATATTATGGACTAGATATTAATAAAGAAAAAGTTAAAAAATATGTATGGGCATATATACCACACTTATTCTATACTCCATTCTATGTATATCAATATGCAACAAGCTTTGCCGCAAGTTTCAAATTATATAAAGATGTAAAAGAAAATGGCGAAGAAGCCTTTAATAGATATGTTAACTTATTAAAAGCTGGTGGTTCTAAATATCCAATGGAAGAAGTAAAAGAAGCTGGCGTTGACTTTACAGAAAAATCATCATTCTTAGCAGTAGTAGAAAGAATGGAAGAATTAGTTAATAAACTAGAAGATTTAATTAAAGATGATTTAAAGACTCCAAGAAAGAAATATTAAAAAATGATAATTCTAGATATATATTATCTAGAATTATTTTTTCTTTAAAATTTAAATTAATTGCAATTTTAGGGTTGTTAATATATAATAGTAACTAACAAATTAGTAGTAAGAAAGGATTACTTAAATGAAATTTTTACATATATCCGATTTACATCTAGGAAAATATTTAAATCAAGTATCGTTGATACAAGATCAAAAATATGCTTTAGACCAAATAATAGAAATTATAAAAAATGAAAAAATAGAATGTCTTTTTATTAGTGGCGATATATATGATAGACAAATACCTAATGCTGAAGCTGTCAGCTTGTTTAATGATTTTTTAGAACAAATAGTAAAAGGGCTTCGGATAAAAACATTTGTTATAACTGGTAATCATGATTCAAGTGAAAGATTAGCCTTTGCTAGTAAAATATTAGAAGATGAAGGACTATATATTGTAACTTATCCAACTACGCCTATTACAAAAAAAATAGTTTATGATGAATATGGAAAAATTAATATATATATGTTACCATATTCATCTAATCAAAGCTTAGTCTCTAAAGGAATCAAAAACTATGAAGAAATGATAAAATACTATTTAGATAATAGTGATATTGATTATGAACAAAGAAATATTCTCTTAACACATCATACGGTTTTATATAATAACAAAGTTATAAGAAGCGATTCTGAAAGCATTATAAATATTGGAGGGCTAGATATGATAAATGCTAACCTCTTTTCTAAATTTGACTATGTAGCGTTAGGACATCTTCATATTGAACAAAAAGTGGGATTTGATCATATTAGATATAGTGGTTCACTTTTAAAATACAGCGAATCGGAAGCTAATGATAATAAAAAAGTAATTATCGGTACACTAAAAGAAAAAAACAATTTAACATTTTTTTATATAAATATTCCTTACCTTCATAATTTAAAAGTAATAAAAGGTGATATTTTAGAATTATTAGAAAATATAACAGAAATTGATGAAGATTATGTATATATCATTTTAACTAACAATATTTTAATTCCCAATGCTATGCAAAGATTAAAAGTAAAATATCCGAATGCCTTAAGTTTAAAGTATGAATTTATAGAATCATTTTCTCCTAGTGAAGAAACTGCTAAATCTTCTGACTTTCATCAAAAAACGTATTTAGACCAATTTAAAGAATTCTATAAAGCTATTAGTAATAAAGAACTTGATGATGCTTCTTCTTTAGTGTTAGAAGAAACCATAAAAAAAGTAGGTGAAAAAAATGAAACCAATTAAACTTACCCTTTCTGGCTTTGGGCCTTTTTTAAAAGAAGTAAATATTGACTTTTCCTATTTAGGTAAAGAAAACTTATATTTAATAACAGGACCTACAGGAAGTGGCAAAACTACCATTTTTGATGCTATCGTATATTGTCTTTATGGTGAAGCCAGTGGAATAGAAAGAAAAGCTGATGGATTTAGAAGTGATTTTGCAAAGGATAAAGATGAAACTTTTGCAGAATTAACCTTTGAAGTAAAAAATAAAATATATACGGTAAGAAGAAATCCTAAGTATAAAATTGAAGGTAAATCAACACCAATATTACCTCATGCTACATTAACACTTCCAAATGGAAAAGTTCTAGAAAAAATCAATAATGTTAATCAAAAGATATATGAATTAATTGGCCTAAACGTAAACCAATTTAGACAAATAGTAATGCTTGCACAAGGTGAATTTATGAAATTACTATTTGCTCAAAGCAGCGAAAGAGATGAAATATTTAGAAAAATCTTTAATACGGAACAATTCAATTTTATCGAAGAAGATTTAAAAGAAAGATTACGAATGAAAAAAGAAGAAAAACAATTATTAGAAAAATCTTTTGATAATATTCTTTCTGCTCTTCCTTCTAATTATGAATATTTAGAAGCCTCAAAAAGCGACTATATGAATATTGATAAACTTACCATAGAAATTGAAAATGACTTAAAAGAAAAAACAAAAGAGATAAAAGAACAAGAAAAATGTAAGGAAACCTTCAACAAAGAAAAAGAAGAATTAATTAAACAAAAAGAATTAGCTACTATTAGAGATAATGATAAAACATCACTAAAACTAATTAATGATGAATTAAATAAAAGACAAAAAGAACTAACCAAAATTGAAGAACAAAAAAATTATGCTTTTAATCTAGAAGTAGCATCAACGTTAAAACAGGTTTATGATGAAAAAACTAATCTAGAAAATCAAATCCTACCTTTAAAAGAAAAAATTAAAAAACTAGAACAAGAATTTAAAAATACTAAAGATGAATTAGATTGTTATATCGATCAAACTAACATGATTGAACTAGATAAAAAAAGCCTAGAAAACTTGAAAAAAACCAAACAGGAATTAGAAGAAGAAAAAACACTAATCGAAAAAATTCAAAAAATTGAAGATGAAGAAAATAATTTAAAAGTTCTATTAGAAAAAGAAGAATCAATTAACAAAACTAATACGGATTCTATTTCAACATTTACTTTGAAACTTAATAAACTAACGAAAGAACTTGAAGAAAAAGAAGTTTTAAAAATAAAACAAGACATTATAGAAAATAACATATCAATCGGAAAAGGGGAACTAAACAAAATTAACGAATATGAACAAGAGCTAAAAACAATCACGGATATGTTAGAAACAATTCAAGTATCAAAACAAAACTTTGAAGTAAAACAGGAGAAACTAATAGAAAAAGAAAGAGAAGTAAAAATCAAAGAAACTGGTTATTTAAATAACCTAGCTAGCATATTATCTTTAGAATTAAAAGATAATTATCCATGCCCTGTTTGTGGTTCCTTATCTCATCCTTCACCACATTCTCCTACGGAAGAAGTTATAACTAAAAAAGAATTAAATCTTTTAAAAGAAGAATTAAACAAAATAAGAGAAGAAAAAGAATTAGCATTGAAATCTTATAATGATCTTGTCACTAACTACCAAAATAAGACTGATTCTCTTTATAAAAACTTAAGTGTTTCGAAAGAAGAATCCTTGGAAAATGCTATTTTAGAAAGAAAAAAGAAAGCTTTAGAAAATCAAAAAGAAAATGAATTAGCTTTATTAAAGATTAAAGAAACCTTAAAAGAAATTGCCATCAAAGAACAGGAAAAAGAAAAGCTAGAACAAACCTTAAAAGAATTATTAACCAAAAACGAAAAAACAATTAATGAAATAAATAACTTAAAAAATGAAACTTTGAAAAAACAAACTTTAATTAAAGAATATAAAACTAATCTAAAATACAACAAAGACTTATCGATACTAAATGTAGCTATTTTAGAAAGAGATGAAGCCATTACCCTTTTAGAAGAAGCTATTAGTTCTTTTGATAAAGGAAAAGAAGAAACAAGTATGCTTTATCAAGAGTTGAAGGGAAAACTTGATAGTCTTTACCAAGAACAAACAAGAAATGAAAAAGAACTAGAAAATAAAACGAAAGAATTTACAACAAAAGTTAACCAAAGTCTTTTAAAAGATAAGAGTATAGAAGAATTAAAACTATTATTTTCAGATATATCTAGCTTAAAAGAAATTAACAAAAACATTAGTGATTTTGAAAATGCTTTAAAAAATTTAAAAGAAAAAGAAACACAACTTGAAGAAAAGCTTAAAACAACTAACCTTAAAGAAACTGAAGAAATTAAAAATCTTTTAGAAGAAAAAAACAATTTAATTAAAGAAATAGAAGAAGAAATATTAACAAATACTTCTAATATTCATCTCTCTTCTAATTATTTAAAGGAATTAGAAAAACTCATTACAACTTATAAAAAAGTAAACAACGACTATTTAATCCTAAATGATTTATCATCTGCGGCTAGTGGCAAAAACCCCGCATTGTTATCATTTGAACGTTATGTTCTTCAAGAATATTTTGATAGAATTTTAAATTATGCTAACATTCGTTTTAGTAAAATGACTTCTTCGAGATATTTATTGTATAGAAGCAAAGAAATGGGAGGAAGAGGCCAAAAGGGATTAGATATCGAAGTATTAGATTTTGAAACCGGAAAACGAAGAGATGTAAAAACCTTATCGGGTGGAGAAACTTTTAAAGCGGCGCTTTCTTTAGCACTAGGATTAGCTGATGCTGTTGAAGAAAGATTAGGAGGAATAGAAATCAATGCTTTATTTATAGATGAAGGATTTGGAACTTTAGATGAAGAAAGTCTAAATCAAGCCGTTGAAGTCTTAACCGAATTAAAAGGCAAAAATAAAGTCATAGGTGTTATTTCCCATGTTCAAGAACTACAAAACATCATTAGTAGAAAACTAATAATTGAAAAAGACAAAGTGGGTTCTAAAGTAAAGATTGTATAAAAAAAGTCTGATTTGAAGAAAAATCAAATCAGACTTTTTTATTTTTAAAAAATTATTTATTAGTACCATTTAAATATGAAGTTACATAAATTTTATTTAAATTTATAATAAAATGTAATAATAAACACATAATAACGGCATCAGCAGCAGCTGAAGAGAAAACATAACCAGCATTATAAGCGAAAGCTTCTTTGAAAGTTAATGCATAGAAAATAACTGAATCAATAGAAGCAGCAAAGAAACGGATTACGCCCCAAACCATAATAATTGCAGCTACAATTACATAACAAATAATGGTATTAGCAACACTTTTACCATAATTTTTATTAATATAATTTGCAAATAAACCAAGAAGGCAAGTACTACCATATGCTACAAAATAGTCAAGAGGGAAAGTTTGAATACCATAGTAATCAAGTAGACAACAAATTATAGCGTAAACTAAACCACCAGCAACAAAGCCTTTAAACCAACCATGACGAAGGCAGATAATAAAGATAGGAACTAAAGAAATATTTAGTGATCCTCCTGTTGCACCGATTTCAATTTTTACGAAACGGTCAAAGATAATAGCTAAAGCTGTAAAAATAGCTATTTCTGTAATATCACGAATTGTGAATTTAAATGTAGATTTATTCATTTTTTTCTCCTTTAAAATAAAAAATTCTTTGGAATGAAAGCCAAAGAAGAATTAGAATATTAAAAAATAAATTTAATAAAAATCTTCCTACGCTAGCATTACCTAGATCAGGTTATAGGTCGTTAATTAATATTAACCTCTCAGCCCTTAACAAGAGCTCCCCGTAATTTGACATATATATTATAGAATATTTTTTCCATTTTTGCCAAAAAAATACTTTAGTTTTTAAAACTAAAGTATTTTCATCAAAATTTATTTTATACAGTAGGTTCACCGTTAGTAACAGCAGTCCAAAGATAAGTACCATCAGCTAATTTTTTAGAAATCCAACTAAAATCAGCTACTTTAGAACTTTTTGGATAATTAGGAACTCCATATCCAGTAATTGTTTTATTATTAACGCTTAATCTCCATATACCTACTTTATTACTTCTATTGCCTTCAATAGTATATATATATGAATTATCACAATAAGCAACAATACCTGTATGAGAAGCACCATTACTAAGAAAGAAAACGATATCTCCTGATTTTGGTGTATATTCTTCTTTATATTTGAAAATTCCTTTTTCTAAACACCATTCCATTCCAGTAGCACATCCTTGATATTTTAACAACAAATCATTACTTAAACCAGAATGCCACCAACACCAAGAAACAAAAGTTGCACACCAAGGTTGACCATTATTACCATACCATTTTCCAAACTTTTGAATATTGTCGCCTTCTTCAACAATACCAACTTGTTCATAAGCTAAATTAATAAATCTAGAAACATAATCAATATCGCCAACACCATTAACTTTTAGTCTATAACTAGCCTTAATATCAGGATTTTTTTCATCATAACAAGTAATATTAGCAATACCCTCGCCAACGGCAACTACTTTTACGATATCTTCATAGCCAGTTACTCTAATTACTTCACTATTTGTTGTGGACCATACTAAATCTTTAGCTTTATAGCCCATATTAATACTCATAACAACTTCTTCGCCAACTTCAATAGAATCGGTTTGTTTAGGAGATTTTAATACAAATACTTCATCTTTATCTACAACATCAACATAACAAGAAGAGGCAACATTGGAATTAAATTTAGAAGTAGCAGTAATCGTTACTTTTCCACATTTTTTAGCAGTAAAGATTCCATCTTTAATTTCTCCATAGCTATCATCAGTTAAAGAAAAATTAAAATCACTAGTTTTAGTTTCTTTTAATCCTTCAAAGTCTTCAATGTATACGTCAATCTTATCACCAACATACATGGATGAAGTAGTTGTGTAAACATAAAAAGATTTTGAATATGTAGAAACATCAATGCTTTTAGAAAGACTAGGATTTAAGTTATAAGTAAAAGTAAAACTAAAAGTTCCTACCTTACGAGCTTTAAAAGTATTATCATCATTTTTAACAAAGGCAAATTTATCACTACAACTAATTGTAAAATCATCTAAAGAACTAAATTTATCAATAGAAAATTTAACAGTATCACCAATCAAATAATAATCTTGATTAGTAGTAACATTAAGTTCTTTTACTTCCCCATTAGCATTATTTTTATCATCGGTATGATCGGAAGGGTTTTTACTTTTACAACTAGCTGAAAAAAGTAAGCTTAATAAAAGTACACATGTTAATAAAAAACAAAAACGCATTTTTAAAGGTTTATTAAACATCATTTCATTTATCTCAAACTTTCTATATATATGCTAACATTATACATCTTTTGATAATTTTTTGCAAGAAAGATTAATAAAAAAATAAACCAAAAAAAGCCAAAAGATGAAAACATCCCTAAAAAATGGTATAATATTAGTGGAGTTGATAATATGAATAAATACCAAGCAATACTATTTGATTTAGATGGAACATTACTTAATACCTTAGAAGATTTATATCTAAGCACTAATTATGCTTTAGCTTATTACGGGTATAAGCCAAGAACAAAAGAAGAAGTAAGATGCTTTGTCGGCAATGGTGTAAAAGTATTAATTGATAAGGCTGCCCCTAAAGATTGCGACAATTTAACCCAAGTCTTAGATACTTTTAAAGCCCACTACGAAAAACATGCCACTGATCATATTGAAATATATGATGGCATTTTAGAACTATTAAAAGAACTAAAACAAAGAAATATAAAAATAGGTGTTGTCACCAACAAATTTGAAGAAGCAGCTAAAATAATTGTAAACAACTACTTTGGTGATATGTTTGATGTGATAGTTGGTGAAAGAAAAGAATTAAATAAAAAACCAGCAGCTGATATGTGCAATTACGCAATTAACTTATTAAAAGTAGAAAAAGAAAAAGTATTATATATCGGTGATTCTGAAGTTGATATAAAGACTGCTGAAAATACTCATCTTCCTTACTTAAGCGTCTCATGGGGCTTTAGAACCAAAGAAGAACTAAAAAAAGCTCAAGCTAAAATAATTATAAATAAACCAAAGGAAGTATTACAATATATATAATGCTTAAAAAAATCTTAAAAATAATTTGTTCACTTTTAGTAATAACAGCTTGTGTTATATTAACAATATTTTGTTCAATATAATATGTAAGGAAAAATAACATAAGAGCCTATAATTTTTTTCCACACGTTGTCTTTTTCTTTATAGTAGGTCTTGTGATGCAAATAAGTAATATACTAGATTTATTTGATAAGAAATAACTAATTGGTATTTAACTTGTATTTTTATAAAAAATATGATAGAATATATGTAAGGTGCTAGAGTAGCTCAGTTGGTAGAGCAACTGACCCGTAATCAGTAGGTCGTCAGTTCGATTCTGATCGCTAGCACCATTAACTTATCAATTAGCAATAAATTTGCCTTCTAATTATCAATTAGGAGTCTTTTTATTTATAAATAATATTAGAAAGAAAAAGGAATATATATGCAACAGAATACTCAAGACATGACAAAGGGTAAAGCTTGGAAAGTAATAATAACTTTCGCTATCCCCATTTTATTTAGTAACCTTTTCCAACAATTATATAATTCGGCTGATTCCTTAATTGTTGGTAACTTTATTGGAAAAAATTCTTTAGCCGCCGTATCTTCAAGTGGTAATTTAATTTTCTTATTTACAAGCTTTTTCATTGGAACGGCTACGGGTGCTAGCGTATTAATATCTAAATACTTTGGAGCTAGAGACTATGAAAACATGCGAAAAGCCATTCATACAGATATTGCTTTTGGACTAGTATCAGGAATTATTTTAACCGTACTAGGATATTTCTTAGCCCCAGTAATGCTAAAACTAATGAAAACTGATAAAGATGTCTTACCAGAATCAATTAAATATTTTCAAATGTATTTTTTAGGCTCTTTAGGCGTAGTCATGTACAACATTTTTAATGGAATCTTAAACGCTTTAGGAAACAGTAAAAGAAGCTTATACTATCTTATTTTTTCTTCTGTTTTAAATGTTTTATTGGATTTATTATTCATAGGAGTATTTAAAGGAGGAGTAGCCTCAGCTTCTCTAGCAACAGCCATTTCCCAAGTTTTAAGTGCCATTTTATGTTTATTTTTCTTATTAAGAAAAGGTACCATCTATCAAGTAAAATTTAAAGAAATTAAATTTGACCCCTTAATGTTAAAACAAATAATCAAATATGGTGTCCCTTCAGGAATCCAAAACTCCGTAATCGCTCTTGCTAATGTATTTGTTCAATCAAACATTAACTCATTTGGTTCTAACGCAATGGCCGGTTGTGGAACATACGCAAAACTAGAAGGCTTTGCTTTCCTACCTGTAAATTGTTTTACCATGGCCTTAACAACTTTTGTTGGTCAAAACCTAGGTGCCAAAAATTATGAAAGAGCCAAAAAAGGATCAAGATTTGGAATTGTTTGTTCACTAATATTAGCAGAACTAATAGGCTTAATCATGTTTATATTTATGCCATTCTTAGCTTCCTTATTTAATAAGGAACCAGAAGTAATAGCCTATGCGACAACTCAAGCACGAACAATTTGCCTATTTTACTTCCTATTAGCTTTCTCTCACTGTATAGCAGCCATTTGTAGAGGTGCCGGTAAAGCCATTGTACCAATGGGAATCATGTTATTAATATGGTGTGTAGTCCGAGTAATATATATAACCATAGCCTTAAAAATAAAAAATGATATCATAATTATCTTTACAGCTTACCCTTTAACTTGGGGAATAAGTAGCATAATATATTTTATCTACTATAACTTTTGTGATTGGACTAAAGGATTTGAAGGAAAAAATCAAAAAGTAAATATTTAGAAAACTGCTAGAAACAAAAAACAATAAAAACCAAAATAAAAAAACTTTTAAAAAAAATTCCTTAAACTCTTTACTTTTAACTAACTTTATGATACAATAATGATAGATTTATGCGATTGAAAAAGGCCTTTTCTAGGGGGCATTATATTCTAGATTTCCGCATAAATTCTTATGAATAACCTTTTGATGAATAGATATTTTAAAATATTGCCTCATCAACAACATTTTAAGATATTTAGGGGTTATTAAATCTATTAATTTCAAAAAAGGAGGAAATTAAAAATGAAAAAATTTTTAACTTTAATTACAGCCTTCTCACTATGCATTGGATTATTATTTTTTAGCAATACAAAGAAGACTGCAGTTAAAGCAGCAAATTCTGTGGACACTGAAGTATTATTTACTAATAGTGATAGAACAGAAAAATCCTTCGAAGTAACAACTCGAAGAGGTGCAAATAATGCTATATCCAAAGTTTTCATCGACGCTAGTGGCGAACTTGATTATGATGATTCTAAAAATTTTGTATTAACATTACCTGTTGTATATACTGTTGAAATTCCAACAATAACATTGACAGTAGCATATGATGGCAAAGATGGCGTAAGTAAAACAGCTACTTTTACTGTAGCAGATGCATCAAATGAATACGCTATTGTTTCTAGTGTTACAAAAGCTTCTGGAACTAATTCATATCAAATTACATTTCATATTGGCAAAAAAATTACTGCTGATGACGGATGGGATTCAGATGTAAATGGTAAATATGCCGTAGTAACTCAAGCTACTATTTCTATTGCTAAAGCAAAAACTGGTACTAATACAGTTACATTCTTTAGACATGTACACTCTTTAACAAAAAAGGCAGCAAAAGCAGCTACATGTACAGAAGATGGAAATTTAGCATATTGGTATTGTTCAACTTGTAATAAATATTTTATGGATAACAATGGTGTTGCTAATACTGAACAAGAAATTCCTGCATATATGTTATCTACTTTAACTATTTCTAGTAAGGGACATAGTCAAGTAGCTGTTCCAAAGGAAGAAGCTACATGTACTAAAGATGGACATGAGACTTATTATTACTGCAATAATTGTAAAACTTATTATTCTGATGTAGCTTGCGAACATGCAATAGGTACAACTCAAGCAGAAGCTGAAGAAGCCGTTAAAATAACAGCAAGCCATGATTTACAAACAGTTGCTGAAGTTGCATCAACATGTAAAACACATGGTGTAGCAAAACATGAAGAATGTAGTGTATGTCATAAATTATTTGTTAATGGTGTTGAAAAGACAGAGGCAGAATTAGAATTACCTTTAGTATCACACAATTACGAATTATTCTTATCACAAGTAGCAGCTACATACAATACTATTGGTACTAAAGCCGTTTATCGTTGTACAGTATGTAATGAATTATTTATTAAAGATGCTAATGGTGAATATATTGTAAGAACTACAGACAATATGAATATTGGCAAAAACATTACTAGTATGCAAGTGATTTTAGGTAGTGCAATGACAATTCGTTTTACAAGTCCACTAAATGGTAGTATGTATGTTTACTACAAAGTAAACGGAGTTGAAAAGAGAATTATCTTATCAGGTAAATCTGATGGTAAGGGAAATTATACTTATGATTTTGATAAGTTAGTTCCATATGAAATTCTTCAAACATTAAGAGTAAATTTAGAAGAAGTTACTAATAATACTAATGGTGAATATGATTTAAATGGTGAATTAATTACAAGTTCAGTTTACGATTATTTACTTGATTCTTGCAAAGTAGCATCAGGTGATAAACAAGCTGCTATAGTAGCATTCGTTAAATATGCTGAAGCAATGAGAGCATATTTCAAGCCTGAATATATTGTAATTAATACTTCTGCATTTACACAATTGCTTGGTGAAAATAATCAATATTATAAAGAATATACTGAAGATTATATTAAGAACAAAAAAGATGATAAAGGTGTTCCAGAAGGTACTACTCAAGAAAGTAGTTTATTTAGCGGTGTATACGTTATGTATAATAATAGTGTACAATTATGCTTTGCATTGAAAGGAAAATATTCTGTTAGTAAGATAACATGTAATGGCTCAGGTGATTTAGGTTATAGAGTCACTGATGATAATGTAGTTATTCCTTATGCATTTGATGATATAAATCCTGCTAATTTTGGTTCTGTATATAGAGTAGACCTTGGCAGTGATTATTATGAAATCAGCGTAAATGGATACTTTGCAAGAGTATTAAAACTAGGAAATCCAACAGAAGCTGAAGTAGCCCTAATTGTTGCTGCATACAATTATGGTGTAAACTTTAGTAATGCTGTTCTTAGTTAATTTTAAAGGAGGTAAAGAAATTATGGAAAAGAAAGTATATGTTCCCGCAACAATTGAAATTGTAAAGTTTACCTCTGAGGATGTGTTGACATTGAGTGGTCCTACCGTTAATGATAGTGGATACGGAAAAGGTTCAACAATCTGGGGTGATAAACACCATGGATTCTTCTTTGATGAAGATGACGAATAATTAAGTTGCATATGAAAAAAGTTTTCGTTATGATGTTGTTATTTGTTTTACTTCTTACCTCTTCTTGTGGTAACAAGGGATGCAAAAAAGGATGTAAAGGAAAAGATAACAATATTACACAAAATGAAGATGATGGCAAGAAAAATAATGACGATAATAAAAAGGATGATAACAAGACTCCAGACGATGATAAAAAAGATGATAATGGAAACAACGATGGAGAAATTGTTTTGCCACCATTCTATTTCTAATATGTGATAAATAAAAGAATTACTTTAGCAATAAGGTAATTCTTTTTTTGTTATCAAATCTTGACTAATTTTTACGTTGGTTGTATAATATAATGTATTATGAAGTATATTTTAATTTGGAGGAATTATGCAAAAGTCAATTGAAGAATTAGTGAAAGAATACAATAGTTCTATAAGTTTTGGTTTAAGTGAAGCTGATATAGAAATATCAAAAGAAAAATATGGTAGAAATGTTTTAGAAGAAAAAAAGAAGAAATCTTTATTTGTTCGTTTTTTAGAACAATTTACTGATGCTTTGATTATTGTTTTATTAGCATCAGGTGTTGTTTCAATCATTGTTGATCCTAGTGAATGGGTTGATAGCCTAATTATTTTTATTGTAATTATTGTCAATGCCATTTTAGGTGTTGTTCAAGAAGCCCGTGCTGAAAAGTCATTAGATGCTTTAAAGAAATTATCTACTCCAACATGTAAAGTTATTAGAAATGGTAAAGTGATTAGTATTGATACTAAAGAACTTGTTGTTGGCGATATTATTGAAGTTGAAGCCGGTGATTTTATACCTGCTGATGCTAGAATTATTGAGTGTAGTAATTTAAAGGTTGATGAATCAGCTTTAACAGGGGAATCTGTTTCGGTTTTAAAAAATGATTCAAATACTTTAGGTGAAGTATATGGATTGGGTGATATGAAGAATTGTTTGTTTTCTTCAACATTTGTAACAAATGGTAAGGCTAAAGCGATTGTAACAAGTGTGGGAATGAAAACAGAAATTGGTAAGATTGCGACATCACTTATGAGTAATACAGAGACGAAGACCCCATTACAAAATAAATTAACACAGGTTGGTAAAATTATTGGTTTAATGTGTATAATTATTTGTATTGTTGTTTTTGTTTTGAATATAATTTCTGGAAGTAGTATTTTAGATGCCTTTAAGATTGCTGTTTCTTTAGCGGTAGCAGCTATTCCTGAAGGGTTAGCAACTGTTGTAACGATTGTTTTGGCCATTGGGGTTGATAAAATGTCAAAACATAATGCTATTGTAAAAAGACTTCCAGCCGTAGAAACTTTAGGTTCAACTTCGGTTATTTGTAGTGATAAAACAGGAACTTTAACAAAAAATAAAATGACTGTAGTAAAAATCTATAAAGATACTTTAAAGGATTTAATTAATCTTTCTAGTGATGAAAAAGAATTATTGAATTTTTTTGCTAGTTGTTGTGATGCTTCAATATCTATTGTTGATGGAAAACAAGTACGTTTAGGAGATCCTACCGAACTTGCTTTACTTGATGCAAACATTAATTATGCATCTTCTATAACTTATGAACGATTAATGGAATTGCCTTTTGATAGTGATCGTAAGCTAATGAGCGTTGTTATAAAATATAAAGGAAAGTATTTAGCAATAACAAAAGGGGCACCAGATATTATCGTATCAATAAGCAATGATAATTCTAATTTGTCTAAGGCTTTAATAATTAATGATATGATGAGCAAAGATGCTATTAGAGTTTTAGGATTAGGCGTTAAAGAATTTGATTATTTACCAAAAGAAGAAGAGTTAGAAAAAGATTTAACTTTCTTAGGACTTATTGGTATGATTGATCCAGCAAGGGATGAAGTAAAAGATGCCATTAAAATTGCCCATGATGCAGGAATAACAACAGTAATGATTACTGGTGACCAAATTACTACAGCATCATCGATTGCTAAAAAATTAGGAATTATGAGCGATGGCGATTTGGCCATAACATCAAAGGACTTAAATTTATTGAGTGATAGTGATCTTTTAGATTCGATTGAAAAATATAAAGTTTATGCTCGTGTTTCCCCTAGTGATAAGGTAAGAATTGTTAGTGCTTGGGAACAAAAAGGATATATCACGGCAATGACAGGAGATGGTGTAAATGATGCACCAGCTTTGAAAAAAGCAAGTATTGGTTGTGCCATGGGTATTAATGGTACGGATGTATCGAAAGAGGCCGCTGATATGATATTAACTGATGATAATTATACAACCATCGTGGAAGCCGTAAGACAAGGTAGATGTATTTTTGATAACATTAGAAAATGTGTAAAATATTTGTTATCTTCAAATATAGGTGAAGTAATAACTATTTTTGTTGCTAGTGTTTTATCACTAATACCTGCATTTACAGTAGGAGTACCACTTGCGCCAATCCATTTACTTTGGATTAACCTTATAACTGATTCTCTTCCTGCTTTTGGTCTTGGCATGGAAAAACCTGATGATGATATTATGAAAAGAAATCCTCGAAAGAAAACAGATGGTTTCTTTAGTGATGGCCTTTTATCAAAAATCATTATGGAAGGTTTGGTCATTGGTCTTCTTACTTTATTTTCTTATTTAGTTGGTAATAATATTGTTGGTAATCACACTGTAGGACAAACAATGGCTTTCTTAACACTTTCTTCAACACAATTATTACATTCGTATAATGTTAAAAGTAATAATACTATTTTTTCAAGATCTACATTTGATAATAAATTTTTAAATTTATCTTTTGTTATAGGTTTCATTTTACAATTACTTGTAATATATATACCTGGTGTTAATACCATCTTTAAATTCACTTATCTTTCTTTAGGTGAAGCATTAATAGCTATTGGCCTTGCCTTCATAATGGTAATAGTCATGGAAATAACAAAAATAGTAGAAAAGTTAGAGAACTCTAAGAAAAATTAGAGTTCTTTTTTTCATAAAGTTTTAAAAAAATAGTAATAAATTAAATGTTTTTTTAATATAAATATAATAAGTTTTAAATTATTATAAGCAAATGGATTGCATAATGTGTTTAAAAGGTATATAATATTTACGAATGTTAGCCAAAGCTAACTATTATTTAAGATAAAAGGTTAGTGATTGCTAACTATTTAATTATCAAACATTGTTAGCAATTGCTAACAAAAAGGAGAAGTACTATGATACCATTAGTTATCGCAGCAGAAAACACTCCTTTAGAAATTTTAAAAGTATCAGCTGATGATAAGACTAAACGTCATTTAGAGAATTTAGGATTATTAAAAGGTGCAACTATTACTTTAATTTCTAAAAATAATGGAGATGTTATTCTAAAAGTAAAAGATGGAAGACTAGCAATAAATAGCGACCTAGCCACCAAAATTTATGTTGGTTAATTAAATTAGTTATTAGAAAGGGAAGAATATTATGGAAAAGTATTTAAATCAAATGCAAATCGGCGAAAAGGGTGTCGTAAAAAAAGTCGTTGCCGAAGGTAAAATTAAAAGAAGACTTTACGATATGGGAGTAACAAGTGGAGCAAGTTTAGTAGTTAAAAAATTTGCACCAATGGGTGACCCAATTGAGGTAACAATTAGAGGATACGAATTATCACTTCGTAAAAGTGAAGCAGAAACTGTTTTAATGGAGGTAAGTAAATAATGAAATTTGCTTTAGCAGGAAATCCTAACTGTGGTAAAACCACTTTATTTAATACCTTAACTGGTTCAACAGCACATGTTGGTAACTGGCCAGGTGTAACCGTAGATAAAAGAGAGGGTGTTTACAAAAAATTAAGTGAACAAGTATCAATCGTTGACCTTCCCGGAATTTATTCATTATCTCCATATACACCAGAAGAAATAGTTTCAAGAAACTTCATCGTTGATGAAAAACCAGAATGTGTTATTAATGTAATTGATGCTACTAACCTAGAAAGAAACTTATATTTAACAACACAAATCTTAGAAATTGATGTTCCTGTAGTTATTGCATTAAACATGATTGATGCTGTTAACAAAAATGGTGACAAAATCAATACAAAAGAATTATCTAATGTTTTAGGTGTTCCTGTATGTGAAATCTCAGCATTAAAAGGTACTGGTATAAAAGAATTAATGGAATTAGCTTATAAAACAGCTAAAACAAAGAGAACTGGTAAAACAGTATTAGCTGATTCAAAAGTAAATGGTTTAGTTGAAGAAGTTAAGAATTTACTTGTAGAAAAGAATGTTGAAAGCCCATTATTCCATGCTGTAAAATTAATCGAAGCAGATAGCGAAGAAGTTAAGAGTCATAAAGATTTAATTTCTTTAGTTGATGAGAAAAAATCAAAAGTTGATACAAGTGATTTTGATGGTGACTTTGAAGGCTTAATTGCTGATGCTAGATATAAATACATTACTAAGAATTTCTCAAAGACAGTTACAAAAAGTAAAAATAATACTGGTGAAACAAAATCAGATAAGATTGATAAAGTATTAACTCATAAAATTTGGGGTATTCCAATTTTCTTAGTTATAATGTTTGTAGTATTCCACTTTGTATTTAGTGAAGACTTATTTGGATTAAACGCTATATTTAATTTAACTATTTCTAACAAAGGTTTGATTAACTTCTTTACAGGTATGGGTTATGATGGCATGCTTGAAGAAGTACTTGGTGAAGGCGGAACTGCTGCTGATGTAGTATTAGAAGGTATTCCATCTCTTGGTGTATTCTTACAAAGTTGGATGGGATTTGTTACTGGTTCAATTATTGATTTATTTAATAGTTTTATGCCAGAAGGAACTTGGTATACAGGATTAGTTGTTGATGGTTTATTAACAGGTATCGATGCAATATTCAGTTTCTTACCGCAAATCTTATTGTTATTCTTATTTATATCTATTCTAGAAGATTCAGGTTATATGGCCCGTGTTGCTTTCATCATGGATAGAGCCTTCCGTAAATTTGGACTATCTGGTAAAGCATTTATCCCTCTACTAATGGGATTTGGTTGTAGTGTACCTGCAATGATGTCTACAAAAACATTAGAAGATCAAAAAGAACGTGATTTAACAATTAGACTTACACCATTCTTCAGTTGTGGAGCTAAAGCTCCTATTTGGGCAATGCTTGCAACTGCTGTTGCTGGAAGTTTCTTAGGTGATGTCTTTGTATTCTCAATTTACCTATTAGGTATTGTTGTAGCAATTATTTCTGCTTTAATTATGAAAGCATTTAGTAAGAGTAGTGATGTACCTCCATTCATCATGGAATTACCTGCTTATCATTTACCTCAAGTAAAGAACTTACTTGCTCACCTTTGGGAAAAATTAAAACACTTCGTTTACAAAGCTTCAACTATTATTACTGCTTCAATCATCTTAATTTGGTTCTTAAAGAGCTTTAGATGGAACTTCTGGAGTGGAATGTTAAGTGAAGAAGAAATCGGTGAAAGTATTTTAGCAAGTTTAGGTAAAGTACTACAATATGTATTCTACCCTTGTGGATGGAGTATGGGTGCTGATGGTTGGAAATATACTGTTGCATCAATCACTGGTTTAATTGCTAAAGAAGATGTTGTTACAACAATGGCAACTTTAGGCCTTGAAGAAGGTACTATTAACCTATCAAATGCTGCTATCTATTCATTTGCTGCTTATAACTTATTCACATTCCCTTGCTTCGCTGCTCTTGCAACTGCAAAAGGTGAAAGTAGTAAAAAAGGCTTCTTAGTAACTGTATTATGGTGGTTATGTGCTTCTTATGTAATCTCATTAGTTATCTACTGGATTGGTGTATTATTCCAATTAGGTTGGTACTTTGGATTATTAGCAGTTGTTGCTCTAGTAGCTGTATTTGTTGTATTAGGCAAATATGTTGTTAAAAAAAGAGCTGCATTAAATAAATAATATTTGTAAAAAATAAAATAAAGGAGGATTTAACTTATGAAATGGTTTGAACCTATTATTGCTGTAGTTGCTATATTCTTGGTAGTACTTCCAATAATAACTAGTATTAAGAAAATTAAAAGTGGAAAATCCTCATGTGGATGTAATTGTTCAAGCTGTAAAGACGGCAAAGAATGTCCATTTTGTAATGCTAAAAAAGAAAAGCAACAACAAAATAATTAAAATAAAGTCTTGATAATTCTCAAAAATTATCAAGACTTTTTTATATTTTTTAGATATTATTTTTAAAAAAAAGTGTAAAGCTAGTATTTTTTTTTTTTTTTTTGATACAATATTGTTAGGTTATAACAATAACCGAATAATATTGAAACTAGGAAGAGGTAGAAAGATGAAGATTAAAAAAATTCTTACAAATGTAGTTATGGGTATTGAAGTTATTCTTTTAATATCTGGGATAGTAGCAATTATTACAATGATGTTAGCGTATTTTAAATATAGATAAGGGGGAGAAATAAACATGGTATTACTTAGTAAATTAAAAATTAAACTTGGTTGGAAAATTTTTTTAGGAGTTATAATGGCATGCTTAATGGCTTTAGGAGTATATTTTATTATTGTTAATATTTCTTTAGCAACTATGGGCGGAGCTAGTTGTAACAACTCTAATAGTTCCAATATTAAATTAGTTGAAAAAAGTGAAAATTTTAAACTACCAAAAGATACAAAAACTGTATATTCAAAGAAACATAATCCTGGTTTTCAAGATGATGGTATAGGAACATATTATATTGAATTCAAATTTGATAGTGATTTTACTTCTTACCTAGAACAAGAAAATTTAGATTCAAAAGGTGTTTCTCACAAGATATCATTTATAGATGGAAAGATGGATGAAGAAAAAGAAAAATATTTCTTAACAGGAATTAAAGATGTTATTGAAGTACCAGAAGATAAATGTCCGAATTTTGATACTCCTTATAAATATTATATAGCTGATGATTATACTGTCTTTATTTACTATCCATCACTTAATAGCCTTATATATGTAAAGGTTAGACATTACCAAAACTAAAAACTACATTAAAAAGAAATACTTGTTAAAGCAAGTATTTCTTTTATTTATTATATATAATATTTTTTAATAATAATTGAATTCATAATTATAAAAACAAAAGATTAAACTATTGATAAAAATATCATTTTGATGTATAATATAAGAGTAAATAAAAAAAGGAGGACTAAAGTTATGAGATATTTAAAATATGTTTGGCTTTGTTTTTACCTTTTTATAATTGCAATTATCTTTAGTAAAGCTGCCGCTTCTGGTGAAAAATCAGCTGCTGAAAGCAATAAGGTTACAGATATTGTTATTGGCGTTGTTGATGATATAAGAAAAGGCGAAGAACCTATTGCTGACAAATATGGATTAGAAAATGTTAGAATATTTATTAGAAAAGCGATAGGACATTTTGGAATATTTTTAGTATTAGGTTTGTTTGCGGTAGGAGTTTATTTTAGTTTTATTAATAAAAGAGTATTAACATTAATATTACTATTTGGTAGTGGCTTTTTAGTTGCCGCTATATCAGAAGTTATTCAAATCTTTGCGGATAGCCGGGGACCTTCAATAAAAGACGTAATGATTGATTATTCAGGATATTTAATTGGAAACGGAATAGTTATTTTATTTATGTTTATAATTTATAGTGTTAAGAAAAATAAAAAAAGAAAATTAGAGGAGAATATTTAATGAAAATTGTCGATAAAGAATTAGATAAAATTATTAGTAAATACGACCACGTGGGATTAAGTGTTTTACATGCTAATCCTGATGGTGTTGACTATTTAGTAAACTATGGCCTATCTAGTTTAGAGACTAAAAAACCAATTGAAAATGATACAATATATAGAATTGCGTCAATTTCTAAAGTTGTTGTTGCCCTTTGTGCTATGAAACTTTTTGAAGAGGGAAAACTTGACATTCATGAAGATATAAGTAAATATTTAGGCTTTAAGGTTAGAAATCCTCACTTCCCACTAAAACCAATTACAACAGAAATGTTAATGACCCAAACATCTAGTTTATGTGATGGAAATGATGATCCTATCTGTGGTTACGATGGCGTTAATGGTCCCACAATTTTTGTGTCTTTAGAAGATTTATTAAACAATCCTGATTATGTTTATTATTCACCAAAAACATATTTAGATGCTGAACCAGGAACAGTTTGGAATTATTCAAATTTTGGTTGCGGTATCCTTGCCTGTATTATAGAAAAAATTACTAATAAGCTTTTTACTGATTATGTAAAAGAAGTAATTCTTGACCCACTAGAAATTGATGGTGGTTACCGAATTGATCAAGTTGAAAAAAAAGAAAAAGTAGCAAGTTTATATGATTATCAAAATGGTGAATTTGTTCTTGAAAGAGATTTAAATTTATTTGAAGAAAAACTATTCCCAAAGTACCCAATTGGTAACAATTTTAGAGGCCCAGCTGGTGGCTTATTTATTAGCCCACTTGATTTATCTAAAATAATGATTATGATGATGAATAAAGGCAGTTATAATGGTATCCGTATCTTAAAAGAAGAAACAATTTCCGAAATGGAAAAAGTTCATTGGCGTGGAATATCTTCTGATCCTAGTTATAAAGCTAAAGGATTACAACTAATAATTCTTGATGGATATTCAAAAGAGGTTTTAAGAGGTCACTTTGGATGCGCTTATGGTCTTCGCAGTTTTATGTTATATACTAGAAAAAATGGGTATATTTTCTTATGTAATGGTGCAAACTATAAAGAGTTCGCAGAACATATGGTAAAAATGGAATCTGACATATTAAAGTATTTGGTAAAAGAATATGAATAAATTATTTTTAGTTAAGAAGGGGGCTACAATAGGACTTGTATGCCCTGCTTTTCATCCTCGCACAAATGAAGAAGTTAATGAATTTTTGACAATGTTAACTAAGAGAGGTTACAAATATAAATTGGGAAAAACGATGATGCTAAAAGAAGGCTATTTAGCCGGTAGCGATGAAGAAAGAGCTCAAGATTTAATGGATATGTTTTTAGATCCTAAAATTGACGCGATATTTTGTTACAAGGGCGGTTATGGCTGTTCAAGAATAATTGATAAATTAGATTTTGATTTAATTAAAAAAAATCCTAAACTTATCGTAGGTTTTTCAGATATTACAGTTTTATTGAATGTTATTTATCAAAAATGTTCATTTCCAACTTTGCATGGTGATATGGGAATTTGTCTAAGACATGCTCCCTTAAATACAGTCAATAATTTTTTTGATTTGATGGAAAATGGATTTCTAGCTCCTTTAAAAAATAGCGAACAAGAACTAACGATTATTAACAATGGATGTGCAGAAGGAATATTAGTAGGTGGTAATTTAAGTTTAATTTATAACTTGTTAGGAACTCCTTATGAAATTGACATGAAAGATAAAATCTTATTTATAGAAGATGTTGAAGAAGCTCCATATTCCATCGATAGAATGCTTTGTGCATTAAAACTTGCTGGTAAATTAAAGGAATTAAAAGGTGTAATATGTGGAACTTTTTCTTCATGTACATCAGAGTCTGATCAAACTGTTGATGAATTATTAGATTTCTATTTACATCCTCTTAACATTCCAGTTATTAGTAACTTTGAATGTGGACATACTAACCCTTTTATAAATTTACCAATTGGATTAAAGGTAAGACTA
The DNA here is from genome assembly GCA_934098295.1 of uncultured Bacilli bacterium. GTDB lineage: Bacteria > Bacillota_I > Bacilli_A > ML615J-28 > CAG-313 > UBA1737. The sequence goes on along the minus strand of CAKONV010000008.1, from coordinate 48,781 downwards.
AACACAAAAGAAAAATCTGTAACCGTTTTATAAAGTTTAGTTTTTTGACAAATCACATAAATAATAGTAAAATATAAATAGTTATAGATTAAGACTCTATTTTTAAAAAAAAGATAGGGTCATTTTCAAAGAAAGAGAAAATATTATGAAGATTAAAAACATCGCCATTATAGCCCATGTTGACCATGGCAAAACCACTTTAGTTGATTCCTTACTATCATCAACAAAAACATTTAGAGAAAATGAAGTTGTTGAAGAATGTGTTATGGACTCTAACGATATTGAACGTGAAAGAGGTATAACTATTCTTGCTAAACCAACGGGCGTTTATTATAAAGATTATAAAATTAATATATTGGATACACCTGGACACGCTGATTTTTCTGGTGAAGTTGAAAGAATTATGGGAATGGTTGATGGTGTTCTATTAGTAGTAGATGCTTATGAAGGAACCATGCCTCAAACAAGATTTGTTTTAAAAAAGGCTTTAGAATTCCATCATAAGGCTATTGTTGTTATAAATAAAATTGATAAACCATCGGCACGCCCAGCTGCTGTTATCGACGAAGTACTAGACTTATTTATTGATTTAGGAGCTGATGATGATCAATTAGAATTCCCAGTAGTTTATACATCAGCTGTTAATGGTACTTCTAGCCTATCTGATGATCCTCAAGCTCAAGAAAAAGGTATGATTCCACTACTTGATATGATTTTAAAAGAAATACCTGATCCTGATAATGATACAACTTCCCCACTTCAATTTCAACCTGCTTTACTTGACTATAATGATTATGTAGGAAGAATTGGTATTGGTAGAGTAAAAAGAGGAATTATCAAAGTTAACGAAATGGTATCATGTGTTAGAATTGATGGTTCTATTACCCAATTTAGAATTCAGAAATTATTCAATTTCGTTGGTATTAAGAGAGTTGAAGTAGAAAGTGCTTCCGCTGGTGATATCGTTGGTATTGCTGGACTTCCAGATATATATGTTGGAGAAACAATTTGTGAAATTGGTAAAGAAGAAGCTCTTCCTTTAATTCATGTAAGTGAACCAACCGTAAAAATGACTTTTGGAACTAATACATCTCCTTTTGTTGGTAGAGATGGAAAACTTGTTACAGCTCGTAAAATTGAAGAACGATTATTTAAAGAGACACAAAGCGATGTAAGCTTGAAAGTAGAAAGAGTGCCGCTAAAAGAAGAATGGGTAGTATCAGGTCGTGGTGAACTACATCTATCAATTTTAATCGAGATGTTAAGAAGAGAAGGATTTGAATTCCAAGTATCTAGACCTAAAGTAATTTTAAGAGAAATCGATGGTAAAACTTGCGAACCATATGAAGATGTCGTAATTGATTGCCCTGATGAATATGTTGGCCCCACTATTGAAATGCTTGGCAAAAGAAGAGGTAATCTTGTAACAATGAATTCTAAAGATGGTCAGACAAGATTAACATATGTAGTTCCTTCAAAAGGACTAATTGGCTTTTCAACAGAATTTATGACCGCAACCCATGGTTATGGAATTCTAAACCACGTTTTTAGTGATTATCGACCAACCACTCCAGAAACCTTTACAGGAAGAAAACAACATGTTTTAGTATCTATGAATGATGGTGTTGCTACAGCTTATGCCTGTGGTGGCATTGAAGATCGTGGAGAACTATTTATATCACCAGGTGAAGAAGTGTATGAGGGAATGATTGTTGGAACTTGTAATAGAGAAGAAGACTTAGCCGTAAACATCACGAAAGCTAAACAAATGACTAACCAAAGAAGTTCAACAAAAGATAATACGGTTGTCTTAAAAGCTCCTAAACTATTAAGCTTAGAAAATGATTTGGAATTTATTGATGATGATGAATTAGTTGAAATCACTCCTAAACATATCCGTTTACGTAAAGTTATTTTAAACACCGTTGATCGAAAAAAATATGATGCTTCAAAATTAAGACAAAATAAATAAAAATGGTCCTTTAATAAGGACCATTTTTAATTAGTATTTAAATCACTTTTTATAAATACTAATTTCTTTTATGGATATAATACCTTTTATCTAGAAATAAAAAATAAAAAGTGGTATAATAAAAAAGTACAAAGAAAGAAGGAATAAAATGATTTTACATGATCAACACGTCCATTCATGTTTTTCCCATGACTCTAAAGAATTAATAGATAATTATTATAATAAAGCTAAAGAATTAGGATGTAAATATTTTATAACTACTGAACATATTGATTTTGATGTTCATCCTAATCACGAAGATTGGACAGCTGATTTTGAAAAATTAAAAAAGAGATTATCAGAACTTTACAAGTCAGGTGGACCAATTCCTCTTTTAGGAGTAGAAATCGGATATAGAGCTGATTTTAGGCCTAAAATGGAAAAATGGATAAATAGTCAAGACTTTGATGTAATAAACTTAAGTATTCACAATAATCCCCTTATGGAATATTATTACGAAAGTTTTTTTAGAGAATATGGAATTGATAAATGTTTAGAAATGTACTTTAATCAAATGATGGATGCAATGCTATCTATGGATGATTTTGATGTTTTAGCACATATTGATTATGGCTTTAAAACCGCTTATAATATTGATAAAGGCTTAAAGTTTTCAGACTATGAACATTATTTAATCCCTATTCTAAAACAATTAATAAAGAAAGACAAAGCTTTAGAAATTAACACAAAAGTACAAAAAGCTTTTCCTGACACTCATTTAAAATATTTACTTGGTTTATATAAGAGTTTGCAGGGAACAAAACTAACATTATCATCAGATGCTCATATAATTGATAGATATATGGAAGGTTTTGATAAATACAAACAAATTATCAAAGATTGTGGTTTTGACCATCTTTGTTATTTTGTTAAAAGAAAATGTTATAATTTTGACATATAAAAATTAAGGAGGTTTTATGACAGAAAAAGATTACCGCAAAATAGTAACAGAATTAGAGTTAACTAAAGAAGATAAAGAAAACATTGATTTGATTATATCTCAACTATTAGATAATCTAAAAAACAATTGCCGTCATTTTGAAATTAAACAAGTATGTAAAGGATTCTCTTTAGCTAGTAGCCTTACGTCACATAATATGAAAGAACTTGATTTAATGGTTATTATAAAACAATGTGAAAAAGAAAATTATTTACTAATGAATCAAGTTGTTATTAATGAAATTTGGAATGATATTATATTCAAATATAATCTCGAAAAATCAACACAAATTGCAATTGATGATAATAAAAATACCATTAGTTTAATTACTCAACCATATAAAATAAATTTAGCTATTAGATATGAACAACCTTTAGAATATCAAAATGATTATTTTTTAGAACAAGATAATCTAAGAGTAAATTTTATAAACTTAGCAGCAAGTGATTTTAATTTATTTAAAAATACTGTTCAATTAATAAAATATTATAGTGATAGTGAAAACTTAAACATTGATTGTTATACCATTTCATTATTATTATATTATGGTTTATGTGTTAACTTTACAACGCATACATATCTAGCTTACTTAAAAGAATTTATTCGTTCAATAGATGATCTTTTAAAAGGTATAAAAATCGATCAAGATGATGATACTTATCGTAGACTAGGTGTCGTAAGAACAGATGTAAGAAAAAAACCATATATGTTAATTGATATCGCTAATCCTACAAATAACCTTGCTAGTAGAATGGGAGAAGCAACAGTTAATGATTTTAAAAAGTTAAAAAAGATTATTTCTAAACAAATAGATGCATAATATGTAGGTGAATTGTAATTTAAAATGCAACAAAATCATAAAAAAATAAAAAAAATGATACAATTTGCTTTTAATGAGATAATAAAAGTGGTATAATATGTTAGTAAATTTAAATAAGGAGAAATATTATGGGTAGAGCACATGAAGTTCGTGCAGCATCAATGGCTAAGACTGCCGCTGCAAAATCAAAATTAAATAACAAATGGAGCCGTTTAATATTTATGGCTGCTAAAGGTGGCGTTCCTGACCCTGACATGAATCAAACATTAAAAAGAACAATTGAAAAAGCAAAGAAGGAACAAGTTACTGCTGATGTTATTAAAAGAGCTATCGATAAAGCAAAAGGTGCTGACCAAACATCATATACAGAATTACTATTAGAAGGTTTTGGACCAGGACAATCACAACTTGTTATCGAAGCATTAACTGACAATCACAATCGTACACAAACAGCTGTCAAAGTTGCATTACAAAAATGTGGTGGAAAAATCGCTATGAGTGGTAGTGTAACTTATCAATTCCAACATTTAGCAATTTTCTCTTTTAAAGGTTTAAGTGAAGAAGATGCAGTAATGGCATTACTTGATGCTGATTGCGATCCAAAAGATACTTACACAGAAAAAGATGAAGAAACTGGTGAAGAAGTTGTTACTATTGTTGCTGATTTCTCAGAATACACTAAAGTACGTAACGCTTTAGTTGCTGCTAAAGCTGACTTAGACTTTATTGTTGATAAAGTAACATGGGAAACTCAAAACATGGTAGACTTTGCAAACGACAAAGAAAAAGAACAATTTGAACGTTTACTAGGCATGCTTGAAGAAGATGAAGATGTTCAAGATGTTTACTACAATGTAAATTGGGAACCACAAGAAGACTAAAAAAAATAAAAGCAATTAAATAGTATGATTGAAAATTAAAAAGCATTAGACTTGAAATGATAACGAATTTTTGATATACTATTATTGCTTTTGTGATGCAGGTATAGTATAAAGGCTATTATGCCGCCTTGCCATGGCGAAGATGCCGGTTCGATTCCGGTTACCTGCTCCATAAAAAAATCAAAAGGTTTGATACAAATGTTATCAAGCCTTTTTTCTTTGCAAATATATGATACACTCAACAAGAAATTGCAGATAAAATGGGAGTAATGCATCAACAAATAACTAGATTTGAAAATATGAACAATTCTCCAACTATTTTCTTTTTGGTTAAATATGTAAGAAATAGAACCAAAAGAGTTAAAAATAAAAAAGACTAGTTTTTTAAAACTAATCTCACCATAATGAAAAACATTTCTAAAAAAGAAGTATTAACATTAAAGGATCAAATAGCTTATCAAGATGGGCAAGTTGTCAGCAAAACATTAGTTCAAAACCATCATGTAAGTATAACACTATTTTCATTTGATAAAGAGGAAGAAATTAGTACCCATTCATCAGATGGTGAAGCTTTTGTAACTTGTTTAGACGGAAAAGGAAAAATAACTATTGATGGCACTGATTACTTTTTAACAGAAGGACAATCAATTGTAATGCCAGCTGGTCATCCTCATGCTGTTATGGGTGAAGAAAAATTTAAAATGTTGTTAGTTGTAGTATTCTAAAAAGGGTGAGCAAAATGCTCACCCTTTTATATGTTTAACAACACTTTCACCAATTGAAGATGCAACAGGTAGTCCTGCATAAGGTTTTAACCAATATGATGCAAGATAAAGATTAGATATATTAGGTACTTTAGGACTAAGCGACTTTAAGGAAGCTTTGTTTGTAAAAGTGAACCCCATAAATGATCCACAGAACGAATGAAAGTAATTATTATAAGTAAGAGGAGTCCAACTATCAAGTAATGTAATGGAATTCTTTAACTTCGGAAATTCATTACATATATGTTCTTTTAAAATATTAGCCAGTTCATTCTTAGTTTTTGTATACTCTTCATTGCTTGTTTTGTATAATTCTTCCCAGTACTTGTAATCACTCATTGTTTGTGGTACTAAAATTTGATAAACAGTTTTGTTTTTGTTTGGGTATAGGTAGGAATATTCCTTTAAAACGAGACGATTAATTTTTCTTGTTGCTACTTTCGTTGAAGGTATTTCAAAAACAACAGTATCTTTAATACAATTATCTTTTTTATCAATTAAGAAAGCGGCTTGATATCCAGAATAAGTAGGATAATTAGAAAGATTAGAAAATTTCTTTTCTAAAGGTATAGGCATATACTTTTTAGGCAGCATATGTTCAAACAAATAATTAGCATCACAAGCACAAATATATATATCAGCTGTTTTTTCGTTACCATTTACATATATATTTTCAATTTTATTATTATTTACTTTTAAGCTAGTAACTTCAGAATTAAAATAAATTTCACCACCAAGTGATAAATATCTATTTAATATATTTTCTGCAAAAGCTTTTGAACCTTTTAAATATACTTTACCATTTCCACTAGCAAAAATAGAATAAGCACAAAGTAAAGCTAAACTAGAATATTCTTTAGGTATATAATCGGTTATTAGCTTTTTTAATAATGGATGCTTAAATCGAGCTGCAAGATCACCTAAAGAAAGTTTATTATAATGTAAATAGGCTTTTAAATAACTAGTTTTATTGATTAAATCAGATATAGCATTTTCATGTTTATTGGCTTTAATCATATAATTTATGGTATTTATAAATTTATTAATTTCTTTGCGGTCATTAGGAGATGTAACTAACATATCAAGTCGTAATTGTTCTGTATCAACACCAAGGCTAATCGTCTTTTTTTCAAATGTTGATTGATAAAAATATTTTCCTTGATATAAATTACTTGTTTCATCAATTGCACCGAGTTTTTTCCAAAGTTTAAAATCCTTTGTATGTTGATTAGTTCCTGTTAACCAATGCATGCAGTTGTCTATATAGTAGCCTTCTCTAACCCAACCAGTACAACAGCCACCAGCCCAAGCATTTTTTTCATAAATAGTAACTTTATTACCTTTTAGTAAAGCATTGATGCCGGCACTAAGTCCCGAAATTCCACCACCAATAATAATAATTTTTTTCATAACATCACCTCTTAATAATAGTATTAACGATTAAGAAGAAATATATGCAAAAAAAATACTTTTACTCTAAATAAAAGTAAAAGTATTTTAAAAACCATTATTCTATTTGTTCATTGCTTTAGTCAATTCGTTATTAAACTTCGTCCAGGTAGTATATTTACTATCAACCTTACCATTTTTAATTTTGATTAAACAAGGAACATTTTCACCAACTGTGACAGTGGTTGCAATAGATGAAGCTATTTGCTTGTTTTGCCCAGAATAATAGTCATAGGCATAAATAGGAGTAGCTGAGTTTAATCTTGCATAGTTAGCATATTCGATAACAATTTTTTCATACCAAGAAGCTCTAGGAACATCATTTACATAAACATATACATAATATTCACTAGGACTTTGGGTAGCATAATCAGAATAATCAACTTCTTTAATATTATCAATTTTAGTTATTTTAAAAGGTTTTGCACATACTACCAAGGTAAAAACTACTGCGAAAAGAGTAATAACACCAAAACCAATGTAAATAATCAAATCATTAATATTAATTTTTTTCTTGTTTGTTACAGCATTTTTCATAAATAAACTCCTATTTCATCAATTCTTCAAAGTATTTTTGTGCATCACTAACAGGTGTTTTGGTATTGTAATCAGAAATTACTTTTTCTAACTTACCATTACTGATGACCATAATACTTGGAGTTGCTTTGACTTTAATGTTTGTATATTTGGTTGTACCAACCATATTAGAAGGATAACTATCACTACTTGATAAAAGCATTTTCTTATTAATAGCTAAGTTAACATTTATTGCATATATAGGCATTGCGCTACTGTGTTTATTAGCAAATTCATAATATGTTTGAACAGATTCTAATAATTTATCACAGTTTTCACAATTAGCTTGATAAGCAACTACAATATATTTGCCCTTTGGAAGAGATAATATATTTTCATAAGTAACTTTTTCTAAATCATTATAAGTAATGCTTTTTTTCTTACAAGAAGCTAAGTTTATCATACAAAGTAAAGTCAAAAACAAAAATAAATACTTTTTCATTTTTATAAACCTACTTTCTCATATATACACTTAGTATATCACACTTTCACAGATATTTCAACAATTATGTAAAAATAAAAGTGGTATTACCACTTTTAATCAATAGGTTCAAAAGTTTGACAATGAGTGTAATGTTCCTTATCAGTTTTACCATCATTAAGAATTTCAACTCGATCTGCAAAACACTTTTGATTTTTTTCATAAACACAATTTACGGCATCACAATAGATTTCTGTATGAATAGATGGCATTCTATCAAATGTTGCAAATTCTGTGTCTAAAGAATTATCGGACTTATCACAAAAACTTTTGCAGCAAGTTTGATTTTTACACTTAGAACTAGGACCATCAACGTCAATAGTATTTTTTCGACATAACCAATCATAATTGTATGCACAATTTTCTGCTTTACATTTTAACTTTGGCATAATTAATCTTCCTTTCTTATTATATTATTAATTAAAAAAGTTAAAAATATGCATAATTTTTTCAAATTGTTTGACTTTTTTGGATTAATTTAGTATAATATAAAAGCGTTGGAGTAATACTCAAGAGGCTGAAGAGGCGCGCCTGCTAAGTGCGTAGACTGGGAAACTGGTGCAAGGGTTCAAATCCCTTTTACTCCGCCATTTTTTTTAAGGTCCGGTGGAGAAGCGGCTTAACTCACATGCCTTTCACGCATGCATTCACGGGTTCGAATCCCGTCCGGATCACCATTAAAGTAAATCGATAAGTCTTCTATTAAGGCTTATTTTTTTGCATTTTAAAGGGTGTTTTGGCCAAAAAAGGTTAGAATATCCTCTTTTTTTACTTATTCATGCAACTTTTTGTTCAGTATACCTAGGGAGACTGACCACGGACTTGAACTATTGTCTTACGGGTGTCGAACCTTTAGTTCTTACGAGACTTGAACCTAAAAGAGATAATGGTGAAAATAAAGTAGGTTTTATGCTATGGTGAGAATAATTCCCAAGAAATGAGAATAGTTATCCTTGTTTGTGGGGTGGAGAATGTTATTAATTAATATTATAATATTAGTGTAATTGGCCATTTCAATATATAATTAAGGAGAAAATATATGAATTTAGGAAATAATATTAAAAGTTTAAGAATAACAAAGAAAATGACTCAAGAGGAATAAGCTGAATTATTAGGTACAACATCAAAGTCTATATCAAGATGGGAACAGTCATTAACATATCCTGATATTTCATTACTGCCATTTATCGCAAATATTTTTGAAGTAACAGTAGATGAATTATTAGGAGTTGAAAATATCAAACAAGATGAGTATGTTAAAGAATTAAAAAAACAAGTAGATCAATATGCTATGAATAATGATTATGAAAATGAACTAAAGTTATGGCAAGAAGCATATAAGAAATCACCTAATAATGAAGAAGTTAAAGTTTGTTTAATTAGTATTATGGATACAATAAATATAGTTACAAATACAATTAAGTACTCAAATAAAATAGTTAAAATTGCAGAAAATATTTTAGAAAAATCAACAAATAATAATATTAGAATAAATGCAACACAATGTTTAATAGATTTATATTCACAAATGGATAATATTGAAATGGCAAAATTAGAAATAAAAACAACTAATAAAGAAGATGCTGTTATTAATTGTTTTAATAATATTTTAAGAGCAGTAGATTATACTATTAATTTTAAGCCTCATATTATTGAAACTCCATTTATGAATCAGATTGGATGTACTGGTATTTGTGGCTACTCATCTGTATTAAGAGATTTAAAAAAAATATTTTAAAAGAATTGATTGATAATATTTTTAAACAATATAATAATTTGGAAATTTATCAGAATATTTTGGGCAAAGTAAATGAAATGTAAAAGATATTAAATAATACCACAAATCTCTTAAACAAAATGCTTTACATTTCCAATAAGTAAATTTTAAAAAATTTTATACAGGTAAGAAAATTAAGGCATATTAAAAATTAAATAAATTCTTTAAAAATAAAATAGAGAACATATAAAGAAAAATAAGGAACGAATAAGGAACGAAATAATTGATTTCTGTTCCTTATTTTGTTATAATATATGTGGAGATGATAAATATGAAATTAGAGTTTAAATATACAAATGAACTTGTTAGTTATTTATTAAATATTGAAAAGTATAAAACGGCTTTGGAATATTTATATTTACCAACTAGAACAAAACAAAAATTAATGTATGATGCTAAACTTAAAAAAACACATTTTTCTACAAGTATAGAAGGAAATGTATTATCTTTAAAACAAGTTGAAAATGTAATTAATCAAAAGAATCAAAGTAACAAACTTTCTGCTGAAGTAGAAGTGCAAAATTACTGGGATGCACTTTCTTTTCTAGAAGAAGAAAAAACTAAAAATACACCCTTATCGAAAGAATTAATATTCCAATTACATGATATTATTGAAAAAAATGGAAAACTAAAAAGAATTGAATTTAGGGGCCCTACTCCACCAGGAGTTTTGTTTGCTGTATACGATGATAAAACTAAACGTGCAGAATATATTCCACCAGAATGGTGTGATGTTGAACCATTAATTGACGAGCTCATCACTTGGTATTATAATAATCAAAATTTACCTGCTCCAATTTTAGCTGCAATAACAAGTTATGCATTTGTAAGTATTCATCCATTTACTAATGGTAATGGACGTACATCAAGAGCTATTGCTACATATATTCTAATGATTAAAGATTATGATTTTAAAGGCTTTAACTCTTTTGAAGAATATTATATGAGTGATCTTGATGGATATTATGATTCATTACAAATGGGACTTCCTGCATTATTTTATGATGGAAGAGAGAATCCACCACATTTAGAAATTTGGCTTGAATATTTTTGTAAAATTATGTCTTTAAATTCAGAAAATATATATTATCAAGCTAAGGAAGCATCAAATAAAGATACGAGTAATGTTTTAAATGGATTATCAAAAAAAGATTTGGTAATGATAAGATATTGTTTAGAAAACAATGTAACAATATTAAAAAACAAAGAATTAGCATCTTTATTTGGTGTAACTTCAAGGGCTATTTCTAAATGGATGGTAGAATGGGTCAATAAGGGAATATTAATACCTAATGGTGGAACAACTAGAATAACTAGTTATAAATTATCTGATAAATATTCTAGTTTAAAAGTTTCAGATATTGGGTTTACTGATTAAATAATTAATGTGTTAATACTTATGTTATTCTGATTTCATCACCTGCACCATTAAAGTAAATTAATAAGTCTTTTATTAATCATGTGATAAAAGACTTATTTTTTGTTTTCATGTTATTATGGCTAAGATATTTATAAATTATTTGAATATACAATATTAAAAGAAATAGATGATAAAAATGGGGATAAAGCATTTAAAAAAATGTCGCAACTAACTGGTGCGGCAAATTAAGATATATCGGTTGATAAATTATCAAAATTAATATATAATATTAGTGTAAAAGACCTTAAACAACGAAAGGAGTTGGTTATTATGAATAATATGTTTTATAATAAATTAGAAGTAATAATAACCTTTCTAGGTATGGATAAATAACATCCAGTAGCAAGCATATAGAAACTATAAGCACTTCTAGTTTATTAGAGGTGCTTTTTTGTTGCTACAAGAAGGATGTTTGATATATATGAAAAACATTATATTAAAAAGAAAAGAGGTATTTGATTATTAGTTTCGAAAACAATTTAAAATCTTTAAGAGAAAAGAAAAACTTATCTCAAGAAGACCTAGCAAAGAAATTACGCATTTCTAGACAGTCAATATCAAAGTGGGAACAAGGCATAAGCTATCCAAGTATTTTATATCTTGTTCCCCTTACTAAAATGCTTGATTGTACTTTGGAAGAATTATTAAAAGATTTATATTAAGGAAGTAGGTGTTAATAATGAATGATTTTAAAGTGTATAAAACAATCCATTTTCCAGATGAATGGGCAGAACAAATTACATTAATGCATCATAAGCAGTGGAATACAAATAAGGGTACATATATGTATTATAATGTACGATATATGAACCTTGATTCAAAACATAATTTTTATATTTTAGGAATATTAAATGATAAAGTTATCGCAAGTTGTTTTGTTGAAACATATAAAAACTATGAAACTGTTGAACAAATTGAAAAGTACGATGAATATTTAATATCATCTTTAATCGTAGATAAAGACTATCAAAGACAAGGCTATGGTACTAGTTTCATTAAAAGTGTTATTAGAATTTTAAAAGAAGAAAATGCTATAAAGATAGTGGCATTTGCATGTGAAAATAGTAGAAGGTTATTTGAAAAATTAGGATTTACTAAAAATGAAAATATTAAATCTTTTGGTAGTATTTATCCTGGCGATGATGGCGCTGTTTATTATGAACTAAATCTTGAAAGTAATTTTTATTTATCAAAGCTAAATAAAGATGATATTAGATTTGTTTCAAAATCTATGATGAATGAATTTTATAAAAATTATAAATGCAGAAATGATGAGGAACCATATATTTTACTGCCAAATATATCGACATATGAAAATACTATAATGTCATATTCAACAAATGAAAATGCATTAGTAAAAACAGTTAGATGTAGTAGAATAGCAGTAGGATATACGCATATCTATTATACTGACCATGAAGATGATAATCCTAAATATAGCGAACATTCAATAAATATAGAATTTTATTTAGATGAAGATTACTTATTTAAAAGTGCTCTTGTAAAAATAGTAGATGAAGCAAGAAACTTTTATAATACAATAAAAGAAAAACACAACATAAATCAGCTAAAGGTATGTTTAAGTAAATATACAATTTTAATGAGAAGATATGATTTTTATAAAAGATGTTTATTAGAAATAGGATTTGAACAAAAAGATAAAGAAACTTTTACATTGAAAGTTGAATAATCAAAAAAAACACCATTAATCTAATAGACTAATGGTGTTTTTTTATACATATTTTTATAAAGTAATGAATTATTAAATTGCAAGAAAAATAAACGCACTAAACAATTAATGATATATGAAGGAAGACAAGTAGAAAAACACATCTAGTTAGAGAATTCGTAAAAAAAATAATTGTATTTTATTTAGTATGAACATAATAATTTTTAGTTTTAATGTTATTTTTGAATTTACTTAATATAAATATTTATAGATAACTAAAATGTTGATATATCAACAATAAAATCATAAAACGCTTGCATTATTTTTCATATTATGATAAAATGTGCATATAAAATATAAATTGCTTAAGTTTGCGTGGGGACATTCTTAAGAATAACACACAATTTAAAAAAATTCACTCTCCAAAAAAATAAGGAGAGTTTTTTTAAAAAAACTATATACACGGCATATAATAATATGATAAAAAAATGAATAAGGAGGTATTGTATGAAAATCTATTTATTACAAATATGAATTGTCAAAGCGTTGTTAGGCCATTAATATATGTCTAAAGACATGTAAACTTAATTTAAAATTGAAAGGGATAAAAATAAAAATGAGAAAAATAGTTTTAATATTAGTATTATTTATATTAGGATTTGCTCTTGCCGGATGTAAAGAAAAAAATCAAGATGAAAAACCAACGGAGTTGATAAAAGATGGTGTTTATAGTAATGATCATTATTATTGTATAGTTAAAAATCCATTCATCACAATATCTGAAAAGATAAAAGCAACTTCTTTTTGTGATAAAAACATTATTTCATATGTATATAAATTTAAGATGGAAAATGATTATTACACTTGCGAAAATATAATATATAAAATTAAATTCAAATTACTTGATGATAAATTGATTTTATATAAGCAAACATCAAAAATTATTTTATTAAAAAACACAAATATTAAGGAATTTAGTAATGATTATAAAAAATTAGAAAAGCCTAATAATATTACAATTACTTCAAGTGAAATACATTGGTATAAGGATGTTCCTGATCCATATTATGAAGGAATTTTAAATGCTTGTGTGGAATTGAAAAATGAAAACGAAGATACATATAAAGTTGTTAAAATTTTAAATTTCTATCCAGCACCTACATATATGTATAGTTTTGATTTAGAGAGTTTACATTTAAGTCAAGGCAAATATATGATGAAAATAAGTTATAGCGGAGGCAACTATTTAAAAGATAATAATGATAATATAATATATACTAGTGTAGATTCAGAACCAGTATATTTTTCTATAGAAATAGATAACGAAAACAATTATTTAGTATTAATAGAGGAGAAAATTTTTTAGTTAGTAAAATTTATAATCAATACCACAAACGAGTATATAATTAAAAGTTTTAATAACTTGGTATATGATATTACTTTTAAAAATTTATTTAATAATACAATAAAAATAAAACTGAATGTAGTGGCATCATATGAGAACTATTAAATATAAAAAATTAATGAGTAATTATTTTATCATAAATGTTTGAAAGTTATTAGTTAAATTGAAAAGCAGAAGATAAGTAATGAGAATGAAAGCCCTTGACAAAATTAATCATATAATGTATAATGTTGTCAAAGAAAAGGTTTTTTAACTGTTGTAGTATTATGTGGAAGCACTGTTGTTACATAATCAAAGAAAATGAAAATCAAAAATGATGACAATCTTGCTGATGTGATTATGTTATTAATTAATAATGAAAATTATTATATTTAAATTGATGGATAACCAAAAGTTGGTTATGTAATGCGAAAATTAGACAATGAAATAACTTTACTTGGTACTTGTGAAGATTTTTGTTATTGTGGGAGATAAAGATCCTAAAGTGCTATGTGTTTCCGCTGAAAATTCAATGGGAAGTTTAGTTATAGTTACAAATAACAGTGTTTCAACAATATCATTAAGTGAAGGCGATATAAGCAGTATATTTACTATCGATACAAAAGTTATCATAAATCGATAAAATATATTAGTATATTACTCATTATTAAAGTGTTAAAGTAATGATAATAAAAAATATAAAAATCAAATTCCTAAGTCTGCTGGGGAACACTCTTAGAAATAAGCTCTCTTTGGATAAAAGGGGGCTTTTTGTTTAAATATATGTTATTGTATTTAACTAGTATATAATAGAGATAGAATGCAAAAAACAGTATAGGGAGGTACTATATGTTAATTTATTTAGTGTTAAAACGGATTATCAAAGAGTTAGCTGGTCATAGTATACGGCTAGAAGTATACTAACCAACTTAAAAGTGAAAGGAGCTGAAAAATAAAAATGAAATTATATAATAAAAGTGATTTCAAATTCAATTTAATATTAAGTTGTATTATTGGTATAATTATTTCATTAATACCTGTAATAATTCGTATTATTAAATATGCACATTTAAACGAATATGGAGCTTGGACATGGCTTTTTTTATTTGTTTATTGGGTTATTTGCCTTTTAATTTCAATTGTTGTGTTTTATATAATAATTTTTTTAATAATAATTCTATACAAACGTTATAAAGGAGGAACGCAAAAATGAAGAAAATATTAATGGTATGTTTTATGTTAGTTATTGTATTTGTGATGGTCGGATGTGATAATAAAAATAATTTATTAACAGTTAGTTTTAAAATAAATGAAGATATTTTATTAATAGAAAAAGAAAAAGGTAGTATTATTTCATTTGATGATGTACCAATTGACAATGTAGATTATATAGAAAATTTGTATTATGATAGCCTATATACTAAAAAATATGATAACGAATTAGTTGAACAAAATATTAAGTTATATGTTAAATTAAAGGAAAAAAGTAATATAATAAATAATGGCAAAAAGATTAAATATAAGATAAATTATAATGGTATGGGTTTTTTTGGATACAAAATAGTAGATAATAAATTTCAAATATATTCTTGTGGAATAATTAATTCATATGAAGAATTGAATAATTTGTGTAAAGAATATAACAATAATTTTATAAATGAATATGAATCAATATATAATAATGAGTTCTTTAAAGACAAATCATTAATTATATATTCCTTTGAAACAGGGTATGGTAAAGAAACTGTAATAGAAGACTTAATTTTAAATGAAGAAGAATTGATAATTGTTGAAAAAATAATTTTAAAAGATGGCTTTTATACAACAGAAGCATTTCGTTGGATGATATTAATAGAAGTAAATAAAGCAGAAATCGAAAATGCCAAAGAAATAAAAATTAATTATGAATAAAGATTTTGATAAAAAGGGTGGTGTAAACTGAGATGAAAAAAATCTTTTTTGTAATTGTTCTTATAATGCTTAGTATTGCAATGATTGGTTGTACTAAGTCAGAATATGGTTATATTTTCCATTTTTCTGTTACAGAAGGAGAAGGAAAATTAACTATTCAAACCACAGATTCCTTTAATCCAACAATTAAACGTTGTAATGACTTTAGTGTTTGTGAACTTAATTGTGGAGAAAATAGTTATTGTATAGTACTTCGTGGAGGTAAAAAGGGAAGTCGCGAAGTAACATTTATTGCAACCCCCAAAGAAGGATATAAGGTAAAAGAGTGGACATTTAATGGCAAAGTAGTAGAAGAAAATAAAACAAACACTTATACCGCTATTGTAACAAATGAAGATAATTATAATGGTGTAATAGCTGTAAAATTTGTTAACATATAATATAAATAATAGGGGGTATTACACATGATTAAGATTTATTTAATGAATATGGTGATTATCTTTGAATGTTAGTTAAATATATAATAAATATTGAAAGGAGTTACGTGAAATGAAAAAATTATTTGTGTTGGTAATGATGTGCTGTTTTATGTTAATTTGTGTTTCTTGTCAAAATTATGATGTTAAATTTGATGTTTTTGAAGAAAATCCATCTTTAATTTGTTTAGCAGATGGAAGTAATATAAATGAAATAAGATCAGATGGTGATGAGTTGAAAATATATAAAAATTACAATCAATTGGTTAATGATCTTAATAGCAAAGAATTTATTATTAATGATGACACATTCCTGAAAAAATATTGTAATGATTTTTTTGATAATAAATCTTTAGTATTGTATTATTCTATTGATCCAAAAGGAGGTTTAAAATATACTTTTCAGTCGATTAGTATTACTGATAGCGAATTATTTTTAAATATTAAAATTAATAAAAAAAATGAAGGTGTAACTGTGGAAACACCAAGATTATTTATTATTGAAATTGATAAAAATGATATAAATTCATTTGATAAATTAAAATGTAGAATAAAGTAAATGAGTAAAATATGTTTTTTAAATCGAAAATGTATAGGAATTTATTATTGTTTATATTTGTTTTATTAATAATAGTATGTTTTTCAACAATTAGTGTAAATGCATCTACAGAAAATAATGGAGAAGTATTAGTTTGTGATGCTACGTTGGCAGATGATTTTCTTGACGATAGTATTATAGTCGTTTTAAAAAATGATTTTTCCTTAATATGAAAGACTTATCTTAAAGAAATTAATTGTATAAATGTTGAAGATTTAACGGAAAATTCAATAGATATTTTTGAAAAACAAATTACGGCCGAACAAACAAGGGATTAGAGTTTACTATCCAAACATAAAGAAAATAATATGCTTATAGATGTTAATTCTTTTAACTTAACTATTGGTAATCCAGGTAAAGAGAATGTTCTTACGGCAATTAAATAATTAGAAAAAAGAAATGATGCATATTCTGTTGAACCTAATTATATTGAAAGTTTAGATTTATCAACTGATGATACGTATTTTTTGAATGATCAATGGGGGACTTAATCAAACATATGTGATTAATGTAATCAAAGCATGGAATTATACTACAGGAAATGCAAATATTGGATAATGAAATAACTTTACTTGGTACTTGTGAAGTTTTTTGTTATTGTGGGAGATAAAGATCCTGAAGTGCTAGGTGTTTTACTGAAAATTCAATGGGAAGTTTAGTTATAATTACAAATAACAGTGTTTCAACAATATCATTAAGTGAAGGCGATATAAGTAGTATAGTTACTATTGGTACAAAAGTTATAATAAATCGATAAAATATATTAGTATATTCCTCATTATTAAAGTGTTAAAGTAATGATAATAAAAATATAAAAATCAAATTCCTAAGTCTGCTTTAATACACTCTTAGAAATAAGCTCCCTTTGGATAAAAAGGGGGGTGTTTAAAAATAAATTATTATATGTAGTTTGCATATAATAGTAATGGTGGAACGTAAAAGACAGTATGGGGAGGTACTATTATGTTAATTTATTTAGTATTAAAACGGATTATCAAAGAGCTAGTTGGCCATAGTATACGGCTAGAAGTATACTAATAGCATTAAATAGGAGATACTAGATATGATTAAAATTTATTCAATGAATATGGTGATTATTTTTGAAAATAAAAATATATTACTAAATAATAATATTAATATGATTGAAAGGGGACGATAAAATGAAAAAAATATTAATGGTATGTTTTATGTTAGTTATTGTATCTGTGATGGTTGGATGTAGTAAAACAAATAATAGTTTAAAAGAACGAAAATATGCACAACTTGATAAAATATATGAAGAATTAGATTATAAAGAATATAGCTTAAGCAACTGGAATTTGATAATTAGTTGTATTGAGGAATGCAAATCAAAAATTAAGTTATGTAATGAAAAAAATCAAATTGATAAAATATATGATGAAACTATTACAAAAATACACGAAATAAATAAAAGCCCTGATAGATTTAATGTTTTAGATTTCAAAGAAGTGGTTTATAATGGATATGCAAATTTTGGTGATTATAAAAAAATTCATATTATTGACAATTATAATGAATTTATTGCATTATTTAGTAACATAAGTATTTTTGATGATGATAATAAAAATTTCGTTATTGAAAATTACACATCTGATTTTTTCAGAGATAAAATTGTTTTAGTTTACTTTTACTATGGCAAAAGTAGCAATATCAAAAGGTATATAAATGAAGTATCAAAATGTAATAATCTTATTAAAATTCAAATGAATGCAGAACAATATGGAAATTCTTTAAATAATGATGTATTTGTTATACCATTTATTATAGAATTTAATAAAAATGATATTTCATTAGAATGTGATATAGAATTATATGAGAAATATATTGTATTTAAAAAATAATTATATTTGAGGTTTATGATGAAAAAAATAATTTTAAAATTTTGTATACTGATTTGTTCAATAATTTCAATTTTTACTATTCTATTTTTAGGAAATATTAACGTATATGCTTATTATTCCGATGTCTTGGAAGATGTTGCATATGAGGATTTATTTAGTGTTAAAACGGATTATCAAAGAGTTAGCTAGCCATAGTATACCGCCAGAAATATAGTAACAAAATTAAAAATGAAAGGAGTTAAAAAGTAAAAATGAAAAGAATTATTGTTGTCGTTATGGGTTTGCTGCTTGTAATGTGTTTAGCAGGATGCAAAAAAGAAAAACAATATAGTGATGATGGAATAATAATAGAGATAAAATCAACTTATAAAAACAAATTTTTAAATAAAGAATTCGAACTAAATGATTTTAATTTTCAAAATATTGAAACATATTCATATTCCAAATGGTATGACAAACAAAATATAGGTTATATATTTATATATTTAAAGAAAACAGGAAAACAAGAAGTAGAAGAAGCATTGCAACATTTCAAACAATTATCTTTTGTAGAAGAATGTGAACAAATGCCTATCATTTCGTTAATTGAATAATAAAGGAAAAATTTATGAAAAAAATCTTTTTTGTAATTGTTCTTATAATGCTTAGTATTGCAATGATTGGTTGTACTAAGTCAGAATATGGTTATATTTTCCATTTTTCTGTTACAGAAGGAGAAGGAAAATTAACTATTCAAACCACAGATTCCTTTAATCCAACAATTAAACGTTGTAATGACTTTAGTGTTTGTGAACTTAATTGTGGAGAAAATAGTTATTGTATAGAACTTCGTTGAGGTAAAAAGGGAAGTCGCGAAGTAACATTTATCGCAACCCCCAAAGAAGGATATAAGGTATAAGAGTGGACATTTAATGGCAAAGTAGTAGAAGAAAATTAAAAAAATTTTAATTATTTGTTTTGCATTAACCATTACATTCTTTTTGACAGGATGTAAAGATAAAAATCTATATGCTGATGATGAAATAGCAATAGAAATTAAATCTAGTTATAAAGATAAATTTTTAAATGAAGAATTTGAAATTAGTGAATTTAATTACGATAGCATTAAGAATATTACGTATACTGGCTGGTATAATGATAGAGGCTTTATATATGTAAGACTAAACAAACATGGAGAAAAGGAAATAAAAAAAGCGATAAAACATTTCAAACAATTAGATTTTGTTGAAACTTGTGAAAGAGTGCCAATCATTAAAGCATGTTAAGAAAATGAAAAAATAAGAAATAAAAAATAATTGTATTGCTTATGTCGTTTGTATTAGGTTTAATGTTTGTTTAATGTAATAATAAATATGAAGATACAAATTTAATGTTGAATGTTTAAGCTGATAAAGTAAAAGTTGGAGATACAATTAGCATTACCTACGGTATTTTCATCAGGACTAATATTAACAGTTTGTGGCTTTGTTATTCACTTTATATCTAGTCAAAATTCAATTTCGACTGTTGGATTATTAATAGGTATTGGCGGAATAACTTCTGTAATTATGATAATGATTGTTTTACCATCAGTCTTGTATTTATTAAATAAATTTGTCTTAAAGTTTTCTTTCAAAAAGAAAATAAAATAAAAAAACAAATTCTTCTACTTGCAATAATTTTTATTCTTTGGTATAATTAAAGTGTGTAGGGAGATGCCTAAGTTTGTTTAATATTAAACTTACTTATGATGATGTGGAAA
The DNA here is from genome assembly GCA_934098295.1 of uncultured Bacilli bacterium. Taxonomy (GTDB): domain Bacteria; phylum Bacillota_I; class Bacilli_A; order ML615J-28; family CAG-313; genus UBA1737. Next base: position 28,021 of record CAKONV010000008.1, on the reverse strand, counting down.
AATAAAAATCAAAACTCTCTTTACATAAAGAGGGTTTTTTATAATTTATTGACTCTTTTTAAAAATACCATTTAAATTTAGAAAGGGAGAAACGATGAATATTTGGCATTCTATAGATAAAAATAGAATTACACCTGAGCGATTTTTTGCTTGTGTAGAAATATCGTTAGGTAGCAAAAATAAATATGAATTGGATAAAGAAACAGGCTTACTTAGACTAGATAGAATCCTTTATACATCCACACATTACCCGGCGAATTATGGTTTCATACCTAAAACATATGCCCTAGATAATGATCCATTGGATGTATTAATAATATGCAATGAATCAATTGTACCATTAACATTAGTTGAATGTAAGCCAATTGGTGTTATGCACATGATTGATAATGGACAACCAGATGATAAAATTATAGCTGTATGCGTTCATGATCCATATTATAAAGACTACAACAGCATAAATGATTTACCCAAACATGTTAGCGATGAAATAAAACATTTTTTTACAGTATATAAAAATCTTGAAGGCAAAGAAACTATAGTTGAAAACGAAATGGAAGATGCTTCTTCCGCAAAAAAAGTAATTTCTGAATCTATAAAAAGATATCAAGAAAATTGGTCATAAGTCTAACCACTAAAGACTAAAAAATGGGAGAATGAAAATGAAAAACAGTGATGTAGAAGAACTATTGAAAAAAATTAAAGAGGAAAATAAACAAATAGATGAACAGTCAAGTTATCTTAAACCAACTGATATAATAAATCAAACTGATTTCTTTGATAAAGAACCGCCACTTAGATATAAACTAGCAAAGAACAAAATGATATCAAGATCATGCATGGCTATAGTTAGCGTTGTTCTATTTGCATTTGTTATACTATTTACAATTAATGCCAATGAACAATCAAATAAAGAATATTATAACAATGCAAGTGAAAATATTGTTTTATCACCAACAGAATTGAAAATAATTAAAGATGCCGAAAAAGGCGAAGAATTAATCTCAATGTTTACTAGTTTTAAGGATAATAAATATAACATTTATGTATATAAAGTAACAAATGTAACAACAAAAGAAGAATCTTATTATTATAAATTTGTAGTTAAAAAAGGTTACGATAATTTACCATTAAAGTTTTATGATGAAGTATTATTAAAAGAAGGAAATTGTTATTTTTGTAAATTAAATTTAACAGAATTAGATGATGAAAAAGTTATAAAAATTGAAATAGACGGAAATTTTCGATTGTTTAAATTAGAAAAATAGGCCTAAAAAGTGAAGTTTTTTAAAAAAATTTCACTTTTTTTTTATTTTTTGGCAAAAAAATAAATCTTTTGCGGTATATATAAGTGTGAAGGAAAAAAATGGGCATTTTCTTCATAAATAAAAAAAACTGAAGGGAGAGAGAAAAATGAGAATTATTTTTGGTATGTTAATTGGAATGTTAATAATTAGTTTTTCAGTAATCGGACAAAAGTATAAAATTAATAATTCTAAGATAATTTATGAATCTATTAGTAATAAAAATTGTTCAACATTAGAAGAAGCAACCGAGACTATGACTAATCAAGAAGGCATAACCCTCCATGTCAAATTTGATTATAACCAATTTGAATTTACCGAAAAATTACCTTTAACGGCAACTTTAGAAGAAACCAGGGCCTATAAGCGTAGACTTAAAGAAGCTGGTTATTCGCACCATTATGATCAAAATAAAAAACTTGTTAAATCGATGGGTGATATAGAATGTGAAGAATTATATGTAAGTAAATATTCTTCATTTGTAGATATCGAAATGACTAATGAGCAATTTAAAGCTTGTAGTAATGATGTATTATCTAAAATTTCTGATAATAGGTTTGTAGATGTAATTTATGTTAAAGAAAAAGTTGATAAAAGTAAAAAAGATAGTTTAACTAACATTATTAATAATGCTGGGGGGTTAGAATACTATCAAAACCGAACTTATACAGGGGAAGGTATAAATGTAGGTTTACTTGAAATGGGTGTAATTGATAAAGATCATCAAAATCTTACCAATACAAGTCGTAAAGTAAGAGCAAGACTTGATAATGATTTAACCGATCATGCAACGGCAATGGCATCAATCATAGCGGGAAGCTGTGGATTTGCCCCTGACGCAAGAATCTTAAGTGTACAATTAAATGGTACACCAGCTGATGAATTAGATTGGCTAATAGATAATGATGTTGATATCATTAATATGAGTTATGCGGAAGCCAATCCAGAGGGTTATTATAATTCTGATTCAGCTTATATTGACTATATGGCTTATACATATAGATTAATAATAATTGGTGCAGTTGGTAATGGTGGTCTAACAGCAGCTAATCCTGGAATAGGTTATAATGTGTTTAGTGTGGGTGCTATTGATTCAAGAAATTACTTACAGTATTATTCTGCATATATAAGCAATACAGGAGGAAATTCTCCGGATGTAGTTGCCTTGGATGAATACACTTCTTTACCATATATTAGTACTGTTATGAGGGGAACAAGTGTTTCTTGCGCTGCAGTAACTGGTATGGTTACAATGTTCTTGGATGCTCATCCTGGATATACGGTTTATCCAGAAATGGTTTATTCAAGTATTGCTGCTAATGCTGATGATATGAATGAAGACTTTTATCCTGCTGACTTACAAAATGGGTATAGTGATAAAGTTGGTGCAGGAAGATTCAATTTAAAACGAATGATTGTAGAACCTAGTTTGAATGAAGTTGAAAATACAAGCAATCAGGAAAACTCAATCGTTAGATCAATTGTAGTATATTTATATGAAGGGCAAGTGTTTAGAGCAAGTGCTTATTGGATGGCAAAAGCCGATGGCACAGTTGCAAATACAAAAATGACTAATTATGATATTCGTATTTATCAAATGAATAATTTATTAATTGGTCGAAGCTATGGCAATTCAGGCAATAGCGAATTGAAGAGGTTTGTGGTTCCACACACAGGAAATTATAGGGTAACGGTTTATCAAGTTGATAAGGTAACAACTAATGATCATATAGGCTTAAGCTTTAGATCAATATCTTCATCAACTAATTAAAAGGGACGAGAATAAAAACAGATTATTAGTAGCCATATAGATATGGGGGTATGTTGTGGCTATAGATAATCATTATGACAACATAGGGGTAAAGCGATGTTAACTAAATCAAATTCGCATAAACTATGTGAATAAAACAATCAAATGTATTAATCAAAATTAGGGGAGAAGGGTAATAAAATAGGGGATATGTATAATAAAATTATTATTATTACTGATTTTTAAAATAAAATATGATAATATAAAGGGGATAGATTATTATATTTGGAGGTAATAAGATTATGTTAGAAAAATATTTAAAAATAAACGAGGAAGTAAAAAAGGCACTTGATGAAAATCGACCAGTTGTAGCATTAGAATCTACAATAATTTCACATGGAATGCCATATCCACAAAATATGGAAACAGCATTAGAATGTGAAAAAATAATTCGTGATCATGGTGCCATCCCAGCAACAATAGCCATTATAAAGGGTAAATTATGTGTAGGCTTAAGCAAGGATGAGATTGAATATATTGCAAAAGAGGGCACTAAAGTTGTAAAAACAAGTAGAAGAGATATACCTGTTATTGTTGCAGAAGGCTTAGATGGAGCTACAACCGTAGCTGCAACAATGTTTATTGCAAGTCTTGCAGGTGTTAAAATTTTCGCAACAGGTGGTATTGGGGGAGTCCATCGTGGTGCTGAAATAACAATGGATATATCTGCTGACTTAGATGAATTACAAACAACTGATGTGGCTGTAGTATGTGCTGGGGCCAAAGCTATTTTGGATTTAGAAAAAACACTAGAATATCTTGAAACAAAAGGTGTTCCAGTAATTGGATATAAAACAACTACCTTACCTGCTTTTTATACTAGAAACAGTGCTTATAAAGTAAATTACTGTTTAAATACACCTGAAGAAATTGCTAAAGTTTTAAAAATTAAATGGGATTTAAATTTATCAGGAGGCGTTTTAATTACTAATCCAATTCCACAAGAATATGCTATGGATGAAAAAGTAATGAATGATGCTATTGATAAAGCTTTAAAACTAATGAATGAACAAGGCATTAAAGGAAAAGAACAAACCCCATTTTTATTAAAAACAATAGTAGAATTAACTGGTGGAACTTCTTTAGAGGCTAATATTAAGTTAGTATTTAACAATTGTGCTTTAGCTGCCGATATTGCGGCATTCTACTGCAAATTATGCGCCTAGATAAATTCTTAACTATCGTTAGTAATATTAGTCGTAAAGATAGTAAAAATGTTTTAAAACAAGGATTAGTAAAAGTAAACAACATTGTTGTAAAAGACGGATCAGTACACATCAATGAAAACAAAGATCAGATAATGGTAAATGATAAACTGATGACTTATCAAGAACATATATATATTATGCTGAATAAACCCGAAGGAGTAATATCAGCCACTCAAGATAATTTTCATAAAACAGTTATAGATTTATTAACAGATTATCAAGGCCAAGAATTATTTCCAGTAGGGAGATTAGATATTGACACGTTAGGATTATTACTTATAACTAATGATGGTGCTTTAGCTCATAAGCTTTTATCACCAAAAAAACACGTTGAAAAAACATATTATTTAAAAACATCAATGCCTTTAACATCGTTAGATATGCAAAGAATTGAACACGGGGTTATGATCGATGGTAAATTAACACTTCCTTCAAAAATTATTGAGGGGAATGAAGGATATAATTTAACTATCACAGAAGGGAAATACCATCAAGTCAAACGAATGATTAAAGCTGTAGGCAAAGAAGTAATATACTTAAAAAGAATTAAATTTGGTCCTTTAGCATTAGATCAAACATTAAACCCCGGGAGTTATCGCCCATTAACTACTTTAGAGGTTGAATTATTAAATAATTTAGATATATAAAAAGCGTTTAAAATAACAACAGTTAACGTTAAATTAAAAAAATAATAGAATTAAGTTTTTAAAGAAAAGCCGGTAATTATTATACTAATTAAGACATAGTAGATAATTATTACACTAATTAAGTAATATAATAAACAAGGAGATAAAATTATGAAAAAGATTAATTTATTATTGCTAGTGATTTTATTCGCAGTGTTTTTTCAAACGACTTTAACATCTTGTGATGATATTATTGATGAAAATCAAAATCCAGAAACAATACCTGGATATAAAGAATTTTATAAAAATTTTTTAAAATATAACCCAAATGGCGAATTCATTTTTTCAGATGGTTGGTATAGTTATAATTATAAATATATCTTGGGTACACAAGATATAAATCCAAGTTATTTTACGCACAATTTTTTTGGTGAATTAATAAATTGTGGATCAAGAATCGATTTTTTGACTAAGCGCTACGTGCTTGAATCTAATATGGTTATATCAAAGAAATTTATGTTTAATACAACACCATCAGAAATGAGTGATTTAGAAAAAGAAATTTCAGGTATTTATTTTGAAAAGAATGTTTATAGTAAAGAAGTTTACGACAGTACTAATTTTTATTCATATGTCAAATATTATTCTACAGACCCTTTTCCTGAATTGAAAAAAGAATTAACTGTACATACAAGGGGTAAACCTGAATCTGATAAATTCTATATATTTTTAAGAGGGTTAATACCGCTAAGTAAATATATGGTTGTTAGTAAATATGAAAGTTATGTTGAGGAAAACGTATGTAGTAAGATTGAAATTTCTTCTAAATATATAAAAATAACTGAAGAAAAACCAATTAATATTTATTCTCTTGAAGTAGGAACGGAGTCAAGAATATATACCTTTTATTATGATGATTATTATAATTGTTTACAAGCTAATATGGAGTATAATATTAATTTAACAGTTGATAGTGATTATATATATAGTCAATACGGACACAAGAGACCATACATTAAAGGTGTCGCTTGTTATATTTCTTTAAAAAGAGATCTTTATAGAGGTATTAATGCACCTACTAATTATGAAGAACCAATAATTGGTGAGTTAAGTAAGAGATTAAATTTGGATGTAAGTCATGATAGTTCATTTGACGAACTTGTATACCAAAATTATATTTCATTGGAACAAGCTAGAGATAAATAATATTTTATAAAAAAGAGCAAACTCTTATTGTTAGTTTGAGTGAGTAAAAAGATATATTTACTTTACACAAATGATGGATATAGGAGTTTTCTTTTTTTTATAAAATTTAAAAAAGGCTGAAAAATAAAATAATATTATTTTTCAGCTAATGATGTTAAAATGTAATACTAGACAAAAATGATTTAATATCTTCAAGGCTTTTCTTTTTGTTAAATGGTAGTTTCTTTTTTTTAATAAGATTGATGAGAATATCAATTCGTTTGTAAAATATAATTATTAAATCATTATTGTTAATAGTACTTAGATTAGATATATCAATATTTGATTCTATAGAAGTATTAAATGTTATTTGATATATGAAATCACAAAGATTTATTGGATAAGAATTAGGATAATTTTGGTAATAGGAAAGAATTAGTGGCTCAATTTCAGCTGCTATTTTTTTTAATTCTTTATCCTTTATTTTTTCTTTTTTTGTTAATGGCACAGGATCATAAAGTTTTTTATTAAGGGGTGTACAAAAAATAATTCTTTTAATAGTTAAAAAAGTAGCTTTAAAAAAATTAAACTTTTTATAACATTCCTTTGAATAAGAAGAACAAGTTGGAATGTGAACACATCTAGGGGGTGTATTAGGAAGTTTATTATTTTGATACTTTTCAATTAGTTTTATCATTTTATCATTTATACCCATTGTTAATAACCTCTTATATACTTTATTATATCAAATGTATGTATAAAATACTAATCAAATGTAAAAAATATAGATATGAAGATTATTATAATCATATTAATTTTTCTTTTTCTTTTACTGATAACAAATGTAGAAATACAAATAATTAAAGTTAATCAAAATATATTTCATACCTATCTAATTATAGGCAAATTATTAAGAATTAAAATAGGTTTGAATAAAGTTATTTTTAAAAACATGAATAACATCAATATTAACATTAATCAAAATAATATTGCTAAGTTTAAAAAATATCAACCTTTGATTAAAAATCTAATTAAACAGTTTGATGGAGAAGTAATATATTTTGCGGTTGATAGTAGTAGTTATGTTAGTAATATTGGCTTGTATTTAACAAATATTTATATATATTCTTTTCTACAAAATTTTTTATTAATAAACTTAAGAAAAATTAAAAAAAGTTGTTTAAAATCGAAAATAAAGGATATAGATTTTGATCTTGAAATAGACATAAGAATAAGTAGTAAAATCTATCGATTAGTTTATTTTCTATTGAGTAATTTAAAAAAGATAAGGAAGGCAAAAAATGAACAATCATCAAATAACCGAATTATTAAAAATATCAATGGTTAGCATTAAAGAAATCGCTGATGTTGATATGATTGTTGGAAGTCCTATGAATTTAGGAGAAGCGGTAGTCATTCCCATCTCCAGAGTAAAATATAGTTTTATAAGTGGAGGATTAGATCAACAAATGCCAAAACCGTATATAGATGGTGAGTATCCTTTTGGTGGGGGAGCTGGTGGTATGACGTCTATTACACCTATCGCTTTTTTAGTATATGTAAATGGCGATGTTAAAGTTTTACATTTAGATACTTCAACACATGCGTTAGAAACTATTAGTGATTTTATTCCTAATGCTGTGACTAAAATAATTAAAACAATAAAAGATACCAAAAGTGAGAGTCTTTAGTTAGTACTAAAGACCTTTTTCTTTCAAAATTTAACTTTATGTAGTATAATAATTTATATCTTATTTTACATAACTATATTATGTGATGAGTAAAAATAAAAATGAGGAAAATAAAAAATGAAAGAAGTAGTTATAATAGGTGGTGGAGCATCAGGCATTTTTACAGCTTTAAGTCTTGGTGAAAGTAGAAAAACTGGTGTGAAAATAACAATTGTTGAACAATTAGATAAAATAGGCAAAAAGATTTTAGCTACTGGAAATGGTAGATGTAACTTCACAAACCGCAATTTAACAAAAGATAATTATAATCATCCTAGTTTTGTTGAAGGTATTATAACTAAATATGGTTATGATAATGTTTGTAGTTATTTAGAAAAAATAGGATTATTAAAAAAAGAATTAGATGAGGGAAGAACCTACCCATATGCTCTTTTAGCCACTTCATTTTTGGATGTATTAAGAAAAAGACTTGATGAATTGAATGTTATTATAAAAACAAATTATAAAGTTAGCAAAATAATAGTTAAAAATAATAAATATTACCTTTACACTGAAACAAAAGAATGTTTGACTGCCGATTATTTAGTTTTCGCAAACGGTGGAATGTCATCACCTAAACTTGGTTCTAATGGAACTGGATATAAATTACTTAGTCCTTTTAAAGTATCTACTACTCCTTTTTATCCCGGACTTGTTGGCTTAAAAAGTAAAGAAAGCGAAATGCGACCTTTAAGCGGTATAAGAGTTAAATGTTTAGTAATGCTAAAAAATAAAGAAAAGCAATTAGTAGAATTTAAAGAAAATGGCGAGGTATTATTTAAAGATGATGGCTTAAGTGGTATTGTTATTATGAATGCTTCAAGTTACATTAAAAGGATGAAAAAGGACTATTTTTTAATCTTAGACTTAATGCCTGAATATACTGCTAATGAACTTTTAAACATACTTATCACTCGTAAGAAAAATAATTCTAATGTTTCTATTAATGATTTTTTAACAGGAATGTTTGCCAAAATGTTAAATGTAATGATTATTAAAAGAAGCAAGTTAGACAACAAAAAAAGCGTATTATCACTAGAAATATCTGATTTAGAAAGATTAGTAAATAACATTAAAAATTATGCAATTGAAATTACTGGTGACTATGGTTTTACGGCATCTCAAGTAACCGTTGGCGGCGTTAGTTTAGACGAAGTAAACGAAGAAACACTTGAAATAAAGAAAATGCCACAGGCATATATTTGTGGAGAACTACTAGATATTGATGGATTGTGTGGAGGATACAATCTACATTGGGCGTTAGCAAGCGGAATGCTTGTAGGCCATGAAATTTCAAAAAAATTGACTAAGGAGGATACTAATGACAACCGATGAAAAAATTTTAAAAATAACGGATCTTTTAGAAGAAGCTTCCATGTTATACTATCATGCCACTCGCAATGAATTATATGAAAATACAGCAGTTTCTAACTATAATGTTGAAAAAATGCATACAAATTTTTATGAATGTTTAATAAAAATTATTAATTATTTTTTAAATGATGAACCATTAGATATTTTTGATGATGAGCAACTTCAACAAATTGATAAAAAAATAGAAGAATTAAAACAATTTTTTATAGATAATAAGGTAAATAGCGAAGAAGTAAGAAGAGCCTTATTACTCTTAGATATTAAAGGATTCAAAAATGTTAACTTTCCTTTAGACTATATTACTCCTGATGCTACAGCTATTCTTGTAAGCATGATTGTTAAAGAAGTTGTAAAAGACCAAAATAATGTTACAATTTTAGATATGAACTTTGGAGTAGGTAACTTAGCTTTTACAGTGGCTAATCATATTCAAAAAAATGTAAGTTTAGTTGGATTTGATAATCATGAACTAATGGCTCGGATAGCAGTTACAAAAGCTAATATGATTCAAATCCCCTTAGATATTTTTTATGAAGATGCTCTAAATGTTTTACCAAGTGATGTTGATATAGTAATATCAGATTTAGCATGTTATGATTATGAAAATAGTAATTATCATTCTAAATTATATGATGGTAATGTTAGATACTTTCCATATCTAGTAATTGAACATTACCTAAAGATAACCAAAAAAATCAAATATTTATATTTAATAGATAACGACTTTTTCTCTCAAAAAGGTAGTTTAGAATTTAAAGAATTATTAGAAAAAAATGGTAACATTCTTTGCTTAATAGCTTTGCCAGAAACATTTTTTCAAAAAAATGCGAAAACAAAGTCAATTCTTATTTTAGATAACAAAGAGAAAACAAATAAAGGAACGGAAATATTTGTATTGCCACCTCTAGAAAAAAAAGATCAATTCTTACAAGTAATGAATAAAATAAAAGAATGCATCAAATAATTTAGATTATTTTGTTAAAAATAGTAAACACAAAAGACCCTTTTGGGTCTTTTTTTGTTGACAGATATAAAATATTACGAAAAAGCAAAATGAAAAAAATTCTTGTATTATTAAGTGAAAAAGAGGTAACTAAAATGATAAAGAAATTTTTATTAAAATTAAGTATAATTAATTTGTTATTGTTAGTATTATTAACATACTTATGTTATTTAAAGGCAAGTACTCCTTTAAGTTTAAAAAAATTAGTTATTAACATTGGCAATAATATTAATTTAGATATGGATGGTTATCAACTAATCAATAGTAATGTAAATTTCAATCAAAAAGGAAAATATTTTGTGACATATAAACAAAATAGCAGTTCTAAAGAATTTATAAGAGAAGTAGAAATTGTTGATGAAAATGCTAGCTATCAAGAAATAATAGATATAGATGAAGAAGAAATTAAGGATGTAGAAATCAAAGATGTTATCGCCCTAAAAGATAAATATATATATTTAGTATGCGATGCTAACTTTTACTATGTGCTAATAAAAGGTTTTGATATCGTAAAATCAGAATATATTCAACAAACAGAAGATGTAGATATTAATCATATTTATTATGATGAAGAATTACAAGTAATCTATGGTATTGGAAATATATATAATAGTAAAACCGGTTATGATGGCTATTTATTTCTAATGGATATAAAAGGAATAATTTTAGGAGAAGATAGTTATATAGGAAATAGAAATGATATAATTACAAACTTAGATTTTGATAGTGATTACTTGTATATAGTCGGATATACAACTTCTAGTGATGGCAATTTTAAACATCAAGGATTAGAAGAAGATAGCTTTTTATTTATAGTTGATAAATATACACTAAAAATAATAAAATATTATAATTTTGGTGAAATAGGATGTGATAAGGTACTTGATGTGATAATCACGGAAAATATTTATTTAATTATTGAGAAGCCTAATGATATTGAATATATCGTTTTAGATTTTGAAAATGATATATATACAAGAAATAAATTAACAAATTCTAAAATGAACAAATATGTATCATCAGCTATAAAAGATGATGAAGTTTATTTAGTAATGCATGTATACAATTATAAAATTAGCGCCAGCAAAAATGTTTTGTATAAAATTGATTCCAATCAAGAATTAGAAATTATTGATGAATATTTTTTTGACAATTATCTAGCCACTAGTTTATTTATAAGTGGAGAGGCTATCAATATTATATATTCATACAACAATAATTTTTTTATAAGAACTATTGGTACAAATTATGAAATAAAATCAGAAATTTATTTAAATGAATTAGATGGTTTTATAAAGAATACAGGCTCATATATCATTCTCTATAGCTTTAATTATTTAAATATAAAAAAATATAATTACTCAGTACTTGTTAAAGATAATTATTTATACAATGGCAATAATGCTGTTTTTGACGAAAATAAATCACTTACTAAAATAAATAAAAATATCTTTGGAACTTACATCTTAACTTATTATTATGATTTTGAAACATATGATGTAGTTGTTCAAAAAAAAGAAAAAGTAGATTTGGATACTAATATTTGGGAAAATAATTGTTATGATCTAGGTGTTAAAATTTATTTTAATGGTATAGGTAAATTAAATAATGAATTGATAGATGAAAACACCCATATTTTGACACCGGGAACATATGTTCTTGAAGTCATCGGTAATAATGATGAGGCAGTAACGATTAATTTTAAAGTAGTTGATGTGAAAATAAAAGAAATTAAGGATGGAGAATATAATCAAAATTACATAATAAAAGATTTTGTTAAACAAGAGATAAGTGAAGTAAAAGTAAAACAAAATTTAATGATTAACGATTATGAAAACAATTTGTTAAATAAGAATTTATGGTATTTATTGATTCCTATTCTTACCATAGTTGTAAGTGTTGTTTCATATTTTGTTTTAGGGAGAAAGATAAAATGAAAAAATTCTTTTTAGTATTGGCTTTTTTAGTAGTATTATTTTTTAATAGGCAAAAAACTTCTGCCAAAGAAACCTTTGAGGAAACACAAATTTGGGAAACAACCAATCAAAAACAAACAATTATAAATCTTACGCCAGAAATTTATGGCTATACAGTGAATTCTTATAGTTATTTAAACTATAATGGTACTTCTTATCCTTTGGAAAAAGGCCTTATAACTTCACTTACTGATGATACAAATTATATGTATGCTGTTCTTATGTTAGAAAATGATAGTTTTGTTTTAAGAATCAGTAAACATAATTTAAACATTGAAAAAAAATTGCTTGATAAAACAAGTATCCATAAGTGTTTAATAAACAACAACCAATTAGTAATAGTTGGATGTAAAGATGAAGATGCCTACATCGCTATATTCGATAGTAGTTTAAATATAACAAAAGAAAAAATATATGGCGGTAGTGGCAAGGAGTGTTTTAAGGAATTAGTAATCATTGAAGATTATTACTATATGAATCTATATCGTAGTGGTTTTTCGAAAGATAGTTGTTTTGTACAAGTAGGAGATTATGGTTGTTTTAAAAGTGCAATTGTAAAATGTAATAATGATTTAGAAATAGTGGATGTTTGTTATTTAAATGAAGATACTAATAATGAACAAATTAAAAATCTTACCATCCAAAAGAATCGTTTAATTTTTAATTTAATAACTAGTTCTAATAATTATATATATGATTTAGACCTAAATTTGACTAATTATAATAAATTTAATTTGGATGAAAAATATTACAATTATAATCTTTTACCACATTTAAAAAGTCAAAATGGTTATTTAAGTATTGGTGATAATGGTGGTAATATAGAGCTGATATTCAATAATGATTTAATATATAGTATTCCTTTTTCTAACATGCAAGATTATTATATATATTTGGGTTATTTATATATAAGTGTTGTAAGTGATGAAAAAATAATCTTAAAAAGAATTGAAGAATTTGAAATAATTAAACAAGAACCTCTTTATTGTGATCATGATTATTATGATGAATATGATACCAATATATTTCAAATAGAATCATTTTTTGATAAGTATGATTTTTCTTATAAACTAGCTAGTCCCTATTTAGAAAAACTAATTCATGGAAAATATGATATTACATATGAGGCTATAAAAAGTGATGGAAGTATATTCACTTTTATAAATACCATGATTGTTCTGCCCTATACTAATTTTATTGACCAAGGAATATATGAAGTTGGTAAAGTCTTAGAATTTTTTGGACATGCTACTATGGATAATAAAAAAATATATTATGGAGAAATTTTAAAAGAAACGGGAGAACATGTAATTGAGATAACTAATGTAAATGGAGATAAAGAAACATATAATATTTATGTTGTAAACAATTATTACAATAGCGATAATATAGCTTATATTCCAACAGATGTTGATGTTTTTTGTGGACAAAATGCTACTATTACAATGGAAATACCTAATGGTTTAGATAGCATTGAAAAGTTAGTGATAAATAATGAAGAATATACTTCCTATGTATGTAAAAAAGATAGTATTGATATTTTATTTTCTTCAAGTGTTCCTTTAAGAAAAGTTTATGTTATAAATAGCATTAGTTATTATAAAAATAATAAATTATATCATCAAGAAATAGAAAAACGCCTTTCCATAAGTTTTCTTAAAAAAGAAGCAACACTTGAGGTTAATAAAGAACATACTAAAGATAACACAATTTTAGATTATAAAATCATGGATACTGATCAAACATTTATGTATATGAAACTTGTAAAATATGTCAATGGTAAAATAGAATATGAGAAAAAAATAATTGATGATTATTCTTTCGAAGATGAACTTCATAATTTTTCTACTTACAAACTATTTTTTGTTTATAATTTAGGAAAATCAAAGCTTTTAGAAAAGGAAGTGTTTAATTATCAAATTGAAAACGAACATATTTCCATGAATTTTAAAGTAAATTATGTGAATGGTAGTATATCAAATGTAATTTTAAAATTATTAAATCCTAAAAATGTTGAGAATCTTAAAGTATTAAAAGTTGATGATGTATCAATAATAGATTATTATGTTGATTCTAATTCCTCAATTTTAAAATATTGTTTGATTGTATCTGGTATAATTATATTATTACTGCCAACTAGTTTAATAGTACTAAAATTTATAAGAGTAAGGGTTAGAAAAAAGAATTTATTATAAAAAAATTTAGATGTCTTTTTGTGTGTTAAAATTTAAACAACACAAAAAGACCTTTTTTTAAATAAAAAAGGATTATAAATATATTGTTTGTGTAAAATTTTTTAATTATCCAATAAGGTAGATATATTTTTATTATTTAATAATTGTCTTTTTTTTAATATTGTGGTAAAATAATATAGAGAAGGTATCTTAGATAAATGAGGTGATGAAATGTTTACCCCCTTATATGTTCGTAGTGAATATTCTTTGTTACAAAGTAGTTGCCATTTGGATGAATTAATAGCTTTAGCTAAAGAATATGGGTATAATAATTTAGCAATTACCGATGAAGGAGTTCTTCATGGAGCTATTAAATTTTATCAAGCCTGTAAAAAAAATCAAATTAATCCTATAATAGGTCTTAAAATTCCCTATGTGATTAATGGAAAAACAAGCCAGTTGCTCCTTTATGCTTTAGGTCAAACCGGTTATCATAATTTAATGCGTATTTCGAGTAAATATAAAATTACCGGTAATCCCATTGATATCTTAGATTTAAAAAATTTTTCCTTGGGTATTGCGGCTATTACTCCCGGAAATGAAAGTATATGTTATAACTTTATAAAAAACAAAGATATTGAGAATTTAAAACAACACTACAGCATTTTATCATCAGTTTTTGATTTAACATATCTAGGAATTAGTCTAACAACTAAAGAAGATAAAGAACTATTTGATAGTTATTATAATATCTTTAATAGTATTACAAATAAACTTGTTGCTTTGACACCGGTCTTTTATTTACGTAAAGATGATTTATGTGCATATCAAGTATTAAAATCAATTTTAAATAATGGTAATTTAGTTAATGTAACCGAAAGTGAAGAACACAGTTATTTACTTAATGAAGACGAAATTAATGAATTATTTTTTAAGCATCCAGATTTAATTATAAATACAAATAACTTTGCGTCGAAGTGTAAATTAGAAATTGAATTCAATCATTTACAACTACCTAAATTTCAAGATGGTATATCAGCCAATCAATACTTATTGGAATTATGTATTGCTGGTCTCAATAAAAGATTAAAAACTCTTAACAATGTTAACCGTAAAGTTTATGAAGATAGATTAAAATATGAATATCAAACCATTTGTGACATGGGATTTGCTGATTATTTTTTAATTGTTTGGGATTATGTAAAATATGCTAAAAATAATAAAATATATGTGGGACCAGGAAGAGGTTCAGCAGGAGCTAGCTTAGTTGCGTACTGCCTTGGAATTACCGAAATTGATCCTATAAAATACAATTTATTATTTGAACGTTTCTTAAATAAAGAAAGAATCACAATGCCCGATATTGATATTGATTTTCCTGATGATTTAAGAGACAAAGTCATAAAATATGTAGGAAAAAAATATGGGGCTAGTAGAGTTGCTCATATTGCAACTTTTGGAACTTTTCAGATTCGATTAGCAATTAATGATTGTGCAAGAGTTTATAAATTAAGTGATACTAAACAAAAACAAATAATTAAACAATTAAATGCCGAGATAAAAAATTTTTATCATAATCAAAGTAGTTTAAAAGACATTGTTGAAACAAATGATGTATTGAAACAAATGATGGATGAATACGACGATATCAAAAAGGTCCTATCAGCAGCGATGAAGATACAAGGTCTTCCTCGTAATGTGTCAACTCATGCGGCCGGTATTATCGTTACAAAATACAACTTACTTAATTATACGCCATTAGATAATGGTTTAGATGATATATATCAAACTCAATATGAAGCTAGTGATTTAGAAGCTTTGGGATTATTAAAAATGGATTTCTTAGGTTTAAAGAATTTAACAAATATATCCGATACAATTGATTTAATAAGAAAAGATAATCCTAATTTTGTATTACCGAAAGATGAAGATGATAAAGAAACTTATAGAATGCTTGCTGCTGGCGATGTAATCGGGGTCTTTCAATTAGAATCAGAGGGTATGAAAAAAGTTATTATGAATCTTAAGACTTCAAGCTTAGAGGATATAATTTCCGCTCTAGCCTTATATAGACCAGGTCCTATGGAAATGATTCCCCACTTTATAGCTAGAAAATTTGGACAAGAAGAAGTTGTGTATCCTCATCCTGACTTAAAACCTATTTTAAAAGAGACTTATGGAACAATTGTTTATCAAGAACAAATAATGTTAATTGCTTGCAAATTTGCTGGTTATAGTTTAGGAAAAGCTGATGTTTTAAGAAGAGCTGTATCCAAAAAGAAAAAAGATGTTTTGGAAAGAGAAAGAGAACTTTTTGTATCTTCTAGCATGAAAAAAGGCTATAGTTTAAAAACCGCTAATGATGTTTATGATTATATTGTTAAATTTGCCAATTATGGCTTTAATAAAGCTCATAGCGTAGCTTACGCAAAAGTAGCTTATATAACTGCATATTTAAAATGTCATTTTCCAACTTACTATTTTTCAACATTAATGACAAGCTTTTTAGGTAGTGAAAGTGATATATTGTTATATTCCAAAGAAGCCTTAAAGAAAAAGATTCCGCTACTTAGTCCTAATATTAATTTAAGCCAATCTTATTTTTTAAGTTATAAAGGTAGCATTATCTTCCCTTTAACGATTATTAAAGGATTAGGTGAAGTAAAAACAAAAGAATTAATTGAAGAAAGAAATAAAAAAGAATTCTCAAGTTTCAAAGATTTTATCATTCGCACCAAGAACTTATTACCAATTTCGGTAGTTTATAATATTATTTATAGTGGTGCTTTAGATGATTTTAAAATAACGAAAAAAGCGATGATTGAAAATGCTAAATTACATATTGAAATGTTAGATTATGAAAATATGCCAGGAATTAAACCAATCAATTATACTAATGAAGAATATAGTTATGGTGAATTATTAGAAAAAGAAAAAGAAGTCTTAGGTATCAATATTAAATATAACTTTTTCTTAAAATACACTTCGTTATATAAAACTAAAAACTTAAAGCATATTGGTGATGCTATAGTGGATAGTTATATTAAAACATTAGGTATTATAAAAGATATCAAGGTTATTCAGACTAAAAATAAAGATGATATGGCTTTTGCAACTTTGGAAGATGATGTTAATAAAATTGAATTGACATTATTTCCAAGAATTTATAATCAATTTTTAAATATCAAAAATGGAATGATTATTATTGTTAGTGGAAATGTTAGTATGAGAAATCAACTACAAATTGTAGTCGAAGATATAGAAATTTTATGAGGTGAAAATAATGAAAGTATTATGTTACGATATTGGGGGAACTAATATTAAATATGCTATCGTAAAGGATGGTAAGATTTTAGAAAAAGCAATGTTTGCTACCAATTACAAAAGAGGTCATAAAGATGTAACAGATAGACTTTTAGCAACAGCAAAAAAAGTTCAAAAGAAGCATACAGATTTAGATGGAATCGCTATCTCTTGTGCTGGTAGCATCAATTTTGATGAAGGTGTCATGATAACTCCTCCTGAAGCAATACCCCAATTTGGAGACTGGAACTTTAGTAAACTTTTTAAAGATGAACTAGGTTTGGACATTGTAGCTGACAATGATGTAAATAGTTTTGCAGCGTGTGAATGCAAGATGGGAGCTGGATCTAAATATAAAACTTATTTAGTTATGACCGTTGGAACTGGTATTGGTGGTGCTATTGTTGTAAACAACACAATATGGCGTGGTAATAACTATAATGCTGGTGAAATCGGAAGAATGCTAATTGATGGTGTAAGGTGGGAACGTATAGCATCAATGTCTGCTCTTCTTAAAAGTGCTAAGCTTCGTGGATTAAACGTTGAAAGTGGCAAAGATGTTTTTGATTTATACGATGCAGGAGATCCCATTGCTCATATTGTTGTATCAGAATTCTATCAAAATCTTGGTAAAGGTATTGCTAATTTAGTATATATATTTAACCCAGAAGCTATTATAATTGGTGGTGGAATTTCTGCTCGTCCTTCATTCGGAAGAGAAGTTAATGCTTATGCTGACTATTATTTAGTCGAAGGTTTCCAAGACACATTAGATATAATTCCTGCTCACTTTCAAAATGATGGTGGTGTGCTTGGGGCATATTGTAACTTTGTAGATAGATATGGAAAGGAAAAGAAATAAAATGAATAAAGAAACGTTAGAAAAAATTGAATTTTGGAAGTCTTATAAAGATTTAGATAAGACTTTAAAAGAAGAACTAGATCACATGAGTGAAGAGGAACTAGAAGATGCTTTCACCGAAGACATTGCTTTTGGTACCGGTGGTCTAAGAGGTATCTTGGGTGTTGGAACTAATAGAATGAATATATATGTTGTTATGAAAACAGCTTTAGGTTTTAAAAACTATTTAGTTAAAAAATTTGCAAATGCTAATCAAATGGGAGTTGTTATTGCCTATGATTGTCGTAGAAATTCACGCTTATTTGCGGAAGTATCTGCTCAAGTTTTAGCAACAGCTGGTATTAAGACTTATGTATTTTCATCTCTTCGTCCTACTCCAGAGCTAAGTTATGCGGTAAGATATTTAAAGTGTGCCGGTGGTATAATGATTACCGCAAGTCATAATCCTCCAAAATATAATGGTTATAAAGTTTATGATGAGGCCGGTTGTCAACTTGTTCCTTTACTAGCTGACCAAGTAATTGCGGAAGTTGAAGCTATTACAGATATGTTTAATATCGAAAGAAGAAGTTTTGAAGAATTAAAAGATGAAGGATTAATAAAAATTATTGATAAAGAAGTTGATGATCCTTATCTAGAAGAAGTAAAAACTGTTACTGTAAATAAAGTTAAAAAAGACAATATAAAGATAGTTTATACACCATTACATGGAACTGGATCAGTTCATATGGTTAATCTTTTAAGGAAAGAAGGATATAATGTTACTCCTGTACCTGAACAAATGGTACCAGATGGTGAATTCTCAACTTTAAAATCACCAAATCCTGAAGAAGCAAGTGCTTTTGAATATTCAATTAAACTTGGAAAAAAGATTGATGCTGATGTTTTAATTGCAACTGACCCCGATGCTGATAGAATGGGTATTGCTGCTAAAAATGATAAAGGTGAATACGTATTATTAACAGGAAATCAAACAGGAGCTATTTTATTATACTATTTAGCTAAAAACGTTAAACATGATAAAAATTCCTATGTATTTAATACTATTGTTACTTCTAATATAGCTAAAGCTATTTGTGAAAAAAATGATTTAACCTTAGTTCAAACTTTAACAGGATTTAAATATATTGGTGAACAAGCAGCTCTTCTTGAAGGCACAAACAAAAAATTCTTCTTTGGTTATGAAGAATCATATGGTAGTGTTATTAAACCATTTGTTAGAGATAAGGACTCTTTCCAAGCAACTTTACTATTATCAGAAGTAGCTTCTTATTATAAAGAAAGAGGAAAAACATTAGTTAATGTTTTAAATGATTTATATGATGAATATGGCTATTATATGGAAGGTGTTTTAAACATTTCATTAGTAGGACTTACAGGCGCTGCTAGAATTAAGAAAATTATGAATCATTTCCAAACAACACCACTTGCTAGTTTAGGTGGTAAAGCAATAGCAATTAAAGAAGATTATGATAAGAGCGTTAGATATACATCTAATGGCGAAGAAAAGATTACATTACCTAAATCTTTAGTTGTAAGATATTTGTTTGCAGATGATGGTTGGGTAGCTTTGCGTCCATCAGGAACTGAACCAAAACTAAAAATATATATAGCTATAAAGGAAGAAACTGAAGAAAAAGCTGCTTCATTTATTGAAAAAATTAAAAAAGAAATTATGTCAATTATTGACAATATAGAATAAAAAGAGGATTTTTAAGTATGCAAGTAAGAATTGATTATAAAAATATTTTTAATGCTGCACCCAAAGATGCAATTAAAAATTTAAAGGAACAAACATTAAAAGCTTATCATACATTAGTTAATAAAAACGGGGCTGGATCTGATTTTTTAGGTTGGATTGATTACCCAATTAATTATGATAAGAATGAATATGAAAGAATTAAAAAAGCTGCTTTAAAAATTCAAAATGATTCTTCCGTTTTGGTTGTAATTGGAATTGGTGGTTCTTATTTAGGCGCAAAAGCAGTAATTGAAGCATTAAAAGATTATTTTCCTCTAAAAAAGAAATTAGAAATAATTTTTGCTGGAAATAATTTATCTTCGACATATATGTCGCAATTACTAAAATATCTTGAAGACAAATCATTCTCTATAAATGTCATTTCTAAATCGGGAACTACAACAGAACCAGCTATTGCCTTTAGATTATTAAAGGAATTATTAATCAAAAAAGTTGGTGAAGAAGAAGCTGCTAAACGTATATATGCAACAACAGATAAAGCTAAAGGTGCTTTAAGAGAACTTTCTACTAAATGTGGTTATGAAACATTTATCGTTCCTGATGACATCGGTGGTAGATATTCATGGTTTACAGCTGTAGGTTTACTTCCAATTGCCGCAGCTGGTATTGACATTGATGCGTTAATGGAGGGAGCACGCCTTGCAAGAAAAGAATGCCTAGAAAAAGAATACGAAGAAAATAGTAGTCTTCTTTATGCTGCTTGTAGAACGGCTTTATCTATGCAAAATAAAGATGTTGAAATTTTGGTTTCTTATGAACCAAAATTAAAATATATTAGTGAATGGTGGAAACAACTATATGGTGAATCAGAAGGAAAAGACAATAAAGGTATTTTCCCAGCTAGTTTAGTTTATTCTACTGATTTACATTCTATGGGTCAATATGTTCAAGAAGGCAAAAGAATAATGTTTGAAACAGTACTAAATGTTGTAAATCCTAGTGAGAATATTACATTAACAAAGGAAGAAAATAACCTAGATCAATTAAACTATTTAGATGGTAAAACTTTAGATAGTGTTTGTAAAAAAGCTTTTGAAGGTACTTTAATTGCCCACGTAGATGGCAATGTTCCTAATATTGTTTTAAGTATTGACAAAATTGATGAAAAGAATATTGGTTATTTACTATACTTCTTCATGTTTAGTTGTGGCGTATGCTGTTACATGACAGGAGTAAACCCATTCAACCAACCTGGAGTTGAAAGTTATAAGAAAAATATGTTTGCTTTATTAGAAAAACCAGGATATGAGAAAATGACTGAGGAAATTAAGAAAAGATTATAAACTCTAAATATAAAAAAGTTAGGAATTTGTATGGTTATTAAATATAAATTAATAAAAAAAGATCCAAGGACAATGGCGAGATTAGGGAAAATTACTACCCCTCATTCAGAAATTGATACTCCTTGCTTTATGCCAGTTGGCACCCAAGCGACTGTAAAGTCCTTGTGTAAAGAAGAAATTGAACAAACGGGAGCTCAAATTATTTTGGGTAATACCTATCATTTATGGATACAACCTGGACATAAATTAATTGAAGAAGCTGGTGGTTTACATAAATTTATGAATTGGGACAAGTCTATTCTTACGGATTCTGGCGGTTTTCAAGTTTTCAGTTTAGCAAAATTAAGAGATATTAAAGAAGAAGGCGTAACATTTAAACATCATAAAAATGGTTCCAAATTATTTTTATCTCCAGAAATAGCTATGGAAATTGAAAATAGTTTAGGAAGCGATATAATGATGAGCTTTGATGAATGCCCACCTTATCCTGCTACAAAAGAATATATGACAAATTCGGTAGAAAGAACTATTAGATGGGCTAAACGTGGACTTGATGCTCACAAAAGAAGAGATGAACAAGGATTATTTGGTATCATTCAAGGTGGTAATTACAAAGATATTAGATTACATTGTTGTGAAGAATTAACAGCTCTTCCTTTTGATGGTTTTTCAATCGGTGGTTTAAGTGTTGGTGAACCAAAAGAAATTCAAAATGAAGTATTAGCTTATACTACTCCTAATTTACCTAGTGATAAACCTCGTTATCTAATGGGAGTAGGATCTCCAGGAGCTATTTTGGATGGTGTTGAAAGGGGAATCGACATGTTCGATTGTGTATTGCCAACAAGAATTGCTAGACATGGTTGTGCCATGACATCAACAGGTAGAAAAATTCTAAAGAATCAATGTTATGAACATGACTTTACACCATTAGATAGTAAATGTGATTGTTATTGTTGTAAGAACTATACGAAAGCTTATTTACATCATTTAATCAAAGCAGATGAAATGTTAGGACCACGTTTATTGAGTATACACAATGTTCAATTTTTAGAGAACTTAATGAAGAATATTAGAACAGCTATAAAAAATGATAACTTTTTAGAATTTAAAGCTAAATTTTATGAAGAGTATGGTTTAAACGAAAATGATAAAGATTTCTAAAAATAGATTATTATTAGTAGCCCTTTTGTTAGTAGTATTGTTATCACTTGTTAGTTGTGGCAATAATGATGCTACAACATATGAGAATGGAATTGATATTACCGTTTCTAAAGGTTTAAAATCTTCATTTATTAATCCTGAACAATTACCAGTTTTGCATTTTGATTATAATAATGTTAAGGCTGTTGAAGAATCCGATGGTGCTGCATACTTTTTTGTTAAAAATGACCAATATGAATTAAGTGATAAATTTGCTGCTCATTTGAGCCAATATTCTACTGATCAAATTATTGTGATTTCATCATCATTACAAACTTATGATAAGGGCAGTGCTAAATTTGGTAGTGATAAACTAAAATTAGATGATGTATTAGAAAATGGTGAAAAACAAGAATATTCTACAGAATATCAAATTGTTGCAGTAACAAGCAATGGAACTAGATACTCTTATCAATATCGTACATTTTTAAGTGGTGGAAAAAGATATTATATTTATCGCTATGTAAGTAATATGGGAATTTCTTTAGAACAATCATTAATGGTAGTGAAAGATGGTTCAGATAATAAACTATTATTATTACCACTTCCTTTTGATACAAAATATGAAGTAAGTGGCAATGCATTAAATAAAAAATCTTTACTAGAAAAAGATACCTATTTAGATGAAAAATACTATAAGTTTGCTTATCCTAGTTATTTAGATGGTAAGGAAGAATCGGAAAAAATATCTTTAATAAAAGAATGGTATCAAAAATACTGTAATGGAAAAACTGACTCTTATGGAAGATACGTAATAAATTATCTTGGATCAAATTTTTTGGTGGAATTTGAAATTAAAGATGCCGGTAATACTAGAGATAAAGAAGGATTTAAACTTACATATTTGCCTTAAAAAATATTTCCCTTAAAAAAAAGGTGGGTAAAAAAAGAATTTCATATGAAATTCTTTTTTTTATATCTAGATATAAAAAGCTATAGAATTCGTTGTGGTTAGTGAAATAGTTGTATTTGATTTCAATCAAATAAGTATATACTTAATTTTTAATAATTGTTGATACTTCTATTGTTGGTTAATTATGCATATAATTAATTGGTGATATAATGCCATCAAAATTTAAAATAGATCGTTGTTTATTAATTGTTACCATAATTCTAATTATTTTTGGTCTTCTAATGGTATATAGTGCTTCAAGCATTGTAGCGGTATATAAATATGATGATAAGTATTATTTTTTTAAAAGACAATTTATTTATGCTGTTATTAGTGTTGTTGTTATGATACTTATTTCTACTATGGATATCAATAAAATATATAAAGTTACACCAATCTTATTTCTAATAGGTATTATTTTTTTGATTTTGGTGTTAATCCCAAAAATTGGGTTAGTAAGAGGAGGAGCTAGAAGTTGGATTGGAATTGGAAGCTTATCTTTTCAACCATCAGAATTTATAAAATTAGCCATGATTTTATTTCTAGCTAGGATTCTTAGCATTTACGATAAACAAATTGTAAAATTTAAAAATTTCTTTCTTTTATTAATATTAATTGGCGCCATCTTTGGTTTAATCATGTTACAACCAGATTTTGGAACTGGTTTAGTAATTGTGTTATGTTCTGTACTATTATTGTTTATAAGTGGTGCACCTTTTAAATATTTTTTATTTCTTATTATTTTAGGAGTGGCATTGCTATTAGTCTTAATAATTAGTGCTCCCTACCGATTAGAAAGAATCTTTGCGTTTATTGATCCTTGGCAAGATCCGTTAGGAAGTGGTTTCCAAGCAATTCAATCTTTATATGCTTTGGCTCCATCAGGGTTATTTGGATTAGGATTTAATAAAAGTATTCAAAAACATTTCTTTTTACCGGAACCACAAAATGATTTTATTTTCGCAATTGTTTGTGAGGAATTAGGACTTATTGGTGGTGCTATTTTATTAATCTTATTTTTAATTTTAATTCTAAGAATGATTATAATTGGGAAAAAATTGGAAAATAATTATTACAAATATTTAACATATGGGGTTAGCTTATCCTTTTTTGTACAAATATTTATAAATATTGGAGTTGTAATAGGTTTATTACCCATTACGGGTATAACTTTACCAATTATAAGTTATGGGGGTACCAGTTTAATGATGAGTTTAAGTTTAATAGCTGTCGTTCTTAATGTTAGTAGGTATGTTGATGAATAGAATTGCTGTAGTAGCCGGTGGTACTTTGGGACATATAAATCCAGCTTTGTCGCTTATTAAGGCTATAAAAAACACTAATCCTAATGCATATATTATATTTTTAGCCACTACTAAAGATGAAAAATATGAAAGTTTGAAAATGACAGCAATTGATAAAATTTTTTATTTAAAGGCGTTAGGATTAAGTAAGAGTTTCATTAGAAACATAAAAAGTTTATCTTGTAATTATATAACTTCTAAAAAAATAAAAGCTATTTTAAAGGATGAAAAAATAGAAGTAGTAATTGGGTTTGGTGGCTATATTAGTGGTATAACTGCTTTTGTTGCTCATCACCTTAATATCGATGTTTATCTTCATGAACAAAATAGTTATATGGGAAAGGCTAATAGATATACATATAAATATGCAAAAACAATTTTTATATCATACCCGTTGATAAATAAAAATATCAAACAAGAAAAATTATGTTTAGTCGGTAATCCAGTTTATAATGATGCCTTGGAAGTTAGAAAAAAGTTATATAAACAAAAAAACTTAATATTATTTACATCAGGTTCATTAGGCGCCCAAAGCATTAATGATTTAGCCATTTCTTTTATGAATAGTCCTTATCATAATAATTTTGAAGTAATAATTGTTACTGGTAAAAAATATTATGATAATGTCATAAAAGGTATAAAGAATAAAGAATGTCAAATTCTTCCATTTACAGATAAACTAATAGAACTAATATCAAAATCAGAAATTGTGGTTACGAGAGCCGGTTCAAGTACACTTTTTGAAATTATGGGAACTAAAACGGTACCAATAATGATACCATCACCAAATGTTTCTGAAAATCATCAATACTACAATGCTTTTTATTTTAGTGAAAAAAATATGGGAATATTGTTAGAAGAGCATAATTTAACTTTAGATACCTTTAGGGACTCTATAAATAAAATTAAAAATAACTATGCGGAATATTTGAATAATATAAATAAATTAAATGATTCCAGCATAACTGATAAAATGATTAGGAGGATGTGTCAAGATGAAAGAAAAAAAATATGATTTCTTTATAGAAGAAGTTGAACGAAAAAAATTAGGAGAAGTTATTACGAACGCCTCTTTAAAAGAATACTGCACTCTTCATATTGGTGGTACGGCTAAGATTATCTATATACCTGAAAATTTAGAACAGTTAAAAGAGGCTTTTAAAATAATTGTAGATAATTCACTTTCTTTTTTTGTCATTGGCAAAGGTTCTAATTTGTTAATTAGTGATGATTACCATGAAAAAATTTTTATTAATTTAAAAAAAATTAATCAAGTTAATGTAAATAATAATTTGGTGAAAGTTTATTCAGGTGCTTTAACAAATAAATTAGCTAGAAGCATTTCTTTATTAGGCTATACTGGATTAGAATTTTTAGCAGGAATTCCTGGTAGTATTGGCGGTGCTATTTATATGAATGCGGGAGCATGGAATAAAGAAATAAGTGAGGTAGTAAAAGATGTAACCTATTTAGATGAAAATGCTAATTTATGCTTATTTGTTCCTCATAAAGATTCATTTTCATATCGATACAGCCCTTTTCAAAAAAGAAAAGTAATCATTGTTTCTTGTACATTAAAAGTTAAATTAGCTTCTAGAGAAGAAATGCCTTTAAAAATATATCAAACCTATTTAGATAAAAAGAAAAAAATTCAACCATGTAACGTATATAGCGCTGGATGTGCTTTTAAAAATCCTAAAAGTCAACCAGCTTGGCGTTTAATTGAAAATGCATCCTGTGGGAAATTAAAAATTGGTGATGCTATGGTATCTAAAAAACATAAAAACTTTTTGATAAATAAAAAAGAGTCAACATTTGCCGATATGGAAAAACTTTTATATCTCGTTCAAAGTGAAGTATATGATAAATATTTAGTAAAATTAGAATTGGAATGGAATATTTTAAAATAGGCATTTCCACTTGGCACTTTTAGAATAATATACATATATTATTTTGGGAGTGATAAATTAATGGAACATTACAATTATTTTAAAAATTACCAGCAAAACAAAAAAGAAGAAAATTTGTATTTGCCAGTAAAGGGATTATCTTTAGGTAATATGAGTGAAGATACATATAATCAATATAAATCATATATACCTAAAACTTTGCCTCTTTCTAAAGAAAATGAATTAAGAGCTTACTATTTTGCGATTGTAGATTTAGGATTATTTTTAGATATGAATCCGGATTCAGTAGAGGTAAGAAGAAAATTTGATGAATATCGAAAAAACTATTTAGAGTTAAAAAGCGAGTTAGAAAAAAAAGATAATGGTTTAACGATTACTAGTGCCGAAAGTGAAAACAATTGGAGTTGGCAAAATGACTGGCCATGGATGGTGAACAGATAATGTGGAAATATGTTAAAATGTTACAATATCCAGTAAACATCAAAAGAAAAGATTTGAAAATGGCTAAACATATATTAAGTCAGTATGGAGGACCACAAGGTGAACTTGGAGCAGCTACCCGCTACTTAAATCAAAGAATTACAATGCCTGATAATGTTGGCAAGTCGTTATTAAATGATATAGGAACGGAAGAATTAGGTCATATTGAAATGTTACAAACAATGATTGATCAATTAATTGCTGATGCTAGTATTGATGAATTAAAGGCTGCTGGTCTTGATGATTATTATACAGAACATGGAAAAGATTTATTTCCTGAAAACACAAGTGGAATAAGCTTTACAACAGATTATATATCTTCGGTAGGAGATCCAATTGCTAACATTGTTGAAGATATGGCAGCTGAACAGAAAGCAAGAGTTATTTATGAACATCTTATAAATTTAACTGATGACCAAGATTTAATCCAACCATTGTTATTTTTAAGACAAAGAGAAGTTGTTCATTATAATAGATTTAAAGAGCTATTAGAACACTATCAAAAACTTGGTTATTAAAAAAAGGGAAAAAATCCCTTTTTTTCTTGTCAATCTATGTCAATAACTTTGCAAAATGTCCTAAAAAAATTTAATCATAAGCGTAATCTTCGGTGCGTTTATTGCTAAGAAGAT
>CAKONV010000007.1 GCA_934098295.1 uncultured Bacilli bacterium | reverse complement strand
CTATATGAAATAAATTGATATTAGTTCATTATCAATTAAAATAATTATGAACAATTTATATTATACGAGGAGGTAAAGAGAATGGAAGTCAAAAAGTATCAAATCACGAAAATGCAGTCTGTAAGAGGAATAAATAGAATCGTTAACGAAATAAAAAAAATTGATTCTGTTTTTAATGCTACCATTGACAAAACAACAAGAATTATTATTGTAGAGTGCACCCCTCCTGAAAAAAAGGTTACCGAATATTATAAGAAGTTAGAAGAGAAAATTTTAAAGGCCGTAAGAATATACGAAAAACAAGCTAAAGTTGTTAGTATTGATAATGTTGAAGTATATAGAAAAGTTCTTTATTTAAATGGACTTGATTGTGCTTACTGTGCGGCTCGTGTAGAGATGATTGCCAAAAAAGAGCTTAACCATCAAAGAATTGTTGTTGATTACCCAACTTACCGATTTATAATCGAAACAACAGACAAAGAATTAATAGATAATCTTGTTCCTAGGGTAACTGAAGTAGCTCATAAAGTTGATGAGAGAATAATTGTAACTAGTGCTGATAAAGAAAAACCAAAATATAATGAATTTGAACTTAGTTTCAAAAAACCATCTTTTATCGTTTCCATCGTTGGAACCATCTTGTTTATTATTGGAGCTATTATTGGATATGATTGGCATACCATTATTACAGGTAGTGGTTATGTTAGAAATATTTTTGGTGTTGTTTTAATCGTTATCGGTTATGTTTTAATAGGTCATAAGATACTATTTAGATTCTTTAAAAATATGTTTAAAGGTCGTTTGTTAGATGAAAACTTTTTAATGACAGTCGCTTCCATTGGAGCCTTAATAACTCAACATTTTGTTGAGGCTGCGATGGTAATGATTTTATACCAATTTGGTGAGTTTTTACAAAATATCGCCGTTAACCGTTCTAGAAAATCAATTGCAGAATTATTAAGTTATGAAGTCCAAAATGTAAAATTAAAATTGGGCGATGAAATTAGTGAAATTGGAGTAGAAGGAGTTCTTCCTGATGACGTCATTGTTGTTGCTAAAGGAGAAATGATTCCAATTGATGGAAAAATATGTAAAGGAAAAACATACCTAGACTTAAAAAACATCACAGGAGAATCAAAAGTAAAATCGGCTAATATCGGTGATGAAGTTTTATCTGGAAGTTTAAATATTGGTAGTATAATAGAAATTAGAGTAACTAGAACTTATAATAATTCAATGATGACAAGAATTTTAGATTTAGTTGAAAATGCTACAATTAATAAAGCTAAAGCAGAAAACTTTATTACGAAATTCAGTAAATATTATACACCAGCTGTTGTTGCTATAGCTACAATTATCACTATAGCTGGTATTATAGCATCATTTTTCACTAGTACAGAGTGGACACATTGGGTATATGTTGCCATGGAATTTTTGGTAATTTCCTGTCCTTGTGCTTTAGTAATATCAATTCCTCTTTGCTTTTTTTGCTCAATTGGTGTAGCAAGTAAGAGAGGCATATTAATAAGAGGTAGTAATTATCTTGAAGCAATGTATCATGTTGAAAATGTTGTTTTTGATAAAACAGGAACCTTAACAAAAGGAAACTTTGCAATAACAGACATAATTCCTGCTCCTTCTTATAAAGCAGCAGATGTAAAAAGATTAGTAATATATACGGAGTATTATTCTAACCACCCAATTGGTAAATCTTTAGTAGACGACTATGGAAGAAGCAACATATTAACGGAAATAATTAGTGAATTTCAAGATTTACAAGGTGGAGCTCAAGCCGTAATAAATGGAAGTCATATTTTAGTTGCTAATAGTAAACTTGCAACTAAAGAAAAATTAGTTTTTCCAGAAGTTTTAGATCCTAACTTAATTCTTTTCGTTTTTAAGGAAAGAAAATATGTTGGGCATGTAATCATTGGTGACAGCGTTAGAGATGAAGCTTTTGATACTCTTCATAATTTGCGAAAAAACGGCGTATCTAAGATTTATATGCTTACAGGAGATACCACTGGTATTGCTGAAAATGTTGCTAATATTTTACAAATTGATGAAGTATTTTCCGAATTATTACCTAATGAAAAAGTTGAGTATATGGATAAAATTAAAGCTAGTAGCAAAAGAAGCAATGGTACCACTGCTTATGTAGGTGATGGTATTAATGATGCCCCTGTTATAGCTGCTGCTGATGTTGGTATCGCAATGGGAGATACTGCCAGCGATGCAACAATTTCAATTGCCGATATAGTTATTATGACTAATGATTTAAATAAATTAACAGAACTTAGCCGTTTATCAAAAAGAACAAGATCAAAAGTCGTTCAAAATATTGTTTTTTGCTTAGCTGTAAAGATTATAGTAATGGCAATCGCTTTAGGCTTACATGGTAATGCCTTTACAATGTCCTTGTGGCTTGCTATCTTTTCGGATGTTGGTGTATCAATGTTAACAATACTTAATTCAATAACATTAATGTACACTTTTGGAAAACAACATAAAGTAGATAGAGGAATTATGGAAGAGGTAGAAAAAAATGAACAATGAGTACATTGAAATTGGAAAAATAGTTAATACCTTTGGTATTAAAGGTGAACTAAAAGTTCAAAGTAAAAGCGATTTTCTATCTTATCGTTTTCGAGTTGGTGCGGTTATTTATTTAAAAATGGGACAAAAAATACTTTCAGTAACAATCTCATCAATGCGCATTTTAAAAGGAAATGTCATAATAACCATTAATGATTTTAAAGATATTAACCAAGTATCTTCCTATGTTGGATCGATTTGTTTAGCGAAAACTAATGATGTTCCTCCTCTAAATGATGATGAATATTTGATTGATGATTTAGTGGGACTAGAAGTGAAAACGATAGATAATGAAAAATATGGTAAAGTTAAAGATGTAATAATTGTGCCTAGTAATGATATTTTAGAAATAGAATTATTAGATGGTTCTATTGCCCTTGTTCCATTTATTAAGGATTATATAGAAAAAGTTTCCAAAGAAGAAATTATTATAAAAAAATATGAGGTTGAGTCATGTTAAAATTTGATATTCTAACGCTTTTTCCAGAAATGATAGAAGGATATATATCAAGCTCTATTTTAAAGCGTGCAATCGAAAAACAGATTATTGAAATTAATATTATTAACTTTAGAGAATTTTCAGGCAATAAACATGCAACTGTCGATGATTATGCTTATAGTGGTGGAGCAGGAATGCTGATAAGGGTTGACCCAATTTATCGAGCATTAAAAAGTATCCCTAATATTGACTCCGCTTATAAAATTTTAACTTCTGCATCGGGGTCTTTATGGAATCAAGAAAAAGCCAAAAAACTTTCAACATTAAATCATATTGTAATAGTTTGTGGTCACTATGAAGGAATTGACGCAAGAGTATTAAACTATATAGATGAAGAAATTTCCATTGGTGATTATGTCTTAACGGGTGGTGAATTACCGGCAGGAATCATTATTGATTCAATTTCTAGACTTGTAAAAGGTGTAATTAGCGAAGATTCTATCATAGATGAATCTTTTACAACAGGATTATTAGAATATCCACAATATACAAGACCGCAAACCTTTGATGGCTATAGTGTTCCAGAAATATTATTATCTGGTCATCATGCCAATATAAAAAAATGGCAACGTTATGAATCTTTAAAAAAGACTTATGAAAATAGACCGGATCTTTTAGAAAAAATAGCACTTTCTTCTAGTGATCAACTTATATTGGAGAAAATAAAAAATGAAAAAAAATAGACTATTAGTATTAATTATCCTACTAACCCTTTTTCTATCTTTTTCTTGTCAAAAGAAAACAATAAAAGAATATAATATTAATGGAAAAGAAGAATTTATTAAGTTCGTATATGACAGCATAAATGATGAAAAACAAATGTATTGTGCTTTTGAATTTAGAACTAAGGAAAATTATGAAAATGGTCATATTCGCCAATTTCAAAATTATGATTTATCTGTTGGCAATGTTGATGATTTTTTAAACTATATGAAATCTAATTATAGTGATAAAGTAAAAGTTATTATCATGTGCGAAGATGATGAAATTATAAATGCATTAAAGAAATATTATAATGATTTATATATATATCATAATAGTTATGAAACATTAGGTGATGTTTCTTCCCTTTTTACAATTGATAAGGGGCCATATAATTGTATGTGCTAAAAAAGACTCTACAAAGTAGAGTCTTTTTCTTCTGATTTAATTAGAGTAATTTTATAATCTTCAATAGTTATTAAACGGTCTTTATATAAAGCACCAACCGCTCTTTTAAATGCACTTTTACTCAAAGGAAAAATTTTGGCTATTTCTTCGGGAGTAGACAAATTACCAAGTTTTAGGGTTCCACCAAAATTATTTAAGTATCTTAAAATTAGTTCACTATCAAGAAGTCTCATTTTTTCTTTTTGTTCAATCAAAGAACCATTGTATTCTTTATGTTCATTAATATTGATGATTTCAACATTTAACATTTCACCGATGTGATGCTTTTTACGCATTAGACTTTTATGTATATATATAACATCAAAAGAAGTAGTAAAAGCAATTAAACCACTTGAAGTAAAATGACTAACAACTGCATCAACTTTATCACCAATATTTAATTTTTGTTCACCCTTTTTTAAATCATCTTTGCTGATAATTTTAGCAATAAGAGAATCCTTTTTAACCTTTAAAATACAAGGAATCTCCTCATCTTTCTTTGGCCAACTATCAAAATAAGTTGGTAAATAATCTTTTGACAAAAGAATATCCTTAACAATACCAATATTAACAAAACATCCCATTTCTTTTTTTACATCTACAACTTTAACAAATCCAAATTGTTTAGTAGTAATTAGAGGATGTTCCATCGTAGCACAAAGTCGATGTTTATTATCAAAGTATAAAAAAACATCAATTTTTTCTCCAATGTTTAATCTTCTTGAAGCTTGATTAAAATGTAAAAATATCTCATTGCTACTAGATAAATCTTCAACAAGTGAATAGCTAATATTTGTTTCTCTTTTTACAATTAAAGTATTAATTTCTCCAATATTTAAAGGCATATTGACCTCCTTATTTTAATACATATATTATATCATAAATGAATAAAAAAAAGATGAAGTTTACCCTTTTTAAAAAACATCTATTATGTAGTAAAGTAATAGAATCAATTTATTATATAAAAAAATAGTGTTTTAAAAGTTTATTGACAAACATCTTAAACTTACATAATACTTGCATTAATTAGATAAATGTGGTATAATAATAAGGCTGTTGATTGACAGCAAAGCACAATGTTCCGCTGTTACCTTTGAGATGATGGTATTAATGAACATTGGATGAAAAAGGAGTGTAGAAATATGAGTCAACAATTAATTAATGCGGTAACTAAAGAATATTTAAAAAATGATATTCCTGAATTCCGTGCTGGTGACAGTGTAAAAGTACACGTTAGAATTAAAGAAGGCGACAAAGAAAGAATCCAAGTATTTGAAGGCTTAGTAATTGGCCGTCATGGTGGTGGAATTAGCGCAACTTATACAGTTCGTAAAATCTCTTCTGGTGTCGGTGTTGAAAGAACATTTGCTCTTCACAGCCCTCTAGTTGCCAAAATTGAAGTAACTCGTCGTGGTATTGTACGTCGTGCTAAGCTTAATTACATTCGTAACTTATCAGCTAAAGCCGGTCGTATTCAAGAAAGACGTTAGTGAAAAGTTTTGTTTAAAGACAAAAAATGAAAGTGATGGTTTATTCCATCATTTTTATTTTTCAAAAGTTTAAAGTCACTTAATATTTTATTGATATTATATTAATGTCGATAATATATAATTTCGAACAAATAAAAAATTTTTATAATTTTTCTCTCCTATGAAAGTGATGCTTTTTCCAAGCATCACTTTTTTAAATTTTAAATTATCAATTTTAGGAAATAATTAATTAATCTATTTTTTAAAAAACAAAAAAATATGATTTATGTAAACAATTTCAGAGAATATTTGAAGTAATTAATTTACATTAATGATATAATATATGACAAAAGAGGTGACAATGATGAAAAATTATACCAAAGAAGAGATATTTGAAATAGCTGAAAAAGAGAATGTAAAGTATATACAATTACAATTTACAGATATGTTAGGAACAATTAAAAGTGTTGAAATTCCTGCTCGTAGATTAAATGATGCTTTAGATGGCAAAGTAATGTTTGATGGCTCTAGTATTGAAGGATTTGTAAGAATTAAAGAGGCAGATATGTATTTGCACCCTGATTTATCGTCTTTTTTAATTTTACCACTAGAATCTAATGATTATGGTAAAGTTGCCCGTTTCTTTTGTGATGTTTATATGCCTAATGGAAAAGTCTTCCCTGGCGATCCTAGATCAAATTTAAAAAGAATTGTTAAAGAAATGCAAGATATGGGGTTTTCACATTTTAATGTTGGGGTTGAACCTGAATTTTATTTATTTAAACAAGATGAAAGTGGAAGGCCAATTTTAGAATTTAACGATTCTGGTAGTTATTTTGATTTGTCACCATTAGATGGCAGTGAAAACTGTCGAAGAGATATTGTTTTAGAATTAGAAAAACTAGGATACCCCGTTGAGGTAAGTCACCATGAAGTTGGACCTGGACAAAATGAAATTAATTTTGCTTATTCAGATGTTGTAGAAACTTGTGATCGAGTTCAAACTTTCAAACAAGTTGTTAAACAAATAGCTAGAAAATATAATTTATATGCAACCTTCATGCCTAAGCCTGTTGCCTATAAAGCTGGTAATGGAATGCACGTAAATTGTTCACTAACCAATACTAAGGGTGAAAATGTATTTTATGATGAAAATGATCCAATGAAATTATCACTTATATGTAGAAAGTGGATTAGCGGTATAATTACTCACGCTCGTGAATTTACAGCCATCACTAATCCTACAGTAAATTCTTATAAAAGAATTGTTCCAGGATATGAAGCACCATGTTACATCTGTTGGAGTGATGCTAACAGAAGTGCTATGATTAGAATACCTGCGGTAAGAGGAAAAGGTACAAGAACGGAAGTAAGAAGCGTTGATGCTTCAGCTAATCCTTATCTTGCTTTTGCTACTATATTGTCAGCTGGCCTAAGAGGCATTAAAGAAGACTATCCTTTGATTGCTCCTGTATATGATAATATCTTTGAATACACAAGAGAAGAAAGAGAACAAAGAGGAATTAAGAATCTTCCTGAAAATTTAAAGGATGCGGTTAAAGAACTAAAAAATAGCAAATTGATGAAAGAAACTTTAGGTGAGCATATATATAATAAATATATTATTGCGAAAGAATTAGAATGGGATGAATATCGTGTTTTAGTTACCGACTGGGAAGTTGAAAAATATCTATAGAAGGGAAATAGCAAAAATGACAAAATATATATTTGTAACTGGTGGTGTAGTATCTAGTTTAGGAAAAGGAATCGTAGCATCTTGTATTGGTCGTTTGTTAAAAAACCGCGGTTTAAAAGTTTTTATGCAAAAGTTTGATCCATATATAAATGTTGACCCAGGAACTATGAGCCCTTATCAACATGGAGAAGTTTTTGTTACAGACGATGGTGCTGAAACCGACCTTGATTTAGGTCATTATGAACGTTTTATTGATGAAAATTTAACAAAAGAATCCAATATTACTTCTGGAAGAGTCTTTTCTTCTGTCATCGAAAAAGAAAGAAGAGGGGACTATTTAGGTAGAACTGTTCAAATTATTCCCCATATTACAAATGAAATTAAAGAAAAAATAAAACAAGCAGCCCAAGTTTCTAATGCCGATGTTGTAATTACAGAAATCGGCGGAACGGTAGGCGATATCGAATCAGAATCATTTTTAGAAGCTATTAGACAATGGCGCCGAGATGTTGGAAATGAAAATACTTTCTTCATTCATAACACTTTAGTTCCTTATCTTAAAGCTGCCAATGAACTTAAAACAAAACCAACTCAACATAGTGTTAAAGAATTAAGATCAATTGGAATTCAACCTGATATGATTGTTTTAAGAACAGAAGTAAGTTTAACGGATGAAATGAAAGATAAAATTGCATTATTTTGCGATGTAAAAAGAGAAGCAATTGTTGAATCTAAAGATGCTAAAGTAATATATGAAGTAGCTAATGCTTTACATGCTCAAGGCGCTGATGACTATATTTGTAAATATTTTCACTTAGATACACAACCATGTGATATGAGCGAGTGGAATAAAATGATAAAAATGGTAAAAAGCGTTAAAGGTGAATTAAGAATTGCATTAGTTGGAAAATATGTACAACTACACGATGCTTATCTTTCTGTTAATGAAGCTTTAAGTCACGCTGGTTACAAAGCTGGTAAAAAAATAGTCATTGATTGGATTTTAAGTGATGATGTGAATGAAGAAAATTACGAAGAATTACTTGCCAATCATGATGGAATTTTAGTTCCTGGTGGGTTCGGAGTAAGAGCAACAGAAGGAAAAATTTTAGCTATTAAATATGCAAGAGAAAATAAAATTCCTTTCCTAGGTATTTGTTTAGGAATGCAACTTTGTGCTATAGAGTTTGCTAGAAACGTTTTAGGACTTAAAGATGCAACATCAATGGAATTTGATGAATCAACTACGACACCAATTATTGCTTTCTTAGAAAATCAATCTTCAAATATTGACAAAGGTGGAACTTTAAGACTGGGATTATATAACTGTAATGTAAAAGAAAATACAAAAGCATATTCTGTATATCAAAAATCATTAGTTAAAGAACGTCATCGTCATCGCTATGAATTTAATAATAAATATTTAGAAATATTTGAAAAAAATGGTATGATAGCATCAGGCATTAATCCTGAAAAAAATTTAGTTGAAATATTAGAATTGAAAGATCATCCATGGTTTGTTGCTTGTCAATTCCACCCAGAATTTTTATCAAGACCTAATCGTAGTCATCCTCTTTTCCAAGGATTCATTGATAATGCTCTAATATATCAAAATAGTAAAAATAAATAATTTAAAAATATAAATCACCACTTGCCTATAATGTAGTGGTGATTTTTTTGTCATTTAGTTGATATTAAAGATTGATAACTATGTATATATCTAACAATTTTATTTAATAATTAAAAACTTATATTTGACATTTAATTAACACAAGTTTTGACTTTATAACCAAAATAGTATAGATTACGGTGAAGAAAGAGTTAATGATGATTATTCAATAGAAGAAATCAAAGAGAAATAGAGTTTAAAGAGAAAAAATTTTAAATATAAATAATTTACTATCACTGCTACATAATACAAAGTATTATTCATATAATATAGTGGTGATTTTTTATGAAATATTATCTAGTCGGTATTAAAGGCACTGGTATGAGCGCACTTGCCATGTATTTAAAAGATTTAGGAAATGAAGTTGTTGGTAGTGATGATGAAGTTGAATATTTCACTACCAAAGGATTAAAAGAAAAAAATATACCTATATATTGCTATAATGCTACAAACATTGATGAAACATTTACATATATTGTTGGTCTTTCAATTGATATAAAAAATGTAGAGTTTAAGAAAATTGTTGATAATGAATATGAATTCTACTATTATAATAATTTTATTGCCACTTTTATTGATAAGAAAATGATTGCTGTATCTGGTACTCATGGTAAAACTTCAACTACATGGTTTATAAACAAGCTATCAGGAATTTCATCAATTGTTGGATGTGGGTATGGGGTAGGTAATGGTAGTGAATATATAGCTGTAGAAGCATGTGAATATAAAAATCATTTTCATGCATATACACCGTATTTATTAATAATTCAAAGTCTAGACTTAGATCATCCAGATTTTTTTAAATCCAAAAGAAAATTGTTCGATAGTTATCAAAAAATGGCAGAAAAAAGTAATATTGTTTTAATAAATGGCGACCATGATTTTGCTAAAAAAATTAAACATCAACATCTTTATACTTTTGGATTTAAAGATACAAATGATTATGTCATAAAAATAATTAAAGAATCGGTAGATGGATATTCAATATTATTAAAAGGAAATAAAATATGTCGTATATTGAGCGTGAAGTTATATGGCATTTATAATTTATATGATTTTGTTGCAGCCTATCTTTCATGCCTAATTTGTAAACTACAAGTTGTAATAAATGATCTTACTTTACCAGCAAAAAGAATGAAAGAAATAACTTATGGAAAGACTATTTTAATAGATGATTATGCTCATCATCCATCTGAACTTAAGGCTTTAGAAAATAGTTTAAGAATGAAATATCCATTACTTCCTTTAAAAGTAATTTTTCAAAGTCATACTTATTCTAGAACTTTAAAATATCGTAAAGATTTTAAAAAAGTATTAAAAAAATTTGATGATGTTTATTTAATGAATGTTTTTTCATCTAAGAGAGAAACGGAAAATATCGCATATCAAAAAAAGATTGATAGATACTTTAAAGACTTTAAAAAATATAATGATGATGTTTTAAACTTAATTTCAAAAGACAAAAATGAGATATGGATATTTTTAGGAGCAGGACTTGCTGGAGAAAAAATTAATAACATTATTAAGAAAAATGAAAATGAATAGTAGATTTTTCATTTCCTGTTTTATTTTGCTTGCTTACTAAAAAAAAATATGTTATAATAAGGCTAATCATATGTTATGAAAATTTTTGAATAAGGAGGATTGTTCATGAAGTTAGACAACAAACGTATGACTCAAACCACAATTATGGAAGTTGCATTAGCAGCAGGAGTTAGTTTAGCTACGGTATCTAGAGTTACAAACCATCCTGAAAAGGTAAAACCAGAAACTAGAGAACGTATTGAAAAGATTATCAAAGAACGTGGTTATAAGCCTAATCTTAATGCTAAAAGTTTAGCTAGTAGTAGATCTACAACAGTTGCTGTTGTTGTTCCCGAACTTACGAGAAGTTCAATTGCCGGTATGGTTGATGGTATTGCCGATTGTGCGTATCGCCGTGGATATTTGTTAAGATTATTTGTAAACAAGAGTGTTAACACCAAAGAGACTGGCAATAGTAAAGAAAACGAAAAAGAATTTTGGCAAACTTTGATGTCATCAGTTGTAGATGGTGTTTTATACATTAACGATGAAATTACCGATGAACACTTAGATATTATTAGATCAAGTAGTGTGCCAGTCGTTCTAACTAACACGGTATGTAGCGATCCTAATATTCCTTTTGTTTCCATTGATAATTTTAAAGCAGCATATGAAATAACCAAAGCGATGATAAAACGAGGAAACAAGAAAATTTGGTTTATTTCAACAATACGTAAGTATGTTGTTAATGATTTAAAAGTAGATGGATATAAAAAGGCTATGGAAGAAGCTGGACTAGAACCATGTGTTAAAAATGTTCCAGGACAACCTGAATTAAATGAAAAAATATATAGAGAATTACTAAAAGAAGAACATCCTGAGGTTGCAATTGTTGTTCGTGATTCAATGGCTGTTTCATTTATTAATGTAGCTCGTTTAATGCATATTAGCATTCCTGAAGAAACTCAAGTTATTGGTTTCCAAAATACTAAATATGCCGAACTATCTCGTCCTACTTTAACAACTGTTAATACACCAATCTATGATATTGGTGAAGAGGCAATGGATTTGTTAACAAAACTTATGAATTATGACTATAATTCTGAAGAAAAAGAAGAAATCAATACAAACGTTTATGTTGATTATAGCGTAATCGAACGTCAATCAACAAAGAAGTAGTTTTATTAATGGAAAAAAGAGAGTATTTGGTTGGTGAGAAAATACCTAGTTAATAAAATGAATTACATAAAATAAAATATATTATTTAGAGTGCAGACTGTTTTTTCTGAATTAAGGTGGTACCGCGGAAATATATTTTCGTCCTTAGAATTTTCTAAGGGCGTTTTTTCTTTAAAATACAAATGAATAATTTATGAAAGAGGTATATGAAAATGAATTTATATGAAGAATTAGAATGGCGTGGATTAGTACATAGTGTTACTGATGAAAAAGTAATCGATAAATTAAACAATGATAAAGTTACTTTCTATTTAGGAACTGACCCTACTGGAGATAGCCTTCATGTAGGACATTTATTAGTATTTATTCTCGCAAAAAGATTAGAAAAGTATGGCCATCACCCCATTCTATTAATTGGGGGAGGAACTGGATTTATCGGTGATCCTAAGCCTACGGCTGAAAGAAAGATGCTTACAAAAGA
This sequence comes from uncultured Bacilli bacterium, assembly GCA_934098295.1. Lineage (GTDB taxonomy): Bacteria > Bacillota_I > Bacilli_A > ML615J-28 > CAG-313 > UBA1737. The sequence continues at coordinate 72,516 of CAKONV010000007.1, read as the reverse complement.
ACAAATAGATTCCAATGCCACAAAGTTATATAATCAAGTTAAGAATTTGTTTAACTGTGAAATGGTTAATAACTATGAATGGCTATCAAAATTAGATTTAATTAGTTTTTTAAGAAAATATGGAAAACTATTTAACGTAAATTATATGATTAACAAAGAAACAGTAAAATCAAGATTGGATAGTGGAATTTCTTATACAGAATTTACATACCAAATATTACAAGCTTTAGACTTTTGTCATTTATTTGAAGAACATAATTGTACAATGCAAATAGGTGGTCAAGATCAATGGGGAAATATTACAAGTGGACTAGAATTAATTCGTAAATTACATGGTACAGAAGCTTTTGCTGGTGGCATTACGGCTCCTCTTTTCACAAAGAGTGATGGTACTAAGTTTGGCAAAACTGAAGGTGGGGCTGTATGGCTTGACAAAGAAAAAACATCTCCATATGCTTTTTACCAATTTTGGTTGAATACTCCTGATGCTGATGTTATAAAAGAATTGAAACAATTCACTTTCTTGACAAAAGAAGAAAATGAAAAATTGGAAGAATCATTCAAAACTTCACCACATTTAAGAGAAGCCCAAAAAGCTTTAGCGAAAGAATTAACAGTTATGATTCATGGTAAAGAAGCTTATGAACAAGCTGTAAGATTGAGTGAAGCTTTATTTAGTGGTAAAATTGCTGATTTGTCAAAAGAAGAAATCGCTATGGGCTTTGAAGGATTACCTCAAGTAAATATTAATGAAGATATAAACTTAATTGATGCATTAGTACTAGTTAAGGCTGCAAGTTCTAAAAGAGAAGCAAGAGAGTTTATTAATGCTGGTAGTATTTTAGTCAACGGTGTTGTTAATAAAGACTTGAACGCTGTTTTAACTTCAAAAGATACAATTGGTGATATATATACAATCATCCGTAGAGGAAAGAAAAATTATTATGTTTTAAAACATGGTGAATAGTATGGACTGTAAAAAAGAATTTGAATCAATCATCGAAAGAGCAATTGCTGATGGAGCCTTTCCTGGAGCGACTTATGCTATTGTTAGCAAAAATAAAGTTACGCTAGGAAGTCTTGGCTACAAAGAACTATATGAAGAAAAAATTGAAAACACCGTTGATACTATTTATGACATGGCTTCACTTACAAAAGTAATATGTACAACAACTTGTATTATGCAACTTGTTGAAAAGGGCCTAATTAGAATTTATGATAGTGTTAATATGTATCTGCCTCTTTTTAAGTTTAAAGACATCACAATTTGGAATCTTTTAACCCATACATCAGGTCTACCTGAGGGTATATATGGAAGAAAAGACATTTTAACGGCAGAAGATATTTGGAATAAAATATACAATGAGGCAGAACTAATGTACATTCCTGGAAAGAAAATCAGTTATTCAGATATCAATTATATTCTTCTTGGAAAGATTGTAGAAGTAGTAACAAAAATGAAATTAAACGAATATGCCAAGGAAAATGTTTTTATCCCCTTAGAAATGAAAGATACTGGATATTTACCACAAGATAAAATTAGATGTGCCGCAACCGAATATCGTGATGATGAAAGCTATCACGGTTATGTTAAAGGTTATGTACATGATGAAACTGCTTTTAGTTTGGGAGGAGTAGCTGGACATGCAGGACTTTTCTCAACATCTCCTGATATGGTTCATTTTGTTCAAATGATATTAAATGATGGAATATATAATGGTAAACAAATTTTATCTAAAACCACAGTTAATAAATTGTTTGAAGTACAAGTTAAAGAATATGATGGTGTGGAAGTCTATCCTAAGGCCCGTTGTTTAGGTTGGCAAACTTTAGATCCATACTCAGCGGCTGGAGAATTAGTAAGTCGTAATACCATTTTACATACAGGATTTACGGGTACCAATGTATTTATTGACAAAGACAATGGTATAGGTTTCGTTTTCCTAACAAATAGAGTTCACCCTACTAGAAATAATGCTAAACATCTCCACTATAGAGCATGTCTTGCTAATTACATAATGACCCATTTAGAATATTTCAATTAACAAGAAAAAAGAAGCGCTTGCTTCTTTTTTTTAAAAGCCGTTATCTTGGTGTTTTTATTTTTTATGTGCTATAATGAAGTAAAAAAGGTGTAAAGGAGTAAAAAATATGAAAATTTATGATACTCATTCAGATGTCTTCTCTAATCTTTACGAAAGACATTTAAATAATGAAAAAAACATTTTTGCAACATATCATCAAGATAATATGCAAAAAGGCGAATTAAAAGGTGGTATTTGGGTAGTTTATAGTGAACATGATTTTGATGTTCTAGAAGCATACAATATTGCGTTAAAAGAATTTGCTCCATATAAAGATATGTATGATGTTGTATATGGGTTAGAAGGACTAAGAAATGTTAAAGACCTTGCCACTTTTAAAAAATTATATGACTTAGGTGTACGTCATGCTATGCTTACATGGAATGAAGAAAATCATCTAGCTACAGGAGTGGCTGGAGATAAAGACCATGGATTAAAAGAAGAAGGAAAAAAATTCTTAGATTTTATGGAAGAAAATAAAATGATTGTTGATGTATCACATTTGAATGTTAAAAGCTTTTATGATGTTTTAAACTATGTAAAAAAACCTGTAATTGCTAGTCATTCTTGTGCATATTCTTTGAGTGATCATCGTCGTAATTTAAATGACGAACAATTAGACGTGTTAAAGAAAAAACATGGATATGTAGGCGTAAACAGTGCTAGAAATTTTGTCAGCAAAGACGAGACTAAACAAAATGTTAAAGGCTTTGTAGATCAAATTGATTATTTAGTCAATAAACTAGATATTGATCATGTTATGCTTGGCTTAGACATGATGGATTACTTACCTAGCTATGGTGGTATAAAAACTGGTAAAAGTGATAATTTAGATGATTTAGTTACTCATGCTGATTGTCAAAATATTATTAAAGAATTAGAGTCAAGAGGATACAAAAAAGAAGATGTTGAAAAAATAGCTTATAAAAATTATTTAAGAATGAAAAACGAGATTTTAGGAGAATAAAAAGGTGAAAAAAATTTTAAAGTTTATAACGGTAACTCTTACCATTCTTTTGAGTCTTTTAAATATTTCAACAATTGTTTTTGGTTGGACACCACCAAAAATAAAAGAATATGAAGAAGCAACAGAAGAACTAAGAGCTGTATGGGTTTGTACGGTTGGTAATATGGATATTGAAAAACAAATGGGTAGTTCCAGTAGCGCCATCGAAGAATGGAAACAAAACTATTTAACGATTTTAGAAAATTCTAAAAATAATGGAATGAACACAATTATTTTTCAAGTAAGACCATGTAATGATGCTTTTTATCCATCAAAATACAATCCATGGAGCCAATACCTTGTAGGTTTCGGCATTGATCCTGGATGGGATCCTCTTGCATGGATGATTGAAGTAACTCACAATGAAGGCATGGAATACCATGCTTGGCTAAATCCTTATCGTGCATCAACTACTGATGTTGGTTTTAATTATATTAAAAGCGATAATGTTACGGGATTTTCTTACATTGCTGATTATGATGAGAATGAACTAAAGACGAAAAAAACGTCATTTTTTAATAATCTTAAAACTATAGCATCAAAATATAATAACGTTGTCGACAATCCTATTTTTTATGATGGCGAAGAATTGAATCATGCTGTAGTACTTGGTACTGAAGGAAACTATGTTTTAAACCCTGCTGCTAGTTCAACAATTAATAACTTGAATAATACCATTGAAGAATTAATAACTAATTATGAATTAGATGGAATACACTTTGATGATTACTTTTATCCAGCAACCACATCATATTCGGGAACTAATGATACGTACAAAGGATATACTTTCTCGACGGAACCAAACATTGATATGAGTGATTATTTAGAATATAAAAAAGCTGGTGGAGAACTTGATATATACAATTTTAGAAGAGAAAATGTTAATAATCTAATACATAGCTTGAGTGATATTATTCGTAAAAGAAATGAAACCTCAAAGACAAAATGTGCATTTGGTATTAGTCCTTGTTCATCATGGGCTCCTGCTATTGAAAACTGTCCGGTAGGTTCCCCTCGAGGAGCTGAAGGAGGAGAACCAGAACCTTGTAACAACTACTATTCATATTCCGATCTTTATGCTGATACAAGAAAATGGGTTTTAGAAAACTGGTTAGACTATATTGTTCCTCAAAATTATACATATCTTGGAAGTTCAGAATCGGGATATCCTAATGGAAATTATAACCGTATCGTTAGATGGTGGAGTTCTACTGTCGCATCTACTAAGGTAAAATTATATATGGGTACTCCAACTTATCAAATAGATGAATGGGCGAAAAGTGGTAAAGCTACTAAATCCGAAATATCTTATCAAATAAGATGGAATTATTCTAAGAAATATAATGTATCTGGATACGTTTGTTTCCGCTATGAATCAACAATTAAAGGAATTGGCAAACAAGCAACTGACTATGTTAGAGAGAATACTTGGAAAATGGCAGCCTTAACCCCTATATATGATTCATATTCTTATGAAAAAGCAACATCATTTGCGGAGGGAGTAAAACTTGACCAAAACACTAATGGTACTTATACGCTAACATTTAATCAAGTTGATAACGCTAAAGCCTATGCTATTTGTGAAGATGATAAAGTCATTAGTAGAGTTTTAAAAGGCGATAATCAAATTACTTTTGAAGCTGTTCCTAATAAGTCTTATAAATTAATAACTTATGGATATGATAATAAACCATATTCTTCAGCTTATGTAGTTGATTTAACAAAAGCATATAAAAATCAAAAACCTGCCATAAAATTAGAAGAAGAATTAAAGAAAAATTATTTGGTAAAGTCAAAGATAGATGTGAATTTTATAATAACGGATGCAGAAAATGATCCTTTAACTTATTCATTAAAAATTATTAAAGGTAGTGATACTTATGAGTTAGTAAAAGAAGGAACAAAAGTTACCAATAATATGGTTAAATATACTTTTGATGCTTATGCAGTCCCTATGGAAAATTTGAAATTTATCATTACGGTTAAAGATGACCAAAATGAAACAATATTTGAAACGGAAAGCTTTAACTTAGTGAAAGAACTGCCAATAGAAAATCCTACTCAGGATGATAATAAAGAAACAAAAGATGATAACAAGAAAGAGGAAAGTAAAAAATGTAACAAGAAAAAAACAGGTACTTATATCTCTTTACTAGCTAGCTTAACTTTGTTTATCATAAAATTTAAAAGGAGAGATGACTAAAATGAAATTACAAAGACACACAGTAGAATATATTAAATATTGGCATAATAAAGAGGAAATTGATATTCCTGAATATGTTTTCAAAGAAAATGATGTAAGGGGATGCTGGATTTCTAATGTTGCAAATATTGATACTCCTAATAATTTAGAAAAAGATGACTATAAGAAATATCTAATAGGCATTTTGGAAACAATGCAAAGCTATAATATGAATACGGCAGTTTTCCAAGTTAGACCGTTAAATGATGCTTATTACCCATCAGATTTAAATCCCTGGTCACGTTTCATTACGGGAACAGAAGGAAAAAATCCTGGTTTTGATGTATTAGAATTCTTTATTAACGAAGCTAAAAAAAGAAACATTAAAGTACATGCTTGGATGAATCCTTATCGCGTAAGCAATGTTAGTGTTACGGATGGTAAAATTACCAAAGATGAATATTTATCTAGCCTTGATGAAAAAAACTTTGCGAGAAAACATCCAGAACATACTATTTTAGATGGTACTGGAAAAATAATATTATCACCAAGCCATAAGGAAGTAATTGAATTTGTTAGTGAGTCTATCTTAGAAGTCGCAAGAAAATATGATGTTGAAGGCGTCCATATTGATGACTATTTCTATCCTTATGCTAAAATTAAAGAAGATGATGAAAGAAACGATTATTTGAAATATCGCGATGGCGAAAATCAAAGCTTTGATGATTTTAGAAGATCAAATGTTGACAAAATGATAAAAATGGTTCATGACAAATTAAAGGCTCTAGAACAGGAAACAAATAAAAAAGTAGAATTTGGAATCAGTCCCTTCGCGGTATATAGAACTAATAGTTCCATTAGACCAGATGGTTGGGAAAAAGGTTCTTATAATGCAAGTAGTGCACTACAATGCTATAGCGAACTATATTCAGATGTTTATAAATGGATGAAGGAAGGATGGATTGATTACGTTGTTCCTCAAGATTATTTCTCATTTGACCGTAAGGATGTAAGTTATCATGATGTAGTTTGGTGGTGGAGTAATATTTGCAATGAAACAAAAACGAAACTATATATTGGTCAGGGCTTATATCAAATGGGTTCTAAAGAAGGTTGGGCGTGTGAAACATGGCAAAACAAAGAAGAAATTGCAAACCAATTAAAATTTAACTGCAATTTTCCTAATGTTTTAGGTACTATTTTCTTCACATATCGGGATTTAGTGCCAGGTCAAAATGAAATAAAAGATGCAGCCTTAAAAGACATAAAAAAAATGTGGAATCCTAATAAATAAAAAAATAGGTAAGTATAAACTTACCTATTTTTTTAAATATAATAATTTGACAATATTAAAAATGAGCGATATAATTACAGGTTATTTTGTTACCATTAACAATCATAATATTAATTGAAATAATTCTTTTAAAAACTTAAAACGCTTCTTAAAATTTACTATGTAGGCAATATTCTATAAACCATTTTTGGATAATTTTTGATATTTTTCTTCCATCAATAATCTTCTAAGTTTATCATTTGCACAAAAGCGTTTTCTTTGGTATAATAAGATAAAATAGGGCAAAATTGGCCTATTAACAAAAATAAGGATGGTGATAATTTGTTGCTTACACCAAAACCACAAAAAATCCTTTTTTATTCCCAATATTTTGAAAGCGCTTTACTAAAAACTGTAAACGTTGATGCTTTTAAAAATTCGGCTATAGAAGAGGAATTATCAAAGTTGAAACATCATTTTACCTATACTTCATCTATGGCTACTTTAATGTATGAAAAAGATGAAATGGGCGAAGAAGAGTATGTTTTGAAAATCGATGAAGGACAAATAAAAATCTTGGCTTCTACTAAAAAAGGTGCTTTTTATGCAACCCAAACTTTAGTTCAACTTTTAGAAGAAGAAAAGATTCAATGTTGTTTAATAAATGATTATCCTCTAATCAAAACAAGAGGTGTGATGTTAGACATAAGTCGCAGCAAAGTTCCTAGTTTAAAAACTTTAAAAGAGATGGTTGATTTATTTAAAAAGCTTAGATACAATCATTTAGAATTATATGTTGAGGGATTTTCCTTTGAGTATACTCATTTTAAAAAATTCCTAGCGGATGGAAATTATATATCTCTTACGGATTTAAAAGAACTAGAAGCATATGCTAACAAGTACTTTATTGATCTTGTTCCTAACCAAAATGGTCTTGGACATATGAGTGATTGGTTAGATACAGATGAATATCACTATTTAGCTGAATGCCCTAATGGATTTTATATTTGGGGTGCTGATAGAAAAGCTAGTACACTTGATCCAACTAATCAAGATTCAATCAAATTTGTTGAAAAACTTTATGATGATATGCTACCTCATTTTAAATCTAAATATTTTAATATGAATTTAGATGAGCCTCATGAAATTGGTCTAGGAAAAAGTAAAGAATTGTGTGAAAATAAAGGAAAAGAATTTGTATACTTAGATTATGTTAAAAAATTAAAAGATTATGTGGAAAAGCATCAAAAGACACCAATGATGTGGGCTGATGTAATTATTAATCATCAAGATTTATTGCCAGTATTACCAAAAGATATTATTTACATTGATTGGGGATATAATAAAAATTATGATTTCTCATCACATGCTGCCCAAATGGCTAATAATAAAATAAAATTCATGTTAGCTCCAGGCACTTCAACTTGGTCAAGCTTACTTGGAAAATATGATGATATGTATCAGTCTATTGACAAAGCAACTACAGCTGGTAAAGAATACCATGCGGAAGGAGTAATCGTAACTGATTGGGGTGACATTGGGCACTTACAATACATAGTAGCTAGTCTTCCAGGATTCATTACTGCCGGTTTAAAAATGTGGAATGATGCGAATGAAAATGATGTTAAAAATTATTTAGGAAAAATTTTAAATAATGATATTTTTGCAGATGTAATAATTAAACTTGCACATTATACTAATCTCGAAGGCGAATATCGTGACTATGGTTCAAGACTATTCTCTTCAATAATGTGGGCAGAACATGCTTCAAGATATCAAGATAAAATATCTTTTTTCTTAGAAAAAATGAAATATAATTTAGTTAATGATGAAAATATAAATTTATTAAATAAACTATTTTCTTCATCACTTAAAACATTAGATGAAATACCTAATAGTATAGAAGTAGAAGAAGTAAAAAATACTATTTTCTTACTACAAATATTATTAGAAATTAATAAAAAGTTGTCTTTAATCATCAACGAAAAGACAATAGTACATTTTGAAAAAGAGATTAATTTGTTGAAAACTTATAGCGATGTGCATAAAAAATTATGGTATGCACGTAATAATCATGCGGGCTTTAAAATGAGCAATCAGCGCATTTTATGGCTTGAAGAAATATTAATAGGACTTAATGGAAAGGAGCACTTATGAAAAAAACGCGAAGAGTTTTATTGTTTGTTTTAGGATTATCATTCACATTTATGTTATGTATAAATCTTTTTAACAAACAAGTTAAATTGGTTGCTGATAATAGTGAAAATGTAGAAGAAGTAACTTCATCATCAGAATATGAAAATTATGTAAAGACAAAAACTGAGGAACATAATAAAAAATATCCTGGTAAAACTACAACACCTAAATTAGAAAAACCAATTACTATTTATGGTGAAGACTATATAAACAAAGTTGAATTAGAAGATGAATATGCTGATGATGGCCATCGTGTGGTACAAAGTCTATCAGTTAAAGAAAACAACAATGTTTACGCAAATTCTTCATCTGCATCCGGAAATAGAGAGACCGTTTTATTACAAAGGGGAAGTACAGTAAAATACCAAGTAACCGTTAGTGAACCAGGTTTTTATAATATTTATTTTAATTATTATACTTACACAGGATACAGTTCTTCAATCGAAAGAAGTTTATTAATTAATGATCAACTACCTTTCTCAGATTGTTCAAGCTTTACTTTTTCTCGTGTTTGGCAAGACACAAAAATAAAAAAGACTGTTAATGGTGAAGAAATAATTTACAACGATGTAAAGACTGAAGAAACAGAAACATCAAAAATAATTACTAAAGCTTGGCGTATAGATACTAATGGTAACGAAGTAAAACCACAACAAGTAGAAATTAACAACTCTAAAACTGGTGGTTACTTCAAAGATTCTATGGGTTATGTAAATGAAGCATTTGAATTTTATTTTGAAGCTGGCGTAACAACTATTTCTCTTGTATATTCAAAAGAACCTGTTGTTATTGATACCTTTGAACTAAGAAGTGTTGAAAAGAAAAAATCATATTCTGAATATTTAAGTGCTTTAACAAGTGAACACGGAACAATTGATTTAAATAGTAACAGTGGCTGTTACACAAGAATTGAAGCTGAAGCTGGAACTACTAAATCAAGTCCAACTCTATATCCTATTACTGATCGTTCAAGTGCAGCTACAACACCATTTAGCATTACAAAAACATATTTGAACTGTATTGGTGGTGACAACTGGAAAGTATTAGGTGATTGGATTGCATGGGAATTTAGTGTTCCTAAATCAGGATACTATTATATATCTATGCGTGCTAAACAAAATCTAGTTCGTGGTATGTTCTCAACAAGAACCGTTTCTTTAGCTGAAAAAAATGCAAATGGTGAAATGGGAGAATATGAAACATTATTTGATGAATTAAATAATCTTCAAGTATCATACAACAATAAGTGGAAAAACATCACAATTGGTGAAAATGATGAATCAAGTGATGGTGGATATTTATTCTATTTTGAAAAAGATAAAACTTATTCTTTAAAAATGGAAGTAACATTAGGTGATTATGCTCCTTTAATTGCTCGTCTACAAACAGCAATTGATGAGTTAACAAAAATCTATCGTCGTATTATTGCTTATACTACTGTTTCTCCAGATGCTAATCGTGACTATGAATTAACTACAAAATTCGCTGATTTATTCTATGGAATGGATGAAACTGGTAATTATACAGTTAGCAAAGAAGGTGAATTCTATCGAATTCTTGCAGAACTTACAGAAATATCTAATACAATTAAGAGCATTTCTGGTGGTGCATCTGATAAGACTGGTGTAATTGATAGTGTTGTTGTTGTATTACAAAAATTCGTAGATAAACCTCGTACAATTACAAAGAGACTTTCGACCTATTCGACTAATGTATCCTCTTTAGGATCACTATTAAACGAATTAAGAGAAGCTCCTCTTACAATTGACTATTTAGAAATTCATGCTGCTGATGTAAAACTTCCAAAAGCTAACGCTAATTTCTTCAAATCAGTTTGGAAATCAATTGCAAGTTTCTTCGCATCCTTCTTTATTGATTATTCATCAATTAGTGAAACTGATGAAGCAGGAACTGCAAGTACAACTATTGAAGTTTGGATGACTCTAGGTAGAGACCAAGCTAACGTAATAAGAAACTTAATTGATACAAGTTTTAGTAGTGAAAATGGTTACGCTATAACTCATCAAGGTGAAAATATTAACGTCGATTTAAAACTTACAGGTGCTGATGTTCTTTTAAAAGCAACACTTGCTGGAATTGGTCCTGATGTTGCGTTAAACGTAGATTCAAGTTTACCAGTAAACTATGGATTACGTAATGCCGTATTAGATTTAACTGTGTATAATGACTTCTGGGATAATGTTTACGCAATACCAGATGGAAGTCAAAATTATGATGAAAGTTATGAAAATGTTTATATGGCTTCATCAATTCGTCAATTCCAATTTAGTGATAGCGAAACAAAAGATGAATGGTTTGATAGTACATCTTTAGAATCAATTAAAAATATGAAAGAGAAAATTAATGGTGTTTATGCTTTACCAGAAAAACAAATTTTCTTAATGATGTTCGTTCGTGATGATATTATGGAAGAATTAGGACTTAGCGATATGATACCTAATACTTGGGATGATATGATTGACTTAGTTGCTGCATTACAAGCTCAACAATTACAATTCTATCTACCAGTAAATGATAGTGGTGCAACTGCTCTTAACCCTGTATTTGTTTCAATGTTATACCAAAATGGTGGAAGCTTATATACTTCAAATAACATGGAATCAGGATTTAAAACAGAAGCAGCTATGAAAACTTTTGAATATTGGACTGAATTATATACAAACTATGGTTTCCCTACTAGTGCAAGTTTCGTTAACCGTTTTAGAACAGGTGAAATGCCAATTGGTATCTCTTACTATGAATTATATAATACATTAAGCGTATTTGCTCCAGAACTTAAAGGTAAATGGAGTTTCCACTTAATTCCAGGTACTGAAAAAACCGTTGTTAAAGATGGCGTAACAAGTACTTATGTTGATCATACTGCAACTGCTTCAGGAACAGGAGCTGTAATTATGAAACAACCAGCTGAAAAAGACGAAAAGATTAAGAAAGCTGCTTGGACATTCTTAAAATGGTGGACAAGTGCTGATGTACAAGCACAATTTGGTCGTGAAATGGAAGGTATTTTAGGATCAGCTGCTCGTCACACAACAGCTAACGTTGCTGCTTTAAAACAATTAGCATGGCCAAGTGCTGACTTAGAAATGTTAATGTTACAATGGTCTACAGTTCATGAAATGCCTCAAATTGCGGGTTCATATATTACTGGCCGTGAAATTGAAAATGCATATCGTGAAGTTATTAACAAACATTACAATGCAAGAGAAACATTGTACGAATATTCACAAGTAATTGATGCGGAAATCGATCGTAAACGTTCTGAATTTGGCTTGAAGTTGTTGAAAGACAGCAAATAAGAAAGGATAAATTTATATGAAGAATATTTTAATAATTATTTTAGTTATAACGATATTATGGATGATTTATCTTTTCGTTAAAACTTTAAAAACAAGTGCTTCAACAGGTAGCTTTCAAAAGAAACTTGCTGAACGTAAACTAAAAAAAGCTCAAGCTAAAACAAGAGAAGAGAAAGCTCAAGAAAAAGCCGAATTAAAAGCGGCTATGAAAGCTAAAAAAGAAGAATGGAAAAAAGAAGATTTAGAAAAAGCTAACGAAGCTAAAGCTGAACTTGAAACTTTAATTAAACAAAAAGAAGAGGCTGATGGTAAATGGAAAGAATTAAGAGAAAAACATTTAGCTAATCCCACTGATGAAGCTTTAGAACAAGAATTTAGAGAATATAATCAATATTATGATCGTCTAAAACAAAAAATAAGAATTTGTAAGGATCGTTTAAGTTTAACTAGAAAATTAGAAAACTGGAGTAAACGTGGTGGCAAATTTAGAAGACAAATCTTCTTAAATAGACAATATTACTATTTAGTTGCACCGTATACAATCTTATTTATTATCTTTACAGTTATACCAGTTGTCATGTCTTTATACTTAAGTTTCACATATTTTAACCTGCTTGAAACTCCTCGTTTTATTGGTTGGGAAAACTATATGAACTTATTCGTTAATGATAAAGTTTGGATGATAGCTCTTAAAAACACTGCTATTCTAGCTATTATTACTGGTCCCGTAAGTTATATTATGGCATTCGTATTTGCATGGCTTATCAATGAATTAAGACCAGTTCTAAGAAGCTTTATGACATTGATTTTCTATGCTCCTTCAATTTCTGGTAACGTATATTTGGTTTGGAAATTGATATTTAGTAGTGATATGTATGGTTATGCTAACGCTATTTTAATTCAATATAACATTATTAATGAACCAATAACATGGTTGCAAAACTCTAAATATATCATTTGGATTCTAATTATTGTTCAATTATGGATGTCACTAGGTGTATCATTCCTATCATTCATTGCCGGTTTACAAAGTGTTAATAAAGAATTATATGAAGCTGGTGCAATCGATGGTATCAAGAATCGTTGGCAAGAATTATGGCATATAACTCTTCCTCAAATGAAGTCACAATTATTGTTCGGTGCCGTAATGCAAATTACCTCAAGTTTATCAATAGCTGAAGTTTCTACCAACCTTGCCGGATTCCCATCTGTTGAATACGCTGGACATACAATTATCACACACTTGATGGACTATAGCTCAATTCGTATGGAAATGGGTTATGCTTCAGCAATCGCAACAATTCTATTTTTAATAATGATTTTAGCTAACTTAGTAGTTCGAAAAATTTTAAGAAGGGTAGGTGCTTAAGATGGCAGTTGACAAAATTAATGTTGATGAGCAAGAAGTTAAAGGCGTCGAAATGTCGAGTGCTGAAAAGCGTCGTATTAAGCGTCAAGAACGTAAACTTAAAAAATTCGGATTAAAAGATGAATCAAAAATGGGGAAGATGGAATTATTCTTCTACCGTATAGGAAAGAGAAGAAGAATAAAGAAGAAAAAAAGAGTAAGTCGTAGTCTTGCAGGTGATATAGCTTTATTTATTTTACTTGCACTATTTGGATGCTTCAGTGCATATCCTCTAGTATATTCAATTTGTGCGGCTTTCAAGCCTTTAAGTGAATTGTTTATTTTCCCACCAAAGTTATTTTTCCAACATCCAACGTTAGATAACTTTGCAGATTTAAACTCATTACTAGAAGATTCATGGGTGCCATTCTCACGTTATTTCTTTAATACAATTTGGATTACATTAGCAGGTACTGCTGGCCACGTAATTATTGCATCAATGGCTGCATATCCTCTTGCAAAATACAAATTCCCTGGTTCAAAGATTATTTTTGGACTTGTTGTATACTCACTAATGTTTGCTGCTCAAGTAACAGCAACTCCTCGTTATATTATTTTTAGCGGTTTAGGATTAGTTGATACACAACTCGCCATAATCATTCCGGCCTTTGCCTATTCATTAGGTCTATACTTAATGAAACAGTTCATGTCGGACATTCCAATGGAATTAATTGAATCTGCAAAAATAGATGGAGCTAATGAATTTCAAATTTATTGGAAAATAGTTATGCCAATGGTTAAACCAGCTTGGTTAACATTGATTATTCTATTATTCCAACAATTATGGAACAATGATGGTGGTACTTATATATATACAGAAAGTTTAAAACCTTTATCTTATGCATTACACCAAATTGTTGCTGGTGGTGTTGCTCGTACAGGTACATCATCTGCCGTAATGCTAATTATGATGATTGTCCCAATTACTGTATTTATTCTATCTCAAAGCCAAATCATCGAAACAATGGCTCACTCAGGTATGAAGTAGGAGGCATATTTCATGAAGAAAATATTTAAAAATATGACATTATTTAAAACTCTTACGATTACATTAGCTGTTGGTATTTTTATGGCTGTTCTAACATCAAAGTCAAATGTTAAAGCTGATAGTTATGTATATGATTTCTGGAAAAATGTAATTCCTTCAACAGAAGGCATCACTTATAAAGAAACATATTATGCTAAGAGTATTAAAAATGCATATAACCCTAATGAAACTTTAAATGAATTTAGACATTTAGCAGATATGGAAGTTTATGAAAATAATATCTATGTACTAGATCAAAATTCGGAAACTTCAGAAACAACAGATATCCATCTTGCTAATGGTGTCGTTTATAAAGCTTTAAACGTAAGTTATGTAGCAGTACTTAATCAAAATTTCCAATATGAAAAAGTCGTTAATCAATTTTTACTAAGCGATTATGCTAAAAACAAATTGGATAAATTCTATAATTTTAACACAAAGTTAGAAGATATTACAGAAGAACAAGCATCGTCAAAAGAATTTGTTGATGTATATGATATTGAAACAGCTAGTGCTACATCAAAGAACAATCGCATTTACTTTAGCGATATTACTGATTATTTAACTAAAAAAGATCAAACAATTTATAGTGTAAATTATATTACTTACACTGGCGAATATGGTGGAAGTGATTATTCAGAAATAACAAATGTATCTAAAAAAGATATTGAAGTAGTTAAACTTACTAAATTAACAGTATCAACTACGGAAGTTACTTTAGATGAAGCAATTGATGCTTTAAATAAAATTGGTTGTAAAGTAGTAGATAGTACAAGTGATTCATCTTCATTTACAATAACTGTAGATGAACAAAATAAAGACAAAGCTAAACAAGCTATTCAATCTTTAAAAGAAAATTTAGAAATTAGCGTAACTACTGATGGCTATTTTGATGTAAGTGATGCGCCAAAGACAAGTGGTAATGAAAAAGTTAGATTTGAAGTTACTTATAAATATTTAAAACTTGCAGCATGTGCTCCTTATTTACCTTATTATGATAGCGAAACAGGAACTGTTGATACAACTAAAGCAGCTGTATATCTAAACAATGCTCGTGGTATCACGGCTACTGAAGACTCTATTTACATTGCTGATACTGATAATGCACGTATCTTAAAGTTAAATAAAGATTTCGTAGTTGAAGATGTATATTTAACACCAAGCGATAGTTCATTTTATCAAATTTTAGATACTGCTTATGAAACTGAATATGGAACTGCTTATGAAATTATAAGCGATCAACATTCATCTCTTTACACAAAAATTACAGATAAACAAGTATTCTATCCAATAAAAGTTGCTGTTAATAATTCGGGTGTATGTTATTGTATTGCTTCAAACATTTATGAAGGTTTAGTTGAATTTGGTACTAATAAGACTTTCAATAGATTCTTAGGTAAGAATGAAGTTAGTGCTAATGCATTAAAACAATTATGGTCAAAGATTTTTACTGATACTCAACTTTCATCACTTGCTTTAAGTTTACCGCCAATGTTTAATAACATTGCAATAGCATCTAATGGATTCCTTTACGCAACATCTAACCCTGAAACTGATGCTACAAATCCTAAAAATATGGTAAAAATTATTAACACTAAAGGTAATGATATTACAAAACGTAATGGTTATGTAGCACCTGATGGTGATGCTGTATATGTTACAGCTTCTAATGTTAATGGTGCTGTTTTAGGTTCATCTGTTTTAACGGCTGTTGCAATCTCTAAAACTGGCAACTACACAGTAGCCGATCAAACTCGTGGTAGATTGTTTACTTATGATTCTGAAGGTAATTTACTATACTTAACGGGTGCTCAACCTGGTGGTCTTTCTAGTAAAGGTTCTGGTAACAGCTTATACAATAGTATTACGCAACCAGTTGCCATAGATTATTTATATCGTACTAATGTTTTAGGTGAAGAAGAAGAAACAATTATTGTTTTAGACCAAGCTTCAAGTTCAATTATCTTATTTGAAACAACTGAATTCGGAAAAGCTGTTAACCAAGCAACTTACCTATATCAAAATGGTGTTATTACTGATACTTATTTAGTAGATGAAAAGAACAATTATGTTACAGTTTCTAAAGATGGAAAATTAGCTATTATTGATGATGCTAATAACATCTTAACTGATGTATCTTTAAGTTCAATTAATCTTACGACTTCTGAAAAAGAATATACATTTACAGATCCATCTGGTAATGTTTTAGGTACACTTTCAAAAGGTAGTGAAGAACAAAAAGTATTAATTGCTTATGGTGCAGAGTCATATTGGCGTCAAGTAATTAAAATGAATACCAACTATGAACTTGCATACCTTGGTATTGGAAAAGCCTTAAATAGACGTGGTGAATATAAAGAAGCTATGAGATATTTTAAACTGGCTCACAGTGCAACATATTATTCAAAAGCATTTAGTAGTTATCGAGATGCTATATTGAATGAAAACTTTAACTTAATTATGACCGTTGTGGTAGTAGCTGTTATTGCTTTAGTGGTTAGTAAAGTTACAAAAAAGATTAATTCTAAAAACAAACTCGGCAAGAAAGGAGAGGATGAATAATGGAAAATCAACAAGTAAATATGACAAAAGAAAAGCAACCAACAAAATTTGTTGATGTTGTTAAAAAAGTTAAGGAAGCTATTTCTGTTTTCTTCCAAGAAGTATTTGGTTATCCACTATATATTCTTACTCATCCTATGGCTGGATGGCAATCATTCAAACAAGAGAAAAAAGGTAAAATGTGGGTTTCAATCGTTATTATTGTGTTATACGTTGCCATGAAAATGTTGGAATATAATTTTCAAGGTCCGGTTATCAATACTAACAATCCCCAAACATTTAGTAGTATTAGAGTTTTAGTATATGGTGCCCTACCTCCACTACTATTATCAATAGCTAACTGGAGTGTTACTACCCTAATGGATGGTAAAGGCAAAATGAAAGAAATCTTTATGATGGCATGTTATTCATATTTCCCAGTTATGATATTAGGATTTATTAACATACCTCTAAGTAATGTTATTACAGCAAGCGAAGCTCAATTTATTCAATTGATACAAATTCTTGCATGGACATTAACTGGTTTCATGGCACTTACAGGCTTGATTTCTATTCATGAATATGGACTTGGAAAAGTACTTTGGTCAGTAATTTTAACAATTGTAGCAACGGCTATTATCGTTTTCTTAGCATTGTTAATCTTTAACTTAGCTGAACAAATCTACGGTTTCTTGTACTCAATTTATGATGAGATATCAACAAGGTATATGTAGGAGGCAATAAAATGAAAGCAAGTTTTGGTACTTTAATTAAAAGAACATTATGGATCATTATTGCAGTGATCATTGTTATTGTTGTTGCTACTTATTTCTTAGGAAAATATAAAGCTTCTACAAATACTGTTGAAAATGAATATCCTTCTGATTATTGGAAACAAGAAAAATTAGATGGATTCAAATATTATGATGATATTACCGTAAATGTTAAAAAATTTGACTATTTAGATAAAGAAAATTATAAATTACCTTGGGTTCTTACTGGTCATAACGAAGATGGTGATGGTTTAACAGAAAAAGAAAAACTTGAAGCTGCTCGTTATCAAGAAGAATTACTTTCAATAGCCGCTAAATTGAGAATAGATGCTATTTACAGAGAACATAAGACAAAATATGACCTTTGTGAAAAAACATATGATGGAACGGTTGAAGAATGGTTAAAAGCATATTTTGACATTACTGTAGATGATTTAACAGATGTTACTTGTGAATATGATGATGTTTATGAATTCGCTTTAGCAAATGGATTTGAAGGTGAAAAATATGATTTTTATTCAGCATTAAGAGATGCCCCTGAAAATCTAATTGATTTATTCCCTGATTGGAATGATGATGAAATTGCCTTATTCAAAAGTTTCGGAGTTGTAGCATTAAAAAATAATTCTTTTGCCCTTATGTTAAAGGATAAAAAATGTGGCATGAGCGAAGAAGAATATGATGAATTTATCACTGAATTCAACAAATATGATGAATTATCATCATTAAAAACACTTCTACAAAAATCATTACCAAAGTGGGATGATTACAAGAATGAAACTCTACTTGGTTTTGGTGGCCTTGCAACAGATTATCCTAATAAACCAGTCTTATCAAAAACTGATAGCAAAGGTAATACTTATAGTTTATGGTTCAACTATCATTTAACGACATTTAAACTAGAATTAACAGATAAAGAAGGTAACGTTGTTCAAACATGGTTATCTAATCCTACAGGTGATGATTTATCTACTAACGTTTCTAGAGAGTTAGAACAAAATACAATATTAAATCTTAACTATTCAATATTTGCAGGTAACCCTGGAAGTAGATCAAATTATCAATATTCAGTTCTAGATCGTAACATTTCAACTCAAGAAGAAATTACACCAAATTTCGCTGTAAGAGTTGATGAGGAAACTGGTAAACTTATTGTTTGGTATTCAATTGAAAAAAGAGGAACAACATACGCTGATTTCCCTAAATATATTTCGGCTGAACGTTTTGATGCTATGCTTAATAACAACCCATATATGGGAGCTATATTCTCAAGTGGTACTGATAGCGATGCATTAAAGAAAGCCTTAGATGATGCTGAAGCAAATGGTTACCCTATTTCTAAAGACGACGTAATCTTATTCTTAAAGATATTTGGAAACTTAATCACTAAAGATAGTGCTTTAAATGAATTTAAAGATAAATTTGATGGTGGTATTGACTATTATGAAATAGCTGATTATTGCGATTCTAACGGATTCTCAAAAATGTCTATTCAAACTATTCAATTATTAAAGAAAGTAATGTATGATTATTGTGGTTATACTGTTGAAGATTTAAAAGAAGATAACGATATGTTCGGACAAACAATTGATATTTCCGATCCAAAATATTCAATTGCTATTGAATATACAATAACTGAAAATGGTTTAGATGTAATGATTCCTGGTAATTCAATTGTTGATGACCCTTCATATCCACTTACATATATTGATATCCTACCATATTTTACAGCTACAAAAGCTGGCATTGAAGGATACACTGTAATTCCTGATGGAAGTGGTTCAATCTTAAATCATGATAATAACAAATTACAATATTCAAAATATGTAAAGAGAGTTTATACAACGGACTTAACTTATACTTCAGAAATTAATAAAGGTAGTTTCTATGATTTAATGTTCCCTATGTATGCGGTAGTTAATACAGGAAACACTTCTGGTGTTATTGCTTACGCAACACAAGGTGCTTCCCAATTACAATTAACAGCTGATATTTCTGGACGTAAAGATAACTTTAATACAAATTATTTCAGTGCATATTATCGTGAATACACAACAATTACTTTAGGTAGAGCTTCTTATGAAAGAAAAACAGTTAACAAATGGACTGATGCTATTGTCAAAAGTGATTTGAAATTATCATTTGCATTATTATCAGAGGATGAATTAAGTTATTCTGCTGTAGCTAAACGTTATCAAAAAATTCTTATTGATACTTACAATATTGAAAATATAGATACAACAACTACTCCTGTATTAGATATGCAAGTTCTTGGTACATACTCTTTTGAAAATAATTTTGTTGGTATTAAGTATAAAGATAGAGCTTCATTAACAACTTTAGATGAATTTGATATAATTGTACAAGCATTTAAAAATGTCGGTGTTAAAAATATTAATGCTTTCTATTATGGATGGCGTAAAGAAAATCTTGTAAACACTTCATTTAAAACAATTAAAATGTCAGGCCTTTTAGGTTCTAAAGAAAAATTTAGAGAATTAACGGCAAACAAAGATGAATCATTAACAGTATACCCATATGTTTCATTTGGTGAAATTGTAAAATTCCAAGAATCATTTGGTAACAATCATTATACAACTCATGATGCATCAGGTAAATATGCAGTTAAACAAAATTATGAACCTAACACAAATATGTATGATAAAAAATCTGAAAAGATTAGATCATTGTCACCACGTTATTATTTTGAATTCGCTAAAAAATTAGCTGATAATTATAAGAAACTAACACCATCTGGTAATAGTTTAGCTATTGATAAGATGGGTTCATCTCTTGCTGGTGATTACAAAAAAGGTGTTGAAACATTCAAAAATGATGCAATAAAAGAACAAATTAAATCTTTAGAGTATATGAAAGAAAAAGGAATTAATAAATTTACTTTATATGCTCCATATGATTATGCATTCCAATATACAACTATTGCTAAAAATATCCCATTTGAAGGAACTAAATATGAAATTATTGACTATTCAATTCCTTTCTATCAATTAGTTGCTAATGGATTATTTGATTATAGTGGTTATAACTTTAACGCTAATTCAGAAAAAGGTTCAATGGAATATTTAATGCATGTAATTGAAACTGGTTCTAACCTTGCTTATACATTCACATATGAGTCAAGTGATAAATTACTTCAAACTGATTATAAGAGTTATTTCTATACACTATATAGTAACTGGGTTACTGATGTAGAATATATGTATGAAACATTAGATGAATTAAATATCTACAAGGGAACTTTATATGCACATGAATGGCTTGATGAAAGCATCTATAAAGTAACATACAAAGTTAATAATAAAGATGTTGTAGTTTACTTGAATTATAGTCGTAACAATTATACAGCAGCCGATGGTACTGTTGTTTCTGCAAAATCATTCCAACCATCAGTATTAAATTAAAGAAGGAGGCAAGTAAATGAAAAAAGACAAATCTAATCAAAAAGACAAGAAGAGTTTAAAAACTAAAATTGCCGAATTCTTTAGTGGTTTATGGAATAAATTTATTAACTGGTATCGTGTTTCTAAGTTATCATTAATACTAGAAAAAATTGGTCGTTTTATTGGTTATATATTTTGGCCATTAGCTTGGGTAAAAGCAAGAACATTTGACCGTCTTCGTTTTGATGTACAAAAAAAGATTGTTTCGGTAATGTTCTTACTTCCAACAATCCTTGGTTTCTTAGTATTCTTTGCATATCCATTAATAATGTCACTTATTTATTCGTTTAGTACAATTGAACTTTCTGCTAGTGGTGTAATTGTTCACTTTAGTAAGTTCTTTAGTTCTGAAGCAGTTAAAATTGGTGATTATACAAACCCAATATCAACAGATTTCTTGTACAACTATAAATATGCTTTCACAGTAGACTCAAAGTACCCAGTTGAATTATTAAACACAATTGGATCAACTACTAGTGATTGCGCTGTTATAACAATCTTTAGTTTATTGCTAGCAGTAATGTTAAATGGTAAATTTAAAGGACGTGGTGCCGTAAGAGCTATCTTCTTTTTACCAGTAATATTTAACTCACAAGCTGTATCAGCAGCAATTGAAGCAAGTTCAAGTTTAAACAATGCGATGGCTGCTCAAGGAAATAATGCTTTAACAACATTGTTTGATATGAGTGTATTCTTACAAGGTATTGGCGTTCCTAAGTTTTTTGTAACTTTCCTTTCTGGAATTACATCAACAATTTATGATACAATAACGTACTCAGGTATTCAAATTCTAATTTTCTTAACAGCTATTCAATCAGTTCCTAAACACTTATATGAAGCAGCAAAAATGGAAGGTGCTACACAATATGAAATGTTCTGGAAAATTACGTTACCAATGGTTTCACCAATGATTCCAACGGTTATCGTATATACAGTTATTGATTCATATTTACGTTCTAGTGTTAACGATGTAATTGAAACATATGCTGACAAATCAGAATATGGTATTCATGCCGCTATGTCATGGGCATATTTAGGTGTTATAGCAATCTTACTTTTAATAGTACTTGGAATTTTATCGAAGGTGGTATTCTATTATGACGACAAAAAATAATGAGACAAAATTAACACTTAAAGAAAAGTTTGCTAACTATCGTAAAGATGCTAAAGAACGTTATGAAGAGTTTAAAGTAGATGTAAAAAATCCTATAAAAAGAGCTGTATTTGGACAAAAAGTTTCGGCAAAAGCCGTATCAATACTTAGAGGATTCATTTTCATAGGATTATCATTTATTATCATTTATCCAATTTTTAGAGAAATAATTGTTGGTATCATGGACCCAGGTGACCTAAATAATCCTTTGGTTACTTGGATACCTGAAAACTTTTCTTTAGTAAACTTTAAAATTGCTGGTGAATTACTTGACTATTGGACGGCCTTAGGAGACAACATTAAAATATCTTTAATTACAGCGATTCTTCAAGTTGGGGCCACATCCCTTGCTGGTTATGCTTTCGCAAGATTAAAATTTAAAGGTAGCAATCTTATTTTCTGGGTTGTAATGTTAACCTTACTTGTTCCCCCTCAAGCTATTGCTTTATCACGTCAATTGTATTATACTCACTTTGATATTTTTGGAATATTCAAAGCTATGACTGGTAGTGCTTTAACACTAAAAGGTGAAGGAAAAGATATAATTCTTTATATAATGGCTATCTTTGGTCAAGGTATAAGAGCAGCATTGTTCATTTATCTATTTAGACAATTCTTTAGAGGAATTCCTGTAGAACTTGAAGAAAGTGCTCAAATTGATGGAGCTGGTGTTGTTCGTACATTCTGGAGCGTAATGCTTCCAAATGCTCGTGGTTGTATTACTACTGTTTCTCTATTTGCATTTGTATGGCAATGGAATGATGCTTATTATGTTAAATACTATGGTATCTCAGGTGATAGCTTCCCACTATTAACAATGAGAATGTTAAATATTTCCGAATGGATTAATAACTTGTTAAAGGACGTTGCGTTTAAACATTTATTATATTTGGTTGGAGATTCAGTTGGTTCAAACCCTTACTTTACTTCCGCTATAACAAATACAGCGGCTCTAATGATCATGTTACCATTACTAATAGGTTATCTATTTGTTCAACGTTTATTCATTGAAGGTGTTGAACGTAGTGGTATCGTTGGTTAATATTTAAATTATGAAGGAGAAGAAGAAATGAAATCAGTAAATTTGTACAATAGTAAAATATTTAAATTTTTTGACTATGTTTTTCGTATTGTGCTAATCAATTTGCTGATTATCATTCCTTCTTTTTTACTTCTATACCTATTTAATATCTTCTTTAAAGACTTACCTAATTTTAAGTATTGGAGCTATTTAACCCTAATACCAACCATTTTATATTTATACCCAGCTATTTGTGCGGGTATTGATTTAGTATCTAAATTTGAACTAAAACTTTGTAATACTGTCTTTAAAGAATTCTTTAAAAGCTTTAAAAAAGTATATAAAAAAGCTATTATCGAAACTATCTTTTTAGTAATATTTATATTATTGTTTTATAATAGCATAATTTATTTTTATACTTCCCTTAGTGAAGGACTTATAAATATAATAGGTTTAATCCTATCAATTTCTTTTTCAATCATGTTCCTTTGTATAGTTATTCATTTACCATTAGTTATGAGCTATATGAGTGGATGTCGGATTATTGATGATATTAAACTAGCCACTATGATGGCTTTTAAAGATTTAGCAATTACATTGGCATTAGTAGTGACCATTGTTGTAATAGCTTATTTATCAATTATGTATGATACAATTTTAATAATTGGAGGTTTTGGCCTTCCAATATATCTAGTTGTAAAATTAACATTTAAAAAATATTATATTATTTATGTTAGGGCAAAAGGTAGGAAAGAAAATAAAGGAGGAGACGAAAAGTGAAAAAATTATTGAATTTCTTATGGATGCTAGTTTTAACTTTAGTGTTAAGTCTAGGGTTAGGTGCTAATCAAAAAATTCAAGCATCTAAATTATCGGATAAAGCCGAATTAGTAGAAAAACTTATTGAAAAGGATGTTTATGGTAACGCCATGTTATATAAACAAAAGATGAAAACTTTATATGATGGTATTACGGATCCGTCTTCAAGTAAGTATAAATGGAATCCCCATACTGTGCAATGGGTTGATTTTGATCCAACTGAAAATGTCAAAGTTGTAACATATAGTGGAAGTGCTAAAGATGCATGGAAACAAATGACTACAAGACAAGTTGCCAAAGATTATGAAGCTACACACCCAGGATGGATCGTTTTAGCTGGAATCAACGGTGATTTCTTCAAAAATACTGTTACGGATGGAAGACCAGCAACTCATGAACCTACGGGTAACTTCATGCAAGATGGTGATATGTATAGAGCTGAAAAAGCTGGAGCATCTTACCGAAACACAATTGGCTTTAAACAAGAAGGTGGCTATATCATTGGTGATCCTTCCATTTCTACATCAATGTATGTAAGAAAATACAATGAAGGAAAAGATGAAATAATTGAAGAATTAAAAATTTCTGCTTATAATAAAGCACCAAGCTCTTCAGGTATTACCTTGATAACTAAAGATGCAACTTCAACTTATGATTTAACTGGTTATAAAGTATATGTAGGATCTTATGATGTTTGCAGAGTATCAATTGGCGGTATGCCATTTGTTAAAGGTACAATTGAAGAAATTAAAGAGGATTTAGGAAAAGATTCTAAACCCGATACTGGTAAGTTTTATTTAGTAACTAAAGACAATTCTTTAAATAGCATTAATGTTAATGATTACTTAAAATGTGAATTTGTTTATGAAAATGAATGGAAAAGTGTAAGTTCTTCAATCGGCTATATTTATCAAGTTTTAGAAGATGGTAACCCATTATATGAAGGTAATACAGATAATGATTTTATTTATACTACTCATCCACGTACTTTAATTGGTTTCAAAGAAAATGGTGAAATGGTATTTATGGTAGTAGCTGGTAGAGGTAAAGAATCTGATTATGAAATTGGTGCATCGCTACCACAATGTGGTGAGTTATTAAGACTTGCAGGATGCACTGAAGGCTATAACCTTGATGGTGGTGGAAGTTCAACCTTAATCGTTCGTAATGAATATGGAAACTTTGATGTTGTTAATAAACCAAGTGATGGTAGTGAAAGAAGTGATGGTAACCATTGTTTAGTAGTAATGAGAGATCCTGGTTTTAGCTTTGACAGTAGTGAATCAACTTATAATACTGCAAACATTAAATTAAATGTAAAAAATGAAGAATTATTTAAAAATTTAAAGAACATAAAAATAACACTAAACAACGAAACTAAAGACTATACTTCTTCTATAACTTTTACTAACTTAGAAAAACAAACAACTTATCCGGTTACAATTACATATGATAACTTGGATGTATATGATCCTACCAAAGTTACAACCCAAACATACAAGACTTATTTAACAACCCCAGATTATGATTACCCTGATCCTGGCCTTAGTGCAAAAGGCATATCAAAAACTTCAATTAAAATAACTAAAGATATGAATAATGATAAGGCAAGCTGGATCAAAGATGTAATTGTTCACATTGGCAATACTACATATACACTTGGCAATGAAGAATCATTAATAATTAACGATTTAATTGCTAATACCGAATACAGTATCTATTTTACTTACAATATTTATGATCCAAGTGGTGATATTCTTAGTGCTAGTACCGAAGCTATAACTGTAAAAACCTTATCTTATGATTTACCAGAAATCAAAGAATTTAAGGAATCAAAGAAAAAAGAAAATTCATTAAGTGTAAGTTATGAATATGTAGATAATGACAATCTTGTTGAAAAAGCCTATATATTAATAAATGGAAAAGAAAAAGAACTATCAAGCATGTTAGGTAGTGAAAGATTTAGTGATTTAGATTTTACTAAAAATGTATATGAATTAACACTTGTCTTAGAAGGACACACAAAAGAGGGTGAAAGCTTTAAAATAACATCAGAAGTCTTAAAATATGATGAAGTAAAAGATGAAAAGCCACAAGAAAAAAAGAAAAAATGCGGCAAAAAGAGTGCTGAATTAATAATATCTTTCCTTGCTGCAACAAGTTTAATGGGAATCGTTTTAAGAAAGAAGAAATAGAATGATAGACATCAAGAAAATGACATTAAAAGAAAAAATTGGACAAATGATAGGTCTTGCCTTTGCCGGCACTACTTATTCAGATGAACTTTCTATGCAAATAGAAGAAATCCAAGCTGGACTAATAATCTATTTTAAAGATAATTGTGAAAGTGTTGAACAAGTATTTTCACTAAATAAGGAAATTAATAGCCACGCTAAAATTCCTCCATTTATCGCTCTAGATCAAGAAGGCGGAATGGTAGCAAGAGTTACGACCGGAATTACTCAATCACCTGGTGCCATGGCAATTAGCGCTACATCTATGCTTGATGCAAGTTATAAGTTGGCTTATAATATGGGGCGAGAACTAAGAGATTTAGGCTTTAACTTTAATTTTGCTCCAGATGGCGATGTTAATAATAACCCTCTTAACCCGGTTATTAATGTTAGAAGTTATTCAGAAAACCCTGATGTTGTTGCTGATTATATGGAAATGGCCG
The DNA here is from genome assembly GCA_934098295.1 of uncultured Bacilli bacterium. Lineage (GTDB taxonomy): Bacteria > Bacillota_I > Bacilli_A > ML615J-28 > CAG-313 > UBA1737. Next base: position 45,575 of record CAKONV010000007.1, on the reverse strand, counting down.
TTAAGGGATATAGTGATGCCAAACTTATGACATCTGTAAAACATTTTCCAGGTCATGGTGATACAGCCGTTGATTCACATTTAGGATTACCAGTTGTAAATTTTGATGCTTCAAGATTAGACAAAGTTGAATTAGTACCATTTAAAAGAGTCATTAAGGATAACTTACCAGGCATCATGGCTAGTCATGTTATGTATAGTAAAATTGATGATAAATATCCGACTACCTTATCAGAAAAAGTGATTCAAAAATTCTTAAGAGAAAAACTAGGATTTAAAGGATTAGTTGTAACGGATTCATTAACTATGCAAGCTGTTTGGGGTAGATATTCAATGGAAGAAATTGTTCTAAATGGCTTTAACTCTGGTTGTGATATTTTACTTCTATGTGGCGCAAGAGATATAAAGAGTCAAAAGGAATTTGCATCTACAGCGTTAAGATTAGCTGAAGAAGGAAAAATATCTATGGAAAAAATAGATAGTGCTGTAGAGAGAATTTTAAAATATAAAGAAATGTATCAATGTGGAAAAATGGCAAATGCTTTTAGAGATATAAAAGATGATTTAGAAGTTAAAAGTAGAATGGATTTTGCTCAAGAAATTGCTGATGATTCGATAACTTTAGTAAAAGATTTAAATCACCTTTTGCCTGTTAAAAAAGAAGAAAAAACATTAGTTGTCTTTCCAGTGATAAAAGTTGTTACTCTTGTTGAAAATAGTGATAACACTTTAAATTCGTTAGGTGACTTTTTCCCATTTAAGGTTGATAAACATTATATATCAATATCACCAACTGAAAATGAGGCAGACAATTTACTTGAAAAAATAAAGGAATATGATAAAATAATATACTGTAGTTACAATGCTTCGTTTAACGTTTCTCAAGCTGAATTAATTAATAAAATTGATAAAGATAAATTAATTGTTGCAGCAATAAGAACCCCTTATGACTTAAATGTATTAGATGTTAACACGTATCTATGCAGTTATGAGGCGAGCGTTCTTGCCTTTAAAGCGTTAGCGAAAGTATTAACTGGAGAAAAAATAGCAACAGGTAAGCTTCCTGTTACACTTAACAAATAAAAGGAGAAGTAAAAAAATGAAAATTGTTGTTGTTAAGAACTATGATGAATTAAGCAAATTAGGAGCAGAAATTCTTGCCTCTAAAATTAAAGAAAATCCTGCTTGTACCTTAGGATTAGCTACAGGATCAAGTCCTATTGGAACTTATCAAAATTTGGTAAGAATGTATGAAGATGGCAAAATTTCTTTTAAAGATGTTAAAACATACAATCTAGATGAATACTGTGGTATTGAAAGAACACATCCACAAAGTTACTACTATTTTATGCATGACAATCTATTCAACCATGTAGATATCAAAGAAGAAAACACTCATGTTCCATATGCTGCACCAGGTAGCAACTTAGATGAAGAAGCAAAAAAATATACTGCTGAATTAAATAAAACTACAATTGATTTACAATTATTAGGAATTGGTGCTAATGGACATATCGGTTTCAATGAACCAGGTACACCATTTGAACAAGAAACATTTGTAGTAACTTTAACTGATAAAACTCGTCAAGATAATAAACGTTTTTTCAACAGTATTGATGAAGTTCCAACTCACGCTATGACAATGGGTATTGCTAACATTATGAGAGCTAAAAGCATTCTTATGTTAATTTCTGGTACTAATAAAGCTGATACAGTTGTTAACCTTTTAAAAGGTAAAGTTACAACTGATTTCCCTGCTTCAGTATTAAATAATCATCCAGATGTTACGGTAATCATTGATGAAGCTGCATATTCAAAAATGAACTAATTTTTATATAATTAAAAATCTTAAGGCTAAAATGAGACAAAAAATCTTGATTTTAGCCTTTTTTTTGCAATTGGAAAAAAAAGTATAAAAAAAATGTTCTTTCTTATTGCAAGTTTTTCTTTCATGTGTTATAATATAACCGCAAACGCTTTCAAATCTATAAATAGGAGGAAAATTAATTTTATGAAAAAAGTTTTTGCTATTTTAAGTGTATTTGCACTTACAATTGCTCTAGTTGGCTTAAATAGTAAATCCGCTTCAAATGTATCTGCAAGCGAATTATTTACTGAAGACCCAACTTTAAGTGAAAATGAAATTCCAATGTATATAATGAATAGTATTTATACTACATTCCCTAATTTCTATGATAATGCTTCAAAAAATGATGAAAACTGGGGCGGTTCAAGCCGTAGATATCCTTGGAACGAAACTAGATTACAAGTTAAACAATTAGATGGTAACGGTAATTTAACTGGTAAAGAATATGCTATTTATTTTTCTGGTTCAACATCTGCTGATAATGCTGGTGCTGGTAACAACATCGGTGGTTTATTTGAAGAAGACGGTAAAGTTGTATTCAAGAGAAAAGATGGATCAAAATGGGGTAAAAAAGAAGGATTTGCTGACCCTTCACTATCTCACTTCATGACTAATATGTCTGGTAAAACTCTTACTTTTGATGCTACTGAAATTGGTTTAGGTGCTACTCAAGGTGGTAACTATTACAACCGTATCTTAGTATTTGATGGAGAAGGCCGTGTAGTTAGAGGTCTTGGTGGTGATGTATTATATCAAAATTCAAACTCTGCAACTGGATCATTCATCAATGGTGCAGATGGAAAAGTATTATTCCCTGCTGAATACTGTTATGTTGATGGTGTAGTTACAAAAGCTGGTGAAGGCGTTACTTGTGATAAAGTAAAAGTTGAAGAAACTCAAGCTGATGGAACTACAGTTGAAAAAGAATATGATAACTATGTTTACAACCGTGTATTATGGCAATGGTTTGATAGTGAATCTTATGATGCTTCAACAGTAAATACAGTTGCTTACCTTTCTGAAGGTTGGGATGCTAACAAATGGGATTACTCTTGGGAACAAGAAGGCGGTTATATGTGTATCGCATTCGTTAGTGGTGAAGGTAAAAATGGTAATTTAACTGATGCTCAATTAGAAGTTTATACTGAAACTTGTAAAGCTCAAGGTTTACCTGAACCTACAGCTGCTACTTATCGTTCAGTTGCAAGAAACATTATCGTACCTGAAGGCGGCGTATTATATGACTTTGGTTACCTTGATAAAGGTATCAATGATATGTATGTATCATTTGCTGATATGTTAATTAGCGGTTACCATTATGGTCAAAAATTATTTGATGGTAAAGGTGTTCAAAGAACTGCTACTTACAACTTCTCTGCAAAACCAGTTTATGAAAATGATGCAGTTTACAATAACCAAAACTACAGATATATGGATGGTAAAAATGTTATCGAAGTAATGAAAGGTAACACAATCATTCCTGGTAAAAATGCAGTTTATTCAGGTTTAGCTAAATATTGGGCTACTGAAGGCAATATTGATTCATATCAATCAGATACTTCAGTTCTTCAATTATACGTAAAAGTTAATGGTGGTACAGTTGTTCAACCTGCTAAATATAATAGTTTCGATGATTTAGTTGTTGACTTCATTAAAGACTTAAATGCTACTTTAAAACAAAATAATGGTAAAGAAGGCGGCGGTTATGTTGAAGTTCCTATGCCAGATACAACATTAGCAAAACCTGGTACTGATAGTGCTTGGTACACTCAAGTTAATAACTACATCTTCACTGGTAGTACATATCAAAAGATTAGTTTCTTAAAGACTACAGTTGATGGTGTTGATATGGGCGAAAAATGGACATGGTTATTTGAATATATGGCATTCAAAGCTCCTGCATTAGGCATTAACGTAGGAACTGGTGGATGTGCTTCTCCTGGTAACTTCACATACAGTTTATGGGGCTTCTTAGCTCAAAAACCTGAAATTACTGGCTGGCCTGCATCTAAAGCTGACTGGACTAATGCTGCTGATTGCTTAAAATCTGCTAAATGGGAAGATTATGTAATCGAATGCGCTGACGCTCCAGTAAATACAAAATATAGTGTTGAATATACAGCTATTAATACTGTAAACAATAATAAATCTACATTAGTAATCGATTATGTAATCGTTGATGAATTTACTCCTAGAATGAAAGTAAATAAAGGCGCATTAATTATTACACCTAAACTAGAAGATGGTAAAGTAATAATTCCTTCAGTTAATCCTGATACATTTGTAACTACTTCAGATGGTTCAGTTAACGATTTAAGCCTTAACCACAAAGTAACTTTCACTTGGGATGGTCTTCCATTCAGTGCTGAAACTGCAATTACTGAAGGTAACCATACAGTTGTTGCTACAGTTTACAATGATAAGAAATTTATTTCTAAAGCATTCACAGTAAGTATTGAAGATATGACTGCTCCATTCGTTTCAACTCATGATGTAACAATTCCATTCGGTGGTACATTCGATGCTACTATGGGTATTGACTATGCTTATGATGCTGTTGATGGTAACTTATTAAGCGGTTCTGTAAGAAACTGGTGCGTTGGTGAAACAAGCCCAGAAATCGATACTACTAAACCTGGTAAGTATGAAGTAACAGTTACAGTTTCTGACTTAGCTGGTAACTCTACTGAAGCAAGTTATACAGTATACGTTTCTAAAGCATTAAGTGATGATGAAACTAAGAAAGTAGATACTATTAATAATGCACTAACTAGTGTAACAAAAGAACTTTCTTCTGTTAAAGAAACAGTTGAAGAATTAGCTGATAAAGTTCAAGAAATTGAAGATTTAGTAAAAGCTAATAGTAAAAAATGTGGTTCTAAGAGCGCAATCATCGTTGAATTCTTAGCTGCTACAAGTTTATTAGTAGTATTCTTAAGAAAAAAACACTAATTGATTAGTTGTTATGAGGGGTGAGGGCAACTTCATCCTTCTATTTTTAAAAAATTGATTATGAAATTTGAACTTATAAGTAATATAACTGATTATAGTAGCATATATCAGTTATGGAATGAAGAATACGGATATATATTTCCAATTACAGAAGAACTATTTGTTCGTAATTTAGAAAACGCATTTGATGAGGCAAGTTTAGTAGCCATTGAAGATGAAAAAATTGTTGGCTTTATCATAGGCAAGATTTGGCAAGAAGATTTCATAGTTCCTTCTTACGATAAATATGCATGGATTAGCTTAATGTTTGTAGCAAAGAAATATCGTAATAGAGGAATTGGCTCAGCTTTATTAAATAAAGTGGAAAGTATCTTTATTCGTGAAGGAAAAAGCCTTATAAACCTTGGAAAGGATTGTCATACTTATTTTCCAGGTTTACCCGTAGATTTAAAAGCATTTTTACCATGGTTTGAAAAAAGAGGTTATATTTATACCCATAGTTCCTTCGATTTAATCAGGCGGGACAAAAATTTATTACCAATTATGAATCCTAATTATGTTTTTAGAACTGCAAGAATCTCGGACAAAGAAAATTTGATTGCGTTTATGAATCGAATTTGGCCTGGCCGTTGGAAAGAAGAAATGGTTGAATATTTTAATTGTGGTGGCGATGGAAGTGAATATCTTATTGGTTTAAATAATAAAGAGGAAATTTGTGCTTTTGCAAAGGTTACAAATCCTGAAACAAAAGAAAAATTGATTAGTTATAGCTTAACTTGGCGTAAACGATTCGAACGCCTTGGTGGAATTGGTCCTTTAGGTGTTGACCCCAACTATAGAGGATTAAATTTAGGTTATGACCTTGTTGCTAGTGCGGTTAATTATCTTAACACAAATTATCATGTTAGCGACATTATTATTGATTGGACGGGACTTTTAGAATTTTACCGTCACATGGGGTTTGAAGTATGGAAATCATACTATGATTTAGAAAAAAAATTAAAAGATTAAGAAAGGATTAAAAAATGAAAAAACAAGTTAAAAAGACATTTGTTTTATTAGCTGCTATCATTGCTATTTTCTTTATCGCTTCATGTAAGAAGAATAACAATAAGAAAAATACTTATCAAATTAAGTATGAATTAAATGGTGGTACTAATAGTTCTGCTAACCCTACTGAATACACTGAAGGTGTAGAAGTTTCTTTAGCTGCTCCAACAAAAGATGGTAATACTTTTGGTGGATGGTACACAAATAAAGACCTCACTGGTTCTGCAATCAGTAAAATTTCTGCTACTACAAAAGGTGATTTATATCTTTATGCTAAATGGACTGCAAGTACTGGTGGTGATTACGAGCCTAAATGGACTCTTAACCAAATCAACTTCAATGGTAATGGAATGAAATTCCTTATCAAAGTAAAACCAGTTGAAGAATTTGACCCATTTGTTGCTGGATATACTGGTGATCATAAGATTGCATTACAAACTCACCTTTCAATGGTTGAATCTGCATATAGTGTAGATATCGTTTATAGTGAATGGAATGATAATGCTTCTTGGGGACCAGACCGTGTTAAATTTATTAAAGACGGTTATGTAGATGGTTCTTTAAACAAGAGCAGTGTATATGTTGTAAATATTGCTTCACAATGGATTCCTACATTAGTAAAAGCTAAAGCATTAGCTCCACTTACTGATGCATTCAAAGAAGCTGGTTATGAACAAGCTAAAGCTGTTAGCGAAAGTATGACTGTTAACAAAAAAGTTTATGGTTATGCTCCTGGTACAGCTCGTCCTGATAACTTCTTATACTACAATGTTGGCTTAGTTAATAGATGTGGTGTTGAAGATCCTGCTGAATTATGGTTCAAAGGTCAATGGACTTGGTCTAAATTTAAAGAATGGGTTAGATCTGCACAAACTGAATTAGCAAAAGTAGAACCAGATGGAAAAGTAATCGATGCTGGTGCTGCTGAATTCTTCATTGGTGCAACTGCTGCTCAAGGTTTAAAATTAGTTAATGCTCAAACATCAAGAGTATTATTTGCTGGTAGTAAACAAGCTGCTATCTTTGATGAAATGAGAACATTATACAAAGGTGGCTTCTGGAGTACAAGTCATGGTACAAGTGATGTTACTACTGATTTCTTAACTGGTAAAACTATCATGGCTACTGGTTCATTATGGTTCGTTAAAGATACAACTCGTTTCGACCAAAGTAAACTAGGTGATGATCATATTGGTGTAGTTCCTTATCCAATGGATGATTCAAATGATGTAAAACCTTATACAGCTCCTTATTCATATACTGATACTGAAGGTAATACTGTAGAAGTTAAAACTCCACTTAAGAAAGCTGATGGTAAGACTACTCTTACAACTGATGCTGGTGAACCAATCTATGGTTTAGATATGACTAATTCAAGTAAATTCTTCATTCCTTATACTGGTACTTCTAACTATTCAATTATGAACTTCCAAAATGGTGCTAATAACATCACTCCTGAAGTTGCATTCCATATTATGTATGATTTAGTTTCTGGTGTTGGTAAAGACCCTGAAGAAAAAGTTTCAAGTACAGCTGATGAAGCATACTATGCATCATTACGTAAGAAATTTGATGAAACTATTTTCTGTGACGTTGTTATGTCAGTTCAAGATAGTTCATTAACTTACTATGAATTAATGGAAACTCTATCAATGACAGTTGGTGGTGGTTCTCACTTCGGTGAAAATGGTTTCTGGCCTATCGCTGCAAGTATTATTAAAGGCGATGACTCAGCTGCTGTTAAATTAAAAGAAATTCAAGCTGTTTATACAAACGCTTTAGCTGAATTAGGTCTATAATTTAGTTATTTAAAAAACTGACTATTAAAAAAATAGTCAGTTTTTTTTTATAAAAAAAGTTTTTACTAAAAGAAAAGTAAAAAATAACAATATATGCTATAATAATTATGATTGGAGATAATAAATATGTCTAAAGTTGATTATGAAACAAAAATTAATTCTAAACCATATCGTTTTTTCGATTTAATTTATCGTTTGCTAGTGGTTAATGTATTAACAATAATTTTATCGTGTACGGTTATTTTCTTATTTCCTTCCTTTGTTGCCGCTACGGCTACTTTAAAAGAAGGCAATGTAGAAATGAATATTTTTAAACAATATTTTATTAACTTTAAAAAATATTTAAAAAAATCATTTTTTACAGGCTTAATTATGTTAATATTTTATCTTGTATTAGGCTATGCGATATATTTTTATGCCAAAGCATATTTTACCGATGATGAAGAACATACTTTGGGTATGCTATTTCTTAATGCTGGATTTATGGTATGTTTGGTTGGCTTTTTGATAGTCTTATTTTTAAATGGACATATGGCTCTAATTATTATATCATTTACTACACTTACAATTCCCGAAATTTTTAGAACTGGTTTCTATGTAACTTTTAGGTACTTACTTACAACCCTAATATTATTTGTTTTAAATCTTTTAATAATAGTAGGATTAATATGTTGTATAATTAGATTTCAAGTTTTAGCTATTTGGATGTTGTTTGGTATTTCTTTACCAATTTATTTAGGGGTAAAAATTACAGCCCCTGTTTATTATAAGTTTAGTAAAATTGATTTTGAAAAAATTATGCATGCAGGAGAGGAAGAAAGTGATGAATAAAACTGTAACTTTAGGAATTGAAAATATCGATGAATACTTAAATATATTTGATGGAAAAAGAGTTGGATTAATTACTAACCCAACGGGAATTACTTCTGATTTTAAATCAAGTATTGATGTTTTAAGAGAAAAGACTTCATTAGTTGCTTTATTTTCGCCAGAACATGGTGTAAGAGCAAGTATTCAAGCAGGTATGAAATTAGATACATATGTTGATGAAGAAACTAATATTACTGTATATAGTTTATATGGAAAAGATAAAAAACCAAGTAAAGAAGTGATGGATAAAATTGATGTAATGGCAATTGATATTCAAGATAATGGTTCAAGATATTACACTTTTATCTATACGATGGCTTATGCGATGATGGCATGTAAAGAATATAATAAGAAATTTGTTGTTTTTGATCGACCTAATCCTATCAATGGCATAAAAGTAGAAGGGAATCATTTAGACGTTGAAAAATATCGTTCATTTGTTGGTTATTATGATATTCCTCAACGTCATGGTATGACTATTGGTGAACTTGCGTTATTATTCAATAAAGAATTTAAAATAGATTGTGATTTAAGCATTATTCCTCTTAAGGGATGGAAAAGAGAAATGGATTATCTTGATACTAACTTACCATGGATTATTCCAACTCCAAATATTCCAACCATAGCCACTTGTTATACTTATAATGCAACATGTATATTTGAAGGTACCAACTTTGCGGAAGGAAGAGGCACCACAACTCCCTTTGAATTAATTGGTGCACCATATGTAAAATCAGAAGATCTTGCAAGAGAACTTAATGAATATCATTTAGAAGGCGTTTATTTTAGGCCTCAATGGTTTACACCAACTTTTTCTAAATATGCTAATCAATTATGTGGCGGCGTTTTTTTACATATCACTGATAAAAACAAATTCGATTCAATGAAAACAAGTTGGACCATGTTATATCACATTAGAACCAAATACAAAGATTCTTTCCAGATTAATCCCCCATATGTTCCGTCAAGACCAACCCTATTCCATTATGAAGCTGGTGATGACGATATTATTGAAAATAAAATTAGTTTAGCAGAACAATTAGAAAAACTAAAAAAGGCTGAAAATGATTTTTATATTATTCGTAAGCCATATTTATTATACTAGGCGATAATATGATTGATACTGGTATATCTGTTTATGTTGGACTAGATGATTATTCACTAGAACAAAATTTAAATTATTTACAAATTGCTAAAGATTTGGGTTGTGAATATGTATTTTCTTCAGCTCATATAGGTGAGGCCAAAAGTGATTTAGATGCATTACAAACAATAATTGATACCACAGTTAAACTGGGAATGAAGTTATCACTTGATATTTCTAAACCAATGATGGAAAAAATTAAAATTCCTAAGGGCTTATATGCATTAAGATTGGATTATGGCTTCACTGATGAAGAAATCGCAGAAATGAGCCAAAATGCGCCTTATATTGTAGAATTGAATGCATCCACTATTTCTAAAGAGAAAGTGGAGAAATTACTAAAATTAGGCCTTAATCCATCAAGAGTTAGAATGTCTTTCAATTTTTATCCTAAATTGTATACTGGACATGATCTTCTTGATGTTTATCAAAAAACTCTCGATTTTAAAAAATTAAACATGACCGTTGCTGCCTTCTTACCATCACACGTAGGTTATAGACCACCAATGTATGAGGGTTTACCTACAGTAGAAAGTCACCGAAAATTAGATTTAGAATTAGCTATTGAAGAGTTAAAAGCTTGTGATATTGATGGCATATATTTTGGTGATGCTTTTGCAAGTATTGAAGAACTAAAAATTTTAAATAAACACAAAGAAGATTGTCTATTGTTAAATTTGAATCTTTTTGAAGAAAGCAAATCTTTAAAAACAATTTTAAATAACACTTATAAAAGACGAGTAGATGTTAATAGTTATTTATTGCGTGTTGGGAACCTAAATGAAAAACTAAATCCTCAAATGTCTTTAGAAAGACATAAATTTGATGTCACTATTGACAATACATTATTTAAACGATATGCGGGGGAAATTAATATTTTGTTAAGGGATCTTCCCAAAGATGAAAGGGTTAATGTAATAGGCAAATTAAAAACAACCGATTTTATAGTAGAAGCTGTTAAGAGGGGAAAGGTATTTAAATTTATTTTTGAGGAGTAAATAAAATGTTAGCAGTTGGTTTAATGAGTGGAACATCACTTGATGGTGTCGATGCTTGTTTGGTAGAAATTAGAAAGCATAACAAAAGAAAATTTGTAATAAAAAATTTCTGTTATCTACCATACGAAAAGGAATTCAAAAAACGTCTTTATGAGCTGTCAACAAATGTTAACATAACAATTCAAAAGGTTTGTAGCATGAATGTTGAACTCTCAAAAAGATATGTAAAAGCTGTAAAAAAATTGTTAGAAGAATCACATCTTAAGTCTGAAGATATTGAATTTATCGCAATGCATGGTCAGACTGTATGGCACAATCCTCAAGAACAAGATGGATTCGAATCATCAACACTACAATTAGGTGATCCTTCTTATCTAGCAGTTGAATTAAATATAAAAGTTATAAGTAATTTTAGAATGGCTGATATGGCAGCTGGAGGTAGTGGGGCACCTCTTGTTCCCTTTGCTAATTATGTGTTATATGCTAGTGATAAAGAAAATATTGCAATGCAAAATATTGGTGGTATTTCTAATGTTACTTTCTTGAAAAAAGGTGGAAAAATAGATGATATTATTGCCTTTGACACGGGCCCCGGTAATATGCTAATAGATTTAGCAATGAAAAGATTATACAATCGTGATTTTGATGATTGTGGTAAAATCGCATTAAGTGGAAAAATTATTGAACCAGTATTAGAAGAATTACTACAAGATTCATACTTATATTTAGATGTTCCCAAATCAACAGGAAGAGAAAAATATAATGAATCATATTTATCGGAAGTAATTTTAAAAATTAGAAGTAATGGTGGTAGCGATGCTGATATCATTACAACATTAACAGCCTATACTGTTGATGCAATTTGTTTAGAGTATGAAAAATTTTTACCACCTATTGATTTAGTAATCGTATCTGGTGGTGGAGTATTTAATGAGTATATAATGGATCGTTTACGCAATAAACTTGCGGCAAAGGTAGAAAGTGATTACAATGCTGATAGCTTAGAAGCCTTAAGTTTTGTAATTTTAGGATATCAAACATTAAATCATTTACCATCAAATGTTCCAAGTGTAACAGGAGCGAAAAAAGAAGTAGTTCTAGGAAGCATAACCAATCCAATCATAAAAGGAAAAAGATAAAATGAGTGTTAATTTAAAGAAAATATCAACGGAATCAAGAAATAAAAACACAATGGATATTGACAGAGTATCGACTCTAGAAATATTAGAAAAAATAAATAATGAAGATAAAACGATTGCCTATGCTGTTGAAAAAGCATTACCAGCTATCGCTACAGTTGTAGATAAAGTTTATGAAACTTTTCTTAATGGCGGTAGATTAATTTATATGGGTGCTGGTACAAGCGGTAGAATTGGTATTTTAGATGCTGTAGAATGTCCACCAACTTATGGTGTAGATTATGATATGGTACAATGCTTAATGGCAGGTGGCAGTAATGCTTTTGTCAAAGCAGTTGAAGGGGCCGAAGATAGTAAAGAAATGGCCGTTTCTGATTTAAAGAGAATAAATTTATCTGAAAAAGATATAGTAATAGGAATTGCGGCAAGTGGAAGAACACCATATGTGTTAGGTGGTATTGAATATGCTAATAAAAATAATGTTAACACATGTTGCATAACAACATCAGCATCTTCACCTCTTGAACAAGCTGTTAAATACCCAATTGTAGTATTAACGGGAGCAGAACCAATAACAGGTTCAACAAGAATGAAATCTGGAACTGCTCAAAAAATGGTTTGTAATATGATCTCAACATCAGCAATGATTAAAATGGGGAAAGTATATGAAAATTTAATGATTGATTTAAAAGCAACCAATGAAAAATTAATTGAAAGAAGTCTTGGTATTATTTCTACAGTAACCGGCTTTACAAGAGATGAAGCTTTAGAACAATTAAAAAGATATGGTACGATTAAACGAATAATTTTCTCTTATCTTACCAATATATCTGATATTAAGAAAATTGATGAATATTTAGAAAAATGTCATGGAAACATTAGAGATGCTGTAAAATTAGTGGAGGCAAAAAATGAAAATTAGTTATCAAGAATTAGAAGTTAATGGCTATACAATAAGAGGGCTATTTACGGAACCTGATGATGGATATCAAGATGTTATGGTTATGTTACATGGCTATACAGGACATAAAAATGAAAATGGTTTTTTATTCAAACAAATAACTGAGAAAGTTTTACCTTTAGGAATTGCTACTTTACGTTTTGATTACATGGGTAGTGGTGATTCTGATGGTAAATTTCAAGACCAAACTTTTGATACAGTATGTAATGATGCAAATAAAATAATTGACCTAGGATTAAAACTAAACAATAATAAACAAATCATTTTATTAGGCTTTTCTATGGGAGGAGCATGTGCATCAGTAATGGCTGGACAAAGAAAAAATGACATTAAAAAACTAATTTTAATGTCACCGGCTGGATGTATGTTAAACTTACTTACAAATACATTCAAAAATAATCATGTAGTAGATAATAAATATGTTGATTTAGGTGGATACTATGTAAGTAAAAACTTCTTAGAAAGCTTTAAAAAATATGATCTTTATGCTTATGCTCCCTTATTTGATAAAGAAGTGCTAATTACCCAAGGATTATCCGATTTATCGGTTTTCCCTTCAGTAAGCAAAAAGTATGCTGATTTATATAATAATTGTCGATATGTTTTAATAAGTGGTGCTCCCCATTGTTATACTAGTGTAAAGTATCGTGAGGAAGTAGAAAGTGTAGTTGTAGATTTCTTAAAAACAAAATAAACCCAAGATTATCTTGGGTTTTTATTTTTTATTATTTTCTACCTACACCGATTTTTCTTTTAACCTTTGAAATCATTTTGCCAGCAAGATATGTTGCCTTTTTGCATCCTTCATCTAAAATGTTATTTAAATAATCTTTATCTTCAATAATAGAATAATATCTTTCACGGATAGGTGAAAGTAAATTAACAATGCTATCGGCAACTTTTGATTTAAATTCCCCATAATTTAAGCAGTCTACGCTTTTTACAGCATCTTCAATGGATATATCATTACAAGCAGCATAGATATTTAGTAAGTTACTAATACCTGGTTTATTAACGGGATCATAGGAAATTACACCATCACAGTCAGTAACGGCACTAGCTATTTTTTTTCTAATAGTTGCTTCATCATCTAATATATATATAGAAGCTTTTTCAAGTTTATCAGATTTGCTCATTTTTTTCGTAGGATCTTGCAAAGACATAATACGAGCGCCACTCTTTTGAATTAGGGGTTCAGGAACTTTAAATGTTGGTGAATATTTAGTGTTAAAACGTTCAGCAAGATTTCTAGCTAACTCTAAATGTTGTTTTTGATCATCACCAACGGGAACTAAATCAGAGTTATATAATAAAATGTCAGCTGCCATTAAAATTGGATAAGTAAGAAGAGCAGTTGATACGCCTTCAACTTGTTTTTGTTTTTTATCTTTATATTGGGTCATTCTCTCTATTTCACCAATATAAGTAATAGTTTGTAAAAGATAGCCAAGTTCGGCATGAGCACTAACTTCTGATTGAATAAATAAAGTAGTTTTGTTAGGGTCAAGACCACATGCTACATATAAAGCTGCTAAACTTAAAATATTTTTTCTTAAATCAGAAGGTACTTGGGGTACAGTAATTGCATGGAGATCAGCAATAAAAACTAATAAATCTTTTTCTTCTCCATTATTTTGTAAAGCAACAAAGTTTTTAATAGCTCCTAAATAATTTCCTAAAGTTAAATTTCCAGATGGTTGAATACCTGATAATATTGTTTTCATTTTTATCATTTCCTTTCATTTTTAAAAATAAAATATAAAATAAAAAAAACAATTCATCATCAAAAGGACGAATTGTTCGTGGTACCACCTAAAGTTTTAAATGTAAAAAAGTACATTTTCTTTATGGAATTAACGCTTAAACCTCACGGGTAGACATTTCCTTCTACCATATCAAAGATCCATTCGGTTAATCATTAATATCTCAGTTTCACCATCAGAGACTCTCTTATAATTAATGAATATAACGTACTATTTCTTATCAAATATTTTATTTATATATCACTTTTATTATAAATCAGTGAGAAAAAAAAGTCAAGAAAAATGATTTATATAAGGAAAAAATCGAAAAGAAAAAAACAAAAATATAATTTAATTAGTTAAAATAACTAAAAAATAAACAATCAATATCTTTTTTCGACTTTTAAAAACATTTTCACTTAAAAATAATGAAAATTAGTCTTGACTTGTTACCTAAAATATGATAAAATATAGTGTATAAGAAAAAGGGGTACAATTATGATTCAAATTTATACAACTCCTAGTTGTGCATCTTGCCGTAAAGCAAAAAAATGGTTTGATCAATACAGCATACCATACTCAGAAAAAAACATTTTCAGTATTAAATTATCAAAAGATGATATTTTTAAAATGCTAGCTAATAGTGAAAATGGTTTTGATGACATAATCTCCACTAGATCAAAAGTTTTTAAAGAAAAAAGATTAGATCCCGATAATATGTCAGTTGCTGAATTAATTAGTTTTATTATTGATTATCCAAGCGTTTTGAAACGTCCAATAATCATTAATGAAAGTGAACTTCAAGTAGGATACAACAATGAGGATATCACAATCTTTTTACCAAAAGAATTTCGTCATCAAGATGCTATTATTAAATCATCAAAACAACTTGATGAAGAAGTTTATTTAGCAAAAAAAGAAAAGTAAGAATTCTTTCAAAAGCGAAAGGACTCTTACTTTTTCTTTTTATAATGTTTTTCTTAGAGCATCATATGCTCTTTTTAATTTAACTTGACTCTTTTTATAGTTAATATTAAAATCCTTTATTAAATTAATAAATTCTAGTTTTCCAACTTCTCTATTAGTAGCCTCATATTCAAGCTCATAATCGACAATCCCAACATATTCACATTTATCTAAAGATATTTTACCTTTCTTATAAGGAAAAGAAACTCGATAAGTGGAAAAACTCATGAAGTTGATAACATTTTGATCTTTAATGATATCCACTAAATCATTGGCAATTTTTTCAACTGGTATTTTTCCCGTATCGATTAGAGTATTAAATTGTTCTTTTGTAATTGGTTCATCAATACGTTGTAAGGTATATCCTTTTTTTCTTTCCAGTGTTAAAGTAAGACCATCACGTTCTTTTACTCTAAGCATAGCATCTGAAGCTTTAAGAGTAAAACGCTTGGTATCAAAATAGTAATTTACTTGTAAGTTTCCAGAATAATTTTTATATTTTTCTAAAATACTATTATATTCTTCTTTTGTTAATAAGGTTTTGAATTCTACAACAATATCTTTTGCCATAATATCCTCCTTTAGTTATTAATACATATTTCTTTTTATAAACCAAGTGTATTATACACAAAAAAAATAAAATTGCAAGTTGTTTATTAACTTTTTTTAAAAAAACTTAATTAATTGTAAAATAACAATAAAGATGGTATAATAGTGTGTTAGAAAGAATAGGTGAAAATTATGGTAAACATTGATAAAGATTTTAGTTGGGAACGGTTTTTACAACCATATGAACTTGCGGTAGAAGATTTTATTTTAAAAATGGAAGGAATAAAACATCAATATTTATTAGCTAATCAATACTGTCCAATTGAAATAGTTTCAGGACGTGTAAAAAGCCCTCAAAGTATTTTAGACAAGGCTCAAAGACTTAATGTGGATAAATGTTATATTGATGAGCAACTATATGATATTGGTGGCGTAAGAATTACTTGTAAATATTTATCAGATGTTTACAAGGTTTGTGAACTTGTTAAACAGCGTAAAGATTTAGAAACTTTAGAAATTAGAGATTATATAAAAAATCCTAAACCAAGTGGCTATAGATCTTTGCACATGATTTGTAGATATTCAGTAGAAACAATCAATGGTTCCTTGCCAGTAATACTAGAATTTCAAATAAGAACACATGCTATGCATTTTTGGGCCAGTATAGAACACTCCCTAAAATATAAATATCAAAAAAATATTCCAGCGGAATTAAAAAGGCGTTTGATTGCTGCTTCAGTAGCTGCCCAAAATTTGGATAAGGAAATGACATCAATAAAAGAAACAATTGAACAATTAGACCAAAATACGGGAACATCTAAGGCTGAAATTGCTGATCCTTATGAAAGTGAAGTAAGTATTCAACATAAAAAGTGGTAAAATGATTATTAGATATAAAATTGAAAACGATGGATATCGCATTAAAAGATATCTTATGGAAAAGAAAATACCTGACCAAGTATTTAAAGAAATAAGAGCAGGTAATGGCCAATATTTAGTAAACGACCAGATTGTGGACAATCATTTTTTATTGCACAAAGGTGATTTATTAGAAGTGGTTATGCCAGCATCTGATCAAGGAGAAAATATTGTTTCAACCCTAGGTGATTTTGAAATTGTTTATGAGGATAGCTATTTATTAATTATTAACAAAGAACCTAATCTTGCCACCATTCCAACAAAAGAACACTTTACATCATCTTTAGCCAATTATGTTATGTCTTATTATAAACGTAATGGCATTTTAGCTAATATTCACTTTGTTAGTAGACTTGATGCACCAACTTCTGGATTAATAATGCTTGCAAAATGTGGATATATGACAACACTTTTACAAAATACCGTTATTACCAAAAAGTATCTTTTGGAAACTACAAAAATAGTAGAACCCAAAGATGGTGTAATTGAACTTGGAATTTTAAAGGATGATGATAGCGTCATAAAAAGACACACAACTAAAGATTTTATCAATAGTAAAACAATATATAAAACTATAAAAGTAGTAAATAATCATTCAATGATTGAAGCCACATTATGCACGGGTAAAACGCATCAATTACGATTGCATTTTTTGAGTTTAAATGCCCCAATTGTTGGAGACATTTTATATGGTGAACCAACAGATGATGGTATTTTGCACTTGCATAGTTATCATTTGGAATTTATACATCCCATAACCTTGAAAAAAATTGTTTTAGAAACATATCCAAAATGGTGTAATCCTAATGAGATAATAAAATAGATATATAGCAAGAAAACTGCTATATATCTATTTTATTTAGAAAGGAGGATATCATCAATTAGACCGTAAGATTTAGCTTGAAGCGCATCCATATAAAAATCACGATCAGCATCTTTAGTAATTTTTTCTAAATCCTGTCCAGTATTTTTGGCCAAAATCTGATTAAGTTTTTTCTTAATTTTAATTATTTCCTCGGCAACAATCATAATATCTGTTGCTTGTCCTTTAGCGCCACCTAAGGGCTGATGTATCATAATCTTGGTATTTTCTAAAGCCAATCTTTTATTGCCACTAGACAAAAGAAACGCTCCCATACTTGCACAAATTCCCATACCAATGGTAACCACCTTAGGCTTGATATAACGCATAGTATCAAAAATAGCAAGTCCAGCCGTAACGCTACCACCAGGAGAATTTATATATAAATAAATATCTTTTTCCTCACTTACAGAAGATAAAAATAATAATTGAGAAATAATGCTAGCTGACAAAGCATCTGTGATTTCACCAAATAAAATTATAATCCGGTCTTGTAACAATCTAGAATAAATATCGTAGCTTCTTTCTCCTCTACCGTTTTGTTCAATTACAATTGGTGTTAAATTCATATATTAGTCCTCTCTTTTCATATTAATTATACAAATGATAAAAAGAATAATTTGTCAAAGTTAGGCATAAAACTATTACCAAATATCTTTTAATTCATATTATAGTATCAAAGGAGGTGAAACAATGAATCAATTTCAAAATCCTTTTATCAATAACATGAATTATATGGGAGCTAATCAAGGATTAAACCAAGCTGATTTTGTTAATAAAGATAATAAAAAAGGATGTGGATGCCAAAAACAAGATCCAAATATGGGATGTTGTCCAACTATTTATCAAGAATGTCCACCAATCGTAACTTGTTCAAAACAAGTGTTAAATCAATATCATATCGTAAAACAACCATATGTTCATAACTATCATACAGAAGTGGTACATCATCACATTCTTCAAAAAGAGTTTATTCCACAATACACTTGTAGTGAAGTTCATGTAAATGATCCTGATAATACTTTTCCACCACGTAGATAGTATTAATCAAAAATAAGGTTATAAATCGAATAAGATTTATAATCTTTATTTTTATAAAAGTTTTGCACTTTTCAACACGAAATTGCTCATGTGTGATATAATCATAAGTGATAAAATAATACGTTGATTAAGGAAAAGTATATATATTGCTTTTACAAGGGATTAAAGCCATAGACTGAAAGCTTTAAATTAGTGATATATAGAAGCGTTCGCCTTAGGAGTGGCTCTAATAAAGTCCGCACAACTTGCGTTAAAGGTTTAATTGAGTGTATAAAATTACAAATTAATGTGATTTTATAAACTAAGGTGGTACCACGTAAAATTAACAAGCGTCCTTAGATTTTTAATTTAAGTGATGCTTTTTTTATTTGGAGGAAAAGAAAATGAATGAACAAGAACAATTAAAAGAAATTGAAAATTTAGCCATTGAAAAAGTAAAAAGTGCCGAATCTCAAAATGATTTAAATGAATTAAGAGCTTTTTATACTGGTAAAAAAAGTCCTTTAGCTGAAATCATGAAAAAAATGGCTGGTTTTGCTGTAGAACAAAAAAAGATTATTGGTAGTTCTGCTAATGAAGTTAAGAAAAAAATAGAAATGGCAATTGTTGAAAAAAGAAAAGCCATTGAACAAGCAGAAATTGATCGTAAATTGAAAAGTGAAGCTGTTGATGTAAGCCTACCTGGTAAATCATTTAGTTTAGGTACTAATCACCCATTGACAAAAACCATTGAAGAAGTTGAAGAAATATTTATTGGAATGGGGTACAGCATCGCTGAAGGTCCAGAAGTAGAAACTGACTTATTTAATTTTGAAATGTTAAATGTCCCTAAGGGTCATCCAGCTCGTGATATGCAAGATTCTTTTTATATTACAGAAAATTTATTAATGCGTACACAAACATCACCAGTACAAGTTAGAACTCTACTAGAAAAGAAGGGTCAACCTGTAAAAATATTAGCACCTGGAAAAGTATATCGTCGTGATGATGATGACGCTACTCATTCTCATCAATTTATGCAATTTGAAGGATTAGTAGTAGATAAAAATATTACTATGTCTGACTTAAAAGGTACACTACAATTATTTGTTCAAAGAATGTTTGGGCAAACAAGAAAAATTCGTTTTAAACCATCGTATTTTCCTTTTACAGAACCAAGTGTAGAAGTTGACGTAAGTTGTTTTAAATGTGGTGGAAAAGGATGTCCAATTTGTAAACACTCTGGTTGGATTGAAGTACTTGGTGCGGGAATGGTTCATCCTAATGTTTTGAAAGCTTCGGGTTATGATCCAGAAGTATATCAAGGCTTTGCTTTTGGTATTGGTATAGAAAGAGCAGCAATGCTAAGACATGGAATTGATGATATTCGTAATTTCTATTTAAATGATAAACGTTTCTTAGAACAGTTCAAAGGAGAATAAAAAAATGATAGTATCATATAATTGGTTAAAAGATTTAGTAAAATTAAATGTTAGTCCTGAAAAACTTTCTGCTGATATGTCTCTATACTCAGTAGAAGTAGAAACTTTCAATAAAATGGTAAATGCAACATCGTTAGTTGTTGGTCATGTTTTAGAAGTAAAAATGCATGAAAATTCAGATCACTTACATGTATGTCAAGTAGATTTGGGTGATAAGGTGAGTCAAATTGTTTGTGGTGCTCCCAATATTGCTGCAGGCCAAAAAGTAATCGTTGCCTTACCCGGTGCTGTTTTACCTGGAGGAACAATTAAACCATCAAAAGTTAGAGGTGTAGAGTCTCTTGGTATGATATGTTCATTACAAGAGTTAGGAATTGAAAACAAATATGTTCCCACAAAATATCAAAATGGTATATATGTATTAGGTGATGATGCTAAAGTTGGTTCATCAGCTTTAGAGTATTTATGCTTTGATGATTATCTAATTGAACTTGGATTAACTCCTAATCGTATGGACTTAATGAGTATAATTGGTGTTGCACATGATGTATCAGCAATGTATAATTTACCACTTTTGCTTCCTGCATATACTCTTTCAGAAAGTGAAAAAGAAGCAACAAGTGAAATTAGTGTTGAATTAAAAACAGCCGACTGCTTATCATATTATGCTAGAGTTGTTGAAAATGTAAAAATTAAAGAATCACCTATTTTTATTAAAGCTCGTTTAATAGCTTCCGGTATTAGACCAATAAATAATGTAGTAGATATCACTAACTATGTATTAATGCTTTTCGGCCAACCACTACATGCCTTTGATAAAGATAAATTAGGAAAGAAAATTATCGTAAGAAATGCAACAGATGATGAAAAGCTAGTAACATTAGATAATATTGAAAGAAACTTAAAGAATACAGATATTGTTATTTCTGATGAAAAAGAAAACAATAGAGCAATCTGTTTAGCAGGTGTTATGGGTGGACTTTCTACAGAAGTTACAAGTTCAACTACTAATCTTGTATTAGAAAGTGCTGTCTTCAATCCACTAACAATTAGAAAAACATCAGCACGTGTTGGATTACGAAGTGAATCAAGCGTTAGATATGAAAGAGGCGTTGATTTAAATAGTTCTTTAGAAGCTGTCAATTATGCTTGCTATTTGTTAGAAAAATATGCTGATGCAACAGTATTAAAAGGCTATGCCCATGCTGGTATCAGTCACATAGATGATACGAAAATTACTATAACTACGGACTATGTTTATAAATATTTAGGAATTATGATTTCTAAAGAAGAAATAGAACATATATGTGTATCTTTAGGATTCAAAGTAGAATACGATAATGAAAATATTAATGTATATGTTCCTAATAGAAGAATGGATGTAAAGATTAAACCTGATTTAATTGAAGAAATAGCAAGAATTCATGGATATGATCGATTAAATGACACATTACCATTAATGAATGTTGAAAGTGTAGTTACATATCCTCAACATGTAAGAAAAGTAATCAATAAGACTTTGGTTGGATTAGGATTAAATGAAGTAATAACTTACTCTTTAGTAAGTCCAAAACTTAGTGAAATGTTTAAGATATTATATACAGATTCTTCAAAGCCAATCACTCTTCTTCACCCAATGACGGAAGAACATTCAATTCTAAGAAGAAGTTTAGTACCAAGTTTAATGGAAGTTCTAAAATATAATAACGCAAGAAAAATTTATAATCTTGGAATATACGAAATTGGAAAAGTATACTGTTTAGAAAATGATTTACCAAAAGAAACTTGGAATTTAGCTGGAGCAATTCAAGGAACTCAAAATCATTTATTCTGGAAAAATAGTTATGATGATGTTGATTTCTTCTATGTAAAAGGAATTTTGGAACAATTATTTATTCGCTTAGGTATAAAAGTAAAATATGAAAAATTAGACATTGTAACCCCAGATTTACATCCAGGTAGAAGTGCAAAAATCATCTATGACTCTAAGATTATTGGTTATATTGGTGAAATACATCCTCAAGTTTCTAAAGATAATGATATTGAAAACACCTATGTATTTGAGTTACAATTAGAGCCTATTTACGAACTTAAAAATGAAGTAGTAACTTTTAAACCTATTTCAAAAGTGCCATCTGTTGAAAGAGATTTAGCATTAGTAATGGATAAAAATCAAGCAGTAGGTGATGTAATCGAATCTATTTATCGATGCGACTCTAAAATGATAAAAAATGTTCAAGTTTTTGACTTATATGAAGGATCTCACATTGAAGAGGACAAAAAGAGCGTTGCTGTAAGAATAACATTAGAATCTGATGAAACTTTAACAGATGATATTATAAATGCTAAAATTAAGAAAATTTTAAATACACTTGCATACTGCTATAAAATCGAACTTAGAAAATAAAGATTTAAATTATAATTAGTTTTTTTAAAATCAAGGAGTTAGTAGAAGTGCTAACTCTTTGATTTTATTAAGAATCAAATAAAAAACAAAAATATTTTAATGGAAAAAATATCATTTTTATGCTTGTTTAACATTAAAAAAACTAATCTCTTAAGAAAATAAAACAATGTAAAAATTGCATATTTTATGATTTTTAGATGAAATTAGAGTATAATAACAGGAGCGGAAAATAAATTTTAAATAAATAATGAGGAGAAAAAGATGTCTCATATTGGAAAAACAAATTATAAAAACAGTTTAGTAAACTTTGCGTCATCATTAATGAAATATTATGGATTAACTCCTAAATATTCTACGCAACCAGTAATTGATTTTTTATTAAGTAAGAAGTATAAGCATGTTGCTGTTATCTTACTTGATGGAATGGGAATAAAGGTTATTGATGACAACTTAGGAAATGGTAGTATTTTAAAAACACATCAAATTGTTACTTTAAATAGTGTTTATCCACCAACTACAGTTGCTGCTACTACGGCAATTCAAACCGGAGTTGCTCCTATTGAGTCAGGATGGTTAGGTTGGACGTTATATTTAGAAGAGGATGATCCAGCTTTAGTATTGTTTAAAAATCAAAATGCTGTAACTAAAGAACCATTTACAAAATATAATGTTGAAGATAAGATTCCTGTTTCACCATTTTATTTAAATTTAAAGAAAGCGAAATCTTACACGATTTTTCCAAAAACAATTAGAGAAGATGGCGTTGAAACTTTAAAAGATGGCATCGATAGTTTAATTGAAAACGCTAAAAAGGAAGAAAGTAATTTCACTTACCTTTATTGGACTGATCCTGATTACACAATGCATGAATATGGAACAACCAGTCAAGTAACTAGAACTTGTCTTATGGATATTGAAAATCAAATTTTAAAATTATCTGAGAACATCCCTAATGATACAATTATATTTATAACTGCCGATCATGGTATGATTGATGTTGAACCGATTGAACTTTCAAAATATCCATTGTTTGTTGAATGTTTGAAGAAACCATTTAGTGGTGAAGGACGTTTTGCCCAATTCTATGTAAAGAATGGTATGAATGAAACTTTTGAAAAATATTTTAAAGAATACTTTGGTGATTATTTTAGATTATTTACAAGAGAGGAATTTATTAATTCAAAATTGTCTGGTCTATATACTCCAAATGATATCACAACTGTTGCTTTAGGTGATTATGTTGCCGTAGCAACTGATGATTTATATTTTACTAATGAAATTAAAGAAGATGATTTAGTCTTTAAGGCTCATCATGCTGGTCTTACCAAGGAAGAAATGGAAATTCCAATTATTCTTTTAAAGAGAAAAGATGAAAAAGTTGAAGAAGAGTAAAAAATAAAAATGGATGCTTGTCATTTTGATAAGCATCCACATTTTTATTCTTCTAAAAGCTTATTTAATTGTATATTACTATCAACATGAGAAGAAGTAATAGTATCAATAATATTAATAGTATCAATTACTTCTTTAATTAGTGATGGAGGAGTAGAGGTACCTGAAGCAATAACAACATTTTGATATTTCTTTACCATTTCTAAATTAAGTTCACTAATAGATTCAATAAAAACAGCATCGACACTAGCATTTCTTTTCGCAAGTTCATATAATTTAGTTGAATTATTACTATGTTTATCACCAATGACAATTATTAAACTGGCACCTTCGAGATGAAGATTTCCAATTTCGGAAAGTTGTTTTTGTCTGTTTTCAGTAACTCTACAAATCATATCAAGTTTTAAAGCATTAGGGTAAACTGTTTTAATTTTCTCAAATAAATTTTCAATATCATAATTAGACATTGTTGTTTGATGAGCTACATAAATTTTTTCAGTATTTAAGTTATCAAACATTAAGTTATCATTTTCAACAAGATGAATATGTTTATCTAATTCTAAAACTGCTTCAGTTTCAGGATGGTCCCTTTTACCGATATATAGGATGCTAGCATTATCATTAGCTTTCTCTTCAACAAGTTTAAAAGTTTTTTCAACATAAGGACATGTAGCATCAATGATAGTTAAATTTTTCTTTATTGCTTTCTCTCTAACTTTTTGACTAACACCATGGGCTGAAAAAATAACAGTTTTATTATTTGGTACCATATCTAACATTTCAAGACGATTACTACCTTCAATTACAATAATATCTAAACTTTTAAGATAGGTTGAAATATGTTCATTGTGAACAATATTACCTAATAAATAAATAGGTCGTGGTAAAGTATCATTTTTACTAGTTTCCTCGGCAATCTTAATGGCTCTTTTAACACCAAAACAAAATCCTTGATCGCTTAATTTTATGATTTTTATATTAGACATTTTTTTAGCCTTTCTTTTTTAAAAAATAAATAGCACATATATTATATCAAAAAAAGATATATATAACTTGAAAAATAATTAATAATTTGATATAATTATCACATATGAAATATAATACTTTAATGGAGGAATTTAATAATGTCTATTTCTACTGCAGATTTTAAGACTGGTATGACAATTTTATATAACAATGCAATTTATCAAATTATGGAGTTTCAACATGTAAAACCAGGTAAAGGTGGCGCATTTGTTAGAACTAAACTTAGAAATTTAAGAACTAATGCTGTAAACGAAATAACTTTTACAGCTGGTGAAAAAATGGAACAAGCTTTAGTTGAAAAGAAAAAAATGCAATATCTATATGGTGGTGAAACATATTGTTTCATGGATTTAGAAACATATGATCAAATTGAAATCCCTGCTGAACGTTTAAAATGGGAAAAACAATTCTTATTAGAAGGTCAAACATTAGAAATTGTTTTCTATGGTACGGAAGTATTAGGCGTAAATTTACCAGAAAAGATGACTTTTGTTGTAACAGAAGCTTCTCCTGCTGTTGCTGGTAACACAGCTACAAATGCCTTAAAAGAAGTAACTATTGAAACAGGATTAGTTGTAAAAGTACCTATGTTTGTTTCTCAAGGTGATAAAATTGTTGTTACTACCTTCGATGGAAAATATAGTTGCAAAGGATGATTAAAGTTAGGAAGAATTCTTGAGTATTCAAGAATTCTTTTTTTAAAAAAAGTTTTCAAATAAATGTCTTTTTAAATAAATTATGATATAATAAAACCGAAAGATGAGGATGTAAAAAATGAAAAAGATTTTATTTTTAATAACACTAACAGTAGCGATAGTTACTCTTAGTTTTGCCAATTATAAGGCAAAAGCTTCTATAGCATTTGATGATAGAAAAATAGAAGAATTAGGTGGAAGTTATCAAGTAACTTCAAGAACAAATAATGATGAATTAGATTATGGTATTAGATATATTAGAGATGTAGCAACTTCTTCAAGTAAGAATCTAATTGGCGGAACTGGTAGTATTGATCCCCAAGTAGTTAATGTTTTAGAAGTTCCAACTAGTGGCATTTTAAGAATGGTCAATTGGAGTTATAGTAGTTCTAGCAGTTGGAGCAAGCAAACAATTAGAAAAATGGCTATTGATTTCGAAAAAAATAATCCTGGTTGGATAGTCCTTGCTGGAATTAATGGCGACTTCTTTGATATAAATGGAAAAAATAAAGCTTTACCATATCAAACAAACGGTGCATGTGTTAATAATGGTGACGTTGTAAGACCAATCAGAAATGAAAATCAGATCGGTTTTACAAATAATGGTACTAAAAATAGTTTGATTGGAAATAAGAATTTTGAGACTACTGACTATCATGTTTTAGCAATATATGATAACGATGATAATATTATAAAAACTTTTAATGTTGATAAATTAAATACAGCTCCTACAGGTGATGAAATTAGTATTTATTATTTCTATCGTGATGGATCTGGCGAAGAAGCTGTTAACGTAAGCATTAAAACTCCTGCTAGTAATAGTTATATAGTGGAAGAAGCTGAAAGATGTTATGCAATGTCAAATACTCGACTATTTGGAAAAGGCAAAATAACTAGTAAAAATGTTGAAAAAGATTTAGTATTAGGTGAATTTGCGGTAGTAACTAGCAATAAAGAAGTACAAAGTTATCTTGATTGTGATGTGAAAATTCGTGTTCAACAAGACATCATTGGTGACTACAAAGATTGTGAAAATGTAACTGGCGGTGGCGCTACTTTAATTGAAAATGGTGTTTGTATAAACAATGAGAACAACAACAGTAGTTATCGTCATCCTCGTACAGTTATTGGTAAAAAAGCTGATGGCACTATTGTTCTTGCAACTGTTGATGGCCGTCAACAAGCTCAAGGAATGTATGGTATGACATATGAAGAATTGAGTTGTATGATGTCTTATTATGGTTGCACAGATGCTTATAACCTTGATGGTGGTGGTTCTACAACAATGTTAATAAGAAACGATCAAGATGATTTTGATGTTGTAAATTCTCCTTCCGATGGTAGCGAAAGAAGCGATTCCAATGCAGTATTAGTAGTAGTTCCTTCAATGAAATTAAATATTGAGGAAGTAACAGATACAACAGCAAGTTTTTCTCATTTTAACAAAGCTAAAGGAATTACCGTATCTAACGTAATAGCCAAGATAAATGATAAAGATGGTAAAACTGTACAACAAAAAGAAATCAAAGACGGAAGTTTAAATCTAGAAGGACTAAGCCCTAATATGGATTATACATTAGTTTATGAATATGATTTAAAGTACAAAGATTATAATCTTCATAACACTAAATCACTTACTTTTAGCACTGGTTCATTACGACCTACATTAACAGATTATTATTACACCATAGAAGGTGATAATTATGTATTTAACTTTACCCTTTCAGATCCAAGTTCAATTTTAATACAAGCATATCTAAGTTGTGGTAAACTTCCTAATTTTATTAGAGGAAATGTCGGTGCAATTGTTGTTCCTAAAGATAAAATTACTAAAGATGTGTTTACAATTGTATTAGAATATAACGTTGGCGCATATCCATCATCTTCATCAAGAGATGTATATACTATTGAAAAATTGAAAGTAGAAGAACCACCAAAAGAAGAAACAAAGAAAAAATGTGGTAAAAAATCCTCTGTGGCAATTGTTCAATTATTAGCTGCTGTAAGTCTTGCTGGTATCATTATAAAAAGAAAAGAAAATTAAAATACATAATTTTTAATTAACTAAAATAATGAAAAATAAAAGGCGTTGATAGAAAATATTCTATTAGCGCCTTTTGTGTATTTTTTTAATATATGACAAATATGATTACACCATAATTACAATTAATAAAAGTAAAATTCAGATAAATATTTAATTTTTTGTATTTTTTGTTAAAGTAAATAAAATCAAATTTCTTGACTATGTTTATAAAATATGGTATACTATTATAGCGTTCAAGAGAGGACGTTATAAAAAAGAATGCGGGTGTGGCGAAACTGGCAGACGCGCTAGACTTAGGATCTAGTTCTTACGAGTGCAGGTTCAAGTCCTGTCACCCGCACCATTCTTTGCTTGTGGTTCCATGGTGTAGTTGGTTAACATGTCAGTCTGTCACACTGGAGATCACGGGTTCGAGTCCCGCTGGAACCGCCATTAATTTATATATGTGCGCCAGTAGTTCAATTGGATAGAATACTTGACTACGGATCAAGGGGTTGTGGGTTCGAGTCCTATCTGGCGTGCCATCTTTTAATTTTTAAATATTTATCGGGACTTAGCTCAGCTTGGTAGAGCATCTGGTTTGGGACCAGAGGGTCACAGGTTCGAATCCTGCAGTCCCGACCATTAATTTGCAGGTGTAGTTCAATGGCAGAACTCCAGCCTTCCAAGCTGGTCATGCGGGTTCGATTCCCGTCACTTGCTCCATTATTATTTATAAATATGTCGCAAGACATCTTTTTTTTTGCATTATAAAAATGTTGATAGAAAATAATATCTATCAACACTTTTTATTTATATAGTCACAAATAGTTTTTACTCCATTTTCATTTTCAATTGTAGCATCTATATACAAATCATAATTATTTTTTTTACCCCATTTTTTGTTTGATATAGCACTGTAATAATTTGAACGATATTTATCAGAATTCAAAATATTTTTTAAGGCTTGTTTTTGGTTATCACCATAATTATTCATTATATTTTTTACTCTATAATCTAATGTATCATAGATAAAAATTTTAATTAAATTAGTATTATCTCTTAGTATATAATCGCTAGCTCTACCAACAATTATAGCATTGCTATTATTAGCAATTTTCTTAATTACTTTAGTTTGATTGATTATCGCTTCTTTATTAACATCAAGCGATAAAAATTATCATATATATCTTTATTGGAATAATCATTGTCAATTAGACCGTTTTTTATAGCAAATTCTTTAATTTCCTCTTTATCATAGAACTTTATATTTAATATGTTTGCAACTTGTTTGGCAATCTCTTTTCCATTGGTTCCATGTTCTCTTGATATTGAAATAATTAAATTATTTTTGATTACATCTTTTTGAATATTTTTAATTCTTTTGTTGTAGGAATCTTTTAAAATAAATAGCGAAATAATTGCGGTTAACACTTCGGCAATGGGAAATGTCCACCAAATTGTTTTTGTGACATTATTTGATTTAGTAAAGAAAAAAGCAATAGGAAAAACAAAAATAACAAGTCTAAATAATGAAATAACTAAAGGTCTTATTGCATATCTAATTGACTGCAAAATGCCTTGAATGGCAACAGAAAACCCCATAAATATAAAACCAGTGCTAGAGATTCTTAAAGCCGATGTACAAACACTAATTATTTCAGTAGTAGTTTTGCCAGTAAGGCCAAATAGTTTAGATAAAGGATAGGCAAATATTTCAAACAATATAGTAATTATTAAAGAAGTAATAACACTATCAATAATACCATATTTAATACAATAATCAATTCTTTTTTTATCTTGCATGCCATAATTGAACGATAATATGGAAATAATTGTATTTGATAAACCAAATGCTGAAAATAAAGCAATTTGTTGTATTTTATAATAAATTCCAAATGAACCTATTAATACTGTTTGATTAGTATTTGCTAGTCCTAAAATAGCATTCATACCAGCCATCATAACGGCAAGTAAGGCTTGCATTAGGGCAGCTGAACAACCAATATTATAAATTTTTTTAATTAAGTTAGCATTAGGTTTTAAATATCTGATACTACCATCAATTTCTTTGTTCTTTTTATAATGAAAATACATTGCAATAAATAACGATAAGAACTGACCAATAATTGTTGCTAAAGCTGCTCCAGCAACCCCCATGTTTAAAGGACAAATAAAAAGATAATCAAGAATTATATTAGCTACTGCTCCTGATATTTGTGAAATAGTAGATAACATTGTTTTGCCAGTCGCTTGCAAAAATCTTTCATAAACTGTAAATCCAATAGATCCTAAAGACAAACACGTACATATTTTTAAATAAGTAGTTCCCATCTCTATAATTTCTAAATCATTAGTAAATAATGATATAAACCATCTAGAACCAAAGATACCAAACAATAAAAATACAATGTAGATACAAACACTTAGAAAAATTCCATTTCCTGCAATTTTATTTACTTTCTCTTTATCATTTTCTCCTAGACTCTTTGACAATAAAGCATTAAGCCCTACCCCTGTTCCCACACCAATCGCAATAATCATTATTTGAATTGGGAAGGCATAAGTTAAAGCTTGATTAGCAAGAGCACCATTTAGTTTTATGTTTGTGACAAAAACACTATCAATAACATTATAAAGTGCTTGTAAAACCATGGAAACAATCATTGGTAATCCCATTTTTAAAAGCAATTTATTCATTGGTGCTATTGCCATTTTGTTTTGATTTTCATTAATCATAAATTCCTCCTTGTTTAAGAAAAAAAGAGGCATAAATCCATAAACTGGATTTACGCCTCTTAAAAGCTACTCGTCTTATAATAATAATTATACTTTTTTCAAAAAAAAATTTCAACAATTTAACTTTAAAAAATTACTATATTGTTAGTAATAAAACATTATTTTTGATATAATTTTAAAGAAAATAAAAGAAAAGGAAAGTAAAAAAATGATAAAAATTTTGGCAATAGGAAATTCATATTCACAAGATGCAACTAGCATGATTGAATTATTAGATAAAAACATTATGGTTAGAAATTTATATATAGGTGGATGTAGTCTAGAGATGCATTATGATAATATAAAAGATGATTTAAAAAACTATAGGTATGAAGAATTAGGAGCAAAGGAAAGAGAAGAAAATATTTCTATAAAAGAGGCCTTAGAAGAAGAAAACTGGGATTATGTTACAGTTCAACAAGTGAGTAGTAAATCAGGAATGAAAGAAACATTTGAACCATATATTAATGAATTAATAAGATACATTAAAAAAATTTCTAATGCTGAAATAATTTTACATGAAACTTGGGCCTACAATAATGATACTACACATCCAGGTTTTATTAATTATGATAATAATGAGAAAAAAATGTATGAAAGCATTATAACTACTTATAAATATTATAGTGATAAATATAATTTAAGAATAATTCCAACAGGTCACTTGATTGAAAAATTAAGAAAAACTGATATATTTAATAAAAATAATGGTGGTCTAGATTTGTGCCGAGATGAGTGGCAACACTTAAGTTTAAACTATGGACGCCTTGCTGCAAGTTCACTATGGGTGTATTTTTTTACTGGTAAGATTCCTTCATTTTTCGATTCTATTAATTCATTGCCAATTAATACTATTAAAAATTGTTTATTAAAAATAAACGAATAAATAATTTAATAATATTAATTATTTGTTTGCTAGTAAAAAATATGCTATAATTAAAATAAGAAATATATGTTATATACGTAGGTAATGATATGATTTATACAATTACATTCAATCCTAGTGTTGATTATTACATTTCATTAAATAAGTTTTCACTAAATAAAATAAATCATTTAGAAGAAAGTAATTTTTCTTCTGGTGGTAAAGGAATTAATATTTCCAAAATTTTAACCAAATTAAATGTAGATAACATCGCTTTGGGCTTTATTGGTGGTTTTACAGGAAAATATTTAAAAAATGATTTAGATAGAATGAATGTAAAAAATGACTTTTTAGAATTAAATGAAACGACTAGAATAAACGTTAAAATAAAAGAAAAAAAAGAAACAGCTATTGATGGAAAAGCACCTACTTTAGAAATAAAAAACATCATTGATTTAATAACAAAACTTAAAAATTTAAATGAAGATGATTTTGTCATTGTCTCAGGAAGTATTCCTTCATCGGTGACTTTTGAAATGATAGATAAGTTATTTTCTTACATTAAAACGAAAGGTGCAAAATTTATAATCGATACCTCGAGTCCTTATTTGTTAAAATTGCTAAAATACCAGCCCTTACTTATTAAACCAAACTTGGAAGAATTAGAAAACTTAATAGAAGAAAAAATCAATTCTAAAGAAGAATTAATTAAAATTGCTAATAAAATTATTAAGGATGGTTGTAACAACATAATTGTATCGTTAGGTAGCAAGGGTTCAATATTTGTAAACAAAGATATAGTAATTGAAAGTAAAGCCATCAAAACTGAAGTTATTCATACAATTGGAGCTGGTGACGCAATGGTTGCGGGTTTTATTTATGAATATCAAAAAAGTAAAGATGTTAAACTTGCATATTATATGGCTTCAACAATTGCTATTTTAAGAATTACTAAAGATTTATACAAAACTAATGAAATTATAGATTTATATACAAAACTGAAGAAAAGAGGAACTGAATATGCTAATATGCTTTGATATTGGAAATACTAATATTGTTTTAGGAATAGTTGATAATAACAACATTAAAGAAACTTATCGATTTGTTACTAATGCTAATTTAACAAGTGATGAGTATTATCAAAAAGTTAAAGGTATTTTAGAAAATATAACCATAGATGGTGTAATTATATCAAGCGTTGTTCCATCCTTGGATATGGTATTTGATTTAATGATAAAAAAACACTATAAAGTTAATCCAATTTTTGTAGGTCCAGGAATTAAAAGTGGAATAAAATTAAAAATAGAAAATCCTAAATCGCTAGGTGCGGATCTTTTATGCGATGCTGTTGGAGCAGTAAACAAATATCTAGCTCCAGTAATTGTTGTTGATTTAGGCACGGCTACTAAATTTATTGTTGTTAATGAAAAAAATGAATATTTAGGTGGAGCAATTGCTCCAGGAATGAATGGCTCACTAAATTCATTAATTGCTTCGGCTGCTAAACTTTCACATACAGCTTTAGTAAAACCAGATAATGTCATCGGTAACGATACAATAACTTGTATTCAAAGTGGCATGATTTATGGCACCGCTTCAATGATAGATGGAATGCTTGATAGAATTAAGGAACAATTATCAATAGAAAATTTAAAAGTTGTTCTAACGGGTGGCTTGTCACCACTAATAAAAGATTGTTTGAAAAGTGAAGTAATATTTAATCAAAATATTTTGTTGGAAGGATTAATTTACTTATATAATCGTAATTTAAAGTAGTCAAAATAATTCTTTGCTCATATATTATATTGGTGAATAATATGAATAAAGAAAAAAATCAAATAAAACCAACGATGTTTATTGATACCATTTCCACAGATGTATCATCAAATCACTCTTTAATATATTATGATTCAAGATCAAAAACAAATAATAATAAGTGGAACATCGAAAAACCTCTTTCTTTAATTGAACAAAAAATTGAAGGAATGATGAAATTAGTAAGAAAAGGCATGAATATTAAAGTTTTACTAGAATTAAAGAATAAAAACATTGAAGGTATATTAAAAGAAAAAGACAATAAAATGTTAAGTGTTGAAGTAAATAATGACATAATTAACATTGGTACCAATGAAATAAAAGATATAATTTTAATTGATTTATAAAGGATAAACTTATGAAAAAAAATATAATTATTTGTTTAATGCTTACACTAATGATGGTTGTTAGTTGTAAAAGCGAAAATAAAAAGGTAGAATTAAAAGATATTTATGGAAAATATTATTATGAAGAATGCTTATACTATGCTTACTCTTCTAGCAGCAAAGAAATTGAAACAAAAAACAATAAAGATAATGTCCGCTATTCACTAATGGAAACATCATATTATTATTTCGTTAACGGAACAGAACCACTAATGACATTTAAAAATATTGAGTATGTTGAAAAAGATGTATTTGAGGATTTTATTCAAACAACAGAAATAAGGTCAATACTAAAAAAGTCTACAACTAGATATGATATATATATGAATGGAAAATTTCAATGTTATTCTTTTATTTTTGAAAAGAATAAAGTATATTTCATGGAAACATATAATGATTCTGGCCTATATAAAGTTAAACAAATAGTTTTAATAAAAAAACATAATTAATCAAATTAGATGAATATTTTTAAAAAAAGTAGTATAATAGTAAACAAGGTAGTAAAAAGAGGTACTAATTATGAATAGTTATGAAGAGTTAGCAGAATTAATATTTCCAGATGTTGATGAAACAATTGCTGATTTAGAAAAAAGATATCCAAAAAGAGATTTGCCTGAAGGTGCGATTGTATCGAGATTTGCACCAAGTCCAACTGGTTTCTTGCATACTGGTAGCTTATTTACTTCATTAATTAGTTGGCGTTTTGCTAAACAAACAAATGGTGTCTTTATGTTTAGACTTGAAGATACTGATACTAAAAGAGAAGTAAAAGGTAGCGATGTTGATTTACTTAATCAATTAGCAACTTTTGGTATTGTTCCTGATGAAGGATTTATGGGCGAAGGAAAAAGTGAAAAAGGCTCTTATGGACCTTATCGCCAAAGTGATCGAGAACATATATATAGAATTGTAATAAAAGAAATGGTAAAGAAAAATCTTGCTTACCCTTGCTTTTGTAGTCAAAATGAATTGAGTGAATTAAGAGCATATCAAGAAGAACATAAATTAAACCCCGGTTATTATGGAAAATTCGCAAAATGTTCTTTCTTAACACCTGAACAAGCAATAGAAAAAATAAAAAATGGTGAAAAATTTGTTATGCGATTCCGTTCATCAGGATGTTATACTAATCGTATCAAAGTTCATGATTTAATTCGTGGAGATTTAGAACTTTCTGAAAATGATCAACATATTGTAATACTAAAAAGTGATGGATTACCTACATATCATTTTGCTCATCTTTGTGACGACCATTTTATGCGTACTACTCACATAACAAGAGGTGAAGAATGGCTTGCTAGTCTTCCAATTCATATTGAGTTATTCAATGCTTTAGGATTTGAAAAACCCCAATATGCTCATTTGCCAGTAATTATGAAATTGGATAATGGCAATAAACGTAAGTTGTCAAAAAGAAAAGATGCTGAAGCAGCAGTTTCTTACTTTCTAGAAGAGGGGTATCCGGTTGAAGGATTCTTAGAATATTTGCTAACAATTGCTAATTCTAACTTCGAAGAATGGCGTCTTAAAAATATGGATGCTAATATATATGATTTCAATTTATCGTTTGAAAAAATGACTTTAGATGGTGCTCTTTTTGATTTAGCTAAAGTAAAAAACATTTGTAAAGAACGTTTAGGAAGATTAAACAAAGAAGAATTTACGAAACGTGCTTATGCGTATGGAAAAGAATATGACCAAAAGTTATGTGACCTTATCGATAGGGATCAAGAATATTTCAAATCAATTATTAACATTGAAAGAGAAAAAGAAAATCCAAGAAAAGATTATGAAAACTTTAAACAAATATATCCATTAATTGCCTTCTTCTATGATGACTTGTATGAAGAATTGTTAAATGAAAATTCATTACCATTTAATGAAAATATATCTAAAGAAGATATCAAAAATGTTCTTGTTTCATATAAAGAAAATATGGGCCTTGAATTAAGTGAAGAAGAATGGTTTAATAACTTAAAGAATATTACAAATAGTTGTGGTTTCTGTGATAACATGAAAGTATACAAGAAGAATAAAGAAGCCTACAAGGGTAGTATTGCTGACGTTTCTGAAATAATTAGAGTTGCAATATCAACTCGTAAAAATACTCCTAACCCATATTATGTATTAAGAATATTAGGAGCAAAACGAGTTGAAAATCGTATAAAAAAAGTAATAGAAAAACTAAACTAGGGATTATTCCCTAGAATATGGCCTGGTGGTGAAGCGGTTTAACACATCGCCCTCTCAAGGCGACACGCACGGGTTCGAACCCCGTTCAGGCTACCATTAAAGTAAATCCATTAGTCTTCTGAATATGAAGGCTAATTTTTTATTATATAGGGTATTTTAGTCAAAAAAGGCTAGAATGCCTTATTTTTTATGCAAATATAAAACATTTAGATTTAAACAATAGGGGAGACGTGCACGGACTCGAACCTATGAATATAGTGATAATAAAAAACTTAACTTTAAGTTAATATGCGGTTAACTAACGATGGGTGGAAATATATTTTTTTGGATGATATAATATTAATAGAAACAATGTTTCTATTGTAATTAAGGCCGATATTACAAATAATATAAAAGCAAAATTGCTTTAAGAAAGGAATGTATTTATGAATATTAAAATTTCAGAAAACATCAAAAGATTAAGAAAAACTAAAAATATTACTCAAGAAGGATTAGCAGAAATTTTTAATGTTACACCTGCCGCCGTTAGCAAATGGGAAAATAACGAAACTTACCCGGATATTACACTGTTATTTCCTTTATCACATTTTTTTGGTGTATCGATTGATGAATTAATGGGATATGACTATATGCTAATTGAAGAAGAAATTAAGAAAGTAAAAGTTGAAATTCATAATGCTTGGTTTGTTAATAATGATTGGGATAAAGCAAAAGAATTAACCGTTGCCGCAAGATTAGCTTATCCTAATGATTATGAAATAATGATTAATTTCTTATTCTTTACAACAGGTGGAATGGCAGACAATGATTCAAGTGTACTTTTACAAAATGAAAAAGAAATCATTAAAGTATGTGATTTAATACTAGAAGGTTGTAATGTAGAAAACTATAGACTTGAAGCTATTAATTATAAAGCAAAAGTGTTATATGCAAAAGGTGATGAACAAGGTGCTTTAGAACTATTAAATAATTTTCCATCATTCTATCATGTAAGTGGTCAAAAAATTGAACAACTTTATAAAAAAGGCACTAAAGAATACTATAATCAATTAATATCAAACTTATATGAACTTGCTACATTTGTAGGAAATAAATTTGGTAAGTATATAGCATATGATGATAAGTTATCAAATAAAGAAAAGATTGATAAAGTAGGTAAACTAGTAAAATTATATAATAGTATTAAAGGTGATAAAGACTATGATATTTTATTAAAAGTTATTAAAGATTCAGTTAAAGAAGTAGTTCATAGAGGTAAGCTAATTGGATTTAGTAATCAAGAAATTGGAACATTAGAAGAGATTAATACAGAAATTGATAGATAAGTAAATTGGTCGCAAGTAGAATAGTTATGGTAGTATGCTTGCTGACTTTTTTAGTAAAAAAATTTTTAAAAGAAAGCCGAAAAACTTGCATAATGTATATCAAATGTGATACAATAATAGTAAGAGGTGTTTAAAATGAATAAATCAATAAATAAAACTGAATTGATTCATATTAGAATAGAACCTGATGTAAAAGTTCAGTCAGAAAACATTTTTAAAAGATTAGGTGTTAATACTTCTTATGCAGTATCAATGTTTTTGAATCAGGTAATATTAAGAGGAGGCTTTCCCTTTGAGATAGAATTACCTAAAAATAATAATGAAGAATATACTAATCTAGCCATGATAATAGAATCAACTGCTGGAAATGGAAAAGTAAGTGAAAAAAATAAAAATATTTTAAATTTATATTCAAGTGGTCAAATTGATTATGAAACGGCTGTTTTCGCGATAAAAAGGAGTTTTATAAATGAGTAAAGATCCCATATGTATATGATGATACAAACGTGTTGAAGAATCTTGCAAATATTAAAGAACAACATAAGTTGGATGATTATGAAACTACAATGGTTAATTTAGGTATAATCAAATAATTAAAATCAGATATCGAAATAGTTAAAGTTAATGATATTTTTCTTATACATAAAATTTTATTTGAAAATGTATATGAGTGGGCAGGAGAGAAAAGAGTAATAAATATTTTTAAAACGGAACCAATCCTAAATGGGTTATCAGTCAAATATTTAGATCATAGCAAAATTAATGATGATTTAACTAAAATACAAAAAGGTATTAATTCTATTGAATGGAAAGTCTTATCTAAAAACGAAATGATTAATAAGATTGTTAGAATAATATCATCCATTTGGCAGGTGCACTCTTTTAGAGAGG
Source organism: uncultured Bacilli bacterium (assembly GCA_934098295.1). Lineage (GTDB taxonomy): Bacteria > Bacillota_I > Bacilli_A > ML615J-28 > CAG-313 > UBA1737. The sequence goes on along the minus strand of CAKONV010000007.1, from coordinate 7,501 downwards.
GAAATACAAGGGTTGTTACTTTGTTTTTATATTATTTCTTAAAAAAATTAGCGTTTAAGGTTAATAGGGAGTTTATTGACAAACATGCGAAATATTTCAGAAATGCACTTGTTTTAGCTTCAATTGATTAATATAGTGAATATAATTATCTAGAAGAAATATTAAAAGACTCGATCAGTTTTAAAATTGTTAATGATGAATCAAATATTAAATATCAAACAATAAGAGGATACGATTTAGATAAATATGAATATAACTATCATTCATCAAAGAAGGATGATTAAAAAAGTGACTTATAGTCCCATACACTTATTAAAAAGATAGATATCGTAGCAGTTAGGTATTAAAGTCGGTCAAAAAGTCTTTTGTAGACTTTTAAAAATAGGCTATTTTCGCAATAATTCATAGTGAGGCTATGATGGAATGCAGAAAATAGCTCTTTTTTTATTCAAAAAGTGTAGAGCTGTATGGGGAGTTGAATATTAGTATCATTACCAAGTTTTAAGGCCTTTATCAGTTCTTTATCCAAAACAGGAGTAAATATAGGTAAAAGCATACTGAAGAGAATGCTCACGAGATTTTAAGCGGATTTTTATTTAAATCTATCAATAAGCAAAAAATTTTGAAATTATTCAAATAGTATGTTATATATTTATTATGTTAGGAGAAAAATCACAATGAAACATTTTAATTTTGATTTATATAAAGAATCTAAACAGTATTTTCAATTATTTGATGTTTATATTAAACAATTTGAAAAGAACAAAGAAAATGTATTTAATAAATTAAACATTAATAATAGTTCTTATAGAAGAGCAAGAGATAATGAACAAACTGTTGGTAGAGAAATTATAAAGAAATTATCAGATAATTATGATTTTAAAATTCCTAGCGATATATTTATTGATCAATTAGAAAAAGTAACAACTAGAATATACAATAATTTGTATTATAAAGTCTATGATACTTTTGATGATGATTCAAATTTTATTGATAAATCATTAACAGATCAAACATTGATGTTTCTGTATTAAATCTATTAAAACTATTTTTGATTATCAATTCTAACATTTCTTCTAAAAGAGTTCTTGAAGAATATAAAGAGATGTATGAAGAAATAAAGAAGTATAAAATATTCCTTACTTATGAACTATTAGAAATGCTTGAAATTATGTCATTATTTTTTGAATATGAATATATTAATGATGGCGAATGAGTAACTAATTATAATAACCCAATGACATATCAAATATTAGCATCAAGGTTTTATGCAAAAGAAAGATATGTTGAAGCGATATTCTTTTCACTACAGGCTTTAGTGATAATGATAAAAGACCAAAACTTTAAAAGATATATCACTGTTAATCATACTCAAATGAGTAGTTTACTATATGCTGGTAATTATCAAAAATGTTACAACAAAGTTGAAAAGCATTATTATTGTATAAACTCTTTAAACCTTGGAAGTAGTGAAATAAATATAACTGAAAAATATTCATATGTATCATTATTAGGTTTAAAAGAATATAACAGGATAATAAAAGATTTAATCAATAGAGATGATTTTAATTTAACATTACTTACATGTTTACTTGTTGCCCTTCATTTAGTTAGTAAGAAAGACTTATATAAAAAATATTTAGATGAAAATATTAAGTTAAAAGAAATTGATGAAGATTCTGCTAAATACTTAAAATTACTAATATATTACTTAAGTCATAGAGATCATAAGATATTAAAGAACTTAGGAAAACATGCAATAATGGGTTCATTAATAAATATTTTGAAAAAAATTTAATTTGGGCGGAAAAATGCAAAAAACCCAATTTTAATAGAAAAGTGTTCATTAATATTGAGCACTTTTTTATTTTTCATCAAAAGCACAAAAAAATGCTCATCGATAAAAAATGAAAGCCATTGACAAAATTTTCCATATAATGTATAATATAATCAAAAGAAAGTAGAATTCAGCTATAAAGAAAATTATTTAAAGTTTTTTTAATTTTAATTGTTGTAGCATTATGTGGGAGCATTGTTTTTGTAGAAGCAAAGGGAATAACAATCATAAGAGATGATAATCCTGATGGTGTAACTGTATTATCAATTGATAATGAAAATTATTATATTGAAATTGATGAAGAAACAAACGTTGGTTATGTAATAAAAAAATTAGACAATGAAATAACTTTACTTGGTACTTGTAAAATTTTTGTTATTGTGGGAGATAAAGATCCTAAAGTGCTATGTGTTTCCGCTGAAAATTTGATGGGAAGTTTAGTTATAATTACAAATAACAGTGTTTCAACAATATCATTAAGTGAAACGATATAAGTAGTATATTTACTATCGGTACAAAAGTTATAATAAATCGATAAAATACATTAGTATGTATCTTATTATTAAAGTGTTAAATCAATGATAATAAAAAATATAAAAATCAAATTCCTAAGTCTGCTGGGGGACATTCTTAGAAATAAGCTCTCTTTGGATAAAAGGGGGCTTTTTGTTTAAAAATAAATTATCATATGTAGTTTGCATATGATAGTAATGGTGAATCGTAAAAGACAGTATGGGGAGGTACTATATGTTAATTTGTTTAGTATTAAAACGGATTATCAAAGAGCTAGTTGGCCATTGTATACGGCCAAAAGTATACTAACTAAATTTAAATTGAAAGAAGATGAAATTTAAAAATGAAAAACTTACTTATGTTGATAATGATGTGCTGTTTTATGTTAATTTGTGTTTCTTGTCAAAATTATGATGTTAAATTTGATGTTTTTGAAGAAAATCCATCTTTAATTTGTTTAGCAGATGGAAGTAATATAAATGAAATAAGATCAGATGGTGATGAGTTGAAAATATATAAAAATTACAATCAATTGGTTAATGATCTTAATAGCAAAGAATTTATTATTAATGATGACACATTCCTGAAAAAATATTGTAATGATTTTTTTGATAATAAATCTTTAGTATTGTATTATTCTATTGATCCAAAAGGAGGTTTAAAATATACTTTTCAGTCGATTAGTATTACTGATAGCGAATTATTTTTAAATATTAAAATTAATAAAAAAAATGAAGGTGTAACTGTGGAAACGCCGAGATTATTTATTATTGAAATTGATAAAAATGATGTGAATTCATTTGATAAATTAAAATGTAAAATAAAGTAAAGGAGTAAAATATGTTTTTTAAGTCGAAAATGTATAAGAATTTATTATCGTTTATATTTGTCTTATTAATAATAGTAGGTTTTTCAACAATTAGTGTAAATGCATCTACAGAAAATAATGGAGAAGTATTAGTTTGTGATGCTACGTTGGCTGACGATTTTCTTGACGATAGTATTATAGTCGTTTTAAAAAATGATTTTTCATTAATATCAAAGACATATCTTTGTAATGATTTTAAAGAAATTAATTGTATAAATGTTGAAGATTTAACGGAAAATTCAATAGATATTTTACAAAAGCAAATTACGGCTGAGCAAACAGGGGATTGGAGTTTACTATCCAAACATAAAGAAAATAATATGCTTATAGATGTTGATTCTTTTAACCGAATATTATGTTTAACTATTGGTAATCCAGGTAAAAAGAATGTTCTTACAGCAATTAAAGAATTAGAAAAAAGAAGTGATGTATATTCTGTTGAACCTAATTATATTGAAAGTTTAGATTTATCAACTGATGATACTTATTTTTTGAGTGATCAATGGGGACTTAATCAAACATATGTGATTAATGTAATCGAAGCATGGAATTATACTACAGGAAATGCAAATATTGGATAATGAAATAACTTTACTTGGTACTTGTGAAGTTTTTTGTTATTGTGGGAGATAAAGATCCTGAAGTGCTAGGTGTTTTACTGAAAATTCAATGGGAAGTTTAGTTATAGTTACAAATAACAGTGTTTCAACAATATCATTAAGTGAAGGCGATATAAGTAGTATATTTACTATCGATACAAAAGTTATAATAAATCGATAAAATATATTAGTATATTCATTATTATTAGAGTGTTAAAGTAATTATAATTGAAAAAAGTATGTAAATTAAATTCCTAAGTCTGCTTTGGGGAAACGCTCTTAGAAATAAAGCTCTCTTTGGATAAAAGGGGGGTGTTTAAAAATAAATTATTATATGTAGTTTTCATATAATAGTAATGATGAAACGTAAAAGACAATATGGGGAGGAACTATATGTTAATTTATTTAGTATTAAAATGTATCATCAAAGAGCTAGTTGGCCATAGTATACAGCCAAAAGTATACTAATATCATTAAATAGGAGATGCTAGATATGATTAAGATTTATTCAATGAATATGGTGATTATCTTTGAAAATAAATTATAGAGTAATAAAGTTAATATAATTGAAAGGAGTTAGAAAATGAAAAAATTAATATTATTAGTAATATTTTTATTTTTTATGATTGTTTGTTCAGGATGCATAAAAGAGACAAATCAATATCAAATTTCTTTTGAGGGAAAAGGAGGATTTGGTTTTAATGCAGATGATTCTACTTATTGTATAACGGAATTAATCCATTCTAAAGATGAATTAGAGCAATTATCGGACAAAATGGATAATGGATATTTTGATGAATTTAGTACTAATTTTAATAATGAAATTGCTCTGAAAGTCAGAAGTTACGATAAAAATTTTTTTGAAAATAATAATTTAATTATATGTGTAATTGATGCAGGTAGTTCATATGATTATTTTATTGATAATTTAGATTTAAATGAAAATAAACTCATTATTAATATTAAAAAATCAAAGAAAAAAGGAACTTTTACGGATGAAGCTTATTCTTATTTGTTTATCATTGAAGTGAATAAAAATTATACTAAAGATATTGAACATTTAGAAACAAAAATTAAATAGTGGAAGTTAACTTAATGAAAAGAAAAATTTTATCATTATGTATTTTTATAGCTACATTTACAATGGGATTATGTTTGAATATTACTAAAGTTTATGCTTATGAAAATGATATAACTATATCAGACAATTATTTACAAAATGTTGCTAATAGTATTGAAGATTATCAATTAATATATAATTCGATTAGAGCAGACACTATTGTTAAGAGTAGTAAACAATATAATATATATGTGGATAATTTTGCGGGAGCTTTTATAGATGATAATGGAATATTAAATATTGCATTAGTAGAGAGTACATATATTGATACCTCAGAAAAAGAATTGAAAGCAAAGATTACAGATTTAAATACTGATAATGATGTGATTTATAAATATTATGAGTTTTCATACAATTATTTGCAAGAAATTTTAAATACAGTTGAAGAAATAATGATTCAATATGATATAGATTCTGCAGGAATAGACGATGAACTAAATAAAGTTTTTATAGAAACATCTTCTAATAATGAGGAACAAATTTTAAATTATTTAATTGATGAGCATATGTATTCATCCAATGCAATTTTGTTCTACAGTGACGAAGATTTGAATATAGATTTAAATGCTAATATTGCTTATAGTGGAGAAACTATTTATAACTGGATTGACTCATCAAGAATTAGTAGAGGTACAATTGGAGTTAATGCTGTATGTAATGATACGGGACGACTAGGAGTTTTAACTAACGAAAATGTTGCACCGCTAAACACTTCAATGAGATATGGAGGCCATATTACAATTGGTACAAGTAGTGTAAGTTTACAATACTATAATTATTTAATAGGTAATAGTGTAAAGGCACATAATGGAGATAGTGTAGATGCAGCTTTTGTTCAATTTCAAAATCAAGAAGATTGGGAAGTATCACCATATAGTAAATATGATAGCACTATATATAATAATATAATGTTGGGAAATGACAATCAAATTATTAAAGGACAACCAATATTAAGAATAGGACAAACAACTGGTATTACGACAGGAGAAATAAGAAGTACAAATGTTTCAGTTAATGTAGATAACATTGTTAAAAGTAATCTTTTCCGCTATACGAATGCAGGTGAAAGAGGAGATAGCGGAGGACCTGTCTATTACAATGATGGTACGAATTTGTATCTTCTGGGGCTACATTTTGCATCTGGAGGCGTTTTTCTAGGCGGAAAACAAGGAATAGCATGTAGAATTTCAAATGTTATGACTCAATTAAACGTTACTCCAATTACAAATGATAGTTTTAGCACTACTATTCTTCCGGATGGAACAGTACAATTGGACGCTATAAACTTTAATTTTAGTGGTGCTTTTGTTGTACCATCATCTTTAAATGGGAGAATTGTGTCAAAAATTGGACCTAATGTATTTAAAAATAGAAATAAAATAACAGAAATAATTTTGCCTAACACAATTAATTCAATAGGTGATTATGCATTTGAAAATTGTTCATCTTTACGATCAGTTACTTTGTCGACAAGTTTAATAACAATTGGATTAGCAGCTTTTAAAGGATGTGCAAGTTTAGAAAGTATTAGTATACCTAATAGCGTAACACACATAGATACAAGTGCCTTTGAGAATTGTTATTCTTTACAAGGTATAACTCTACCGAATAATATGACTTCAATAGGTAATTCAGTTTTCAAAGGATGCGCAAGTTTAGAAAGTATTAGTATCCCTAATAGTGTAACACATATAGATACAAGTGCCTTTGAAGGGTGTTCAAATTTGCAATCGGTTAGATTATCAAACAACTTAATTGCTATAGGCAGTTCAGCATTTAAAGGATGTGGAAGTTTAGAAAGTATAACAATTCCAAGTAGTGTTCAGTATATTGATGATGAAGCGTTTAAGAATTGTTCGTCACTTTCTTCAGTTACTGTAAATCGAAGAATAACAAGTACTACAAATTTAGGTGAAAATGCATTTGATGGTTGTAATAATAATTTAAAGATTATTGTGCCAACTAATAGAGTTGCTGAATATAAAAACAAAGAATATTGGTCAAGCTACCGAAATAAAATAATGCCTTTTAAAGATTATATAGAATTTGAAATTGATTGTGGAGGAAATATAACAGATTCTTTAAATTTAAGTAAGGCTACTAATGAACTATACAAATTAAATGTTAAATGCTCAAAATCATATAAGATTAATACCAATTCATCAAATATAGTTAATATAATAATCTATGATTCAAACATGAATGTTGTAAGTAGTGATAGTAATACAATAACTCAATTTTTAGGTTGTGGAACATATTATATATCTTTTGAATTCGATGATACTAATGCCTCGGGTACATTTGAATTTGAAATTTCATTAACATGGAAAAGTACTGATATTTTAGTAACCAATGGTGTTAATAATATTAAAAACAGTATGCATTTAAATAGTGAAGGCGTTTATCATTGTAAGTACTTATATATAAGTAATAGTAAAGATGGCCTTTATAAATTTTCTTTAAAAGCTTTAAATAATACATCATATCCTGAAGGTGCAATTAAAATATATAAAGATCAAAATAGAAAAGAAATACTTGATAGATATCTAACAGCCCAAATAAAT
>CAKONV010000006.1 GCA_934098295.1 uncultured Bacilli bacterium | reverse complement strand
TATCATCTTTATTAGTAGCTATTGTTTTATTTAAATTAGTAATAGCAGTATCTAAATTTGATTGAACTGTGTTAATTACATCTTGTAAGGCTACATCTGCAGCTTTTGACGATTTTGTTAATGAATCTATCAAATTTTTTAGTTCAAAATCTTTAGATTCTAAGTTTTGAATTTTACCATTAATTATTGAGTCAGCTAATTCATAAGCCTTGATAACATCATTTAATTTAGATTCAATATCATCTTTATTATTAGATATTGTATTAGTTAAACTTGAAATAGCATTATCTAAATTAGATTGAACTGTGTTAATTGCATCTTGTAAGGCTACATCTGCAGCTTTTGATGATTTTGTTAATGAATCTATCAAATTTTTTAGTTCAACATCTTTAGATTCTAGGTTTTTAATTTTACCATTAATTATTGAGTCAGCTAATTCATAAGCCTTGATTACTTCATTTAATTTAGATTCAATATCATCTTTATTAGTAGCTATTGTTTTATTTAAATAAGTAATAGCAGTATCTAAATTTGATTGAACTGTGTTAATTGCATCTTGTAAAGCTGTATCAGCAGCTTTTGATGATTTTGTTAATGAATCTATCAAATTTTTTAGTTCATTATCTTTAGTTTCTAGGTTTTTAATTTTACAATTAATTATTGAGTCAGCTAATTCATAAGCTTTGATTACTTCATTTAATTTAGATTCAATATCATCTTTATTAGTAGCTATTGTTTTATTTAAATTAGTAATAGCAGTATCTAAATTAGATTGAACCGCATTAATTGCATCTTGTAAAGCTGTATCTGCAGCTTTTGATGATCTAGTTAATGAATCTATCAAATTTTTTAGTTCAACATCTTTAGTTTCTAGGTTTTTAATTTTACCATTAATTATTGAATCAGCTAATTCATAGGCTTTGATTACTTCATTTAATTTAGATTCAATATCATCTTTATTAGTAGCTATTGTTTTATTTAAATTAATAATAGCAGTATCTAAATTAGATTGAACCATATTAATTGCATCTTGTAAAGCTACATTTACAGTTAATAATTCGTTTTTTAGTTTGGTTATAGCTTTGTTTAATTCTTCGTATGTAGCATACTTACCATCTAATGAATTGAGAACGTCTTGGGCTTGTTTCATTTCTATTAATAATTGATTAATATTTTTTTCAAAACCTTCGTTTATATTATTTATGCCTTCAATTGATGATTGTAATTGTTTTATTAATGCGTTAACTTGATCGATTTGACTTTGTAAAGTTTTGTCTTCTTTCCATACTGCATACAATGTTATTCCTTCTTCTACCATTGATAAGGTGGAAATTGCAAATTTATCATTTACATAAGGAAAATCAATTGGATTATTTTTATAATTATATGACCAACCTAAAAATTTGTATCCTTCAAGGGTAGGAATAGTATTAGGTATAATTATCATATCGCCAACATAATACAAATTATTGTCAATTGGTGCATTTATACCTCCATTGGCATTATAAATGATACTATATTTTTGATTAATTTCAAATACCGCATATAAGTATACTTTACTACCATCATTTGTTTCTAATGCTTGAGTTATATTTTGATTATCATTATATGCAACTATTTTACTTAAAGGTATTGTTGACCATCCCGCAAAATGATATCCATTTGGAACATTTATTCCCATTGATTTAAATGATATTAAATTAAAATTTGTATCATATGATACTATTTGTTCGTTACACTCAGTTTGGCCATTCATATAAATTATTGAATATGTAATTGGTTTCCAGTGTGAGTATAAAGTAATTGATTCTATATCTAATGACCAACCATTTGTTAAAGTTGATTTGAGATTTGCGTCTATTATTAAATCCCCAGCACCGTTTGTTTCCGTATAATATCCTAAAAAAATGTATCCAATACGACTAGGTTTGGTTAAATTATCAGTATTTAAATTTGAACCATAATCTATAAGAAATGGTAAATTAGTATCTATTCCATTAATTGTTACAAAATTAATTTCCGTAACCGTTTTTTTCCAAATAGCATACAGTATTATTTCATCATCTTGAATGTATGAAAGATTAATAACATCATCACCATCATTATACATTTTTTCACCAGTTGGATTTAGTGACCAACCAAGGAATGTGTATCCATTCTTTATATAAGTATTGATAGAAAGTCTAAATGTGGTATCATATGATAATAAATCTGAAAGCATTGTTCCCGTACCACCATTAGCATTATATGTTATTTGATAATTATTTGCTTTCCACACTGCATAAAGAATAATATCCTCACTTTCAAAATTAATTATGTTTTCGGCATAATATTCAGGAGTAGATGATTCTTTATTAGTGGACCAGCCTAAAAAATGATAACCTATTCTTGAAGGATAATTTGCAGATATTACTGCATTAGAATTTATATCATATGAATTTCTATCAACTGGTTCATTTATTCCTCCATTTCCTGAATAAATCAAGGAAATCTTTGAACCATCGGTAATGATTAAGTTTGAATTTTTAGTAATGATAAATGAATAAATACCATTAATAGGAGTTATTAATTCACCATTAACATAGACTTTGGGATTTGTTCCCGATACACTAAATGTAACTACATCATTATATTGATAATTTAATAATAATTCACTTACGCTATAACCAGTTGCAACTGTTTGAGTAATCGTATATTCTGCTTTTTTCCATATTGCGTACAAAACTGTGTTGGTACTTGGCATGATAAATGTATCACCAGAATTATAAGTTGCAACACTTGCATCCTTATTTTCATTCCAACCAATAAAAACATATCCAGCTAAGACTGGTATCATCGAAGTGATAGTTACACTAGAACCTTCTTGTGGATATAGAGTTTCTGCTTGATATAAAAACCTACCACCATTAGCATTATAACTAAGTGAAGGGTTAAGTTCCCATATCGCATATAATGTCACAGGAGAGTCTCCCATTGTGAAGGATGAACCTGGTAAATATTCTACTACTATACTATTAAGATTTGTTGACCAACCCAAAAACTTATAATTAATTCTTGTTGGTATAAGTGTTGTTAATGTGATTGTTTCATCCACATGAGCTTGCATCATTCCTGGAGCACCAATTCCACCATTAGCATTATAATTAATTGAATAAATATTTTTTTCAAGCCAGGCTGCATATAAAACTACACTTTGGCCTTCATATTCACCAAGACCGCTATCATAGTCAAAATTAGCATTATACATGCTCCAATTTTGATCTTCATAGATATTCCAACCTACAAAGTCATAATTAGCCTTTTTGATGCCTAAATCTTGACATGATGGTAAACGCATGTGTCCATATACCACATCTTTAATTATTTCTACACATTTACCTTCATTATATAACTCAATATTATATACAATTGGTGTCCATTTAGCATATAATGTAATATCACAATCATCATTATACTTAGCGAAAATTGCCGTACCGTTTGCGTTGTAATACTTAGTACCTTCTCCTTCTGGAAGAGAATAATACCCTTGAAAATTATATCCTTTACGACTTGGTATAACAATGTCTGAAAAATCTTCATCATACGTTATTATTATTTTGTTTACAAAACTTCCTCCCATAGTGTTAAACACAATAGAATATTTATTTGCTTCCCACACTGCATATAGATTAACCACATCATTATTTTCACTCGCTAGATTTTTAACATTTTGTTTGTCAGTATATACTATTACACCATCTTTTACTATTGCCCATCCCTTAAATGTATAACCAATTAAATAAAAACCATTTACGTCTAATGCATTTTCTTCATCATATTTATAAATCGAATCATCCATTGTTCCGGTAATTGTACCAGAACTACCTAATGGTTGATTACTATTATAACTTATCTTATAGGTGTTTGCTTCCCATACTGCATATAGATTTACAATATCGCTATTTTCACTTGATAAGTTGCTAATGTCTTCACCATCTTTAAAGTCAACTATTCCATTTAAACTTTTTGACCAGCCTTTGAAGGTGTAACCAACTAAAGAATATTCATTATCTAAAAGATTTTTAGTTACATCATAAGTATGATTGGAATTATTCATGCTTCCAAAGATGTTACCAGAGCTACCCAATGGTTTGTTAGCATTATATTTAATTTCATATTTGTTGGCTTCCCATACTGCATAAAGAGTAATACTTCCACTTTCTCTTAGATTTAGAACACTTTCTTCATCACTATAAATCACCGAACCATTGTTTGAAGTGGCCCATCCTTTGAATGTGTAACCAACCAAAGAATATAAATTGCAAGATAAGGCTTTAGAAATATCATACGTATGAATAGAATCATCCATTGTTCCCATTACTTGATTACTTGCGTTAGCAGGGGTATTCTTATCATAAATAATTGTATAAGTGTTTGCTTCCCATGCTGCATACAAAGTTATATCTGTATAACAGTAAAATGTTGTAGCACTAGTACCATCAGCGTTATAATATTTTCTACCTTGTCCATTTTCACCATAGTAATATCCTAAAAACGTGTATCCTTTTTTGGTAGGAACAGTAATAGTTGGCATACTTTCTGAGTAGGTTGTAATAACGGAATCGGATCCATTAATACCACCTTTTTTGTCAAATGTTACATTATATTTTTTAGGTACACCACTTGCTTTAATTTTAATATCACCAGTTATCGCTTTTCCATAAACTGTAATATCACCAGTTACTTTGTTATAACTATATTGTGTAGTTTTTAGTCTAGTTGTTCCCGCATAGACTGTAATTGTACTAGGTAATTCATAACCTTTTTTAGAGATTAAAGTTGCCGTTAGATCCTTATTATATTTAGCTACATTATAATAACGATAAGTTAAATTATTAACATCTATTTTAACTGACATATCTTTATAATACTGTATCTTTGGGCTAGTTACATCACCATTTACCAATGTTGTGTTTGAACCTTCATCTAATACTTTTAAATGATTTATGCTTGAAAGGTATAATTTTCCAGTTTTATAGAAATCTTGTAAATTAAAAATATATCTAACTTTGGATTTTCCGTTTTCATGTACTAATGTAGGTGATGCTGTAAGTTCTGGTTCGGTTTCACCCTCAAACATTAAGCTTGCAATACCTGTATAGAAACTTGTTGTTTCAATTGATTTAATTTTTTCATCAAAATTCAAATCATATATAAGGCTATCACCAGAAACTGCAACATTATTTTCTTGATCGGTAATGCTACTATTATCGAATGTTACTGAAGTCATCTTGGCTGCTGTTCTATCACTTATGCTACATCTTAAATCACCAATAAATGGTTTTCCTGCAAGACTTCCCCAGTTTGATACATAATAACGAAATGAAGTTGTACCTGCTGGAATTTTGCCACTAATAGTCAATACTTCACCATTTTTACTAAGTTTTTTCTTAGTACCAATATTACTAATGGCAGCATAATTACTACCTTTTTCAAAAAATATTTGAACAGAACAGTAATGAGTAGCCGTAAGTTGTTCATAGTATCTAGCTGATGCATCAATTGTTAAATCGCCTTTGTTGGCTTTTTCAATATCAGCCGCTGATAGTTTTACTCTCACCCATACTCCATTAGAATAATCTTTATCACCAATATCATCTGAAGAACCTCTAGCTTGTATTCCATAGGGATCAGTAAAACTTGTAAGATGGTCATCACCTGCTGTTTTACCTACTTGATCTTTTACTTGATCGGGTATCGGTCTATACCAACCTTGTTCCGTAAGTGTATCACTAGTTAACGCTACAAGATTTTCGGTTGTATGAGAATTTGTCCATTTTCCATCTGTAGTTTTTTCATTTGTTGCCGCAAAAACTTGAATTGAGAATGAATAAATTGAAACAAAAATCAACAAGAATAATCCGAAAAATATATAAATCTTTTTTAGCTTTTTCATTTAAAATTCTCCTTCTATACTTTTTCATAAATGTTTAACGGTAAATCATATAAAATAAATGTAAAAAAATATTGTAAACTAGGTTTTAAATATTGACATTTATATATAATCATACTATAATATATTATAACACGTTCATAGATGAACGAGTCAAGAAAAAAGGAGCAATTTATGAATGAAAAATCAAAAAATTTATTTAAGATAACCGAAGCGGCTAAGGCTTGTGGTATATCAAGAAGCACCCTAATACGATTAGAAGAAAAAGGACTTATTAAACCTGCTTATATATCTAAAGAAAGCGGCCGAAGATATTATGACAATTATAACATTGCTCGTATTTTGGAAATAGAAAAATTTAAAAATATGGGATTATCTAATGAAGACATTATAGATTTTTATAAATCTGGCGGTCAAATTTCAAAAATTCTTTCACCTCTCGAAGAAATGCTTTCAAACTTACAACGAAGTGTTGAAGAACTAAAAATTAAATCACACAAAGAAGGGGACATCTTAATTGAAATGATTAATCTTCCACAAACTATTTGTATGATGAAAAAAGCAATTGGTTCAACACCTAAAAATAAATATGATGCAATGTATGCATTCTATACTGAATGTGTCAAAAAAGGATGTGTTTTATCCGATGAACCTCTTTTTGATATCCACGAACGAAATGACTTTTTAAATGGTCACTTAACTAATGAACCATATTCATTTTATGTTTGCGTTCCATTAAGAGAAAAATTTGAAGGTTCAGTTATACTACCTGCTTGTAAAGCCTTATCTGTTCTTTATTATGGTGATTATGAAAAATCCGATGATTGTTGGTTAATTATCAATGAAGAGTTAAAGAAAAGAAAATTAAAGCCAGGTGGTCTTCCTCGTGCTATAGGTATTATCGCAGCATACTCAGGTCGAGAAATTGCTGAAAATAGATATTGTTCACGTTTTGTAATACCTGTTGAAAGTAATAATTAAAATAAACTCAAGAATAAATCTTGAGTTTATTTAGTTATTTAAAAAATTGGGGTGATTTAACATACCTTTAAAAAATCAAGGTGATGTCATTTTCATCACCCGTTTTTTTTATAATTATGTATTTAAAAAATTGGGTGATGATACAAGATAATAAAAACTCCTCGTGCTATAATAATATGTCGACTATTACTAATTAACACAAGGAGGCAATATTTATTCGTGTATAATCTAAACTGAAATATTAAATGAACAGTTCAGATAAAAACACGATTTTTTTATTCGTGTATAATCTAAACTGAAATATTAAATGAACAGTTCAGATAAAAACACGATTTTTTTATTTATGATATACTTTTATTGAAGTTATATCAGCTTCATTTAATATTTTATTACATCTAGATAAACGTAATCTAGTTGTAATCGGTTGTAGGTATGTAACTTTTATTATGGACCTTATCATTCAATAAGTGAACCCGCGCTATAATCCATACCACTTCCTTGTTTTCATTAACCTGCTTATATGTTTTTAGGACTTTTATCTTGTTTAATTATAGCACCAAAAAATAAATTATTAAAGAATTATAATTTTAATTCTTTAGATTGTGTGTTTATTTTATGATAATGTTTTAATAATTAATTTTAGAAAATGTCCCAATAATAAAATATCATGATTTTTTACATTATTTGTTTATGTCTAATAATATAATTATCAATAAGTCTTTTGTGTTTGCTTGATTTAAAATCTGTATAAATATTTTCATATTCTTTTAAATAATAGACAGTAAATGCTTCAGCATCAATTTCAATCATTTGTAAACTATATTCAGTAAATTCAGTTGCATTATTAATATTTATGTTATTTGAATTTTTTGCTGCCCCAAGTTCTTCTCTCCATATTTTTACTAATTCATCATTCACTAAATTAGCATAATATATTTGAAATACATGTCTATATTCATGTGTCAAAGATTTAGCACACTCGATATAATTTTCTTTGTACTTTTCACTAATAACAATAAGTCCTTCTTTTGGGTATAATCTACTATCATCAATAATTTTGTCAAACTTAATTTCAAGTTCTTCTACTGCTAAGTGATTAGCTATTCTTTTTGCTAGTTCATCTAACTTCATTGCTTTTCATACCCCATAATAATGTAATAAAGAACTCCACTATTGATGGAGTCCTGTTTTACAAAGTTAAATTTCCACCAAATGGTAACTACATAAATATTATACCATTTGTCGCGTGAGTTTGCAAGTTAAAAACCGACTATTTTGTGTACTTAACCCCCCTAAGATACTCTAGACTTATCTAGTCAAGTTTTTGAAATAAGTACATTTGATATCCGGTTTTTCTGTTCGTATAATTATTAATAGATGTTATACAAGAACTACATACTAATTTATTGGGTGATAAGTTCTTCTTTAGCAATCTATATTAAAGTTAAAGCATGTTCTATTTCATTTTCACCAAGTTCTTTCAAAGCGAAAGTAAAATCTAGAACATCAACACTACATTCAAATAATTCACTTAAATATTCTTTTATTAATTCAATTTGATTTAGTCTTTCAATATTAATTAAGGATTCATCTAATATTACTAAAAAATCAATATCACTATTTTCATTATTTGTTCCTTTAGCAAATGAACCAAATAAATATAATTTTCGAATATGAAAAGTATCTACTAAATATTTTTTATGCAATTTGATTTTTTCAATTATTTCTTTTTTCGTATATTTACACGGATTTTTATTTTCACAAATATATTCCATTTCAAGCATTAACTTTACAAATAAAGAGAAATCTTTACTTAAAATAGCATTTTTATAATCATTATGTACGAAATCACGCGGAACCAATAAAGTTTTTTTCTTCTTTAACATTATAAATTCAGAAACAATAAAAGCAAATTCAACATTACTCGTGTTATCAATAATTAACGTATGAATGAGAGTTGTTAAATAATACGCAGAATTATCAATATTTTCATAATATGTCATAACTATTTTATTTGAAATTTCTTTATCAAGTAACGAATTAGTTAAAAGATAATATACTACATTTAAGTTTTCTTCATTAAATATTTGATTAACATTATTAAATACATAATTTAAAGCATTATATAATCTTTTTATGTATATTTCTTCATCAGTTAAACATTTAATTTCATCATTTATAATTTGATCAATTTTTGCTTTGGGAACTTTACGGTCTACCAAAAACAATAAATAAAACATAATTTTACTTATTTTTTTCTTAATATTCATTTATATATTTATGTTATAAATATTAACTAAAACTATAAAACTAATAGTAAATAAAATAATTTTTGAATATAAAACTAATATGATTTTTACAATTTTTATACAATTATAGTTAATTTAATTATTAAGTGTTGTATCTTCTTTGTATACTTTTATGATTTCAGTTTTTAAATAAAATATATAGTCATTATACTTTTTGTAATCAGTCATTTGATTCTTTTCAGTAGTTTTACCACACTTTATAATTTTAATAGTAATACTACCTTTTTTACCATTTTTTTTAAAATAAATTTTAAATGGATTAAAAAAGGAAATATTCACATCTGTAATGCCCATTTTTTTTTCAAAATTAATAATATTATTATAATCTCTTAATAAACTATAAATTAATTTTTTTTGATGATTATTCTTTGAAAATATATAACATATACCACGTATAATTATTGAAAAAATAAATAATGGATTATATTCTATTACCAAAAAACTAAAAATTATTATTAATAATAAGCATATTATATTATTAATTAAAGGAATATTTTTTGAATAGACAATGTCAAAAATAGTTAAAATAGTAACTATATTTACTATCACAATCATAAATATTCTTGCCACTGGAGGAAAATAAGCTCCTAATCTATACACTTTTCTATTTCCAAATCGATTATGTTTATATTCATATTTAGTTAACTTCATAACTTCTCCTTTTTTAAAAAATAATTAATGTAGTTAATTCTGAAACAAGTTGCGATGTATATTTTTTTGCAAACCATTCAGTTTCTTTAATAGCTTCTTTAAATGCTTTAGCAGTTTTACCATTCTTTTTAAAACTATAACTTCCACCTAAAGATTTTACAAGCTTTTTATTTGCATTAGCGTTAGACGTTAATTTCTTAAATTGTTTTGCATCAAATAGACCCTTAACACCTAAATCAACTCCAAATGATACTATATTTGACAATACAATATCTTGTAATGTAGCACCTAAACCATTTTCAGCTAAATCTCCTGAAATAGCGGCATCTGCTAAATCACCAAATACACCAAGTAATGCTCCAGCTGGTCCACTCATTCCTCCTAATATACCAGAAATAGTAGCACCTAAATAATCCATCGCATCTTTATCTCCACCTAATTTACCATCCTTTTTAACATCTTCAATTACTTCAAAAAGTAATGATAAGCCTAATGAAATTCCTATTGCAAGTAACGTAAAATAGCCAGTTGAGTCTAAGCGATTAATTGGATTATTATCACAATAGCAGTATAAATTTAATCCATTAATATTTTCATAATCCAAATATTCTATACTATCTGGGCTTAACCATTGATATATTCTAGGATTATAGTATCTGGATTGACAGTAATATAAATTTGTTTCTAAATCACAATAATATCCCTTAAATCTAAAAGGATTATAATTTACAATGCAATTATCTATTTCGTTTGGATTTGTATCAGTAAATATTTTAGTTTCGCAATTTCCCCACGCATCATAAATGTATTCACCAACTATTTTCCCTCTATACATTACCTTAGAAATATTTCCAAGTGAATCTTTAACTAAATTAAAGAAATGGTCAACATCATCTATAATATAATTAATACCACATATATCATTTGCATCATAATAATATCTAAATTTTCTTATAATTTGATTTGAATTTAAATCTATTACATCTTCTCCAATGATTTTTGTTCCATCAAGATAATAATTGACTTCATAATCATTATTTTTTTGTTTTTTAGTTCTGATTCCTTCATAATTATATTCAAATAAATATGTATCATTTGCATTAACATATTTTTTCATTAAATTTTTAAAATTATAACTGATTGATATATCATTATATTCAACTATATTACCATAATTATCGTAGATTATATCATAGTCATTTACTTTTGTCAATTGACCAGACTTATACTCTAATATTTTAATTATATTATCTTTTGTATCTTTTGATACCTTCTCAATCATACCTGATAATTCACCATATGTATACATATATGTGCTTCCGTCAGATTTTACTTCTTTAATTAGTCTATCATTATCATCATACTCATAATCTGTAATTCTACATTGCAACGCTGTACTTTCTAGTGAAGATATATTTTTAGGATTTTTTATAAATCTACTTCCATTTTCTAATACCCTCACTACATTACCCTTAACATAAGAATTTTCATAAATTAAATTTGCATTAACTTCTGTATTTTCATTGTTTTTTAATTTTGAATTTACATTATATATAATTTCTTTTGGAAGACAAGTATTTTCGTAATATGAAATATTTTTATTAATAAATATTGTAGCGTTTGTATATTCATCTGGTTTCAACTTTTTACTAATTAACCTTCCTAAGTCATCATATGCATAATCAAAAGAATTATAAATATTTTCTTCCCACTCATCAGATTTTTTTAATTTAGTATAGTTGTAACTATATTTAGGATTATTATTCATCTGATCTTCTATTTCTGATATATATTTAATTTGCTTTTTATCATTTGGTATATCATAAATTTTAGCACCATTAGATTTAATAGTTATAGAGTAATCATTATTTTCTATTATTTTAGTCGTAGTTCCATCTTCAATGCTGTCTTCATATTCATATACATAAGTTTTATTTGTCAACAAATCCTTAATCTTTTTAATTCTTTCTAATGATCTTGAAAAATTTGTCATATTATCTTCATATTCAAATAATATATTTTGAACATTTTCTACCATACTACTATTTAGTACATCTACAGAACTAGTTTTAAGCCTATTGACTTCATCATAAACATCAGTTATTGAATATGAACTATTACCATGATATACATAATATTTATATATATCATATGTATCAGTTAATTCTTTAATTTGTCTTTGTAACAACTTCTTATTCCTATAAATTTCACATAATTCAGCATATGCATTATAAATAAATCCATAATTAACATTACTTTTATTATTTAGTTTATTAAAAGTTCCATATTTATTATAATTTAGTTTATTTTCACCAATTAATTTATTATTACTATCATAAAAATTTAATCCAATTAGTTCATTGAAATCATTATATAAATATTCTAACCGATTTGTTACAGTTAAATTTGTTGTTTCAACAATTCCATTAATATATTTTTTATCATATTGAAAAATTAAGTTATTAATATTACCATCTTCATTATATAATGTTTTAACAATATTTCCATTTTCTTTAATTTCATCTACATACTCATTTTTCTCTGGATTACTTTCATAATATGTATATTCTTTCACTAATTGTTCATTTGTTGAAGCATTTGCTTTTGTTATTACTTTTAATAAGTTTCCGAATGAATCATACACATTTTCATTAATTATATAAATTTCCCTCTCAACTTGATTATCATCACCATATAATCTCTTTATATACTTCTTTTTTATTTCAGTTCCATCATCATTTTCTTCTACTACACTACATACTGAATTACTTACATCCAATCTTTGAATTGATTTATTATCATCAACAACATTAATTAAAGTATGTGTTTCAAAAACAAATCTATCATTTTTACGTTCTTTTATTTTTCTTTGAATTTCTGTAACTCTATAAGATTTTTTATTTTCATTAATAGCTACTAAATCAATATATCTAAAATGATAATTTGGTGTTTCTAAATTTTGTTTATTATGTTCATCTATGTATTCCCCAAAATCAAAGGTATAATATTTATGATTATTTCTTATCGTTAAATCATTAGTCAAATAAAATGGTAACATACTGATGTATGTAACAGCTTTAATTTTTGTTTTATTGCAATAAAATAATTCATAATAAGTATCATCATTTTTTATACTATAATACAAACTTCTGTATGTCGCAATAATATCTGCCTCTGTCATATAAAATTGAGGAGATAATGTTACTTCTCTTTCATAATTATCATAATAATAAAGTTTGCCACCTATTTTTAATTCCATATATGATTTGTCATCTGATTTTAAGTTATCAATACATATAGTTTGTTTGTTTCCTTTATTGATTCTAATATCCGCAATGAATAATTGAGTATTTTCTAATGTACTTTCAGCATCAGCATCAAATACTATTGAAATATTTTTTAATGTTGTTTGACTTGTTTCAAGATTTAAAGGTACTGAAACATATTGCCATGTTCCACCCAACGTATTTTTAATAATAACTTGAGATTGTTTTACATTATCACTACCGGTACTATCATCTATAATGGTATAATTCACTTTTGCAAGAAGATCTGAATCGTTATAATCATTAAACATTAACCAAAATGACAAAGAAAAATGTTCAGAAGTTTTTTCTGTTTCATCTAAGAAAATATTTTTAAATAAAGATAAATCACTATTGTTGATACTAAATGAATATTTATTATTATTTTTATATATAATGCTTGCCCTTTTATCATTTATAAAGAAATTTGAATCTCCATTATTGCCTATTTCCCATCCTGTTGGTTTTGATGAAGTATAATGATGAAACTCCAATGAATTATTATTATTAACATTATACTCTAAACTACTTATTTGATGTCCATCAATATCAAAATAATATCTCATTTTAATTCCCTTTTTATTTGTTTCTTCAGTATATGATAAATGATAATCATATGTAATTATTGAATAAATATACTCATTAGGCATAAAATTTGATTCAATATATTTTTTACCTTTGTGGTTTATATAATATGTTCCTTTAGAATATAAATCATCACCACAATATAACTCTGCATCTATATCTTCAGCAATAACTTTGTATTTCATAGCACCCAAAGTTATTTTATTGAGTACATAATTATTATTTAAATTATATTCTAACTTAATTGCTTGATAATTTTCATTATTAATAATACAATTAATTAATGATTTATCATATAGAAACTCATGTACTTTCTTTTTCTTTAAATCATTTCCTTTAAAAATTCTTACTAGTTTTTCATTATCATATTCAAATGTGTAATAAATATTTGAGTGTGTTGAGTAAGATTTTTCAGGTAAATTATTTTGATTGTAATCAAATTTTATTCTTCTATTACTTTTTCTTGAATCATATATTGAAAGTACTTTATCTTTTGCCTCATCATATTCAATATTCTTAATAATCAAAGTATTTACTCCCGAAATTATATTGATTAATTTACTACTATCTTTATCAAAATAATATGTATTTCCATATTCATCAAACATTTGATGATTAGAATTATTAGATACAATTAACTTTAAACCTGTACCACTTTCATCATAATATACACTTCTTGGATTGTCATATCCCTCACAATCTTTATATTTAATAAATCTATGTATACACCAATTACTATCTATATAAACATAATCTAATAAATTAAATCCTTCTAAATTATATTCATCTTTATATTTGAAAATAAATTGTTCAAAACTATATTTCCAACCATTACCAAACCCTATTTTTTTATCATAAAAATCACTAATATTATATGATGAATTATAAACTAAACTTGTATCAATTTGAAAATTTCCTAATCCTATTGTAGAAATCGGATAACTATATAACATTCTTCCATTAAAAGTATTAACACTTAACAATCCTTTCCCCAAATTATGTTCTTGATTAGGATGAAATATTTTACTATTATCCATATAACTACCATCCTAATTCTGTTAGTACTTCTTTTACTACATCACTATCTTTTAATAATTTCATAGTTGTTTCACTATTGCATAATACTCTTCTATTACCTCTACCACTAATGAATACAACATCACCTTCTTGTGATTCCATAATTGCATGTTTAATTGCTTGTTCTCTATCAACAATAATTGTTGATGGAATTTCATCATTTAAATAAGACTTCATTTCTTCACAAATATGTAATGGGTTTTCCTTTCCGCTATCACTTTCAGTTAAATAAACATAGTCCACGACACCTTTTAATAAGTTCATTGCATATTTTCTAATCTTTTTACGTTGTAATGCAAATTCTTCAGTTTTAAATTTTTCTTCCCAATTTTTATAGCCATGTCCTATTGAACCAACAACTACTTTAATTTGATTTACTTTTCCTTGATCTTTTAAAGTTTTTAAACATTCTAACATAGCAGGTAAATGTGTATCGACTACTACTAATCTACCATTAGCTCTAAATACTTCTGCTCTGCCTGGAATAACTAATCCATTTAGCATTTTTTCAAATTGTGATACATTAAGTACTCCTAATACTTCTAATGTTGTTAAAACTGTTAATACATTTAATGCATTATATGACATCAATAAATTTGTATCTAACTCATATGTTTTGCCATTTAATCTAAATTGTAATTTCATACCATCAATATCTGTTTCTAGACCTGTTAATAACCCAGTTACTTCGTTAGCATTTAATCCTTTTACATTTGCAATGTAATTACTTGCTGCAATATATTTAGGATATTTGTTTAATTGTAATAATTTATCTAATAATTCCTTGTCATAATCTTGAAATCCTAATACACATTTGCACTCTTCTTCAATATCTTTGAAAAATGATTTCTTTAATTCAACATATTCTTCTTCTGTATACTCTTCTAAATTATGTTTTGGATTTAAATTAGTAAGTACTCTTACATCAAATGGAACATCTTTTAGGAAACCTTTTGCTAATGCACTCTCATTTACTTCTAATACTAAATATTCTGCTCCATATGCTTCTGCTTCTTCAATAATGCTTAATAATGCTTTTTCATCTCTTACAGCAACTTCATATGCTTCATTTTTCTTATAATGACTAGCTGGTGAATCTACCATAACGCTTGAATATAAAACTGATTTATAGCCCCTTGATTTTAAATACTCATGCATCATTAAAGCTGTTGTAGATTTTCCACGGCTTCCTGTAACTCCAATAATGACTAAATCTTTATCATTTTGTTTTGTTTTTTTGTTTAAATATTCTTTTTTTAATTCTCTTTTTTTAAAATTCTTTTTTTCTAACTTATTTTTTAATTTTAATAATTTCATATTTTTATTCCTCCTATTATTAATCATCTGGTGTAATTGAATCTAAAAAATTTATCTTACAATTAACTTTTTTAATAGTTAAACCTGTTACTTTTGAGTTTAATAATACTGCGAACCCATATTCAGTTACACCACCATCAGTTGGTGCACTACCAACCGTTGTACTAATATATACATTCATATCAGTTAAATTTACTTTATAATATACACTCATCATATTTGGATATTCATTTTCAACTACTACATCTACATCTTCATTAATACTTTCATAAAAACTTGCTACCATGGCACTTGAGCCATCAGGAAATACAGATAACGTTTTTTCTACTGTTTGATAATGATTAACTAAATCGATAGTGAAATCTTTTGTTAATGTTTTACCTTCTTTTTCAATTACAGCTCGTAAAACAACTGTTTGCTTATAATTTTGAAGTGTAACTTTAGCAACATTTCCTTCAATTTCAATTCCTGTTCCGGATACAACATTCCATGTAATACTTGAACCACATTTTCCTGTAGTTTCTAACGGAAAATCATCACTATATTCCTCATTTAATTTTAGATCCCTTTTATCGATATAAATTGATTGATCAACATCCATAAAATTAACAATTTGAGTTACTATCATTTCATTAATTACTTGATTTAAACTTTCAGCATTTAATGGTGTTCCTTCTTGTGTTAATCCTTCTTCATCATTTCTGATTACTTCTACTTCCATCGAAATAATTTCTCCGGATTCATCTCTTTCAACACTTTTAACATCTAAAATTTTATGATTAAGCGTTGAACTTATTCTATCTTTAAATTCATTCATTTTTTTTCTTCTCCTTTTGTTTTAAATATTTGTTTTATTATTTGATTTGTACCAGTTGAACTAGTACCACTAACTATACCAATTCCTAATGCAATCCATATATTATCTACATTAAAAATCATTTCTGGATTTGTTAAATAAATCAAAATCCCTAATATTCCTCCAACCATTGCCATTAGAATAGGTATTAGTTTGTATGCTTCTGTCTTATTTTTAAATATTGCTTTATATAATTCCCCTAATATATAGCAGCATACGACTATAATAGGCACACTTGTAAAATCCATTTTGTTTTACCTCCTTTCAAAACTTAACTAGTATTTAACTTAAATTGGTGTTAACTTCTTTATATATTTAATCATCTTTTTACCTCCTCACCCTAGTAACATGCAAGATGTGTAAAAAAACAACCATCTGAATTAAATTTTTTTATTTTTTTATAATTCATCAACTCTTTTAATCACATTGGCAACTGCTTCTTCCACTTTTGCAAGTCTTTCAACAACATTACGATATCTTTCATCAACCTTGTTTAGGTTCTTTTCTACCCGATCTACACATGCTTTTATATAACCAATGTCAGATAGAATTGCTCCTTCATTCTTGGCCTCAGTATGTTCATCTTTTACTAAATTACGCCTACATGCAAGGTATGCAAAAAAGATACTTGATATTGTTCCTATAACTCCTATAATAGAAACTACAACTGTAAGTTTTTCCATTGTTTTCACCTCCACACCCTAGTAACATACAAGATGTATCAAAAAAACAACCACCAAAAATAAAAAAAGTGAAAAATTTTACTTTTCCACTTTCTCATATACTTCATAATATTTTTTCAGATATCTTTTATAAAGCCTTTTTAATCTTCTACTAACAGCTTGTTGTGTAACACCTAATATTTCAGCAACTTCTTTTCCAGTTATAATTTCATCATCTTTAATAAAATTATATAAAAAAGATCTGTCAGTTTCATCTAGTAAATTAATATCAAATACTATTTTAGTTTCTTCTTCTATATCAGGGATTAAATCTATATATTCAATATCACTGGATGTAATGGTATTTAAACTTATTATTTTATTATCATTAATTATATTTTTTCTGACAAAATAATTTACTTGATTAGTTAATGATTTATCTAAATATTTAAAAAATTGATTTTCATTACAAAATAGTTTAAATTCAAATATAAAAATATTATAATCATTTAAATTTTCAAATGCTTTATTGAATAAATCTGCACCATACTTATCAATAAAACCTAATACATATTTATTATTTAAAACATCATTAACATTATTGTAATTATGTTCTAACAATAATTTAAGCGTATTTAAATTAAATAGTTCTTCATTAATTGGCTTAAAATTCTTAATTCTGAATTTATCTATAACTCTAACAAGGCATACTAATAATTCTTGTCCCAAATCATCTCTATAATAAACGGCGACTTTTCTTTTATGGTGATCAATTAAGTCAGTTAATTCATCAACTAAATCTTGAAATATAAAATCTGCTTGTGATTCTTTATAATCTATTACAAGTTTTATTATACGATTCATAACTCCTCCTTTATTTTTGAGGAGTGACGATATTAATTATTATTTTAATTGCTATGCTCCTCAACCAGGTAACATGCAAAGAGAAGCAAAAAAACAACCACCTTACTAAAATTTTTTTATTTTTTTTATCCTTTCCATTAATCAAATAAATAAAAAGCACCTTTAAACGCACAAGGCCTAAAGATGCTTCCTTTATATAGGTACAATTTTACTAAATTAAAACACCCTATAAATAGCTTTAACAATATTGAATTGATTTCTAAATCGCCCTACATACATTTTTTAATATTACTCTTCAAAAGATACTTGTTCATT
Source organism: uncultured Bacilli bacterium (assembly GCA_934098295.1). Taxonomy (GTDB): domain Bacteria; phylum Bacillota_I; class Bacilli_A; order ML615J-28; family CAG-313; genus UBA1737. The sequence continues at coordinate 77,758 of CAKONV010000006.1, read as the reverse complement.
AACATTAAATACTCCTATTAATTCGTCAGTAACATCACTAACATATCCTGTAGAAGTAATTTCATCAGTAATGACAATTGTTATAATACCTAATGTATCATTTTGTCCTGTACATACTTCATATCCATTTGAATTTTCTTCATTGATTATAATTACAGTACATGTTCCCACTATTTCTTTTTCACCATTGAATGAACATACAACATATCCAACATTTGTTTCTTCATTAATTTCTACATAATAGCTTTCATCTTCTAAAGAACCATAATACAACACCTAAATCATTATCTTCATCTCTAATAATTCTAGCCGCATTAACATCAATTGTTCCAATAGTACAAAGTAAAAGTACTAATAATAAAAAAAAATAATTTTTTAAATTTTTTCATTTTATACCTACTTAAGTACACTAATATTATACATTATTATCCAAAAAATGTCAAACTTATATCGTTTTGATTAAAAAACGTGTGTTTATTTATTTAAAATTATGAAAGCGTTAATATATCGCCAACGCTCTCTTCTATATGCTTTTCCCTATATTTACTCCTACTTTTGATAAAGAACTGACAAAGCCCCTAAAACCTGCTTAAAAACTGGTAATGATACTAATATTCAAATCCCCTTGTTCCTAAAATTTGAAATTAGTTCAACTCCCCAGTCTAGCCGTAAAAAACGAAGGTTCAACTCCCCGTACAGCTCTACACTTTTTGAATAAAAAAAAGGCTATTTTCTACATTTCATCATAGCAAAACTATGAATTATTGCGAAAATAGCTTATTTTTTAAAAGTCTACAAAAGACTTTTTGACCTATTTTAATGGCAGGACCAGAAGGATTCGAACCTTCGAATGAGTGGGTCAGAGCCACTTGCCTTACCGCTTGGCGATGGTCCTATTAATAGGATGGATATCCTATTAGTCATCTAATGATAAAGATAAATGAGCTTTATCAAAATTAAATTTTTTTAAATCTTCTTCATCAATCAAATAGCATATTTCTTCATCAATGTTTTTAAATATATCAATTTCATGATATGCTTGAGGATTGAATTTAAATAATAAAACTTCTTTAGTTTTACAATTATAATGTTTAAATTGTGGAAGAGGACCTAATAATTGTATTTCACCACTTTGATTGCTAAATTTAACAGCATATTCCTGATTAAGATTAGCATCAAACTCTACTTCTGAGTTAAAATCAACTCTTTCTAAATCATCGATGTTTTCTGTATATCTTACTATGCCTCGATATGGTCTTGATTCACTAGCAAAATAGAAATATAAAATTCCTTTTTTAGGAAGAGCATCAATGTCAACATCAGCCAAATTTATTTGACCTAAGAAAACTTCGTCATTAAAAAAGACCGCATCATCATTCCATGATTTTGGCACATCAGGGCAACCAAGAATATGTGTAGAACCAAGTGATGATTCATCTTCATTATTATACTTTTCTAATATTAAACTACAAAATTTCATAATACACCTTTTTAGTTATTTTATCACTTTTTTTGTTGTTTGTCAAAAACAATAAATAGTTATTTTTAAAGTAATTATTTAATATAATAAAATAGAGGACCTATGAATAACAATAATAACACTAAGAAAAATCTAAGTGATTTTGCCGAATGGTTAAACTCTATTTCTCCTTTAGAATATGTAACTGTGGGAACTGTTATTGCCTACTTGATTTCTTGGGAACTAGATGCTAACAGTCAAAACTCTTTAGGAAACTGGTTAGAAATGGTTGGACAAATTATGTTAACATTTTCTGCTCAAGCAAGTGCTACTCCTACCCAAGAAGAATATCAACAACTACTTAATGATGTTGAAAATTTAAAAAAGGAACTAAATAATTTAAAAAACAAAAATAATTAATTTTAATAATTATTAAAACAAGGATAACAAATATCTTTATTTTTATTTTCTTTATAATATTTTTTTACTTCTTTAGAACTATATTTTAAACATTTCTTTATCATCTGTTCATCACAACTATAATCCATATGCAATGCTTTTTTTATTTTTACTAAATACATATACCTTGTCAATTCATAACGATAAAATGGATAAGTTGTTTCTAAACATTTAAGGGCTTCTGTTTTGTCAAATCCTTCCATATTTTGTAACGCAAAATAAGTATATAAATAAATTACTATGTTTGAGGAATAGATTCCTCTTTTTTTATATGCTTCAATAATTAATTCTTTAGCTTTATCTATATCTATTTTTGTTCCTATACCATTTAAATAAGCGTGTGCTAAATAACCAGCAGCACAATTACAAGAAGCATCCTCATCAAGAGTATATTCTTTATAAGCTTCGCTATAAGTGGTAAATATTTTTTCGGTATTATTTTTACTTTTTTCATAATATCTACCCATCGTTGTTTTTAGACATGAACTATCTGGTAGTTGTTTAGATGCTTCTGACAAGTATTTGTAAGCAAAATTATAATTAATTTTAAAGCCATCTTCACCATACAAATATCTTATTCCCATTCTTCTAATCGACCAAGGGTCAAGTTCTTCTAATGGATCTTTTTTATGTTTTTTTACTATTCTATAATATTTATTAGGTTTTTCAACAATAATTGTTATTTCATCTAACATTTCTAATTCATTAATAAAACCAAATTTATGAGCGTTTTGATAATATTCTAATTGTTCATCATAAGGTTTATTAATTCTATTACAAGTAATAGCTAAATAGTAGTATATCTTACCATTATTAGGAAAATCTTTACTAGCTTGTTTTAACAATAAATAATTTTCTTCATATAATTCTAGTTCACAATTAACTTTATACAAGTCAAAGAGTAAATATGGTAATTTTAGATCATCATATGCTTTCTTAAATAGTTTTTTGCATCTTTCATATTCTTCTTTTTCTCTGGCATTTTGAAATAACATGAAAGCAAGTGAATAAGAAATCATAGCATCATCTTTTCGTTTCAAATATTCTTCACATAATTTAATCGGTTCTTGATAATCACCAATTAAATCATAAACATATATTTTTTCTTCAATGATATCAGCTTCATTATCACTATTTATTATTTTGTCTAAAACAAGAAGGGCTTCATCATATTTTTTCATTAATGTTAAGATTCTTGCTTTTTTAACGTTAATACTGTATTTACTACTTCCATCATCATATCTTTCCCAATTTTCTAAACTTATAAGGGCATGTGATGCTATGTCAATTACTTCATTTTCGTTTGCGGTGCGAGCTTTTTCATAATAATAATCGGTTTGAACATTATAAAATAGAGCACTGCTGCCATACTTAGCTTGAATTTTTTGGAGTTCATTGTTAGCTTCATCAAAAGAAGCTAATCTAATTAATAATTCTACTTTTAGAAGGTAATAATCAACATCTAAATCATCTTCTGTTTCATTTATACAATCATCAATTAACTCAACACCACGTTCATAGGCTTCATCATTATCTTGATGATAATATGCTCTAGCTAAGATATAACAAATTTGTTGTTGTAAGTCAAAGACTTTTTGGCCTTTGCCATCGGCAATAACTTTTAAAGCTTCGTCTCCACACTTAATAATTTTGTCAAATTCATTTTTAGCATCATATAGGATAACTAAAAATTCGATACATTCATTATGATAAGTACTATTTTTACCTTTCAAACTAATTAATAATTCGAAATCTTTAATTGTTTGATCTATATTGTCTTTTAGATAGAAAAAATCAGTAGTTGCTCGAAAATAAAGGGATGGATAATCGTTATTACTGTCATTATAGGCTTTACTAAATTCCTCATAGGCTTCTTGGAACTTTTTCTCTTGGAGTAATTCAATACCTTTATTATAATTGCTAAGCATTTTCTCACCTTCTACCTACTTTTTTTATATACATTAATTCATCTTGTTTTTTTATGTCATCTCGTTTATCATATAGTTTTTTACCTTTAGCTACCCCTATTACAACTTTAGCTAGTCCCTCTACTAGAATAACTTTTAAGGGGACAATGGTGTAACCATCTTGACTTTTTCGATTTACTAATTTTAAGATTTCTCTTTTATTCAACAATAATTTTTTTATGCGATCAGGATCATGGTTAAAAATATTCCCCATTTCATATTTTGATATATGAAGACCTATTAAGAACATTTCATTATTTTTAATTTCACAATAGGCATTATTAAAAGTCGCTTTTCCTAAACGAATGGATTTAATTTCAGTTCCTAATAAAACAATACCAGCAGTATAAGTTTCGGTAATATAATAGTCAAATGTGGCTCTTTTATTTTGACAAACTACTTTACTTTTTTCATTCATATCAATTTACCTTTCCTAATAAACGGAAATTAATTTCCCTTATCTCTTTATGCACATTCATTACTCTTACTTTTACACGGTCACCTAAAGTATAAGTTATTCCATATCTTGTTCCTTTTATTTGACTTTTTATTTCGTTAAAATCATAATAATCATCATGCATATCCATAAATTTTGAAAGTCCACAAATGGTGTTGTCTAACGTTACATAAACGCCAAAACTTGTAATAGATGATATGGTTCCTTCAAATTTATCACCCAAGAAATGTTCCATATATTCGCATTTTTTATAATCATCACAGTCACGTTCCAACCTTTCCGCAACTCTTTCTTGTTTACTAGCGGAAATACCTATACTATTAACCTTATGATTATAGTATTCTATAACATTGTTTTTGTTAATAGTTTTTTCATTTAATAAAAACTCTTTTATCAAACGATGAACTAATAAATCCGGATATCTTCTTATTGGTGATGTAAAATGTGTATAACATTTTGATGCTAAACCAAAGTGTCCAATATTTGTTTCTTGATATTTGGCTTTGGCCATTGATTTAATTAAAGCATCATTAATAATACTTCTTTTAGTTTTTTCTTCATCTGTTAAATTATTATCATTTAAAGAATTATCTTTTAATATTTGTTGTAAGACGCGAACAGTTGATTTAGCATTTTTAATTTTATAAATGTTTCCAAAGTTTTCTACAAGGAATAGTAATTTCGTAATTTTTTCTTGTTTTGGCTCTTCGTGAACACGGTATAAAAAAGGAACATCTAACCAAGTCATTGTATTAGCAACCGTTTCGTTACAAATTAGCATGAATTCTTCAATCATGCATTCGGCATCACTTCTTGTAACCATCAAAATATCTTTTACTTTTCCATGTTCATCGAGTATTAATTTAGTTTCGGGGGTTTCAAATTCAAAAGCACCCCTTTTTATTCGCATATTATATAAAACATGTGAAAGTTCATTAGCAACATTCAGCATATCAACAATATCACTATATTCATGTTTTAATTTTTCCTCACCAAGTAAAATCTTATTTACATTATGGTAGGTCATGCGATGGGCACTGGAAATATAACCTTCGAATATTGATGAGTTTACAACTTCGCCACTATTATTTATCTCCATTTCAACAGCCATCACTAGTCTTATTACTCCTTCATTAAGAGAACAAATACCATTACTCAATTCTTTAGGAAGCATTGGTATAACCCGATCTGGTAAATAAATGGAAGTACCTCTAGCTACGGCATCCTTATCAATATTATCATCTTCTTTTACATAATTGGATACATCAGCGATATAAACACCAAGTTTATAGTTACCATTATCTAATTTTTCAACACTTATGGCATCATCTAAGTCTTTAGCATCATCACCATCAATTGTTATAATCTTTTTACCTGTTAAGTTAACTCTTTTATCTAATTTGGTGATATCAACCTCTAAAGGTATTTTTTTCACTTCATCAAGGCAAGGTGAAGAAAAAAGATAAGGCACATTAGCTGAATAAACTAAAGCGGAAATATCTGTACCCGATGTATCTTTAAAACCAAGAATATCAACAATTTCACCATCAGCGGTGTTATTTTGATTATAATGAAGGACTAAAGCTTTTACAATTTGACCAAGTTTAGCATTTTTAAGTTTATCTTTTTCAATATTTAAACGAAGTTTAATTTTATCATCGATACTATATAAATAATATTTACCATGATTAATTTTTAAAATACCATAAATATAAGGGTTCCCTCTTTTTAAGACTCTTTCAACATTACCTTCAAGGCGGCCTTTGTCATCACTAGATACTTTTATTAATACGGTATCATATGTTATGGCATTTTTAAGTGATGAAGAAGGAATAAAGATACCACCTTCATCAGTATCAACAAATCCGTAACCACCATCTTTTACTTCTAATACACCTACTGCTAACTTAAAATATGATAAAGGAGCAAATTCACCCCTACGATTATGGGTTATTAAAAAATCATCTTCAAGATCATTTAATGTCTTAGCGAGAATAGTAAAGTCACTACTACTATGTAAATCTAATAATTTGTATAATTCATCTATATCTAATGGTTTAGAAAGTTTGCCATTAAATATTTCTAACAATTTTTCTTTCATTTTTATACTCCTTTCCATAAATTTTGTTAAAAAGAGGACTTAAAATTTATCTTTAAGTCCTCTCTATTTTTTAAAAACGTTCTAAAGCAGAAACTAAAATTGCAAGTAAAAAGAAAGCTATTGATAATCCAGCTGTAATTCTATTAACTACCTTTTCTGGACCTCTTGCCTTTTGATTTGCGAACAAATCTGACTTTTCACCTGAGAATGCGTTGCTAACATCATCCTTAGAGCCTTGTAGAACAATAATTAAAATTAAAGCTATTGATACTATTAAAAGAATCCAATCATACCAACGTAATGCACCCATAAAGCGGCCTCCTATTTAAATTTTGCTACTATAACGTAATTATTATATCACGAATATAATGTTTTTGCAATTATATTGACTTAATCAAAAGTTTTTTTTATTTTAAAGCTACTTTAATTGCTTCATCAGCATATTCAATTGGGATAATTTCAAGACTATTACGAACACTTTCTGGTATTTCATCAATGTCTTTAACATTTTCTTTAGGTATTAAAATTTTCTTTAATCCACTACGATGAGCTGCAATTGATTTTTCTCTCAATCCACCAATTGGTAAAATTCTTCCTCTTAAAGTAATTTCGCCGGTCATACCAACTTCGTGATCAACGGCTCTAGAAGTAAAAGCAGAAACAATGGCTGTAACAATGGTAACACCAGCGGAAGGACCATCTTTAGGAACGGCTCCTTCAGGAACATGAATATGAATATCATTGTTCTTGAAAAGGGTGCTATCAATGTTATATTTTTCCGCATTAGCTTTTACATAGCTTAAGGCTGTTTCCGCTGATTCTTTCATGACATCGCCTAATTTACCCGTAAGCATAATGTGTCCATTTCCTTGATAATGGGTAACTTCTATTTGTAAAGTATCACCACCAAATTCAGTGTAAGCCAAACCTGTAACAACGCCAACCATATCTTCTTCTAAATTTTCGTTATTTTCAAATTTTGGTTTACCCAAATACTCTTCAAGGTTATCAACATCAATATCAATTCTTTCAACTTTATCCATTAAAATTTTCTTAATAGCTTTTCTAATAATTGAGCCTAATTCTCTTTCTAGTTCACGAACACCAGCTTCTCTTGTATACTTTTGAATTATTGTATAGATAGCTTGATCGCTAATCGTAAATAAATTAGGATCTAATCCATTTACTTTTAATTGTTTCTTTAATAAATGACGTTTAGCAATTTCAAATTTTTCGTATTCTGTATAACTTGAAACCTCAACTATTTCTAAACGATCTCTTAATGGAGCAGGAATATTACCTAAATAGTTGGCAGTAGCAATAAAGAAACAATGTGATAAATCAAATGGTTCTTCTAAATAATTATCACTAAAATAACGATTTTGTTCAGGATCTAATACTTCAAGCATCGCACTTGTAGGATCGCCCTTATAGTCACTACTCATTTTGTCAATTTCATCTAGTAAGAATACAGGATTATTAGTTTTAGCCTTAGCAAGTGATTGTAAAATTCTTCCTGGTAAAGCACCTAAATAAGTACGACGATGACCTCTAATTTCTGATTCATCTTTAACACCACCAAGGGATTGTTTTACGAACTTTTTGTTAAGAGCCCTAGCGATACTTTTTGATAGTGAAGTTTTACCAACACCAGGAGGACCAACTAAACACAAAATAGTCTGAGGGTTTTCATTAGTCATAACCCTAACAGCTAAATATTCTAATATTCTTTCTTTTACTTTATCTAAACCATAATGATCTTCATCAAGAATTTGTTTAGCATAAGAAATATCATTGGTATCAGCACTACTAACTGACCATGGAAGGCTAACAACAAAATCAAGATAAGTTTTTATAATTGATGATTCAGGCGCATTGGATGCCATTAATGTGTAACGTGCAAGTTCATTTAAAGCTTTAGTTTCCATACTTTCAGGAAGATTAGCATCTTTAATTTTTTTACGCATATCTTCAATATCTTGATCTCTTTTAGCTTTATCACCAAGCTCTTCTTGAATAGCACGCATCTTTTCGCGCAAATAGTATTCTTTTTGCGCTTCAGTCATATTTTTTCTTACATCAGAATCAATTTTTTGTTCTAATTCTTCATAATATTTTTGTTTTCTAATATCAGCTAATACATAGTATAGTCGTTTGCATACATCAAGTTCAAAAAGATATTTAAATCTATCTTCAACCGTTGTCGCAACAAGGTTAGCAATTAAATCTGATGTAACATCAGGAGCTGAACCCTTTGTTAAGGCTAAATTAATTTTTTGATTAATTACTTGTTCTTCAGGTGTTGATGATTGCGATTGGACAATTTCTTTTTTTATTAAAGAAAGAGTCGCCAAAACTGTATCATTATCAGTTGTAATAGAAGGAACAGTATCAACCGTTGCCATTAAACAAGGAGCGGTTAAATCAAAATCTTTAATATCGCATCTTGCAATGATGTCAAATTTGACACGATTAATGTTTAAACTTGGAGCCGTATTTAAAACGATTTTAGCAATCGTTGCTCTCTTATAATAACCATTAATTTCGTCAGAGACAACACCACTAACAAGAGGATAAACAATTACTACATAATTTTGAAATTGTTCTGCTGCTTTTAAAGCTTTAATATCTAAAGACTTTGTAAATTCGAATCTAAAGTCTGTTGAAGGAAAGGCTACAAAATTACGAGCAGTAACAACTGGCAATTTAACCGTAGTACTAGTTGTTAAATCAAAAGTCATATTGACTCCTTTCTTAAGCACTCTTAATTTTTTCTAATGTTAAAAGTACATTTTCTTTATTTATTTCAATCTTAGATATATTTTTATTTGAAGGTATTTCAAACATATAATCTAACATCATATCTTCTAATATCTTTTTTAAAGCTCTAGCACCTAGCTCTTCATTATAAGCTCTTTTAGCAATTTCATGAATTGCATCACTCGTAAATTCTAAGGAAACTTCTTCTTCTAAGAATATATCCTTATATTGTTTTATCAGAGCTTTGCTGGGCTTTAATAGAATATCTTCTAATTCAGCAATTGTTAACTTGTTTAGTTTGGCAACTACTGGTAATCTACCTAAAATCTCTGGTATTATACCATAGTTTTGTAAAGCCTTTGTTAACTCTAAGTCCGTAGAAGAATTTTTCTTATTTTCGAAACCCACAACGGCTTTGTCTTTTAATTTCAAACCATCAAAGGCTCCCGCACAAATGAATAAAACATTGGAAGTATCAAATTTAATAAATTCTTGATAAGGATGTTTTCTTCCCCCCTGAGGAGGAACATTTACAACAGAACCTTCGATAATTTTTAAAAGAGAATTTTGAACTCCTTCACCAGAAACATCTCTTGTAATTGAAGGGTTTTCGCTTTTTCTAGCGAGTTTATCAAATTCATCAATAAAGACAATTCCTTTTTGAGCAAGTTCAATATCATAATCAGCATTTTGAAGAAGCTTTAAAAGAATATTTTCGACATCTTCACCAACATAGCCAGCCTGGGTATAAACGGTGGCATCACAAATAGCAATAGGAATATTTAATATTTTAGCCATTGTGGTGGCAAGTAGCGTCTTGCCAACCCCTGTTGGACCAATCATTAATATATTGGACTTTTCTAATTTATTATTTGATGTAATTCGCTTATAATGGCGATATAATGCTACGCTTAAAATTTTTTTAGCATCATTTTGCCCAATTACCGATTTTGATAATTCATCATAAATATATTTAGGTGAAACAGAAGTAATTTGTTTCTTTACCAAATAGTTATTATTAAAATCATCAATCCTTTCAATTCGAGCAATTTCGCTATATAATTCAAGGCACTGATGACAAATTATCGCATCAATGCCCTCGAATCCTTTATTTAATTTTGTTAATTCACTTCCACAAAAGGAACAACGTTTAATTTTACTCATATGTTCACACTCCTATATTAGTATGAACATATTTTTAAGTTTTAAACTATCTATTTTGTTTCGGCATTATCTTTGATTAACTTAACTGCTTTTTCGTATTTTACTTGGTAAGCAATTTGATTTTCATTATATTGTTTTTTAACTTCAGCAACACGTTCTTCTTTGCCACCAGCAATTTCTAAATACTTAGCTTCAATTTCTTCTTTGGTTGCTTCAATGTTTTCTTTCTTGATAATTTCATCAAATACTAATTCATGTAAGAATTGTTTATTTGCTTGTTCAGCAGATACCTTTTTGAATTCATCAATACTATCAGCACCCATGTATTTTACTAAAGCATCAACAGGAATATTGTATTGTTTTGCTTGTTGTTCTAGACGAGCTACATTTTGTTCAACACTTGAATCAATTAAACTTTGTGGGAAAGATGCATAAGAAGCTTCGCATACAGCATTGATACAATCATTTTCAAATTGTTGTTCAGCTTGTGCTACTTTTTGTTTTTTAACTTGTTCTTTTGCATATTCTTGATATTCTTCAACTGTTTTTACATTTTCAATATCTAATTCACTTACAAATTCATCATTTAATTCAGGAACTTTTTTAGTTTTTACTTCATGAATCTTACATTTGAAAACAGCTTCTTTATTTGCTAATCCTTCATGATAGTTTTCAGGGAAAGTAACTTTTACTTCCACTTCATCATTAGTTTTAGCACCTACTAATTGATCTTCAAAACCAGGTACAAAAGAATTAGATCCTAATTCTAAAGAATAGTTTTCAGCTTTTCCACCTTCAAATGCAACACCATCAATAAAGCCTTCGAAATCTAAAATTACAGTGTCACCCTTTTCAGCAGGTGTATCTTTTAAAACATTATCCGTTTTTGATTGTAATGCTTTATTGATAAATTCTTCAACATCTTTTTTAAGTACTCTTGTTGAAGCCTTTTTAACTTTAACACCTTTATATTCTCCTAGATGAACTTCTGGCCATACATCAATTTCAACAGTATAATCGAATGCTTCACCTTTTTTGATAGCAGCAGCATCAACTAAATCAATTTTTGGTTGCGATGTTGGATAAACGTTAGCTTCTTTTAAAGCAGGATAATAACTTTCATTTACCGCAAATTCAATAGCATCATTATATAATGATTCCCAACCAAAACGTTGAATGAACATTCTCTTTGGCATTTTTCCAGGACGGAAACCATCGACCTTTACTTCCTTAACAACTTTTTCAAAAGCTAAATCTAAAGCTTTATCAAATTCTTCAACAGAAATTGTAACTGTTAATTTTACTCTATTTTCGCTTAATTTTTCTACTTTTACCATATTTTTTCCTCTCTTAATTTAGGTATACATTTTTATCATTTTAAATTATACCACAATACCGTTTTTTTTTCATTTGATTTACTTTTATCTTTCTAAAAACACTTATTTTATGTTTAGAATATCTAAATTTTTATTATTTTAGTTAAAACAACAGGAACACACCTTCCTGTTGCTTTTTAAAATTATTTTATATCGTATTTATCATAAACTATTTTTTCAACATACTTTAATGGTAAAGGTCCACAATCAAGAATTGTCTTATGGAAGTCTTTAGCATTAAAATTATTTCCAAGTTTAGTTTTTACATTATCATACATATCAACAAATTTCAAATAAGTGAAGAAATATTGTTGATAATTATTAGGAATTTCTACTAATTGTTGATAAGCTTTTAATAATCGATCTTGAGAAGAAACTCCAAAATATTTTGTTGTAAAACTTGAAAATTCCTCTAGACTCCAACCATTATAATGGATACCTAAATCTAATCTTGAATATATAGCTGCTTCTAGTTTTGATTGCGTAATCAAATAATCAATTACATCATCACTATAAGTTCCTCTTAAGAAATTATAACTATAATTTTCGGCATATGTAGCCCATCCTTCTACATAACCACTATTTCTTAAGATTTTTCTTAAAAGGCTAGTATCTTGAGTTTTAAAATATAAATTTTGATATAAGTGTCCAGGTAGTCCTTCATGTGCTAAAGTAGTGTATAAATAATTAGCATCTAACTTGTCCGTTAAATTGCCATTATCATCTTTTAAATAAATGCTAGCAGGATTTAAATAAATACTCTCATAACTAGTTTGGTCAATTGCAGAAGTCATGTAAGCAGCAGGGCTAAAATTATTTTGCATTGACTTATCAATATATTTTACTATTATTTCATAATTAACATCAAGGGCAGGGAAATCAGTATTTATTAGATTTTGATATGTTGCTAATTGAGCTTCTGGAGTTGAAGTCATTAACTCAATTTCTCCTGACTGAATTTTCTTTAAGATTTCAAGATTAGAAGCATTTGCAGATATTTTTGAATATAATGCTCTTAATTCGCCTAAGTAATTATTTATTTTTTGTTCTATATAGTTAATTGCTTCTGCACAAGATAAATCATAACCAACCGTGTTTTTGAATTCTATTTCATAATAATTTTTACCAATATTACTACCATCGCTTGTTACATAGTGAGCAAGACCTTGATTATTTGTAGACTTATCTTTTAGTGAAGGTAAAGATTCAGCAATATAAGCATATCCTTCACGCATGTGGTCTTCAATTGCTTCATGATTTTTTCTCTTATATTCAGTCTTTTCACTATCCGATAGGAAACTACAACTATCTATCTTTTGATTGACAACAGTATACATAAAACTTTCGCCACTATCAATACCTTTAACAAAACTATTACACTGACTAACGACATTTTCAATTACATAATTTGGCATTCCATAACCTTTTTCACTTTTTTTAACTTCAAAATTATAATAAGATTCAAAGGTTTCAGGAATTAATTCCAAATATTTTAAGTAATTATCAACATCACTTTTTTGTCTAAAGTTATATTCAACTAATAATAGTGGTAATTGAGCTTGATAGCCTAAATAAGTTCCTAAATAATTATTACTTAAGTAACCCATTTCGGTATTTTTACTATTAATATAGTTTAATAAATTCATTATCAAATTATAGGTAATTTGTTGATCTGTATTTAATTGATTATAATCATACGCTTTTATTTGACCTAAATAAAAGTTTGTAATTAAAAGTCCTATAGGCGATGTTAGTGATGGGGTTGGCAAACTAGGTTCTGATGCCGATAAGCCAAAATTACTAGGATTTTCAAAATAATAATTTTTTGTCAAATCATCATCACCGATAAGTTGAACAAATAAATTATTAGTTAAATCATTAAATGTTGATGGATCTTTAGTTTCTTTATATTCGCATCCACCAAGAAGTACAAATACTACAAGGGTTATTGCTAATAAAAATGTCATTCGAAATTTTCTTATCATAGATTAATCGACCTACTTTCTTTTTTTACATTATACATCATTTTTTCTAACATTGCAAGATTAAAACTTATTATTAGTTAATTCTCTCATTTTATTGTTAACTAACTTTTAACTTAATAATTTTTTTAAATCATTATCCATTTTAAGAAGAATATCATCGTGACTTAAATAAATACTATTTAAACTATTAGGCACTTGATTATTTTTATTTTCAACCACAAATAAGTTGGAAGAATTTATTAATGATGTTTTATTGCCATAACTAGATACCATTAAATCAGCTTTGATATTATCATCTTTTTTATAAAATAATTCTCCTAAAAAATAACAGTCGGAAAGATTCATATCAACAAACCGAGAACCAATTAAGCCACCTATGCTATTTCCTTCATCTAGGGTAACATTACCATAAACAGCAACATTTTTAATTAACAACTTACCTTCACTAGCACTACCTATTAATCCACCTGATAGCCATCCTGTAACGTTGATTTTAGTTACAACGTTAGTTATTTCGTTTTTTAAACTTGATGTAAACCCCATTAAGCCACCAAAATTACAAGTATCTTTAAAATCAGTATCCGTACCATATACAAAACTATTTTCATCACCTATTATCTTACTATTCTTTATTTCTAGTTTACTACCAGATGCGGATCCAATTATACCACCAACTTTATATTCGCCTTTAATTGTTATTTTTCCTATTAAACTAATATTTTCTAAAATACATTCACCATTAGCATGACCAATTAAGCCACCTGTTCCTTGCAAGCTCCGCACATAATTGTTTCCCATACCATTAATTATATTGACATTTTCTAAAGTAAGATTTTTTACAACTACATTTTTAACATATCCAAATAAGCCAGCATGATAATACGATGTTAAATAATCAATATGTTCACCTTTAGAATTTAATTTCGCGGTAATTTTTAAATTCTTTATTTTTTTGTTATTACCATCAAAAGTCCCACAAAAATACTTATCTATTTTATCAAATTCTCCTTTTTTATTGCTACCGATAGGAATAAACTCTTTATTGTCTAAATCGATATCAAATTTTAACTTTATTGTCTTTCCTTCAAAAGTATTTCCATCATTTACAAGTTTACTCAAACCACTTAATTCTTCGGCATTTTTTATTTCATAAAGATTTTCATTTTCATCATACCAATTAATATTTGAGCTTCCATCCCACTTTCTTAATGAAACTATGTATGGCATCATTACTTTATAATTATTATAACTAATTTCTGCGATATATTCGCCAACTTCATCTATTTTTAAATTATCTACTTTAACCTTTTCATTATTTAAAGATAATAAAATTTCCTTTTTCATGTTTTTTACTCTTATATGCGTATTTTCATAAATCTCATTTAAGTTATCATCTAAATAAAAGATTTTAACTTCATTATTTTCTAAGCTTACCTTTTCCTTACTATTACAACCATATAAACTTAAAAATATTATAATAATTAACAATATAAATTTTTTCTTCATTTTATTTACCTCTTTTTATATATTATTAGCAAATAAAAAAAAAGAATTCAAAAAGAATTCTTTTATACTAAGTTAAGAACTGGTTCTTTAATTTCTGGAATTTTCTCAATTGAAATTGGATATAGAACTACTTCTTCTTCCTCATATTCCTTTGAATATTCATACTTTACTTCAGCAACAATATGAATCCAGCTTTTGCTTTTCAACTTTACATTTAGCGTTGAAGAACATAAATGTCCATACAATTGAATATCATTAGCACAACATGTCATAACATATCTACCGACAATTACTGCATTTTTTGGTAACTTTTTAGATTTCAAAATTATACCATTAAATTCAACCTTTTTTCCATCATAACGTTCTTTATGATCAAAAGTATCAATATACCATCTTCCAAAATCACAATCTTCAATTTTAATTATCTCTTGATTAATATCATATGGAAGAGGTGATTCAAATGCTTCTTGAACTTCACCTTTAGAATTCATTGCTATCCAATTAGCATTATTATTAATCATTTTTAGAGAAGTTTGATATTTTGATAAACCTGTAATATCATCACATCTATTGATTACTACTAAATCAGCAAAACGTAAATTGTCAACAAATTTTTGTCGCATATTATTATAATACACGGGAAAAGTAGTATAATCAATAAAAGATACAATTTGAGCTACTTCAAATGTTGAAGGAAAACTAATTGCGTTATTATCCCACATAGTATTAGTTTCAATGACTATTCTACCTGGATGATATTTTTCTGTAAGCGAATATAAACGATCAGCGTTAAATTCTTCTACATTTTCAAAAGTTTCAATATGAACATTGTATTTAGAAAGTTCTTGAGCATTATACTCAACTTCACCTTCCTCGCATACAAGTAATAAAGTATTTCCCTTTTTATAAAATTCATCATTACGTAAAGTATCATTAATAAATGAAGACTTGCCGGAATCTAAAAAACCATTAATTATAAAAACTGGAAATGCCATTTGATTTTAACCTCTGTTGTCAAATAAATTTTTAATTTTTTCTTCGTCAATCTTTGAACCAATTACACATAGACGACCTGTATAATCGGGACTACCTAATCTAATTTCATAATCGCCTGATACAAAATCAAAATAGTACCATTTTTCATTATCACTTGCTTTTAAAATACCTTTAGCTCGAATAATAACACCTAAAGATTCATCATTAGCAAGGGCATTTAAGAACTTTTCTAGTTCATTCTTACTAATAGCAACGGGAGTTTCCATTCCCCAACTTGTAAACACTTCATCAGCATCATGGCCATGGTGATGGTGGTGATGGCAACATTCATGCTCGTGTTCATCTTCATCTTCTTCATCGTGGTGATGGTGATGGCAGCATTCATGCTCGTGTTCATCTTCATCTTCTTCATCGTGGTGATGGCAGCATCCGTGTTCGTGTTCATCTTCATCATCTTCGTCATGATGATGGTGATGGCAGCATTCGTGTTCATCTTCATCCTCATGATGGTGATGGCAACATCCGTCATGCTCATGTTCATCTTGAAGTTGTTTGATTAATTCATCTTTTAAAGAAACTTTTTCTTCTAAGATTTCTAATAATTTTGTAGGTTCAAGTTCAGATATAGGTGTTGTAATAATATTAGCTTTAGGGTTCTTTTCCTTAATAATATTAACAACCTCTACTAGTTTTTCTTCATCCATTTTGTCTACTTTGTTGACAATGATTGTATCAGCAGCATCAACTTGATTGATAAAGAATTCACCAAAGTTTTTAAGATATACTTTGCATTTTGGACCATCAACAACTGTAGCTAAAATATTTAATTGAAGAGGAGCATCAACTTTTACAATAGCTCCAACTATATCACTTAATTTTCCAACGCCACTTGGTTCAACAATAATACGATCTGGTTGATACATAGATATTACTTCTTTCATTGATTTTGAAAAATCACCAACTAAAGAACAGCAAATGCATCCTGAATTAATTTCTTTAATTTTTACGCCAGATTCTTTTAAGAAACCACCATCAATTCCGATTTCACCAAATTCATTTTCGATTAATACAATTTTTTCACCATGAAATCCTGATTCAAAAAGTTTTTTTATCAATGTTGTTTTTCCTGCTCCTAGAAAACCTGAAATAACATCAATTTTAATCATTAATTATACACCTCGTTTTTTTGTATTTTCATATCATTTATTATACCACAAAAAAATATTTATACTAATTTTTTGGTCAAATATTTTTTTATTGCGGTTTTATCAAATAAATTATTAATAAGTCGTTCTTCATCGTTAGTAAAATTTGAAGTGTTTGACACCAAATAATTTATTAAATCATTTCTTATATAGGATATTAATGTATCTTCTATCCAATATTCTATTTTTATTCCGTTTTGTTTCTTTTCCATTTTTTTAAATTTTAGGTAAGACTTAACACCATCGGAAGCATCATGCCATATATCGATAAAACAATAGTCGTATTCTTTTTCATCTATTTTTTTAAAATAACTATAAGCATCATCATTAATGATTTCAATTTTTTCAGGATAAGGGAAAAAGGGAAGAATTACCTCGTTAAACAATTTGATTACTTCTATATCTTTTTCAATTATAGTTATTTTATTGACATTTTCTTTTAGACTACACATATAGGCAAAATATCCAAGTCCTAGTCCAAATGTCAAAACATTACCGCTTGCGTTTGTGATATGAGGATTCATTGTAGCTATTTCATTAGGAGTAATCATCATCCATTCATTATCATTTTCACATACCGCAAGATAAGAAAATGGTTCGCTAAAATATCCAATATTTGGTATTTCTTGATGTTCTTTGGTTAAAGTTGATTCATTACAAACAAATAGTTCATATGGTAAATAGGTTTCATATTTTATTTTCCATTTTCCTATACTATAGGATTTCGGATGAACATGCCTATAGTAGGGATTATTTAAAAATTCTTCTTTATTTAGCTCATTTAATCCCGTTCTAATATATTCTTCTGCGAATTTTTTATCAAATTTATTTGAGATAATATCTAAATCAAAAATTGAACAAATTAAACAATATACGGCATATTTAGAATCGACATTAGTACTTTTTATTAGTTCATCAACCATATCTTTACTTATCATTTTTGAATTAGTTTGTAAGTACCAACTATATAGTCCTAAAATTTTTTGATTATTTTCTAGTATTTCTTTCATAATATTTAAAATGGTCTTGTTGCGATAACTAATTTTAATAATCGCAAGAATATTTGTCTTTCATTTCTTGTAAAAGCACTCATTGATTGAATTATTTTAATTTTATTATTATTCAATTCCATAAGAGTTTTAGCCCCAGTTTTTTTTACATATTTATCAAGGGATGAACAAAATGATTCTCTTTCATCATCATTTAGACTATTTATTAAATCATTTAATCCCTTTGAGAAGGCAAGATTTTCTTTTCTTAATTTAGGCATTTCAATAAACTGGCATCCCATAACACCCCAAGAAAAACCATCATGTTGTAATAATCCTCTTGCAAAGCTTTTTACAATCTTAATTTTTCCAAATTGATTAAATAACATTCCTACAACTGATCCATAAGGAATTATGGTTGTAATTTTATCTTTTTGAGCCAAATAATTGTTTTTGTCAATATTTTTTTCTTCAAATCCAGGTCCATCATAATTGATAGTACGTACAATTCTAAATTTTAGGGTTGAAGGGGCAAAAAGGTGAGCGTACATGGCAAGATTTCCACCCTTTGAATGTCCAACAAGAATAAATAAATTAGTTGGATATTCCATGGCAATTTTCTTAAAATAACTTAGAGCTGATGATTGACAAGCGACGGGAAAAGTTGAAAGCATGTTGGCATCCTCTTGCCAACCAATTAAAGTATCATCAGTTCCTTGATAACTAATCACAATTGTTTTTTCATCAATGTGAAAACACATAGCTGCAAACTGTTCTTTGCTAGTTTCATCTAGTCTAAACTCATAATTTGAAATCATTACATTTTCAAATCTTTTTGATTTCATCATGAGTTTGCCAAGTTCAATTATAGTAAGAGGTATTACTAATCCCATTCTCAAATCTTCATCGGTTTTGTTGGCATAGCACATTTCTAATGCCCCTTTTAGTAAAAATTTGGAATTACCGATATAATCACAAAAATGGAAAAAGACGAGTTGTGTAAAAATAAGACCATCAAGTTCGTTAAATGGAGATTGTTCAAAAGTTAAATCTCCACGCCATAATAAATAGGCAATTAGATTTTCCTTATTTCTATCCATTATTCTTTCTTCCTTTCTTTTTTATTCTATGCTTGTTTTTCAATCTTGTTGACAATGTTTTTTAAAGGATTTTCAGAATATTCCTCAATTAGACCTTCATCACTTAGTGATGTAATTGTTGGATCAATTGGAACTTTAGAGACAGTATCAATATGCCAACTATAAGCTATTTCTTCTATTTTCGATTCTCCATAAATATAGTGTTTTTCACCACAAGATGGACAAACAAAATATGACATATTTTCAACTATTCCTAAAACAGGAATATCCATTTTATCTGCCATTTTAATAGCTTTTTCCACAATTAAGGAAACTAAGTCTTGAGGGCTAGTTACAATAATGATGCCATCAACTGGTAAGGATTGAAAAACTGTTAAGGGAACATCACCAGTTCCTGGTGGCATATCAACAAATAAATAGTCGAGTTCACCCCAACATACATCTGTCCAGAATTGTTGAACAAGACCAGCAATGACCGGTCCTCTCCATATAATCGGTTCGGTTTCATTTTCTAGTAACAAATTAGCTGACATTATTTTAATGTTTTTTCTTGAAAGACATGGATATAGTTCTTCACTATTTCCTGAAGCTTTTTCTGTTATTCCAAAAATCTTAGGAATTGATGGACCAGTGATATCAGCATCTAAAATACCAACTTTATAGCCTCTTTTATTCGTTTCACTAGCAAGAAGGGAAGTAACCATTGATTTTCCTACTCCACCTTTACCACTAACAATGCCAATGACTTTTTTTACATTTGAATTTTTGTTTTGGGGTTTTCTAAAACTTTCTTTTGATTGATTGCTGCACTTACTACTGCAACTAGAACAATCATGATTACATTCACTCATTTTTTTCTCCTTTTGTCTCATACGTTTCTAAGAAGGAATGGCTTATGCCATCTTTTTTATATCCTAAAATCATATCCATATTAATGTTACATGCACATTTAAAAATATTTTTTTCAACTAGTGGATTATAGCTAATTAATTCTTGGATTAATTTTTTAGTTTCTAATCGTTGAGACTTTAATTCATCATTATTATTGTGAACACGTTCTGTAAATTTGCAGGCACATTGAATAAACTTAAGTTCATTTTTACTAGCCCATTTTATTATATCATTTTCCCTAATTAAATATAAGGGTCTAATAAGCTCCATACCTATATGGTTGGTGCTATGAAGTTTGGGAAGCATAGTTTGAAATGACCCCGAATTTAACATGTTCATTAAAGTTGTTTCAATTACATCATCATAGTGGTGTCCAACGGCAATTTTATTACATCCTAAGCTTTCAGCTATGGTGTATAGATAACCTCTTCTCATTCTCGCACATAAATAACAAGGATTTTCGGTTTGATTGTTAGCTATTTCAAAGATATCCGTTTTTACTATTTGAGCAGGTATTTCCAAAGTAGCTAAGTTCTTTTTAATTAAATCTAAATTGGCATCATTATAGCCAGGATTCATTACAATAAATTTGACATCAAATTTATAATCGGAATGCCTTTTTAATTCTTGAAACAGCTTAGCCATAAGCATGGAATCTTTACCACCAGATATACATACACCGATTACATCGTTTTCTTTAACCAGTTGGTATTCATCAATGGCTTTAACAAATTTTGACCAAAGTTCTTTACGATAATTTTTTATTATTGTTCTTTCAATTTCTTGACATCTAGTTAACATTTTTTTCAAATTCTTCTAACGCTTTCTTTAATCTATTTAATCCATCGACAACATTACTTCTTGGAGTTGCGATATTCATTCTTATAAAATTATTACCATTACCTAAGTATCTACTACCATCATTTAAATATAATCCCGTTACATCTCTAATATATTTACATAAGGAAGTTGAGGAAGTATTATAAGCACTAATATCAATCCATAATAGGTAAGTGGCATCAAGACTTACAATTTTTAACTTTTTCAAATTAGTATTTAAAAAATCTTTTACTAATAATTTGTTTTCATAAATATATTGATTAAGTTCATCTACCCAAAGTCCACCTTTTGTATAAGCTAAAATATTAGCTTCTACAGAAAAAAAGTTTGGTTCGCCAACTTCATCCGTGTTTACACTTCGCCATAGTTTGTGTCTTATAAACTTGTTACTAACAACTGCACAAGCAGACTGTAAGCCAGCTAGATTAAAGGTTTTCGATGGTGATAAACAAGTAATGGAGTTATCTCGGCACTCTTCATTAACGCTTGCAAAAGGAATATATTTTTTACCAGGCGTTGTAAGATCACAATGAATTTCATCGGAAATGACTAAGACTCCATATTTTTTACACAAATAGCCAATTTTTGCTATTTCTTCTTTTTCCCATATTTTACCAATTGGATTATGAGGATTACAAAAAATCATTAGACTAGTTTGTTCATTTTTTAATTTTTCTTCTAAGTCGCACCAATCTAGTTCATATTTACCATTTTGATAAAGTAGCTTACTTTCTAAGGCTCTACATCCATTATTAACAATGGAATTATAAAAGACATCATATACCGGTGTTAAAACTACAACATTCTCGTTTGGTTTTATAAATCTTCTTACGGCTGAGGAAATACAAGCAATTACACCACTTACATAAATCATCCATTCTTTTTGGAATGAAGCATTATAGCGATTATTCCACCATGATAAATAACTTGAAAAATAATCTTCATTAAGAGTTGTGTAGCCATAAGCTCCGATACTTGCTTTTTTTATAATCTCTTCTTTAATCTCGGGTAAGGTCTCAAAATCCATGTCGGCAATCCACATTGGCAATTCATTTTTTCCTACATCCCATTTAACTGAATTGCTGAATCTTCTACAAATAATTTTATCAAAATCATATTTCATTTTCTTTTTCCTCATCAGTTATAATTGTTGTCTTTTTAGGATCAATTAATTTTTCATCTAAAATTATTTCTCCAATTTGTTTAGCTTTAATGTAACCACTAATTGGATTTTTTACAGAATCAATTTTAGATGTAATTGATGCTTCAACAGTTGAATATTCAAAAGCTAAATTAGTATTTAATAATTTACAATTTATCATTTTAATATTTTCCATATAACACATTCCTTGTAGGGAATCAATTATACAGTTTATAAAAGTTAAATTTTTGGAATTCCATCCTAAATATTCACCAACAATAATGGAATCATAGACAACTACATTTTCACAATTCCAGAATGAATCTTTTGATAGCATTCGAGCGTTTTTGATTTCGATGTTACTAGCACCGTCAAAAGCATAATTACCATCTAAGCGAAAATTTTCAATTTTAATATTTTTAGAATTCATTCCAAAATAATTACCTTTAGCACTTACATCCTTTAAAATAATATCATTGCATGTCCAAAGGGTTTCTTCGGCGTTTGGTAACGTACAAGAGGTAAGTTTAATATTACTTGCTCTACGGAAAGTCTTTGGTGCTTCAATTTGACAATCAGTCATTTCAATATTTTTTGTATACCAAATTCCGCTACGAGCAGTATCTAACAAAACACTTCCTTCAACTTTTATATTATCACAATACCATAAAGGATATTTCCATTTAAAAATGCAATTTAATAATTGAATATTACTACTTTCTTTTAGTGGTGATTCACCATCAGCAAATGTTGAATCAATAATGATAGCATCATGAAAATCATATAATGCTCTTTCGCCTACATATAAACCTTGAACTAATTTTTTCATGATAAATCCTCTTTTCATATATAATATATAATAGCATAAAATGCAAAAAAATGATGGAAATATGATTTTTATATTTTTTGTTAATTTATGCTTTTTAATTTTTTTTAAAAAAAAATATAAGAACAAAATAAAGTTTATTCTTATATTCAATTAATGTTTCGTTATTTTTAATTATTTAGCTTTATAGCCTGCTTCTTCAATGGCTGTTTTTACTTTTTCTAAATTGATGTTTTCTTCATATTCAATTTCAACATTTTTCTTTTTCAAAGAAGCTTTAGCACTTACAACATTATCTACTTTCTTACAAGCTTCTTCAACATGACCTACACAATGTTCACACATCATTCCTTCAACTTCTAGTGTTACCTTAGAAAGTTGGGGTTTAGTATTATTTACAACCTCATTTTGTGATTTTACTTTAAAGAAATTAATTGTAAGAGCATTACATACAACAAACACACTCGATAAACTCATGGCTAGAGAACCAATCATAGGATTTAGTTTAATTGAGAAAGGGGCATACAATAACCCTGAAGCTAATATTATACCAATGCAATTATAAAAGAAAGCCCAGAATAAATTTCCCTTAATAGTTTTTAATACTCTTCTACTTAGCATAATAACATTTAAAACATCCATTAAATCACTTCTTAATAGAATGATATCACTTGAGTCTTTAGCAACATCGCTACCAGCACCGATAGCAATTCCTAAATCGGCTTTTGTTAAGGCTAGGGCATCATTGACACCATCACCTACCATAGCTACTAAATGTTTTTTATCTTTTTTTAAGCCTTCAATTACTTTTTCTTTGTCTTGAGGGAATACTTCAGCGATTACTTTATCGACACCTACCTCGGAAGCGATTTTAGAAGCCGTTTCTTTGTTGTCACCGGTAAGCATAACAACTTCAATTCCTTCTTTTTTTAGTTTCTTAATAGCATCTTTAGAAGTCTTTTTGATTTGGTCTTTAATTGTTATTAAGCCTAACACATCTTTTTCATCTAAAACGCTAAGTACGGTTTTTCCTTCCTTTGAAAATGTTGAAATTTGTTGTTTTAGTTTTTCATCAAGAAGATTCTTTTCAACTAAAATTCTTTCATTACCAACATAATATTTTTTATTATCAATAACTCCACTGATACCTTTACCTTCTAGGGTTTCATAGTCTTTTACATCATAAGTTTGAGCATATCTTTTTTTAGCATAATTAGTTATGGCCACAGCTAATGGATGTTCTGATAAAGCTTCGAAAGAATTAACAATACCTAAAACATCAGCACCAGAATCTAATTTTATAAAATCTACAACTTCTGGATGTCCTTCTGTTATCGTTCCCGTTTTATCTAAGACAACGGTCTTAATAGAACCAGCTTTTTCTAATATTTCAGCATTTTTAATTAAAAGACCATTTTCAGCACCTTTACCAGTACCAACCATTATCGCAACGGGGGTAGCTAGACCAAGCGAACATGGACAAGCAATTACCAATACGGAAATGGCAAAGTTGAATGATAGATTAAAATCTTTACCAACTAGATATGAGATAACAAAAGTCAATAAGGCAATTTCCATTACAATAGGTACAAAGATACCAGCAATTTTATCAGCAAGTTTAGAAATAGGTGCTTTGGAGTTGCTAGCTTCTTCAACTAAACGGATAATACTAGCAAATGAGGTATCTTCACCAACCTTTTCAGCAGAAATTTTCAAGTAACCATTTGTTAGGGTTGTTGCGGAAAATACTTCATCACCAACGCTCTTATAGACCGGCATACTTTCACCCGTAATGTTAGCTTGATCGATTGAACCACTACCGGAAATTATTTTACCATCAATAGGAATGACCATTCCTTTTTTTACAATTATTACATCGTTAACTCTTAAATCGCTCGCTAAAACTTCTACTTCTTCATTACCACTTTCTAAGATAGCTTTTTTAGGTGATAAATCCATCATTTTCGTTAAAGCCGAAGTTGTCTTTTTCTTTGATAAACTTTCCAGATATTTTCCAAAGCTAACTAAAGTTAAAATCATACCAGCTGACTCAAAATATAAGTTTTCATGATTAACCTTTACTAATTCCATATCGTTATTTTTTAATCCTATCGCAATTTCTACAAGAGCATAGATTCCATAAACAATTGAAGCCGTAGCCGATATAGCGATAAGGGAATCCATATTAGGACCACCTTTAAATAACTTTTTATAGCCTGATATAAAGTAACGACGATAAATTATAAGAATTGGCGTAACTAAAATAAGTTGTGTTAACGCAAAGTTAAAAGCATTTTTATGACCAGTTAAAAAACTTGGTAAGGGTAGAGATATCATATGGCCCATGGAAACATACATAAGTACAATTAAAAATATAAAAGCAGTAATTAATAATTTTAGTTCATGGGTACTATTATCTTTAACGCCTACTTCTTTTTTAAATAAGCTTGCGCCGTAACCAGCACTTTTTACAGCTTTAATTATAGTATCATCATTACAAATATTATCATCAAATTCAACTACCATTGAAGCTGATAATAAATTAACATTTACATCTTTTACTCCCTTTAATTCTCTTACAGCTTTATCTACATGAGCACTGCAAGAAGCACAAGACATTCCTTGAATACTATATTTTTGTTTCATTTCTTTTCCTTTCATTCTTTATAAACGATATCTAACAAATGAGCACTAGCACCTAACATATCATATCTTTCACATATCGAAAGATGATACTTAATGTATTCTTTGAATTCTTCTTCACTTAAAGCATTTAGGGCAACTCTAATATAATTACTAGCGCCATCACTAGCTATAATTTTTTCACGTTTTAAAAGGGTAAGTTTATTAAATTTATCAATGTCTTCAATTCTTACCATTGAGTATAAATCATCTTTTAAATTTTGCATGTGGTAGTTCTTATCGACTCTACCTTCTTCAATGGATTCTAAAATATGTTTTTTTATAAAACCATACGTTAAAATAGCATAGTCGTTCATATAATAACTCACGAATATGCGACCATTTTTTTTGACAACTCTTTTGGCTTCTTCTAAGGCTTTTAGTTTTTCACTTTCCAAAAGAAGATGATACATAGGTCCAAATAATAAAACTACTTCAAAAGAAGAATCAGCAAACATTGATAAATCCATAGCATTGCCTTTAAAAATCTTAGCTTTGCTGTTTTTCTTTTTGAATATTTCAATGTTGTGTTCTACTAATTCAACAGCTGTTACATCATATCCTTTTTCTGAAAAATAAATGCTGTAAGCACCAGTACCAGCACCAACATCAAGAATTTTTTTACTAAAGTCATCATTTAAATATTCTAAAATATACTTAGTTGATGTAACAAATTCGACCATACCATGACGAGTTTTTAAGCGATGATCTTCATTAAAATGTGAATAATAATCTTCTAATAATGATATTTTTGTGTTTGTTCGTTTAAAGTCCATATCTTTCCTCTATATATATTTTACCATTTTTTCACTAATTATATACAAAAATTGCTTGTTTATACCAAAAAAGTTAGCATTAACTAACATAGTTGCTAACTTTTATTTTATCTAGGATTTTTTTATAGACACCCTTCATCTCTTCTTCAGTGACGAGTTTATCTATTTCGTTTATATTAATCCAAGTTACCGCATTGTTTTCATCTTTTTTTATTGTTAAAGAATCAGTTTCATCACCGATAAAAACATAAGTAACATTCAAGTGTAGGTGTGTTGGTACTTTCTTTCCTTTTTTTATGTGAGCATAAACGGGAAGAATTTCCAAAGAAATTGGTTTTTTAGAATATTCCTTAAAGTGTACTAGGCCACTTTCTTCTTTTAATTCTTTTTTTGCTACTTCATATAAATCAAATTCATTGTCAGCATGTCCACCCAACCAACCAAATGACTTATAGATTAAATGATAGGCAAATAATACTTTGGTCTTATCTTTATTTATAATAATGGCCGAACTAGTCATATGAGCAATTAAATTATTACGGTCAAAAGCAAATTCTTGATAAGTTTCTAAAAATTTTAAGATGGCTTCTTTTTCTACTTCTTCAAAACTATTTTCTTTTGGTTGATATTGTTTTATTTCTTCTAACATTTCTATGTAGTTTTTCATTTTCTTTTTTCCTCATTCTTTTAGTTATTATATCAATTTATAAATTATTTTTTAAAATATTAGCTAAATTATTTTTTTACTATTTCATAATTATCATTTTTTAACTTTACTACCATGTTTGAAGGAATAGATTTCGTTATTAAAACATTACTGCCAATAATAGTATTATCACCAATAATTGTTTTACCACCAAGAATGGTCGCATTGGCATAAATGGTAACATTGTTACCGATGGTAGGATGTCTTTTCTTACCAATTAAATCTTTGGTGTTGCTTAAGCTTAAAGCTCCCAGTGTAACCCCATGATAAACAGCAACATTATCTCCTATCCAAGAAGTTTCCCCAATTACAATTCCGGTTCCATGATCAATGAAAAAATGTTTGCCAATGGTAGCAGAAGGATGAATATCGATACCTGTAATATTATGGGCAATTTCACTTAGAGTTCTTGGTAAGAGCGAAACTTTATTTTGATCTAATTCATGAGCAATTCGATAAACCATAATGGCCAAAAAGCCCGGATAAGAAAGAATAACTTCTTCATAACTGTTACAAGCCGGGTCTTTTTCTTTAAAGTTTTTTAAATCTTCTTTTTGGTTTTCTTTTAATTGATCAAGAAATGTTATAAAGGTGTCGACCTTATATTCTTTTACTTTTAATTTTTTAAAAATTTTTGTTAATTCATGTTTTAATTTTCTTTTTCTTGTTCTTTTAGAAAAATAATAAGTTGGATATAAATAATTTAAGAATTCTTTTAAAAGATTATTGATACTTTTCTTACATAATTTCAATCAATAAAACCTTCTACGGATAAATATCTTTCGCCACCATCAGGTAAAATTGCTACGACATTCTTAAATTTTGAACAATATCTTTTAGCTACGGCTAGTACGGCCCCTGAACTAATACCAACTAGTAAGCCTTTTTTTCTTGCCATCATTTTTGAACAATTAATAGCTTCATCATCACTAACTAGGGCAATTTCATCAACATATTTAGCTTTAAAGTTTTGAGGAATAAAATTTGCTCCAATCCCTTCAATTTTATGTTTACCTACTATTTTTTTACTTATAAGTGGTGAAGATGATGGTTCAACGCCAATTATTTTAATATCCTTATTTTTTTCTTTTAAATATTTTCCAATTCCACTAATACTACCCCCACTACCAATTCCACATACTACACATTCTACATTGTTTAAATCTTGATAAATTTCTCTTGCGGTGGTTGTATAGTGAGTAAAAATCGAATCAGGATTATCAAATTGTGAAGGTATAAAACTATTATTATATTTTTTAGAAAGTTCGCTCACTTTAGAAATTGCTTCCTTCATGCCACCCTCTTTTCCTGTTAAAAAAACCGTTGCTCCATAAGCCTTTAATAAACTTATTCTTTCTTTAGACATGGAAGAGGGCATAACAATTATACATTTTAAATTTTTAAGGGCACAAATAGATGCTAAGGCTATTCCCATAGAACCGCTCGTAGCTTCAATTACTGTTGTTTCTTCATTAATTTTTCCACTTTTAATGGCATTTTCAATTATACATAAAGCTACTCTATCTTTAATAGAGCCCGCTAGGTTAAATTTTTCAATCTTTACGTATAAATTATTAAAGCCATAAAAATCATTTATTTTAACAATTGGCGTTTTACCAATTAATTCTAAGGGACTATTATAAATCATATTTTTACTTCCTTTTTTTTACATCTTACTTTAGTATACTATTTTTGCTTAAAATGTGTGCTATTTTTTTAGATAAAAAATTTAAAAAATTGCTTTTTAAATAAATTGTGCTATAATAGGTACGGAGGAAAAAAATGCAAAAGAAAAAATTTCACCTATCTATTGTAGGTTTATTGTCTTTAGGATATTTTATTACTATTATTATAGGTACTCTTCTTTTATTGTTGCCTATTTCTAATAATACTCAAGATAAAATTCACTGGTATGATGCCTTGTTTACTGCTACTAGTGCAACTTGTGTAACCGGACTAATTCCCTTTCCAACAACTTCGTGGACTAAGTTTGGACAAATTGTTATTGTTTGTTTAATTCAAATTGGGGGACTAGGGTTTATGACCATTATTAGTCTAATATTTATGATTTTCAAAAAAAACATTGGTATTTATAATCGTACTGTCCTTATGCAATCTGCCGGTGGATATAACATTTCGGGAGTTACCAAATTAATTGGCCGAATTGTTTTCTTAACGTTCTTCTTTGAGCTTTGCGGAACAGTAATTCTATCAATCTGCTTCAGTAAAACAATGAAGGCATCTGATGCCATCTATTATGGAATATTTCATTCTATATCAGCCTTTTGTAATGCCGGTTTTGATTTATTTGGAGTATCATTAATTAATTTTAAAAGTGATTGGGTTGTACTTTTAACGATTATGGGATTAATTCTTGTGGGGGGACTTGGATTTGTTGTTTGGTCTGATTTCTTAGATCATGGGCTAAATTTTAAAAAATACGAACTACATTCCAAAATTGTTCTCGTTTTTAATGGTTTATTAGTTATTATCCCAGCCCTATTATATTTCATTTTTGAATTTACAAAAATTGGTAATTTAGGAAGTTTTACTAATCTTTCTTTATCTGATAAAATTCTTAATTCCCTATTTTTATCGGTTACTCCAAGAACCGCTGGTTTTAATGCTCTTGATTTAAATAATTTAACAAGTTCTGGTAAACTCTTAACTATAATATTAATGTTTATTGGTGGCTCATCAGGGTCAACAGCTGGTGGGGTAAAAGTTACCACTATTGTAATTGTTATCGCTAATCTAATCTTTTTATCTAAGGGAAAAAAGGATACTGTTTTATTTAAAAGACGCATTCGCAATACTATTATTAAACAATCTAGTGCTTTAGTAGAAGCTTATTTAATCTTAACTTTGCTAGCTACTCTTATCATTTGTGCTATTGAAAGCAATTGTTCTTTAGAAAATGTCTTATTTGAAGTAATATCCGGATTATGTACGGTTGGACTTAGTTTAGGCCTTTCTGGTAATTGCAGTATTGCAACCAAATTAATTTTAACTTTTTTAATGTATATAGGTAGATTAGGTGCTTTCTCTCTATTTAATCTCTTATTTAAAGAAAGTAAACAAATTTTATTAGAAAAACCAGAAGGAAAGGTATTGGTAGGTTAATCATGAAATCTTTTTTAATTATTGGAATTGGTGAATTTGGTAAACATTTAGCTTATAAGCTTCAAGAAATGGGTAATGAAGTATGTATCATTGATAATGATAAAAGTGTTATCGAAGTATTATCTAATGATTTTGAGAATGTTTATGTTGGGGACTGTATGAATAAAATTGTCTTGAATGACTTAGGAATTAAAAATTTTGACGCATGCATTGTAGCTATTGGTCAAAGTTTTCAAGCTTCTCTAGAAATAACTTCACATTTAAAAGAATTAGGGGCAAAATATATTATCTCTAAGGCTAATAGTGATATTCAAACAAAATTTTTAAAGATGGCAGGAGCAAACGAAACGGTTTATCCTGAAAAAGATATGGCAGAAAAAATAGCCGTAAAGTGCAATGCTACTAATCTTTTAGACTATCTAAAAATATCTAGTAAATTTAGTATTTTTGAAATAGAAGTTCCTAGGAGTTGGCATGAAAAAACCTTACTTGATTTAAACTTAAGAAAAAAATATAACATAAATGTTATTGCTATTTTATCGAATGGTTCTGTTTTAGTACCTGACGCTTCTTATGTTTTCAAAGAAAATGATCATATTTATATTTTTGGAAATAGTAATGTAATTAGTAAAATTAAGTAATTATATTTTAAAAGAACCTAAGTTGTTTTAGTATTAAACTAAAAAGCTTAGGTTCTTATTTTATTTATTCTTTTTGTTATACTTTTTTATCATTTCAACTAGTAATCGGTAAAAAGCATCGCCTATTTGTTGATAACCATCAAGAGAAGGATGAAGACCATTAGTACCAAGTCTTTCCTTAATATTGGAGCGATTATTAACATTAGCAAGAATATATGGGTAGTTGTATTCACTATCAAATTGACTTTTAACATCAAAATAAGTTAAATAATCTTTTAGATTACTATTTATAGTATAGTCTTCTAACCATTCATCATAATTAAAAGCCGTGATGGCATAACCATACCAATCATTATAGTATCCACTAGCACCATAACAAGCGGTTACGCCCCCATTACAACAAGGTAGTTCAATTCCCATGGTTGCAATTAAAGCATTTGGAAATGCACTTGCAAGTTTTGAAAGAAATTTGGGAGCGTATTCTTTGTGAACAAAGTCTTTAGAAAATGGCAAAAATAAACCATTACCCGTTAAAAAGGTAAAAATCAAATCGGGTTCAGGAAAATTATTCTTTTCAAGATAGTATCTAAAATCTAGTTCTTTAGTTAAAGGATTATAAAAAGGATTCGCATTAACATATTCATAATTTTCAACTTCTAACGTTTCATTGCTTAACATCCGTTTGAAAATAGAAGAAATAACAGGATTTACAACGGTCGTATTAGAGTCTCCTCTTCTAAATTTTACCCTTAATGGCATAATTTCATCAATTACCCATTCGTATTCATCATTCATCCAAATACTATTAAGATCTGTTTCTTTTAAGTGATGTTTACAACTTATCCAAACTTCCGAGATTCTACTTTCCTTTTCATCATCAAAGAAAGTTTTCCATTGCCAACCACCATATCCTTCAAATCCAATTTTTTCTTTTTTCATTTTACCAATAAAATTTAAGGAATCAGGATATTTTCCTTCAAATTTGGAATAACCTACATAAGGCCACACACCATTAACGGTTTCACTATCGCCGATACAAAGAACATTTAATTTTCTTATTGGAGAAACTTCTTCATTTACAACTAAGGTAGTAGATTTTTTTTCGATGATACATCCTTCATCATCATAAACAATAATGCTTAATTCATATTCACCGATATCTTCTTTAGTTGGCGTAAAAGTAAAATAACGATTATACGTAAAGCCTTTAACACATTCTGCTTTTACATAGTATTGATAGGGGTTATGCATTCTAATTACTCCCCTAAAAAATAATTCAAAGCGGTCATTAACTACTAAATAATATTTTTTTGGTATTGATATCATATTTATTATCCTTGTTTTAAGCTAAAATCGCCACTAACTGTTTCTACTTTTACATTTATACTACCATTTCCAAATACATAATGTTCATCGTTATAATCATATTTTAGTTTTGAATAGAAAACTCCCGATACGGTGCCAAAAACAATGTTATAATTAACATTATTCATTTCTTTTAAAATGATACTCCCACTAACAGAATTAAATTTAGCTTCTTTATTAATTGTACTTTTATTAAGGTTACAAGTTCCACTTATCGTTTCTATTTCTATTGTTTCAACGATTGTATTAGAAATTTCAATATTTCCACTAACACTATTTAAATCAAAACTACTAGAAGAAAGGTTTTTAAAACTACTATTACCGCTTACCGTTTCAACTTTTAAATTGGTAAGTTTAATATCATTAACATTTAAATCACCACTAATTGTTGTTATCTTTAATTCTTTTAATTCGATATTTTCAGGTATATAGATGTTTAAAACTTTTTTTATAGTTGGTATTTTATATCTTTTATTACTTTTAGCATATTTTAGTTTTAAAGTTTTCTCATCTAAGAAGTAATGTAATAAATCATTTTCTTGCATTTCTTCTTTTATTTGTTCTTCTAAAGAAATGGTATCTTCATTTGTTTTGATAAAATTGATATCTCCTGTTAGGTAATCAATATCAATATTCATGATATCGCCTTTTTCTAATCTTAATTTTTTGTTTTGGTTTAGAATTTGATACTTATCACTATTTGTATAATTATATCTAGAATATCCTCCTAAACTATAATTTTTTTTACAACTAGCAAACAAAAAGGTCACTAGTAAAATTGTTATTAATAAATATTTCTTCATTTTTTATTCTCCTTCCTTCTTTTAAAATCACACCTAAGATTATACCATAAATTTCTTATAAATCCCTATTTAATAATAAAATATTTAAAAAAACTTCATCAATCTAATAAATATTAGACTAGTGAAGTTTTTTTTTTAGTTATTTAAAATAAATGGTAATCGTTGTTCCTTTTTCTAAAATAGAATCTAATTCGATTTTATAATCATATAACTCGCAAATATGTTTTACTATGGCAAGCCCTAGGCCTGTTCCCCCTTGTTCTTTGCTTCGTCCCTTGTCGACACGGTAAAATCTTTCAAAAACTCTTTGTTTATTTTCATCACTGATACCGATACCTGTGTCACTTATTTTTAAAACATTATTTTTTAAAGAAATCGTAATTTTACCATTTATTTTGTTGTATTTTATCGCATTATCAATTAAATTTCTAATTAATTCGTCAAGAAGTTTTTCATCACCATTGATAGTTGTATCTAGAATAAAAGTATCTAAGGTGATTTTTTTATCTTGCATGTTTTGACTTAAAGAATCAATAATTTCTAGGATAAGTTTCTTTAAATCAACATCATTATTTTTAACTTTTTCTTCTTGTTCCAAAGCTGATAAATTTAGCATGTCCATGATAATACTATTCATACGTTTAGCTTCTTTTAAAGTCTTTAAAGAATATTGTTTAATTTGTTCTTCATCATCAATGATTCCTTCGGTAATCATTTGTTCATAACCAATAATTGTTGTAAGTGGTGATTTTAGTTCATGAGAGGCATTTTGAAAGAAATCTCTTTTGATTTTATCTAAATTTTCTTCTTTGGTTACATCTTCTAACGTGATGATAACACCGCCATTAGTCCAAAAGGAAGGCGTAAACACTAATACACATTTATAAATTTGGGATTCCATATTTAGTAAATATTTGTTGGTATTTTTCTTAATTAAGACATCTTTAATTAAATCCTGCAAATGAAGGTCTCTAAATAAGTAGACGTAATTTTTTTCAATTACATTATCTAAGTTTTCATTGAAAATAGCTAAAGACTTTTTATTAATTATTTTAATAATACCTTCACTATTAATTACAATCAAACCTTGATTTAAAGAATTAATTAAAGTAATCATTTCTTCTTTTTGTTTATTTATAAGTTCAATTTTCTTGTTTAGAGAAAGATGAATATCATTTAAAAGACTTGGTAAATCATCAATGGATACCTCATCATTAATTTTTTTATCACTTGTAAGGTCAGCTAGTTTTTTCATATTTTTATTGATTGGATTTAAACTTAGCTTATTTACGTAAGATATCAGAATGATAGAAAAAATAATAATTAAAATTAAAACCATGATACTTACAATTACATAAAGACTAATCACATGTCTTACGCTACCAACAGGCAAGGCAATTCTTACATAATAACCATTATCTAAAGAAGCAACGTATAACATATCTCTCTTTAGGGTTGTTGAATATCTTTTAAATACTTTTCCTAAATTACTTCCCTGCAACTCTTCTCTTTCTAAATGATTTTCTTCAACATTAGTAGCATCACTATCAATAACAACTTTACCATTTGTATCAATGATGGTTATTCTTATATCACTATTACTTTTTTTAACAATGTCTACGGTTTTCTTTTCATTACTACCATCAAATATTTTAGTAGCAATTGTTAGATAATCTTTAATTTGATTACTATAAGTATCATAGTTTTGTTTACTAATTAATACGCATGATACACTTAATAAAATAATTAAAGCTAGCGATACAATAATTGAATTAGTTAAAATTAATCTTTTTTTCATATATTTAATTTATACCCCACTCCATAAATTGATTTAATGAGATTCCCATCATCATTAAATTTTTTTCTTAAACTTTTGATATGCATATCTAAAGTTCTACTTTCTACGATTTTATCGCTACCCCAAATTAGATCGAATAATTCTTCTCTTTTAACAATGTTAGGTGAATTTGTCACTAAAGCATTTAAGATATCAAATTCTTTTCCTGTTAGTTCAATTTCCCTATTTTGATATTTACAGATTCTTTTATCGATATCTAAGAAAATGTCACCAACATTTAAAGTTTTATCATTGTTTACTCTTCTAGCTTGAGCATCAACTCTTGCCATTAGTTCTAGTAAATCAAAAGGTTTTTCGATATAATCATCAGCTCCACAATCTAATCCTTCTACTTTATCTAAAATCATATGTTTAGCTGATACAATAATAATATGAATATTATTATATAAGGAATTACTTCTAATCTTCTTTAAGATTTCAACACCACTTTCATCGGGTAACATTAAATCTAATAAAATAATGCTAGGTTTTTTTTCAATAAAAGCTGTCCAAAAAGCTTTTCCGGTATTAAAGGTTTCAACGATGTAACCTTGTTTTGATAAAGTTTTATTGATTATTAACGCAATATCGCTATCATCTTCTACTGAATATACTAGCATTTTCATTTTCTACTACCACCTTATATTATATTTTTGTCTTTATAAAATCCTGAAGAAATGTAGACTGCCCATTCGGCAATATTTACGGAATGATCAGCAATTCTCTCTAAATATTTTACCACAAGCGTTGTATAAATTGCAAATGGTAAGTATTCTTGATCAATATTTTTTTTATTCGAAATTTTTTCAAGAATTTCTAAATATTTATTATCGACATAATCATCTTCACTTATAACTTTTTGAGCTAAATCATAGTCTTTATCAATATAAGCTTTCATAGCTTGTTTTAGCATGTTCATAACATAAATGGAAAGTCCTTCAATTTCTAAAATTTTTGGTTCCTTATAATTTTCTAGTTTTAAAGAAAAGTTATAAATGTCTTCCGCATGATCACCAATACGTTCTAAATCAGATACTAGTTTTAAGACTCCCGTAACTTCTTTTAAGTCTTTGGCATAAAGGCGTTCTCTTAAAAGAACGTTTATGCACATTTCTTCAATTAAGCGTTCATATTGATCGATTAAATCATCGTTAATACTTTTAATTTTATTTTTACCTAAATAAAAACTAATAGCATCGGTAATATTTTCAATAACACAATCGCTCATTTTTAAAACTTGTTGTTTAATATTTTCAATTTTTTCAATTATAGCCATCTTATCCAAACCTACCTGTAATATAATCTTCTGTTTTTTTATTTTTAGGGTTAGAGAATAACTCCATTGTTTTATCATATTCGATTACTTCACCTAATAAAAAGAAAGCTGTGTAATCGGATATTCTTGTTGCTTGTTGCATATTATGGGTAACAATAACAATTGTATATTTTTCTTTTAGTTCTAAAATTAATTCTTCAATCTTTAAAGTAGCAATTGGGTCTAAGGCTGATGTTGGTTCATCCATTAAAATTACCTTAGGTGACATTGCAATACATCTAGCGATGCATAAACGTTGTTGTTGACCACCAGACAACCCTAACGCACTATCTTTTAATCTTGTTTTTACTTCTTCATACAAAGAAGCATCTTTTAAAGCTTTTTCAACAATTTTATTTAATTGTTCTTTGTTTTTAATACCACTACATCTAGGGCCATAAGCAACATTATCATAAATTGACATAGGAAAAGGATTAGGATTTTGAAAAACCATGCCTATTTCCGTTCTTAAGTTTACAACATCAATATTTTTAATATTTTCATTATTATATAAGATTTCACCATCAATACGGCAATTAGGAATTAAATCATTCATTCTATTAAAACATCTTAAAAGGGTAGATTTTCCACAACCTGAAGGACCGATAAAAGCAATTACTTTATTTTTATAAATTGGTAAATTAACATTTTTTAAAGTTTGTTTTTCACCATAGAATAAATTGATATTATTAGCACTTAATACGATATCTTCCATTTCTATGCACCTCTCTTTTTATTTATTTTATAAGAAATTATTTTTACTATAACATTTAAAAGGAAAACCACCAGTAAAATAATTATGGAAATTGCACAAGCAGCTTCATAATTAGGTTTATCAGCTCTCGTTATAGACCAAATATGTAATGATAAGGATGTTGCTCCTTGAAAAATGTTTATATTATCTTTTATAGATGAACCCATAACAAAAATTAAAGCTGCTGATTCACCAATTATTCTACCAATACATAGTAGAGCTGACGTTAAAATTCCTGGTAAACTTGCCGGTAAAATAATTTTAAAAATAGTTTGGGACTTAGTAGCACCTAAAGCAAGGGATGAAGACATATAATGACTCGGTATGCTAATTAAAGCTTCACTAGTAGTTTTAATAACTACTGGTAATAAAACAATCGTCATCGTTAAAGCTCCTGCTAAAATTGAATAATCACTTTTAGCCGTAAATAAAGAGACAAAAGGAATAAAAACAATCATCCCCACGAAACCAAAGATAATCGAAGGTACACCACTTGTCGCATCAATCATATTGGTAATTAAGCTTTTAAACTTACCTTCTTTAGCATAAAGAGTAAGATAAATTGCTGCTCCTATTCCTAAAGGTAAAACGAAAAGAAGGGTAAGTAAAATCAAATACAAGGTAGCAATAAGTGAACCTCTAATACCGCCTCCCGTTTTTTTACATTGCAAGTAAGATATTGTATAGGCACTATCTAAGGCTGTAGCCATTTTTTGAGCACCTTTTTTAGCATTAGACATAATATCTTTATCTTTAACATCTTTTCCAATTAAAACATCGATTATTTCTCCCTTTTCGACTTTGATCGTATTATTACTATTAATAATTTTTAAACTATTAAAGGGGGAAGAACTAGCGATATAATTAATCATCACACAAGGAGTTCCATCTGGTGTAAAACTATTAATCAAACCAATTCCATATTTTTCGGAAAAATAAGTATCTTTAATAGCTGGATTTGTAAAAGTTTCACCATTTTGTTTAGTTTCAATTAGATTTAAGCTTTCCGCATTATCTGAAAACAAAAATTTAAAAGATAAGGTTTTAGCACCTGTTTTTACTACATAAAAGATAATACTTACTAAGGCAATCAAAGCTATAAAAAAACTAAATGCCGTCATAACATTTCTTAAACAATCAAAAATTTTTCTTTTAATGGTCATTTTTGCTGATCCTCTTTTTTATTAAATTTAACGCTACATTGGTTACAAAAATGATTACTATTAAGACAATGCCTAAACTAAAACGAATATCATAATTTAACCCTGTTGATTCATGAATTCCTTGAATCATGGTTGAAGTTATTGTAGCGGTTGGTGAAAACAAGGAAATAGCAATTCCGGTGGCCCCACCACAAACCATTGATACAGCCGTTGCCTCTCCCATTGCTCTTCCTATTCCTAAAATCAATGCCGCAAAGATTCCACTTTTTGCCCCACCAATGACAATTTTATAATTGGTTTGAGACTTAGTAGCGCCTAATGCTAAGGATGCCGATATTAAATCTTTTTTAACAGCTCGCATGGAGGTTATTGATAACATCGTAATGGTCGGAACAATCATCATCGTAAGAACAGTTATTACGGATAGCATCGATATTCCTCCTGCTGTTTGTAAAGAAAATATTTTAGCTAAATCTCTTACCAAAGGATTAATAACACCCATTCCAAACAAACCATATATAATAGAAGGAATCGCTGCTAAAAGTTCAACAATCATTTGGAAAAAGATTCCTAACTTTTTAGGAGCTACTTGAACAATAAATAAAGCTGATAAAACGCTAATTGGCAATGCTAAAAGAGCCGAAAAAGCAACAATAACAATAGTATTAATCACTAATCCTAAAACTCCATACTTATTAGTTGTATAACTTGTGCCAAATAAAAATTTAAATAAATTGATTCTTACGCCATCATATTTTAAAACAAAAGGTCTTAAACCCTTTATAAAAATGAAAGCAACAATTAAAATAATTGATGATGCACAGATAAGGCCAATTCCTAAAAAAATATAATGCATGATTTTGTCTATTAAGACTTTATTTAATACTTTATTTTTTTCTTTTTGCATGTTGTCTCCTTTTTTAAAAAAAGGCACTAAAGTAGTGCTTACTTAAGTAAATCGCTCCATTTAGTGTTTTCTTTTGAATAAATTGTAACTAGTTGTTTTGCGGTTAAATTATCAATACAAGTATTTTTAGCATTGACAACTACAACAATTCCATCTTTACAAAGTAATTCTGAAGTACCTTCAGCGGCTTTTTCGTTACTACTTAATTCTCTTGATAGGAAACCAACATGCATACTATTTGTTGAAGATTTTTCACTACCTTGAGTTCCTTTATAAGCAGCACCAGAACCAGTATGATTATGAACAGCTACAAAGGAAGGACATAAGTTTTCAAAACTTGCTGTTAAGGCTTTTGCGATTTTTTCTACTGATGTTGAACCACCAAACTTAATTTCCGTTCTTTTTGATGCATCACATGGGGTATTACATAAAGTTAATAAATCTTCATTTCCTTTTAAGTTTAATAACTCATTGAAAGTTAAAGCTTTTGAATAATCATTAACTAAGATACCATCATGACTAGAAATTATAGCAAGGCCTTCTTTACTTGTAATAAATAGAACAAATGCTCTTACTAATAACCATTCTTTTTCTGTACAATTATCACTAGTGGTTGTGATATAATTGAAATTACGAGATAACTTATATTCACCACTAATAACAGTTTCCTCGCTGGCTTCAACCCCTTCAAACTTTAAAGCTTTCAATCCTTCAATAGGTAAAGAAGCTAAAGATACATAACCAATTCCAAATTCATCATTAATAACTGATGAAATCATAGCTGAGTTATCTGAAACAATAGAAGCATTAGGAATTTTGGTATTATCAGTTTTGGCTTCTTCATAACCAACAGCAGTGAAGAAACCATCTCTAGTTCCTGATGTATCATCTCTTGAATATCTTGTAACTAATTTTTCCGTATCAAATTCTGTATCATCTTGCTTTTTGCAACTACTGTTAGCAGCTAATACACTAAATGTTAATACTACTGCTAACATCATAAAAATCTTTTTCATTAATTTTTTTCTCCTTAAATTAAATTTTACACCAATATTTTACTCTCTTATTTTTTTTAAAAATACCATATTCTCGTAAATAATTGTAAAGAAATTGTAAAAAAATACATTTTGTTATGTTTTTTACTATTCTTAGCTATTAAAAAAATGTGTTGAATTAAATCAACACATTTTTTACATTTTAATAATATTATTCAATTATAATTTTTTCACCAATTCTTTTTTGTTTAAGAAATTTACACATCTCTTTTTATAAAATTATTATATTTATTTAGACATTTTCTTCACGTACAATTTGTTCGCCCTTATCATGTCTTTTAAACATGAAATCACATTTAGTGCCACCTTTTCCAATGGTTTCATGACGATGAAATGATGTATAAGGGAGGTTATTATATTGATATAAATCCGCCCCACAAAAGATTGGTGTTAAGAAAGAAACATTATATTTATCACATATGGTTTTCATTAGACATAAGTGACAGGTAAATTTAATTGTTTTTTTGTCGCCTTCATTTTTTTCTAAAATCCAACCATGACCGTTTTGTTTTACCATCATTTTAGGAATAAATATTCTTGCAAGTTTAAAGAATAAATTTGATTTAAATAGTTTTTCGTACTTTTCTTTACTACTAGTTAAAAAGCTATACATAGCATTTGATAAAATGTTGATTGCTTCTTCTTTAGTTTTGTTTTTGGTTATTAACAATTGATAAGCAGAAATTGTATAAAATAAGTTACATAAATTATCGAAGTTTATTTTATCACAATATTCTTGATTTTCATTTATTAAATTTTGAATCTTTTCTAAGATGATTGTTTGATCATCTTTAGATAGTTCTTGATGATAAAAAACATATCGACCATTTTTAACCATTGATATTGGTGTATATTTTTTCATTTTATTTCTCCATTTTCATTGTTTTGTTAATAACACTTACGAGATTTCCACTCATATCTTCACCTATTTCCCAAACCATGACGCCACCTAGTTTATTGTTTAAGACATATTGACATTTTCTTTCAACGGATAGTTCATTGTCATAGGTTATAAAATAACCATTAGTATAATCTAAGATATACGGAGCATTGGCGATTTCATCAAAGCCGTTATAATAGGAAGCATTAGGATTATTAAGATAGTCGCTCAAGATTTTTGTGTAGGTTATTGATTTATAAGATGAGCCACTTCCACCAAGGGATGAAGATACCGTATATTTTCCATAAAAGGCAATACCAATTACGATTTTTTCAGCTGGTACCCCTTGGTTTAAATATGATTTTACACTTTCATCAACGGAACAGCCAGAGATTGTGGCTGAAGATGGATATAAAGCTGTATGGTGAGTAGCTCTACCACTACTTTGAAGATCATAAGTCATTATATTAATAAAGTCTAAATATTTATGAACATTAGCAAGATCGAATCTACTAGTTAGGTATGGACCTCCCGGAATAGCGGCAGTTAAAAGATAGGTTGGATCTTTGGCTTTTAAGGTTTCATAGATTTCTTGCATCAAAAGGGTGTAGTTAGCTCTATCAATAGCGGTTGAGGTTCCGGTATTAAAGCCTGGATATTCCCAGTCGATATCGATACCGTCAAAGTGATATTTTTCACATACTTCTAACATGTTTTGAGCAAGTTTTTCTCTTGATTCTTTGGTTTTAGCAGCTAAAGAAAAGTTAGTTCCATCACTACCATATCCTTGAACGGATAGTAATACTCTTACACCTTTTTTGTGAGCTTCTAATACTTGGTTCATAACCGCATATAGTTCTCTTAAAATTAAGCCGTTATTACTATCGACATACGCAAAGCATAAATTAACAATATCTAATGTTTCTAAAGTTTCATCAGTGTAACCAAAAAAGTTCCAACTTGAATAATAGCCAACCGTAAGATTGCCACTTTCTAATTCTTTTAGTTCCAAGGCTTTAATGGTAACATCTTTACTATAATAGTATCTATCACCATTATTGTATACTTCTAACATTACAGTTACTTCTTTCTTAGTTCTAGCTGGGTATACTTTTCCTGTTGTTGATAAAAGGGTATAATCGCTCGTATCCCAGATTAGATGAGCATCGCCAATTTGCGTTGGCCATTCTAAGTCTTCACCAATAATGCTTGGGACATATTCATCTAAATAAACGCTATAATCAAAGTGATCTTTTTCATAATAGGCATATAAAGTAAAGTCACTTGTTACTGGCGTTGAAAAATCATAAAGACTTGTATAATCGTTATTAATAGTTGTCCATCCTTTAAACAAATAGCCTTCTCTTATTAAAACATCGGTTGGTTCTTCTAATAGACTTCCTTCTTTGACATTTTTCGTTTCAATAATATAGTTAATACCGGTATCAAAGGAAACAGCATAATATTTTTCATCATCAGGCGTAGGTGTGTCAGGTTCATCACAACCGCTAATGAACAAACAAGTTAATATTAAAAATAAATAGATTAGTCTTTTCATATTTCCTTTTCCTTTCGTTATATTATTATTTAATCGTTATAATTAGTTTACTATAAACAATATCATTAGTTGGATCCATAACAGTAATTTCTAGGGTTCCTTCTTTTAAAAGGGTAAGGGTATTACCATTAAGGCTTCCTAATTCTTGATTATTAATTATAATTTTGACATTTTCTTTTAAAGAGCTTTCTTCAACTTCTCTTATAAATTTTAGGTTTAGCTTTTCGTTAACCATCTTTTCTAAGTATCCGGTTGCGATATAGTCATTACTTTCTACTTTACCCATTCCTTGACCTACAGCTTTAATTAGCGTATCAGTATGATCTTCTCCTAGTTCCCAAATCATTACACCAGCTAAATTATTAGTGGTAGCATAGTGACATTTTTCGATAAGAGATCTTTCATTATCATAAGTATAGAATAACTTCGATGAATTAATAATAGTTGGAGCACAAGAACTTTCATCATAATAATAACTAGATGTAGTTCCTAGTAATGGAAATTCAGTTGTTATCAATTTTTCATAAGTTACGTTTTTATAAGTTACAACTGACCCAATTGGTCTAATAACACCAATACCATTGTCTCTATCCGTTCTTACGGTTATTGATTTACTATAAAAGGCCATTCCTAAACATATTTTATTGCTAGGTACGCCTTGAGCCTCCCACAATTTGACAGTTTCATCAATACTGCAACCATCAAGAGTTCCTCCCATTATGCTTGATTTATATAAAGCACTATGGTGAGAACCTTTAGAGTTTGATACTAAGTCATAACTCATCATGTTGAAGTAATCAAAATAATCAACTAGTTTTTTCATTTCAAAACGGCTATAACCATCCGGTCCGCCAGGAATTGCTGATGTTAATAAATAGTCTTTACCGTAGCTATTTAATTTACTTCTAATTTCCGCCATTAGATAGGTAAAATTAGTTCTATCGACATCGACAGGTCTTGAGGCCGTTCCCGGGTATTCCCAGTCGATATCAACACCATCAAAATGGTATTTATCAATTACATCTACAATGGAAGTTGCTAGTTTTTCTCTTAAAGTGCTTGAGGCAGCACAATCACTAAAGGCTTGAGTGGAATGGGTTGCAGAACTTTCAGAACCTTGAATACTTAAAACCACTCTTTTTCCTTTTTTGTGAGCTTGCGAAATAACGCTAGTCATAATTGATGCAATATCTTTTAAGTCAAGGGTTCCATCACTATTTACGTAAGCAAAACTTAAATCTAAAATATCTACGGTATCTAATAAGACATCACTATATCTTTGATAATACCAAGAAGATGTATAACCTATTACGATTTTACCACTTTCTAATTTTTTTAAATTATATCCTTTTACGGTTACTTTTCTTTCAAATTTTAAAGTCTCAGGACTATAACTATTGCTGACCTCTAAAAAGATGGTAATTGTTGTATCGGTTCTACGTGGGGAATAAATTCCACTAGCATTTAAAATATTAACGTTAGTTGAAGACCAACTATATTCATTTTCACCATCATCAGTTGGTAAAACTAAATCATCGGTAATTACTTCAGGGATTAAATTATCTAAAAATTCTTCATAGTTTATTTCTTCATAAAAAGC
This sequence comes from uncultured Bacilli bacterium, assembly GCA_934098295.1. GTDB lineage: Bacteria > Bacillota_I > Bacilli_A > ML615J-28 > CAG-313 > UBA1737. The sequence continues at coordinate 33,371 of CAKONV010000006.1, read as the reverse complement.
ATATAAAGTTATATCGCTTGTTACGGGTGTTGAAAAATCATATTTTTCTCTTCCCTCTATATCGCTTGCCCAGTAGGAAAATTTATATCCTAGTTTAGAAGGATTAGATGGGGCTTTTACAGCCGTTCCTGCTTTAACGCTTAATGGTTTTTGGATGGAATCACCATTAGTTATAAAACTTACGGTGTATTTTTCCATTTCAAGTTTCGCATAAATGGTAAAATCGCTAGTTACGATGTTATCAAAATCATAAAGAGTTGTACAATTTATATCTTGATACCATCCATAAAATTTATAGCCTTCTTTTTCGATATCATCTAGTTTTCCTAGTTTTTCACCTTCTAAGACTTCAACAACTTCTTCACTTTCACCATTAAAGATTGTTACTTTATAAATTTTTAAAAACTTAGCATAAAGATCAAGATTTTTTAGAACTTTTTCTTCTATCTTATATTCATTTTGATAAGCTTCATCGGTGTACCAACCAACGAATTTATAGCCATCTTTTAACGGATTATTATAATCTATTTGAGCATTCTTTTCAACTTTTAAACTAACAACTTCATCATCAATATGAAGGTTTACTTGATATTCTTTTTTACAAGAAAAAAGAAAAAAACTTAAAATTAGCATTACAAATATTATTTTTATTTTCTTCATGTCCTTATTCCTTATTTTCTAACATAAAATTAATAACATCTTTTAACAAAATTGTTAAATGATCGCCATCCCCTAAATAGTCGCCACCATTACTGATAAAAATATAACCATTATTATCATTAAAAAGCATAAAGGCTCTTAAGCCATACGCATTACCAAAATGACCGTAAAGTCTCTCTTTAAAACTATCTAAAATTACTAATTGTAGTCCCTTCATTTTATAAGCTTCATCATAAGAAGTTCCTTGCCAGTGAACCTGTTTCATTAACTTAATAGTTTCTTCTTTAAATAAACGTATATCTTTATAGATACCATTGTTCATAAGTAAAAACATTATTTTAGTTAAATCATTAGCCGTGATATAAAGCCCTCCCGCAAAACCTGTAAAGTTATCACCAAGACTAAACAATTTACTTTGATTTTCTTTAAAAGTTTGATAGGTACGATAAGGAATAAACGAATCATCTTCAAACGAATAATGAGTTGCAAGATTTGTAGGATCGGCGATATCTTCTAATTTAAAGCCAAAGGGAATTTCTAAAGGATCAAACATAATTTCTCTTAAATAATCCATAAAATACTTTCCTGTTATTTTTTCTACAATACAAACTAAAATGCCACAACCAAGATTACAGTATAAAAAGGTACTACCGGGTTTATTTAAAGTCCAAACGTTTTGGTCATAGTAAAAGGAATTACTATTAGCAATAATATCTTTTAAGGGAATATACGTAAAACCGGCTTCACTTCCGTAATAACCTTTTTTACCATCTCCACAGTCATTTAAGCTCGAAGTTTGAGTCATTAACATTTTAATTGTTATAACATCATTCAAAAAATGAGGGTTTCTAACTTTATATCCTAAATAATTACTAATATCTTCATCTAGTTTTAACTTTCCTTCTTCGTAAAGTTTCATTATAGCTAATGCTACAATTACTTTAGAAATTGATGCCACTCTATAAGTGGTTTTTGAAGTGGTAGGCGTTTTAGTTTCAAAATTTTCATAACCATAATATGCTTTTTTAATGATTTTATCTTTAGATGTAATTAGAGAAGTTGCCCCCATAACATTATATTTATCTAAAAAGTTTTTAAAATCTTGTTCATAACTCATCTTAACTCCTCCTTCAAGAAAACATCTAAAGCTTTATCAATTTCATCATAGGTTTGTTCAAATCTTCTACTATACCAAGGATCACTAATTTCATAACCATCTTTAATATAATTTCCTAATAACTTAACTTTTGGTAAAGTTAAAGTTCCCATAATTTGTTCAATGTATCTTTGATTATTTTTATCCATGATAAAAATATAATCAAACTTTTCATAATCTTCTTTTTTAAATTTTACCGCTATATGACTAAATGAAGTTATATGATGTTTTTCTAGGGTTTCTTTAGCTTTATAATAGATGATATTACCTATTTCTTCGTTTGATAAGGCCATGCTAGATACATAGTAGTCTTTATCTAGTTTTCTTAACTTTAATTTTTCTTTTAAAATAGCTTCGGCCATGGGGCTTCTACAAATATTACCATGGCATAAAAATAGGATTCTTTTCATATAACATTATACCTTATTTTTTTAATTTTTGAAAGTCTTTTTTTTATTTTTATTGTAAAAAAATGTCTTTTTTTATTATAATAGAAACCATCATTTTTACTATTAACCAAAAAGACATCTTTTTTTTAAAATTTTTATTGTTTATTTGTATAAGATGTTAGAATACTAAATATTTCTTGATAACTATCCTTATCTAAATCATTCATTACATCGACAAATAAAGCGGTATTATCTTTAAGTGATAAAGCTAATAAACCATTGTTTAAATAAACATTTTTGACTTCGGTGTAATTTACACTAGCCATTTTTTCTTCTTCCTTAAAATTGTAAGTTATCACCATTTCATCTTCATAAAAGATATATTGATATTTACATCCTTCATATTTTTCTAGAGCCATCCGGCATTGTTTTACAGCTTTCATGTTTGTTATCGTTAAAATAATCGCACAAACAATAACTAACCCAAAAGCAATCCAAACAAGTTTACTAGTAGTAATTGCAAGAGCTGCTAATACAGCGGCAAAGCAAGCAATAAATATTATTAAATATTTAAAACTTTTCGTAAAAGATTTCATATAACGTTTAATCAAATCTTGATTAAATGAGGTATTATTCTCATAAACTATTTTCTTTTCCATATATTTCTTTAGACCTTTCTTTAAATTTAGGATTATTTGTTATTACTTCTTGATAGATTTTTTTACCAATCTCGGTTACAGGTTTTCTCTTGGTCCAGTTTAAAACATCCTCGCTACTAAATGTATCCTTATAAAGAGTAGCATAAGTCATAAACTGATATATTAACTGGATAATATCAAAATCATGAGCAATCAGGGAATTAATACTCGTAGCATAATACCATTCTTCCCATAAATCATAAAAAACTTTACCATTTTGATTACCATCATAAATTAGTTTACACCAAATTGATTTAGCTTTTAAATCTTCTCTCACCTCATCTGCTTCCTTTTTAGAAGGATTAGGAATATCTCCTGTTAAAGTCTCTGCTAAATCATGAATCATAATCATCTTTAAGATTTTATTTTTATCATATTCTTTATCATCCATTTTTTCGGGTAAAAAGAAGGCTGCCATCAAATACATATTATACATATGCTCAGCGATACTTTCCTTATGAAAGGTGCCAACTTTTTTTATTACCCAACCACTTCTTTCTATTTCTGCCACTTTTGAACATAAATTATAAGCCGAAACGGTATCATTAAATGGTCCTCTTTTCATTTCTAAAAAAGCATCAATTAAACTATTGTAACTTCTTTTTTCATCTTTTATTTCTTCTAATATTTCTTTTATTTTATTATCTAATGTTTCTTTTTTGTAATCAATAGATAAAATATTAATCATTAAATTCCATTTGTAAAAAAGAGTCTTATTTTCTTCTTTCTTCACATCTTTAATAATATAGTTATTTAAAAAAGTTTTTTTAAAATCTTTGTCACTTAAAAGATAAAAAGATAAGTCCATAAGATTAGTTACTTCTAAATCATTTTTAATTAAGTTAAGATTAGTACTTTCTAAAGCTCTATTTAAGTTAATAATATCTACATCACTAAATCCTAATTTCTTTAAATTATCATTCGGTTTTATCATTTCTATCGTCATTTTTTAATTCCTCAACTACTTTTACAATATCTTCATTAATTACAAGGTTTGCTATATTATCATATGGGGTCTTTGATTTATTAATCAAAACAAGATTAGAACCGCAAAAATAATTAATTAGACTAGCAGCAGGATTTACAACTAATGATGTACCTGCCACAATCAATAAATCGGCTTTACTAATTTCTTTAATAGCTCCTTCTAAAATATCCATATCTAAGCTTTCTTCATACAAAACCACATCTGGTTTTATTAATCCTCCACATTCACAATAGGGAATATCACTTTCAAGAATTTTTTCTAAAGGTAAAAATTTATGACATTTTAGACAGTAATTTCTTTTTACGGAACCATGTAGTTCATAAACATTTTTACTTCCAGCCATTTGGTGAAGGCCATCAATATTTTGTGTCACAACGGCTTTTAATTTTCCCTTTTTTTCTAACCCTGAAAAATAGATATGAGCAGGGGAAGGAAGAGCCGAAGGATAAATTAATTTTTCTTTATAAAAGGCATAGAAATCTTTTAGATTATTTACAAAAAAGGAATGAGAAAGAATTATTTCTGGTTTTAAATAAGTTTTATATTTCTCATTATAAATGCCACTGGCACTTCTAAAATCAGGAATACCACTAGCAACACTAAAACCAGCTCCCGTAAATAAAACAATATAATTACTTTTTTTAATTAAATTAGAAAGTTCTTTTACTTTATCCATTTTTTATTTTACCTTCTTTTTCTACTACTAAAATATTATATCATGAAAACATTTTTTTTGCTAAAAAATTTATCTAAAATAATCTTTTTTTTATCTCTTCTTGTTATAATATATTTATAAAGGAGACTCGTTATGATACCTGATACTAAAAATAGATACTTAATTACTTTTGATTATAGTTTCTTAAACCAAATAGATAATATTCTTAGTAAGAATCAAATTATTCAACAGACTTTTGAAAAAAATATCAGTTATTTAATCGAACTAGAAAAAGAAAATGAAAACAAAGTTTTATCTTCTTTAGTTTTAGTAACTTTAAAACAAATAAAAATTAAAAAAATAAATCTTCCTAATAATGATGATTATGAAGTTGGTACCGATAAACCCCTTGGCTCTAAAGCGGCTATTGATGAAAATTAAAAAAGGCAGGTGTAGTAGAAAGCATTCTACAATACCTGTCTTTTTAATTTTAAGATAAAAGCCAATTAGAAATATCAATAATCCTAACTCCTTCATATTGATATTCATCATGTTTAGTTCTAGCAATTAATATTTTAGGATAGGCATCCTTAATTTGAAATAATGGTGAGACTTCGCGGTTAAAAGTTGATTCACTAGAAATATCATCAGATACTTGAATGTAAATTTTCTCATTTCGTTTAATTGCTACAAAATCAATTTCTTTTTTATAAAGAATACCAGCGTATACCTCATAACCTCTTCGTAAAAGTTCAATTGCTACAATGTTTTCATATATTCTACCATAATCCATATTCTTCGTACCTAGTTTAGCATAACGAAAAGTATGATCACTTAAATAATACTTATCATTGCTCAAAAGATATTTTTTTCCATTAATATCATATCTACGAATTTTATAAAAAACAAATGCATTACATAAATACTGTATGTAAGTACCTACCGTGTTATGATTAACTTTTTCATTGGCATTTGTAAAAGTGGCCGTTATATTACGCACTGATGTAAGATTGGATATATTATCCAATAAAAAATAAATGATTCGATCCATTAATTGTGTATTTCTAATTTTGTATTTTTGATGAATATCCCTTACAATAAGAGTATTAAAAACGTCTTCTATATAATCATATTTTGCTTCTTGATCAATATATAAATATGACCCCGACATTCCTCCCTCAAGTACGTATTTATCAAATGCACTATACATATCAGTGTATGAAAAATATTTCATATATTCTGCAAATGAAAACGGATAAACTTTAATTTCAAAAGTTCTACCTGTAAATAGTGTAGCAAGATCCGAACTTAGCAAAAAAGCATTTGATCCTGTAATATAAATATCATATTTTTCCGTTGCATGTAAACTATTAATTGCTTTTTCAAAATTAACACACATTTGCACTTCATCAATCAACACAAAATTATTTTTATCTTTGTCATAGCATTTATTAATATAATCATAAAGAATATCAAATCGAAGTAGATGACTATTTTCTAACAAATTAAAATTAATATGTATGATATTATGATTCGGAATATTATTTTCTATATAAAGTTTAAAAGACTCCAGAAGCTTTGATTTACCACTACGACGAACTCCCGTGATTACTTTAATATCAGGAGTTCCAATAACATTAATTAGTTTATCAAGATATTGTTTTCTTTCCATTAACTTCATAATTATCTCACCTCACATTTATATTATATCATATTTATTTACCAAAATCAACTTTTTTTTAAAAATGGTAAATAGTTTTTTATACTAATTTTATTTTATGTATTTATAAATAGCATCCGTTAACATATCTGATACATCTTGACCATATTGCCAGTACATGATTCCTGCCAAGTTATTAACTTTTATATATTGACATTTTAACATGATACTTCTTTCATTATCATAAGATATGAAAATAGAGTTTTCTTTATCATAGCGATAAGGTACACAGCATTCTTCATCGAAACATTCTTTCATTGTATTAGATAATGGATAATTATTTAACATGGCATTATACCAAATAGATTTACCTTGACCAGTTTTTGATCCTGGTCCTTTAGAGTTTGTTTGTAATGTACAATAAAAAGGAATACCAACTAAGATTTTTTCATTTCGAATGCCATAAGAATTATAAAGTTTTACACTTTCATCAATGGAACAACTAGTAAGAGTTGCACCTTTAGTGGAAGGATATAACGCATTTTGATAGTAGCCTGATCCAGTTGCCATGGAATAAGTCATTAGATTTATATAATCTAAATAATCTTTAGAGTTAACTAAATCATATTTTGGTGGTTGCCACATACCACCACCAATGGCAGCAGTAATTAAATAATTAGAGTTACTAGCTTTGATTACATTATATAGTTCTTTCATAAGTAAAGTAAAATTAGTTTTTTCGGCTGTACTTGGGGTTTCCCAGTCGATATCAATGCCATCAAAGTTATATTCTTTTAATAACTTTAACAAATTAACGGCTAGTTTGTTTCTTAAAGTACTAGAAGCAGAAACAGTTGAAAAGGATGATGAAGTACCTTTGTTAATAGATATTACAATTTTTGTTCCTGAGTTTATAGCTTTGGGAATAATGTTATTATTTACTTTATTTAAGAATGATGAAAGATTAGTGAAATCAGCATTATCATCAATTTCTAGGAAAGCACAATAAATTATATCAAGTTTATTCATGGCATTTTGAGTAATCGTATATGGTGTATAAATATATCCCGTCGAAAGAGCGGATATTGATGAAGATGAGCCTTCAACATTTACACTAAATTTATAGATTTCGACATTATTTATATAAGCACAAAGAGTGACGATAACATTAACATTAGGTTTATGGAAAATACCTTTAATAGATATAACATTTGGTAAGCTAGAACTCCAAGTAATTGTTAATGCTTTGTAACTTTCAACTAATTCAAGATTTTTATCGACATTAACTATTGATGAATATTTATTAATAAGGAAAGATTTAGCTTCTTCTTGTTCACTACTTAAATCAACTTTAATGATACTAGCGATATTTACATTATTCATTTCATTAAAATCTACGATAAATTTAATTTTATCACCAACGGAGTAATCTCCACTTACGATTTTTTCATATAATGGGCTTGTTTGATATACTAAGATAACATAATCATAATCACCTAAATTACTTAGTTTACTTCCACTAATGCCGATAGCAGAAATATAATAATTTCCATCTTGTTCTTTTAATAAAATCTTGTGCCAATAGGTAGAAGCGCTAATATTTACTCCTTTTTGATATAAAACAACATCGTTATAATCACTTGAAACTTTATTTAATGATGTAATAATGATTTGATCTTTCAAGGAAGCATCATCTAGTTCATAATAGGCATAAAGAATAGAATTATCATAAGTTGTAGGGTTAATAGTTTCAACTTTGGTGGTATAGAAGATATCATTATACCATCCTTTAAATTTATAGCCTTCTTTTTTAGGAATTGGTAAACTTACCTCCCGATCTTCTTTATCGATTAAATTATCAACTTCACCTAGGAAAGTTTCTAAGTTTAAGGCTATTTTTTCTTTTTTCTTAAAAACACCAACTAAGGTAATATCACTATCTATAAGATAAGTCTGATCCTTAAACTCTTGATCATTATACATCCAACCAATAAAATCATAACCAGTAACAGTTGGGATATAAAGTTTAAGATAAGAACCATAAGTTATATTTTCTTTATAAATAGAATCAAAATATTGATAAGTTACCTGATAAGTATTAGCTACATACTTAGCTTCGATTATTAAACCTAGGGTATGACTATATTTGGTATGTTCTTCAAGCTTAATATCTCCCGTATACCATCCAAGAAATGTATAACCTTTGATTACTTCAATATCAGGTAAAATTATTTCTTCATCGGTTTTTATTTCTTTTGTTTCTTCTTTATCAAAATGAATAAACTTTACTTGATAAGTATTAGGGATAAACTTAGCGGTAAAAGTATCACCAATTGCTTCTTTATATAAAGTATCATCATCTACTTTATTTTCACCTATGTACCATCCATCAAAGGTATAACCATCAATTGGTTTTACCTCTGGAAAATTAATTACTTCATCCGTTTTTATGCTACTTGATAGCTTTTCATCATTAATGATAAAGCTTATTTGATAACTTTTTGGCTCGTAAGTTACTTCTATTGTTATATTACTAGTTATTTCAAAAGGTATTTCTTTACTAAAGCTTTTAATTTCATAACCTGGTTTATTAAGTGTTATTTTCTCTAAGTCAGCTTTTTCAAAAATACTGTTTTCTTCTTTTTCGATTATACCTATAACATTATTTTGATTGTCAATAAACTTTACCTCAAACATGTTTTTTCTTTTTACGATTAAAGTATAAGTATTTTTACCTGCATTTATTCTAAATAAATTTTCACCATGATTAAGATCAAAGATTAAATCATCACTTGAATTATATTTTTGATTATTAAAAGTAACTTTATATTGATAGGATGTATCAATATAGTCTTTTAAGTTTATTTTAGTTGTATCAAAACTTACTACAACTTCTCCATCTATTACATTAATAAAATTAAAGTAATTTTCTTTACATCCCGTAATAAAAAATAAAAATAAACCAATTATTAATATTATTCTTTTTCTCATTTTTTACCTCTCTTTATTTTTTTAAAACAAAAAGAGAAGAAATAAATATTACTTCTTCCCTCCTAATTCTTCTAGAAATTTAAATAACGTTTTTCAATATAGTTCTTAGCATCTTCTGGTAAGTTTGATGCAACTTCTTCTAATGTTAAGAATTGATATTCTAATTTAGTTCCTTCAGGTAATGGTAAAAGAGCTAATAATTCATTTAATTCTTCTTCACTCTTCTTACCTTCTTTTAAGTATTCTTCTTGGAAACTTGCAAGAGCAGTATAAGTAGAGTTTGGATTCATGTTCCAGTTAACATTTAAAACGCGAACATTCTTACCCTTGTAATCTTCAGGATTTGCAAGAATATCACTATAGATGGCAATCATAGTTTTAATAGCGGCATTACCATCAAAGAATACATAGTTAGATTTTTTAACAAAAGCACGCCATAATTCAATAGCTTTTTCATCTTCAAATAAATAACGGCTACCATATTGATATGCCCACATACTTTGACGGAATGGTTGATAGAAATGTTCTAAGAAATTAGTTTGAACAAATTCTACAGAATCTTCATAGTTAACGATAGCATCAAATTGAACTTTAGGGGCACTAATTTCTTCAGGACGATCTTTCATAGCTTCAGCAGCAATTACTTCAAATTCAACTGCATATTCAACTTGGTTAGGATCTAAATCCATACCTTGTAGTAAATTACAAGAAACAACACTTGATGAATTTAATGCTTGCATCTTAGGTGGATAAACAACACCTGATTTACTATTACGATGCCATTTTACATATTCGCTATTTAATTCACCAAAAGCAGCTAATAATTCATGATAATTGCCATTAAAGAAGTTATCTTCAACGTTAGCTACATATCCTTCATAACGAGGATAGAAAATAGTCTTTTCATCAAATCTCTTATTTAATTCTTTAGTAAGAGCTTTTCTTTCTTCATCAATTTGGCTATTCCACTTACGAGAATATTCAGGACCTTTAGGACCCATAACCATTTGTATTTTTTGTTCAGCAACTAGTGAACTTAAAGTTAAATATAAATCATTATCAGAGATTTCTCCTTTTAATGAATCAGCAATTTTGTTTTGAGAAACAGAAACAAAAGGTACTTGTTTTAAAACCATTAAATTTTTTTCTTCTTGAGTTAGCATATATTATCTCCTTATATTATTTTTTACTCCTCTATATGATACCAATTTTAATAATAAAAGTCAAACAAAAAAGTTAATTTTTTTAAGCCTTTTTTATCACCAAAATTAAAAAATTATATCCACCAATTAGGAGTCAAATCACCTAAACGAACAACCTTATTTTCATCCATATCTAACATAATTTCAATGTCTTTATAAGTGCTTGGCATTACCTGACTCATTAGTTCCCTGCAGGCTCCACAAGGAGGAATTACCTTACCATCAAAGTTTACCGCAATAACTTTTTTAATATCACTTTCACCATTAGTAATCATATTAAATATCGCATTTCTTTCTGCACAAATTCCCAGTGTACAAGCACTATCAACACATACACCAACATAAATATTTCCCTTTGATGTAAGGATAGCTGCTGCTACTCCTCCCGCCTCAATAAATTTTGATATCTCTCGAGGTTTTAAAACTTGTTTAGCCGCTTCATATAATTTTTCCCAACTTGTATCCATTTTTTTATACCTCCATATTACTTACGTTCTAACATATATTTATCATACAGTTTTTGTAAATTAAGCCAATAATTAGTAGAATTATCAAAATATTTGGCAAGTTTTTCTGCAATATCTAACGTTATATTCATCTTTTCAGCAACAATTAAACTTAAATCATCTTTTGAAATTCCTGTTTTTACGGAAAACTCATCAATAGTTAAATCTAACACATCAATTGTTTCTTTTAAATAAACTCCCGGATGAAATCTCTTAATACCTTTCATATTAATTATTAAACTCCTTTACTTTTACTATCTTTTTCATTTTAGCATATTTAAATTTTTTAGTTATTAATATTGCACTCTAAAATTTTTGTGTTATTTTTTTCTATATATAATAAGGAAAGAAAACAACAAATAAAAAAGGAACCCATGGGGGTAACTATGGGTTCTTTTAAAATATATAAACGATTAATTAGCTAATCATCTTAAGATACATCAAAAATAATTATTATTATCGCAACTAGTACTATCTTTATTCAGTAATAATTAAACTTAGATTATCTTTTAAAGGAGATATTCTTATAAAATTTATCCATAGTTAAATTTAATTAAGTCCTCATCTCTTGTAAAAAGACTATTTGGCGATATATTTTAACATCTTTAAAATTAATTATTGAATCTTCAAAATCAAATCTTTTTTATATTGTAATAAAAAAATTATTTTTTAATAAATACTAACATTTGGTTTTAAAGGCATTTATTTACAATCAATCAAATTAAATGAATTTTCTTCCATCATAATTTTTATTGTGTCAATATTTTTTTCCTTACATATTTTTTTTATATTTTCTTCATCTTCTTTGTCCATTTTACTGCCAAAATATACTCTTGAAATTTTATAAAATTTTAAAGAATTACTCTCTATCATACTCTTGTGTAACGCTAAACGCCATTCACATTGGTCTACCCAATAAAAACTCTTTCGTAAAAATCCATTAAAACATAATTGCCATAATTCTTTCTCACTAGCATGATCATCAATCATCGTACTAAGAAAACTAGCATCGCCTCTTTTTTGTGCATAAATTACTGGAAATAAATTATAATAGATATCTTTTGAAATATCTTTATTGTTTAGATCTATATCATATTCAACACAAAAACCTTTATTTTTATTTGCATATTCGCTCCACATTCTATTTAAATATGGTGATGTAGAAAAACAAGTTATCCTAAATTCACTTAACTTTTCAGTAAATTCTGAACGTTCATCTGCTAATATACTGTCAATAGATATAATTGAATCTTTAGTCGGTAAATATTTTTCTAGAAATTTTTTAACAAACCACCTTACTTTAAGTTTTTTCAAATCATCGGTAATTTCGTTATATATATCATTTTCTTTTCTACTAAATAGCATTTCAGTTAAATATGATGAGATTTTTTCTTTCAAAAACTTATTATCATTTTCGTGCATTTTTGTTGATAAATTGAAATATTCACAATATTTATTAAGTCTTATATTACAAAACTTCTCGTAGTTAATATCAATAACACAATCAAAACAATCATCAAAATTGGTTGCATTATTTAGATAAACTTCATTATTTTTCAATGCCTCAATAGAATAGTTTATTTCTTTACCTTCTTTAGTAACAGTATATGTATTAGGAAAATACTTGTATAGTTTAAATTTAGGTAACCGATGAAAATTCATGATAAATTCCTTATATCCCAGTTCTTCAATAGACTTTAAATCATAAATTCGCCCATTAACAATACATTTATTATTTTTTAGTTCATCAAAAAAATTATTAATAATTCCAAAATTTGAATTCATCTTCTTCTCTCCTCTACTATTAATTATATCAATTAATTAATAAATTTTAAGTATAATTACATTTTTTATTAATTTAGGTAATAATTTTTTAATATTAATTATTTAATTTTTTACTTTTAATATTTTTTAGTTTTTAACAATATCTTTTGTATAAAGAAAGGAACCCATGGGGGTAACTATGGGTTCTTTTAAAATATATAAAAAATTAATTAGCTAAAATATTAAGATTAAAAAATATTACAAATAGGGTTTAAATGCATCTCTAAATTTTACTAATAAATCAATAATACTATTAGATAAATCATAATATTCTTCAGGTTTGTTAAAATCTAGTCCATTAATATATTTACAAATTCTACACGCTTTTTTATTATCCATTCGTAACCAATTAAGAGTTGAACCTATTTTTTCTTCTATTTCAGCCTTATGCGATTTTAAATCATCAAATAATATTTTGGCATTAGAATTATACGGTGGAATCCAAAGATTAATTCTTATTTTATTTTCCTTATTTAATAATTCACATGATAAATGACATGAAGAAGTTCCAATTGCAAAATCATACCAATGATCTGTTGATGGTTTTCTAATATTGAATTCTTTTCTTTCTTCCATTACTTCGTTAAATTTTTCCCAGAATTCTAATCTTTTTGATTCTGTTGCACTAATAGAATTTTTTGACATCTTTTTAATTTGCTTTTCGAAATTATTTGGTTGTTCTATTATCTCAAATTTTAATGCCGGTTCTGAATCATTAATTTTCCATAAGTGAGCTTCTAATAAAAAGAAAGAAATGTCATCATCTGTGTGTTCATTTAGCCATTCTATCGCACTTGCATGTTCAGAATTTGCTTGCTTAGCAATCCATATTACAACTGTTGCCTTTAAACCACTTGCATATGTAATTATTTTTCCTAAATGATCATGATTAGTGGCTTCTAATTGATTTTCAATTATTATTGTTTTTTCAGTAATTTCATCTTTAGCTACAATATCACATGAATACTTTCCCACTGGTTGTTCAACTTTTACATCAGTTAAACTAAGCCCAATTGTATCATTTATCATTGCAATATTTTCTTCAGATGCTAACCATTTAGTGAAATCATATGCTTCATTTTTCCAAACAGTTCTTAAATTAAGTTCTTCTAATTTTCCTAATTTAATATTCATTATAATAATTTCTCCTTTATTATTTTTTATTTATAATCTTTTTTCAAACTTAAAGTTATTATAACAGTCTAATAGGCTAGAATCTCATCAATTATTTTGACAAAATTTTTACGAATAATAATGACAATAAATTTTAAAATAAACTTTATAATAATTTTATAATTGTTGATTTATGATAAAACAAATAACTAATAAGTATTCAAAATTTCTTTTACAGTTAATGATTTAAAATCAACCTCAGCCCTAACGATTTCTATTCCACTTACAACTTTGATATAAGTTACATTTGCCTTTGTATTCACATCTATGTTGATTTTCATTAAGTAATAATTGTCAAGCATATCCATCAATAATAGTGACATATCATTTATAGTTTCATTAAATAAAAAATCAAAATTCATTTTAATATGATATTGTTCATTTTTCCTAAACAATTGAGCTATATTCATTGATATTAATCTATTATTAATGCAAATTCCTTTTAAACTCGAATACGAGTAATCTGCATTTTCAAGTATAAAGTCTTTCAAACGATACTTATTTCCTTTTTTAAAACCATATTTAGATATGTCACTTCTATTCAATGATACAATAGTTTTTGATTGTATATCAGCATGTTTAAAATCTACAATATAAATCAATGGTTTGTTTTTTTTAATTTCTTCATTCTTAGCTTCATCTTTTGTGTGTTTTATAGTCCATGCAACACCAACAAGTGTTAAAATACCTCCATATATAGAAGATATTATTGTTTTGATAATATCCCTTAAGGCATTATTTTCAATAATATAGATTAGATATATGGTTAATCCAATACCTATAAGAAAATTAATAATTAGGGTTGGATTATAAAAATAATTTTTTATCTTGTTATTTAAAAATGTCATGATTAAACCATAAAATATTTTTATAATTGTTATTGTTCCCAAAACATATATCCAAATAGTCCAGTTATTAAATATAACCATATAAACAATATCAATGTACCAATACCAAAGCATCAAAAATAAAAGTTTTACATCTTCGTTTTTTATTTTTTCAAACTTTAATGATATATTCTTATTGAGATAAAACTTTAAATTAATAACTAAAATAGGTGAAATAATAATACCCCAAGTAAAAATAATCCAATACCAATTATATGGTACAAATAAATTGTGGATAATAATTGTAATAATAATTGTGAACAAAATAATCAAAAATGATTGAAATTTAATTTTTTGTTCTTTTAAAACATATTTTTCTTTATGTTTTGAATTTTTGCTTTTCCTCATTTTCCCTCTTTTCCAATTTTATAAAAATATTACATTAATAATTTTTAATTATTTCTTTCCTAAGCAAAATAATAACTTAATATCTATATCTTCATAATTAATTATTTTATACTAGAAATAAACTTTCTATATTAGTTCTTTCTTAACAAATTAAAGCATTAATATTTGATAATAATTAATTTTTTAATACATTGCTATAATACTATTTAATTTTTTGGGGAATTTCCTTTCTTATTGTTTGAATCTCATTATTTAATTTGTTTATATAATCTTGCGCTACATCATAAAACAAATCTTGTTCGTGTTCAGAAGTATCTAAATTAAATTTTAAATCATCATCTAAAGCAATTTTAATAATTTCATGGAATAAATTTTTTATAGAACTTTGGTCATTAGAATTTAAATTGATATCAAATTCTTTATTCAGAAAAAATCTTAAAATATCATCATCATTTTCTTTTATTAATTTAACTTTATATTCCATATGAATCTCCTCTTTCAATGAAAGCATTTTTTCCGCCTTCCAAATAATCTAGGCTTTTTTGTGTCCATTCACATTCCTCTTTTGTTTCTTTGCAAATTAACTTATCATAGAATAAGTTTCCAATAAACGTTTTTTTATATTCTCGATAAATTGAGTTAATTGGTAATGTCCTTACTGCAATATTTGCATCATGTGTTGAAATTATAATTGTTTTATCAAGTTTACCTAGTTCTATCAACCTAGGAACAATATTATTATTAATGTAATTGTGACCTACACTCAATTCTGGTTCATCTAATATAAATATTTCTTTTGATGAATCTGAAATAGCATGTGCTAGTTGTAACATGGATTTCTCACCATCCGATGGATTATAGGGAGTATAATAATCACCATCCTTTTTTGCAACATAAGCCTTGAAAGCAAAACAATCTTTTAATGAATTGATTTTTTTATAAGCATCTGTAAATTTCTTTAACTCTTTTCCACAATCAGTTTTGTAAACATTTGATGCAAGTTCTTCAACAGCTTTATATGCCTTTTTCAGTTCTGAAATAGTAGGCTTACCTTTTTGAAATTGTTTTTTTATATCCTTATTATCTTTTAATAAATCTTTTTCTTCTGGATTTAAATAATATTCTAGACATTCATAAATATCAAATTTTTCAGGAAGATTTCCTATAAATTCTTGCTCACTTTTATGTGTCGTAGAAAAATTTTCATATAACTCGGTTGCATTATTTTCGAGTAACCTTAGTGATGAGTAGAATTCACACAATCCTGTGTTAGGTGGAGATGCTTGCTCACCACTTTTTATTTTTCCAATATCCATCATTGTTTGAATTGACCATTTCGTTAAATATTTAGCTTTGTTATCAATCCATTCATTTTTTGCCTTATTTAATATTTTTTCCTTCAATTCATTCAATATTAAATATAAATTATCAATTTTTTCCTTTTCTATATAATTATTTAAATTATCTTTTTTTAATTTTGATATTGCAATTTCAACATCTTCTAAATCATTAATCATTTTATTGTATTTTGTAAGATCATCAACATATGCATAACTTGCTTTAAAAAATCCAAATTTGCTAATTTTTCCTTTTGCTTTTTCTGATTTCATACCGGCAAAAAACGAAGATGTTGTTGGTAAGTCTTTAATAATATATTTTTTTATAAAATCTATATTTGAGGAACAATCAGATATATTAAATTTTTCAAACATAGATTCACTTATTTCTCTTTTAGTAATCTCTTTATATGTTTCTACATTATCACTAGCTTTGTAATACGCAATCACTGAATTTTTTCCATTATTTTTATAATAATCATACAATGCATCAATTATTTTGCTTTTTCCAGTTGCTTTACCACCAAAAACAATATTAATATCATTATATATAGGCAACTCAATTTGTGTTGTGTCACCTTCAACTACAAAAGGGGCCAAATTTACATAATTAACTGTTTTCTGGTTAATAAATGATTCAATTATATTTCTGTCCTTTTTTAAAAGTAATTTGAATGTTCTAAAATCTTTAATTTTCAATTTTAGTGATGGTATTTTTTCACCAGGATATTTATTCCAATCTCTCACATCAGAGCCTATAAAAGCCTCATATCCGTTGGCAGCCATAATACCAACAGATTTTAATTTACTTGGTTCTAATAATATCGGATTTGTGTTTTCTAACTTATTTTTGATGGCTTCTATGGCTTTGTCAGAAAAGCCATGTTCTTTTTGGAATGCCCAATGTGCAATTAAAACAAGATCCATACCTTTTATGTTTGAACATAAATCAGTATACTCTATACAAAAATCATCTGGCAATTTATTATTTAAAATTTTAGAAATTAGATTTGAAAAATTTAATACATCATTTGGATCGGCTATAAGCAGTATATGACCATGTTCTCCTTCAATGTTTACATCTAATTCTATACCTGGCCATAATTGGATATCGTTATAATCACATTCATCTTTATATGAATTGTATTCTTCAATAGAAAAATAATTATGATTAGTTATTGCAACGATTGATATTCCGTAGTTAGACAAAACATTTACAAACTTTTCTTTTGACACATTTCTAGTTTCTGGATCTCCTTTTTTTGTTTTTTTTTGTATGACAATGTAAATCAATTTTCATATATTCTCCTTTTTATACTAAAGTAATATGCAATCATATTTAATAGTATTTTTAATATTTACTAAATGTAGCATACATACGTCATTTTTTCGTATATATAAATTTACTATTTGTATCTTAAATTATAATATTTTTTTAGTACTATTAATTACTATTCATTGTATTACTAATGAAAAATTCAAGAATATCAATTCTTTCTAAAAAATTTTCAATAATACGTGCACTCCCAGCTTTAATAAAATATTCTTCATTTAAATATCTTTCACCTTTTATTTGTCTAATAAATAATTTACAATCGTGCGAAAAATAATCAAGTAATTTAGACTCATCATTTTCCTTATAAATTTGCTTAATCTTCTCTAAAACTTTTTCTCTTCTACAAAATTTTAAATAGTCATCTAAATTTCCATTCATTAAATCATTATATAATTTTTGATTAAACAAATTTGCTGCAATTAAGTATGGAACAAAAAGAGAATTTACAAATGTACTTATTTCAAAGCATATGCCACTACCTTTTGGTGATTTATATTCATTACCAACATATAATAGATATTTATCAATATTCCTTAGTGATAAATTAAAGTAATCTATTATTTCCAAACATACTATTTGAAAACAATAGCCGTCAGGCCGAGGCATTCCTAATTTTTTACTAATATAATAAGATTTATTGTATTTAACACTTGGAATACTAAATTTACAATCAAATATTTTATCCAAATACATATTTGAATCATAATCACCGCCATAAATAGAACTTATACAATTTGATAGTTGCTTTATGTCAGTCATACAAACTATTAATATATTATCCATTTTCAAATAATGTTTTATCATTTCTATAACTTTTAGAGCATATGTTGGTCTACATCTATCTAATTCATCAATAAAAATAATTAAATTATCATACTTTTCGGTTTTCAATTCATCTAATAATTTTTTAATTTCTTCTCTTACTGTTTCTGTTTCAATTACCGATGAAAGAACATCTTCAATTGTATTATTTTTGCCATCTTCATCAATTTTTATCCATCCTGATGAAGCTTTTTCAATAACATTTTTAATAAGATTAACAGCAACTTTTTTAAATTTTGAACTATTAATTTCTTTATTTAATTTTTTCAACAAATAATATAAAAATGAAGATACTGGATCATTATCATTATCGTATTCCCATGCATTGTAGTAAATTGCATAACATGAATTTTCAATAATATTTTCGAAATCTAATCCATTAATATTATTAAATTGACTTTGTGTTTTACCATTTAATTTCATATTAAATTTTTCATTAATAATCATTTGAAATTGTTTTGCTAAAAATGTTTTCCCATTTCCCCAATCTCCATCAAATGCAACTATAGAATTATCCATTTGAAGTAAAATATTTAAACACTTGTTAATCCAACTATTATTTCCTAGTGTATCATTTACTAATGATTCATATGCATTACTTTCTGTTGGTTCAATTTGTAAACTAAAATTTGCCATATTTTTAATTTTTCTCCCTTAATATTTTTATTAATTAGTTGATATCATATTTGAAAATTATAATCTATAATTTTTTTATAAATAATAGGTTCTATTCCTATTATGTCAGACACAATATGCTAATTTTTTATCCAACATGATTATAAAAAAAACTTAAACAAAGAAAATAGTCACACTAAATAGTGAATAGACTACTCAAATTGTTTAAGTATTAATTTAATCAAAATAAATTTCAACTGATTTACTTTAACATCTTTCGTATATTAAAATTTAAACAAATCCCACTATTTAAATATTATTATAAACAATACCTTCCAAATCGACAAATATAGTTTATCACAATGAATTTATTTTGTCTACTAAAAACACCTATAATACATCAAAAAAACAACAATTATTCGTTTATTTGATAAATTTAATCTATATACAATCAATATCATAATATCTAACTATAAAATTTTTAATAAAATAAACTCTGAATATCGCTGCTAAAATTAATTCAAATTATTTTTTTACTTTAAAAATATCTGGAACATCAGGTAAAATATTTATAGTAGGAATTTTTGATAAATCGTCTACTTCTAGTTTTAAAAATAATTCTGCTGCTTTTATTAGTTTTTCACATATTTGATATGTATTAATATTCCATTTAATAACTTTAGAATGCATAATTTTAGTCTCTTTTGGAAGAGCTCTTTGAGAAATTGATGCACTTTCCAACACTGAACTCTTTCCAAATCGAAGATTAAATTCATCGATACTTATCTTAGAAGAAATATCATCAGAGCCTTCATGAAACATTGCACATCGTAATTTATACATTACTTCACCATTCATATATGGTAGTTGCTCATCTTTAGGCTTTTCTTTATCAAATGGATTTTGTTCATAATTACCAATATATTTATCAAACCATTTTTTATATCTTTGACTATTGTTATCATCTGGATACAAAATCTTTCCACACAAATCAGGTATAATTAATGCTGTAATTAACGCTGATAGGTTACATTCATTTTTCAAACACTTCTTTGTTTCATTTATTAATACTTGTATAGAATTTATTCGCATTTAATTACACACCAACAAATTATTAATTATACTAATTATTGAAAATATATTAAAAATTGACGATATTATTGCATATAATATTTTTCTTCCTTTAACGCTAATTGTTATGCCAATAATTGAACAAAAAAATATTACTACACCAACAATAAAGTATGGTGAAGTTATATAATCTTTAAAATTTTGTTCGACAACAGGTTTAAATAATGGAAAAAAATTATACAACACTCGTAAAATAATATCAAAGCCTTGAATAACTACGCTAGCTCCACATGTTGTAAATATAAGAACTAATAAAATTACAAATTTCATTTTTATCCTCCTAAGCTTTTTTCATTAATTGTTTTTTACAAGTATATTTTAAATTATATTTTTCAAAAAGTCAATAGTAAAATAAATATTTATATGTTTTTTTGTGTTTATTTTATGATAATGTTTTAATAATTAATTTTAGAAAATGTCCCCATAATAAAATATCATGATATAATATCTGTTGGAGGTATTAATCATGAAGAAAGTAGAATTAAGAACAATGGAACAAACAAAATATGAAATAATTAAAAATTTAGTTGACAATAACAATTACAAAAGTAGTGTTGTTTAATTAATTGATCTTTGTTTCTACTATTTCAATTTCAAATTTTAGTGTATATTTTTTATTTTCTCTTACCACAAAAAAGCACTTCTTTCTCGTATTATATCCCACTTTTTAGTGTGTACAAGAAATGGAGTGCTTTTCATTGTTAAGAAAATATATTATAAGTATAGGCAAATTTATAACTATATTATATCATTAGTTATTTTGGTATTAAGAAAAATTTTATTATTACAATATATTTTTGATGCACACAATATTTCTTTATAGAGTAATTACTTGAATCATAAAACAATCTATGTTTATTTTACTACAGCAAATTCTATCAGCATTTTGTAATTATACAATTATATGCATCAATTTTAAAACTTCTAATTCATATATTGGATTAATTATAAGATACATTTTATTCAGAATATTTATTTAGTGCAGTTTCATATTTAGAATTTATTTCAGTTACTATTTTTTCTTTATCTTTGATTAAATGATATAATTTATCATATATTTCTTTATAAACTATTTCTTGAACATTATTATTAATGCTATTAGTTTTATATTCATCAATTTCAAAATCATTATTATCCATAATATGATTTATAATTTCTAATAAAGCATCACGATCTATATTGTTTATTTCATAATATACTCTTTGCTTAAAAGAATAATATTCTCCTTTTCCGTTTTCAATTTTTAATAGTTTCATAAGATTCTCCCCTTTCTTTGTATGCATTTTCTCCACCTTCAAGGCAATCCATAGTTAATTCATAATTGTTTATAATTTCCCCATTAGAAGATAGCAGCCTTTTTTCTCCTGCAGTCCCTCCATATATTTTAAAAGTTGTTTTTTCATTAATTACTTTCATTTCAGTATACAGAATATAATCTGGTTTTATAGAGGCACCAACAACATTGTTATGCGTTGAAACAAAGACTGGAATTTTTTGAGATAATTCCTTAATTTTTTTGTTAATTTCAGTTTTCAAAAATATATTATCAAATGACGATTCGGGTTCATCAATTAATAACATTTCATAATTACAAGCGTCATTTAATTTTTGTTCAAGATTGAATTCTGCCCTTTGACCGCCTGAAACAGGATAACCATTACTATTTAGAATAGAATATTCAATACTTGAAAAACCTTTATATATTTCATCTTTTGGGATATATTGTAAATTATTTAATTTTTCAAAATATTTAAATGGTTCAGAATAAGCATCAAATGCATCTTTATAAGCGCCTTGCTTTTTAAAAATATTTTGAAGGGTTCTCACACTTGAAATTGGTTTTCTTAAAACTTGAATATAAAATTTTCCTATTTGTTCTTTTTTTATTTCTTTTTCTTTTTCTAAAATTTTAGCTAATGAATTAAACTTTTTTACATCTAATCTTTGTTTTACATATTTATTGCAATCAAAATTTGTAATAGGATTATTTGATGACTTAATTTGCAATACTCTTTTTACAGATTTAATTATATCATTTGTAATTTCAAATTTTTTATTTTCTAATTGTTTATACCTATATTTTATTATTAGATCATTATATAAATTAATTAAAGATTTTCTTTCCAAATATTTTTCTATCAATGATTGGTATTCTTTATTATCAAGTATTTTTTGAACTGCTGCTATAAGTTCGTTTAATTCAACAGTACCAACTAAAGAAAATTCTTGTTGCTGGAAGATCGGAACCTTGGCATATGAATCAAGTTTATCATATTCTATTGCAAAATTTCGTAAACTTTCAATATATTCTCCGCATTCACGAATTGTTTCATCATTTTTTATATTATTCATTGAATCTACAATATCTTTAAATTCTTTTAAATATGTTTCAGTAAACAAAGATTTTTCATTAGATAAATTGCGATCAAACGCTTTTTGTGCTTCCTCTTTATTTTTTTCTATTAATTCAAATTGTCGAATGTACTTTATTTTATCTCTACCAAACAAATCATAAATTAAATCCATAGTATACGTTTTTCCAGTTGACCTTTTTCCCATAATTATATTCAGTCCAGTTGATGCTAAAGTTCCATCATCTAATATAGGAAATAAATTATTTTTCTTTTGATCATTTAAATATGCTTTACTTTTATCTTTCAAACATTCTTTTATGGAAGAAAATGATTTGGAATCTATGTCTAAATATGTTTGAGAATTTGGTAATACAGTAGATTCCGAAGGTCTTATATCACTAAATAATACGGGAGTTATATTTACCAAATCTTTTTTTAATCTAACAAATTTATTTGAATTTGAAACTTCCCCGCAAAAAATAGACTCGCCCAACGAATTTAAGATTTGTTTATCAATTTTAGGTCTTTTATCATAATGTGGTATGAGCAACAAATGACTTTTATCTTTAAAAATATCATTAAATTCATTAATAGAAACATTTCCATTACGTAAATATTCATCACTAATCTTTTTGCAGCAATCAATAAAAGAAACTAAATATTCAGGATCAGAAATAACTAGCATATGACCCCTCTCCAAATCAACTTCAATTCCAGGAAACACTGGAACATTGACCAAGTTTACTATAGCTTTATAATCAGTTTCATTAAACATATTGTGATTAGTTATTGCAATAGCATCCAATTTTTTATTTAAAACATATTCTTTTAATTTATCTAGCGAAACATCAAATGCTGCATCACTTGATGTTTTAATTGTGTGTATGTGAAAATCAATTTTAATCATTCTATTTTTCCCCATTCTTTTATTCAATACTGTTTATTTTGTTTAATAATTCAGTGTAATTTGATACTTGTTCATATCTAACTTCACTTGTAGACATTTTATTAAATAATTTTTTAGCACATTCAATCTTTGCTTTTTCAATACCTCTCAATTGAAGCGTGTCCATACTTCCTTTTGTTTCTGCAAGAAAATAAATATGCTTAACCAAACCATCTTTAAATGCAATTGCCCAGTCGGGGCTATAATTACCTACTGGTGTAGGAATATAAAAGCTCCTTGGCATCTTCGCATATACAACTACTTCATCATGTGTATCTAAATCTTCAGCAAATTTTCTTTCTATTGATTGCTCTTTATTTATTCCATCTAAAAAAACATAATCTTTAATATGTTTTAAAGCTTTATAAGCAGTTTTAAATTCCGCAGATGATTTTGACTCCATAAAAATATTTGAATCAAATGTTCCATTTATTTGATTATAAATTACATGATCTACAATTAACGTTGCTTTTTGTTCATTAATTAACTTTGAAACTTTATTAATGAATTCCTCAGGATTTATGCTATACATTGCAAATTTATAAGTTGTTATTTGTTTCAAAATATTAGCTATTGTTTTTCGTGTTAAAGCTGTCTGTTGTGCAATCTTTCCCAATAGATCATATTTTACAGTATCACTTGATACATCTTTTAAATTTGATGATAATGAATGGGCGGTTTTGAATGATGCCCCATCATTTATTTGGTTTGCATCAATTAAATCTTTTTGTTCACCAGTAGTAATCGTATATGTTAATTTCGCTACATCAAGGTTATTATTAATTGATTCGACTGCTTTTTTCATTAACTCATTTGAATCGAAATCTACAAAATAAGTATACTTATGGTTTATAAGTTTCCAAAGTTTTTGAAATTCTTTTTTATTAAAATTTTCTTTATTAATTCCATTGTCTTGAACAACCGCCTGATGACCATTTGATACCATTTTTTGAACAATTGAATCATCATAAATTGATTGAACAAGTCTATGAATTTCTTCTGCCAATGGTTCTAATTCAATCTTCATTGGTTCTATAGTATTATTAGCAACAGCATTTTTATATGTATCTGTAGGTTTGTCATTATCATCTATATAATCATTTCTAATTAAATAATTATGAATGGCATTTGCTTGTTGAACTGTAATTCTATAATCTTGACCATTAAATTTAATTAGTTTATCAGTAAAATATTCTACAGAAGCTTTTGTTGGACGTTCATATAGGTTTTCTTTGATATCTTTTTGTAATCCATCAACAAATGACTCATATGATTCATTTGCTATAACTGTCAATTTATTAATATCAAAAAAATTAATATTTTGAACAGTTGAATCCATTCTTTCTCCAACATTATTAACACAAATTCTTAGTCCTCTACCTACTTCTTGTCTTCTTTGAATATCATTAGAACTATTCTTCAAAGTACAAATTTGAAAAATGTTTGGATTATCCCACCCTTCCCTCAATGCAGAGTGAGAAAAAATAAACCGTGTAGGTTCATCAAAAGATAGTAATCTTTCTTTATCTTTAAGAATTAAATCGTAAGCTGAAATATCATCAGATAATCCTGTTGATCGATCTGCTTTCGAGTCAATTTTATGTCCTTTCTTATCTATTGAGAAATATCCCTTATGTACTTCACTTGCTTTAATACTCTTTAAGTACTTATTGTAATCCGTGTCAAACAAAGTAATTCTTCTACTTATTTCATCATTATATTCCTTTTCAAATATTTCTCCATATATTCCATTAATCTCATTACCTTTTTCATCATATTGTCGATATTTGGCTACTTCATCAATAAAAAATAAAGATAGTACTTTAATACCTTTATTAAACAACTCTTCTTCTTTATCAAGATGAGATTTAATAGTTTCTCTTATTTGAATTCTACGAATATCATTTTCATTAACATTACCAATGGCATTACCTATTTCAATTACAACTCCATTAATGAACGTAACAGTATTATTATTTGGATCTATTTCACTAATTGTAAATCCATCTTTATATTGTTCCATTTCATTGGATGTTTGATACAAATTATCTCCAACCTTAAAAATTCTAATTTCTCTATTAACTTTGTCGCTTGAACGATAAGCTATTTCCAACTCAATTTTAGCCATTGGTGGCTTATCAGAATTTAAGGTAATACCTTGTAAATATAAATATCCATTTGTTCCTTTTAAATTCTTAATAGTAAAACCTTTTACTTCAATTTTCTTAACAAGCTTTTTATTATATGCATCAAGAGCGTCTAAAACATACACTAAATTATGTTGAGTTCTATGAGTGGCTGAGAAATTTAACACAAATAATGGATTAAAGCTTTTCAAACTTTGTTGAGTTGCTTCACCACCCATTTTTTGTGGTTCATCAAGAATTAAAATAGGTCTGTTTCTTGAAATAACATCAATAGGACGTCTTGATTGAAAATCATCTAATTCTTCATATATTCTTCTTGCATCTTGCCCTCTAGCATTAAATGCTTGAATATTTATAATCATTACATTAATTGCATTTGAAGAACTGAATTGTTCAATTTTATCCAATTTTTTTGAATCATAAATGAAATACCTAGCTTTCTTTTCGTAATTATCCATAAAGTGTTCTTCGGTCATTTTAAAAGTCTTAAAAACACCTTCTCTAATGGCGATTGATGGTACTACTACAATAAACTTAGTAAAACCATATTTTTTATTTAATTCAAACATTGTTTTGATGTAAACATATGTTTTACCTGTACCAGTTTCCATTTCTATATCAAGTTCAACATTTCCAAGTTTATTTGAAAGCTTTTGTGATTCTTTTATATTAGATAATTGTTGTATCTCTTGAATATTGGATAACAGCTTGTCTGGACCTATTTCTAATTTAGCATTTGCAAATCCAACATCATCTAAATAATCTGCATAATATGTTCTATTATTCGCTGTTTCGAATAATGTCATTTGCTGCGGTTGGAGCATACTAATAACACCTTTATCTAATGTATATTCTGTTCTTTCATGATAAGGTTGACCTCGAAAAACATTAGCAATAGCATTGACAGCATCAGTTTGGTATTGTTGGGTTTTAAACTTAAATTTCATAGTCACTCTCCATATTAAAGAACTCTAATCTTCGTTCCTTGAGAATATGTTTTAAAGATTTGTTCATTATTAATTCCAACACTATCATTAGAGAAAGACTTATCTTTAAACACTGCATATAATGGTTGCAATTTGGCAATTTCTATTAGCACATCATTATTTAAATCTTCATCAAAACAAGCTATTAAATCATTATCGTTAACTAAATAATATTTTTTACCACTAATTTCTTTTTCTTCTATCTTGGATGATAACTCTAGGCCTAATTCAAGCATCACTTGAAATAACAAATCTAGCGATGTTCTATCAGATTTGATATTTTCTACTACATCATCTAATAATGATTGAGCAAAGGATTTAGGATTATAGTAGACATCATTCATATTAGAAGAATCCAATTTAAGAACACGAAAACCAAAATCTAAAGTTGTGCTATTTACAGTTTTATCATCTGTTAGTCTACATTTATCTTCTTCTTTTATTAATTCCTTTTTAATTTTTTCACCTGAACGACGAATACGTTCTTCGGATAGATCGGTTAAATATTTGAACCCCATATCATAAGCTTCAGATTTTACATCGCAAATTTCTTTAACTTGAATAGCAATGAATCTAATGTTTGAACCTCTTAAACTATTTACTTCAAATACTGCATGAGCCGTTGTTCCTGAACCAGAAAAAAAATCAAGGACTATATCATTGTCTTTTAATAAGTTTATAAATCTTTTTTCAACACTAACTGGTTTAGGATTATCAAAAGGACATCTTCCATCAAAAAGTTTTAACAAATCTTTTTTTCCTTCATTAAAATCTTCAAAAGTAGACTTTATTACTTCAGTCGTAACAGTATCTAAGTAACGCTTAAATCGAGGCACATTATTTTCATCTTCGTAAAAATAAATTAAATTATTTTTAATATGTTGTTCCATGGTAGAACGAGTATACGCCCATCCTCTAGTTGGTGATTTACACGGCCTACCTGTAATTGGATGTAATATTTCATAAGTAGCTGCCTTTCCTGTTGATTTCGGAGCAGAAATGTCACTTAGCGTATAAACTTGATAACACTTTTCTTCCACTTTATTTGAAGGTCCATAATCAACATGATCGTACATAGATATACCTTTCAAATCTGGGTGAGATTTATAAAATTGTTTTAATTGTTGCTCAGTTTTTTCAAATGTCCATTTTTCTTTTGTTGCTTGTTTCAATATACTTCTTACTTCTGACAAACCCGGTTTATCGATTCTTAATAAACCTGTACTTTCTAAGGCCTTTCTGTTTTTACAATAACAAATAACATACTCATGATTTGTAGATGTAGTTTTTGAAAGATTTTTTGTTGAATTCTTTATCCAAATGAAATTTTCAATATAATTTATGTGACCAAATATTTCATCACATATTTTTATCAAATTAACATATTCATTTTCATCTATATGAATTAAAATAATTCCTTCATCGGATAATAAATCCTTTGCGATCTTTAAACGTGGATAAATCATATTAAGCCAAGTAGTATGATATCTTCCACTTGTCTCATTATTTTGAAACATTCTGTTTCCTAAATCATCATATTGACCACTTCTAACTAGATATTCATCTATAGATTCAGAAAAGTTGTCTGCATACACAAAATCATTACCAGTATTATAAGGTGGATCTATTAAAATCATTTTGACCTTACCAAGATATGTTTCTCTTAAAAGCTTTAATACATCTAGGTTGTCACCTTCAATGTATAAATTTTTTGTGTTATCAAAATCAACTGATTTTTCTTTAATAGGTCGGAGTGTTGCATTAATTCTACTGTTTGCTAAAAGAATTGATTTTTTCTTATCAGGCCATGTCATTTGGTATCTTTCCTGTTTATCGTCAATAACCACAGTTGCTAATTCTTGTTTTAAAACATCAAAATCAAGCCTCTTTACAAGTTTACCATTTTCCATTACTTCTTTTAAGGCATTAGGAAATCTGTTTGCAATATAATCAATATTTTCCTGAATAATATTACTGCTCATCATTTCTAATTTTTCACTCATTTATTTATCCTCCTGTAATAATTCATCTCTTTGGATAATGTATTCTTTTACTTTTGCATTATATTTGAATTTATTTTTTGATTGAGTTTCGTTATATGCTGCTTTTTTTGCTTTGTCAATTTGAATATCTAATTTAATTAATTGATTATTTCTTTTTACATAATCAGCCACTGTTTCATTATCAAAAAATGGATAAACTAAAAATTTAGATAATATAAATTTATATGTCTGAGATACACTACTACCTAAGGGAATATCATAATCAATTCTATTTTCCCAATTTGTCGTATAATATTTTTCTTTATATCTTTCTTTTTTATAAGCGATACAACCACATTTATAATCTTCGTGTTTAATAATAAATAGCGTTGCTAATTTTATGTTTTTATCTAATTCTCTTATAAATATTTCTGGGATAAATCTTTCTTTCATTATTATTTCAATAATATAAATTTCTTTAATTTCTTTATCAACATCAGCATTTAATGTTTTGGGTGAAATAATATTTTTTAATATTACTCCTTCTATAAATAATTCTTCTTTTTTGCATTCTTTTGATGCCTCTATTTGTTTATTTAAATCAGACAATTTAAATTTTTTATTCACTAGTGTTTTAGTGCTAAAATTAAACATAACTTAATTATCTCCTATTTCACTGCAAAAAATGTGATTAACTCAAAGTCATCTAAACCATTTATTTTTCCATTAAATAAAACATCAGATCCTTCATTAAACAATAATGATAAATCATTTTCTTCTTTTGCATCAATAATCGAAGCAATACTATCATCAAGAAGCTTACTATATTTATCCATTTTATAACCATCTTTAGTTTCCTTATTAAAGATTCTACATAATTTATCTATTGGTTTATCTTGATGTTTTGAAGTCTTCCTTATTATATCTAGTATTTGCTTCACTTCCATATGATTATGTACAATATTACCATCTGTATCTAAATAAACTAAATAATAAGGATGAAGTCTATTTTGCTTATTAATGTTAATTTCTGGATTTTTATTTTTGAGCACGTAAATAACACCTTTAGGAATACCTATTTCATCATTATGTTTTATTACAGCATACAATCCATGAGGAATATTTTTGGGTTCACCATGTTCTTTTATATAAGAAATCATGTCCATTCTAAATTCATTTAACCCTAAATCTGTAATGGTAATACTGCCATCAACATCTTCTAAATCTTGCAGTTCTCCGTCTTTAAGTTTTTGTAATTGTTCTTTACGATAATCTAAATCAGCTTGTTCACTTGCAATAATATTATCATCTCCGGTAGCAGTAACATCTACTAATGCCATCCTATTTTCCACTCTTGCATTTAAATTAATGTATTCATCAAGTGAACAATTAGGCCAAAAATTGATCAATTGAACATATTCGTTTTTGCTACCAATTCTATCAATTCTACCAAATCTTTGAACAATTCTAACTGGATTCCAATGTATATCATAATTAATACAAATGTCACAATCTTGTAAATTTTGACCTTCAGAAACGCAATCAGTTGCAATTAAAATATCAATTTCTTTATTTGAGTCGTTAGGATAAATAACGTCTCTTTCTTTAGATATTGGAGAAAATAATGTTAAAAGTCTATCTGTATCTTTATCTCCACCGATATTTGATGTATTGCCTAAACTCGACCCTTGAATTCTAGCTGAATATAAACCATATTTTTTTAATAAATATGGAGCTAAATTTTCGTATAAATAATTAGTCGTATCCGCAAAAGCTGAAAATACTAAAATTTTTTTATTTTCTTCATTAAATGGGTGACTGATTTTTTCATCAATTACTTCAATTAATTTTTGAAGTTTTAAATCTTTGTTAGGAGTTATGAAGCTCATTAAATCGTAAAGTAAATCTAATGTCTCTATATCTTTAATTAAGTCTTCTTTTAAAAGTCTTAAATCAATATCAGCAAAATCTATTTTTACTTTACCTAATGTAGTATCATCAGATAAATCAAAATCTTCATTTTCAAAATCATCCTCATCTACTTGAGATGCATTAAAAGAGCATACAGACTTATTTTTTTCGTATTCCATAATAGAATTCAATGTATCTTCATTAATTTTCTTAATCTTCTTTAAAGTAATTCTAAACGATTCAACACAAGATTCTAATCTCTTAAGCATGTTAATTGTCATTAATCTTTGCAAGGCTTTTTCACGATCAACTTGTCTTAATGTTGCCTTACCAAGAATTGAAGTATCATATATTTTTTCGTATTTGGAGATTCTACTAGGAAGAACATATGCCATTGGTGCGTATACTCCCATTGTAAGACCCATTAAAGTATTAAAAATATCCCCATATTCTAATACATCTTCTTTTTTTCCTAAATCACAAGAATATGAAATTGGTTTTCTTCTTTTAGGAAAATTACCAATATCTGTTATATCATAATATTTAGTAATGTGTTTTCTACTTCTTGCAATAGTTACATTATCTAAAAGAATAGAAAAGTCAATATCTAGCATATTCATCAAATCTGATGATTTTCTTTCTTCTTTTGGTTTTTTAGCCCATTCATTAAATGCTTGTTGAGCGTTTTTTAAAATGATTTCAACTGATTTAGAAGTATCTAATCTACTATTAAATTCTTCATAATCATCTCCATAAGCTAACGCTAATTGATTTTTTAAATCATTAAATCTATTGTTAATGGGAGTTGCTGAAAGCATTAAAACTTTCGTTTTAACGCCACTTTTCATAACTTTATTCATTAAGAAATCGTATCTAGTTTCTTTATCTTTATATGCATTTGCATTTCTAAAATTATGAGATTCATCAATTACAATCAAATCATAATTATCCCAGTTAAATGTTGATAAATCGTGGCCATTTGAAAATCCTTTTTTACGCCCTAAATCAGTATGATATAGAACATCAAAATGAATTCTATCTTTATAAAAAATATTTGTTTTAACATTATCTCTATAACGATTCCAGTTGTTTGCAAGTTTCTTAGGAGTTAAAACTAAAATATTCTTGTTCCTTAAAGAATAATATTTCATAACCGCTAAAGCTGTAAATGTTTTTCCTAAACCAACTGAATCTGCTAAAATACATCCATTATATTTTTCTAATTTATTAATTATTCCAACAACACCATCTCTTTGAAAATTATAAAGTTTATTCCATATTAATGATGATTTAAAGCCAGTTCCTTCATTTGGAAGAAAATCTTCAGACATAATATCACTTAAGAATTCACTAAATATATTATATAAAGTTACAAAATAAATAAATTCAGGAGAATTATCAGAATAAGCACTAGAGATATAATCAACAATAGATTGTGTTACATCTTCTAATTTGGAATCATCGTTCCAGGTATTTTTAAATTGATCCAAAAATAGTTTTGTAAATGATTCTTCAGCACCTTTCACAATTCCTTTAATCATCATATTGTCATTTTCATATCCTAAATCAACTGATGTAAAACCATTAATCGGTGTATAAGCGATTTTTTTATTTTTATTTTCAATATGAATAAAATTTTGAATCCCATTATTTGTTGTATTTGATTTAAATACAACTTTACTTCTTACCCAATCGGCACATTCCTTCGCAATTGCTTTTTGCGTTAATTGATTTCTAAGTCTAACTTCAAACTCTGTACCGTATAAAGAGCATTCTCTCATATGTTTTGGAATATAATATTCTCTTTTTTCTTTTGTTAATTTATCAGCAATTCCAGTATTAACAAAAGTTGGTGTAGGAAAGATAAATTCTAAACAATCTATTTTACTCAGTTCTTCTTTTAAAGCAGCAAATGCGTAAATTGAAAAATACGAAGCAACTATTCTAACCTTTGATCCTGGCTTAATTTCTTTTTTTAAATCATCACCTAACAATTTTGATTTATTATCCAATATTTCCATACTACCACCACCTAATTATCAATTGGATTAAGAATAACACCTTTTTTCTCACAATATGCCAAGAATTTACCATAAGATGATAATTGTGGCTTTATTCCATCTATACTTTCCCATCTAGCTATAGTAACTATAGAAATTCCTGTTTCTTTTGATAATTGGGCTTGTGTAAGAAATAATTTTCTACGGACAAATTTAACTTGTTCCATCAATTTCATATTGTATCAATCCTTATCTTTTTATATCAAATTTTATCAAATATATTGTATCAAAAATTATATTAAAAAGAAATATCTATGCTCAATAAAAATCCCAAGTCAATTATTATTTTATTAAATTTATAACATATCTATCTCTTTCATATAAGAATTTTATAAATTATTAATTGCTATGTTAACATAAAAGTGGTTTTACAAAGAAAAATAGAATGTTTAATTTTTTTATATCATGAAACGTTTTTTACTTATTTTATATCAAAATTGTTAGTTTAAAACTATCATATCGTCATAACAAATATTATTTTTATATTTACTTTGCAAACACGTGATAAAAAAACTCTAAGATAATGATATAACGATTATATAAATAAGTTGGGGGTAATAGCATACCTTTAAACAAGTTGGGTGGTGATACTTTTACCCCCATTTTC
>CAKONV010000005.1 GCA_934098295.1 uncultured Bacilli bacterium | reverse complement strand
GCCAGGATCAAACTCTCAATAGTTTATCCTAACTCCACCTGTTATGTTTAGTTTTCAAAGATCTAATTTTTCTTTTAGCTTCTTACTAGGAAGCTCTTATATAGTATATCACATTTCACAACAAACGTCAAATAATTTGATTTTTTGTTTAATTATAATCGTAAAATATACTATCTAAACGTATGCTATTTCACACACGCCTAGATAGTATATCATTTTTCACATCTAATGTCCATTTAAATGCTTTTTTATTTTTTTACGTTTAATATTTGAACTGACTTTTTAATTTCTGTAAGATATTTTGTATCAAAATATTTCTCATCTATCTCCGTACTTTTAATAGTTTGGTCATTTAATATTTCTTCAATAGAAGAAAATGTAGCTATTCTTTCTATTCTAAAAGATGATTTAGTATTATCTGGAATAATATAATATGGTCTTTCTTTTGCGTATAAATCCCTATTATAATTTATCATTTTATAGTTCTTCTTTTGTATATGTGAATAAATCACTTACTGGTTTATCATCAACAATGTTCATTATACCTCTTGCTAATAATGTAGCAATAGATAATTGTTTTATCCATGGATATTTTTCTTTCTTTTCATCTGGTAAGCGGACACTGTTAGTAATTACTAATTCTTTTAATTGAGTTCTATCTAATTTGTCACAAGCATTGCCAGATAATAACGCATGGCTACAGCAAGCATAAACAGATTTCGCGCCTTGTTCCATTAATTTATCAACTACAATAGCAAGTGTTCCAGCAGTATCAACCATATCATCTATAATAACGCAGTTTTTGTCTTTAACATCACCAATTAAATTCATTACCTCAGCAGAATTTGGTTTTGGTCTTCTTTTATCAACTATAGCAATTGGGGAATCAAGTATCTCTGCAAGTTTTCTAGCACGTGTTGTACCACCATGATCTGGAGAAACTACAACAACGTCACTTAAATTTTTCTTTACAAAATATTTTCCTAAAATTGGTAATGCTAAAAAGTTATCAATTGGAATATCAAAGAAACCTTGAATTTGAGCGGCATGTAAGTCCAAGCACATCATTCTATCTGCACCAGCAGCCTGTAATAAATCAGCCATTAATTTAGCAGAAATTGGTTGACGAGGTGCAGCCTTTCGGTCTTGTCTTGAGTATCCATAGTAAGGCATAATTACGTTAATTTCTTTGGCAGAAGCTCTCTTTAGTGCATCAATCATTACCAATAATTCCATATAGTTATCATTTACCGGTGCACTTGTTGATTGAATAACAAACACAATGTGTCCTCTTACTGTTTCATTGATACTTACAGATACTTCACCATCTGCAAATCTAGTTACATTACAATCAGATAATTCTACACCAACTTTATCAGCAATTTCCTTTGCAAGTTCTACGTTAGAATTTAACGAAAAAATTTTGATTTTCTTTTCATGAATTAAAGCCATTTTCTTCTCCTATTTTGAATTATATTATTTCCCTATTTATTCAACTCTCTTAAAACTTCGTTAACTATATCGTTTGGAGTTAAGTGGTACACTTTCAATAGTTCGTCATATTTACCTACTTGGCCAAACTCATCATTTATTGCAACATATCCTATATGAAGTGGATATTTTTTGCATAATAATTCTGCTATTGTTGAGTATAGCCCTCCTATATAGTTATGATTTTCACATGTAACTACATGTTTAGTTTTCATTATTGATTTTAAAATTGTTTCTTCATCTAATGGTTTAATTGTATTTACGCTTACAACTTCAGCGTTAATACCTTTTTCTTTTAATGATTCCTTAGCAAGTAATGCTTCATATACCATTGTTCCTGTTGCTAATATTGTAATATCATCACCAGAAGAAACAATATCAGCTTTACCCAATGTAAATTTGTAATCTTCTTTAAATACATCTGGGCGTGATTTTCTAGGCATTCTAATATAGGCATTGCCTTCATAATTCATAATTTGAGGGATTGCTTTCGACAATTGTACAGCATCCACAGCATCGTAAACTAGCATATTTGGTAAGCTTCTCATCATCGCTATATCTTCAAACGTCATATGTGTTCCACCATTTGCTTCAGCTGTAATGCCTGGATCTGTACCAACTAATTTTACATTTTGTTTTGCATAAGCACAGGAAACAGCGATTTGATCAAATACTCTTCTTGTAATAAATGGTGCAAATGATACAGCTATAGGTTTATAACCATAAGCAGAAAGGCCAGCAGAAACGCCAACCATGTTGGCTTCTTGAATTCCACATTCAATGCATCTTGTTGGATATTCTTTAAATAGTTTATCAAGGCCATCTGGCTTGCACAAGTCGGCATCTAAAACTATTATTTTTTCATCTAATTTCATTAATTTCGAAAGTTCACTTGCTAGTGCTTGTCTAAATTCCATTTTCATCACCTATTTTAATTCCCTTTCTACTTCTTCTAATTCTTCTTTAGTAATTGGCATTGAGTGATTAGATGTTGTAGCTTCTTCTACAAATTTTATGCCTTTTCCTTTAACAGTGTTTAAAACAATTAAAGATGGTTTACCTTTATTAGTTTTAGCAAGAGCTAGGGCTTTGTCAATTTCTTCAATATTATTACCATCAATATTTTGAACATAAAAGCCAAAGCTTTCCCATTTTTTTACAGGATCAATTAAGCTATTTATACTTTCTGTATATCCGCCTAATTGTAATTTATTATTATCTAAAAGAACAATCAAATTATCTAGTTTTTGTTGTGCAGCAAACATGCTTGCTTCCCAAACTTGTCCTTCTTGTGATTCTCCATCACCAATTATACAATAGATTGTTGCTTTATCTGAAGCAAGTTTTGAAGCTAATGCCATACCGCAAGCACATGAAATTCCTTGTCCTAAAGAACCAGCAGTCATGTCAACTCCAGGAACTTTGTTCATATCACAGTGACTTGGCAAATGAGTGCCAATTTTATTAAGCGTATAAAGTTCTTCTTCCTTTATAAATCCTTTATATGCCAAAGTAGCATATAAAGCAGGAGCACAATGTCCCTTCGATAAAACTAATCTGTCTCTGCCTTCCATGTGTGGATTAGACGGATTTACATTCATGTATTTTTCATACAATACTGTTAACACATCAACGATAGATAAGCTACCACCTATATGGCCCTGGCCAGCAGATGCTATACATTTGGCAACTAATAATCTAATGTCTTTTGCTGTTCTTTCCATGATTTCCTCCAAGTATTAAAATAGATACTATATATATTATACCTTTTTTTTGTTATTTTATCAAATAATAAAACCTAACTTTAATAATTAAAATGTTAAAGATTAAATTTTATATTTTGATTTCCTTTTTATTAGTATATTTTTTGTTTAAACAATAAAAAAAGCTGTTCTTTTTTAGAACAGCCGAAAAATGAATAGCTACATATTTATGTTTTGATTTTCAAGCATAGCTTTATATTCTTTAATTACCGTTTCTTCTACAAGATTGCGTGCTTGAGCGTTAATTGGATGGGCAATATCTCTATAAGTATCATTGTTGTCTTTATGACTTGGCATAGCAACAAATAGTCCATCTCTACCATCGATAATTTTTAATTCATGAATTGCAAAAGCATCATCAATTGTAATAGATACAATTGCTCTTAATCTACTTTTGCCATTCATTTTTCTAATTTTAACACTAGTAATTTGCATTTTCTCGTCCTCTCTACGTATATATTTTACCACGTGTAAGCGTTTCCGTAAAGTCAAACGATATTTTTTTTGCATTTTTAGTCTAAAAACTAAAATTAAAGAGTTAAAAAGTCTAAATAATTTCCGTTTCAACCACCAAAAAGTCTTTATAGCATTCTCTTATTTGATTAAAAGAATCATTGGTTTTAGGGAAAATTATAAAGGCAGAGCCACTGCCACTCATAACAACATCACCATATGAAGCAAGAGTAGTTTTTATTTGTTTAAGTATCGGAAATATTTCAAATGCTGATGATTCTAAATCATTATGGAGTAATTCTTTGATTTTTTTATTCTCAATGTACTCTCTTACTTTTTTTACACCTAACGGTTGTGAATATTTCTTTAAATTATTATATACTAGTTTTGTAGATACATTTATGTTTGGATAAACTATAATCACCTTACTAGATAATTCACAATTAATAGGTGTAACAATATCACCTATTCCTTCTACATAAGCAATATCATCACATAGGCAGTAGGGAATATCAGTTCCATAATGAAGTCCTATTTGAAGTTTATCAAAATAACTCATATTTAGATTATTATATTCATTTAAAAAATTTATAATTGCTGCCGCATCGGCTGTTCCGCCTCCAAGACCAGCTCCAATAGGAATCTTCTTTTCTATATAAATTTTAAACTTTTTATCAAGTTTATACATTCTACTTACTTGTTCTAATACTAAAAGACAAGTATTTTTTTCCATTCTATTTAGTTCATTTACAGAATAAGTAACTTCGTTTTTGTCACTTTCTTCTATATGTAAAGCATCAGCAAGGCCTATTTTAGCATTAACCATGTGTAGATAATGAAAATCATTTTTTAAACATTTTTCTACTTCTAATCTTAAATTAATTTTTGCATGAGCATAGTAAATCATTTGTTTATAAGAGTCCTTTTCTTTTTAAATTTTATAATAGCAATCTCATTTTACCTTTTGTTTCTATTCCTCCATAAGCGTCTCTTCCATTTATTATATATTTTAATGTGTTCTCAAAATTGACATTTTGGTCAAAGGGAGTAGTTGCACACTTTATAGCGATAACAGCGGGATCATAAGTATGAACATTTATGCGTTTAGGGCTTGAGGCAAAATTAGCACCACTAGCTATTAATGCTTCAAAGTTTGAAGAACAAGCTCCAGCTATTACTATTGAATCATCTTTTCCAAACTTTTGTCTAATTTTTTTAGTTGCCGTCATATATTCAACACTATTTTCATAATTCGTTAATTCTTTTAAATTTTTACCATTATAAAAATCATGTCCTGTTAATACTATAATATCAGGGTTTAAATCGTCAATTACATCAACAATTATATTTTTTATGTTTTTCTCATTCATATGTAGTCCCCAGGCATATATATCTAATTCTTTATATAATTCCATACAACTAGCTAGGAAAGTTTCATCACCATCGATATGAAGAATAGTTCCAAATATAGCTTGTTTTTTATTTCTAGTTTTATTTCCTCTTAACGTTTGTTCTCTAACACGATTAATAGTTTTTATTTCTTTTTCTTTTATCTGGTTGGTAGCATATTCAAGATTATTTAAGCTTTCGCATTTTTTTACACGATGGGTAAATCCTTTTAAAAAGGCGTTTGTATTATTTATGTCTTCTATCACATATACAATTTTCTTTTCTTCACTATTAATAGTTACTAATTCGCCTTTTTTAAACATTTTAACACTTCCTATAGATAAATATATGATTATTTAATTAGTTTTGTGATAAATAAAATTTATTAGTTAAATTAACTATTTCATCTACGGAAAGTTTTTCAGCTCTAACTGATAAGTCAATATTCAATTCATTGAATATTTCAGATGTTTTTTCATAATCAAACTTTGGTAATTTTTTTAAATTATTAATAAGTGTTTTTCGCCTTTGGGCAAAGATAGTATAAATGAATGTTTTAAAATATTTTTCATCCAATACTTTATTCGCTATAGTATCTTTCTTTTTAATTAAAACTACACTGCTATCAACTTTGGGAGCAGGAAAGAATACACTTGAGGGCGCCTTAATGGCATTGGTAGTATTAGTATAATATTGTATTAATACGCTTAAAGCATTATAGTCTTTGGTTGATGGTGTGCCACATATTCTTTGCGCCACTTCTTGCTGCATCATAACTGTAAGTTGTTTAATATATTTTGATTCATTTAAAATTTTTGTAAGGATAGCAGTAGTAATATAATACGGCAAATTAGCAACTACAATAACATTGTCTGAAGAAAATATTTTTTTGATATCTTCATCGATATTAGCTTTTAAAAAATCTTGATATTTAATAATAACATTGCTGGAAGAAAATTTATTTGTTAATATTTTTATCATATCACCATCAACTTCATAGCATAACACTTGTTTAGCTCTTTGTGATAATTCCTTTGTTAAAAAGCCCAACCCTGGTCCAATTTCAATAACATTAGTTTCTTTATCAATGTTTGATATCTCACAAATTTTTTTGATAATATTATCATCCATTAAGAAATTTTGGCCATACTGTTTTTTTACACTAATATTATTTTCCTCCAAAATTTTTTTTATTTCTGATGCTTGCATATATTACTCCTACTTTTAATATTAAAAATAAAATCCTGTAAATTAATAAATCTACAGGATAAATATATCTTTTTTTAATGACTTAGATTTATTAATAACTACATATCATCATCGTCGCCAGTGTATTCTTCAAAGCCAGTTTCTACACCGTCCTCTGAATCTATTTCTTCACTTTCGCCTTCTTTTAATAATGAAGAAATATCATCGTCTTCTTCGTCTTCATTGTCTTCTTCATCATTAGATACGTCGTTATTATTTGTTCCATCGTAATCATAATCATCTTCTTTTAATTCATTATTCTTAACGTCTTCATCTTCTTCTTCATAAGCTTCATAATCGCTACTGTCTTTATCTAAGATTGAAGTAGCTTGACGTTCTTTTAAGTCCCAACAACCATCGCCACAATATACAAAATATCCTGACTCCATGAAGTCAGCTAAAAATTGAGGTAACAATTCTTTGGCTACAGCTGTTTTAAGCCCTTTTAATTCCATTGTTTCCTTTGCTATTTGCATGATAGGTTGTGGTTTATGTTTAGTACTTAATAGCTCAATTGCTATTTCTAATAAAGATTTATCTTTTTCTTTTGCACCCATACGTGCCTCCCAATATACTTTTATACTTTTTATTGTTAGTATTATACTACATTATTATTTTTTTTGCAAGTATTTTAGAAAGTTCTATAAAATAGTTATAACTATCTTTCGTTCTTTTAAAGAAGAAATATCATCATCAGTTTGGTATTCAACATCATATTTTTTATAAGCAAGTTTCAAACTTTTAATATAAATTGGAATACTAAGATTGCCTTCCTTCACTGATATATCATAATGGCTTACACCATTTCTTTTGATAACCATTTTGGTATTGTAATCTCCTGTTCTTTCTATTAATAGTTCATTTGGTAATCTTGTGACTTTACAAAGCATTTTATTTTTATGATCTTCTTTAAAAATTAATACATCATCCTTATCATTATACATGCCTTCTGTTGTTAAATCAACAACAGTATTTCTAATATTTTCTTTTTGATCAAATTCTATTATTTTTAAATTTACTCTTACTTTCATTTTTATTGTCCATTTTTATACTAACATAAATATTAAAATAGCTGCTAAACCAGGAATTCTTAAAAAACCAACAAGAATTATAGTCCATATATTAATGGGAATATTAATATTTAAATAAACGCCTATTAGATTAAAAACAAATAGTATGACAATTCCAAACAAAAATGATTGAATAATCCACTTGATAGTTTTTAATACTTTCATTGTATCACCATTAAAATATATGTTAATTATTTTATTTTATAACTAATATTCTGTTCGGTCGATTGTCAACGGTGTTATAGATATATATCCCTTTGAAACAGCAAATACATCTGCGTTTTCATCTTGTAAAACTTTTTCTGCAATAGATTTTCCTTCAACATAAAGCATTCCATCTTTTAATAGATAAGAGGTATTATAAGGATTTTTTCCTTGTTTTGTTATTTTTATTCCTAAAGGTGATAAAGGAATATTAACGTTTAAAAGCATTCTTTCAGATAATTCTTTTGATTTATCGATGTAATCAATAACATTTTTGATATATCTTTTAGTTTCAAATTGACCTACATCACATGAAAAAGCTATTGATTTAACTTTTAACAAATACGCTTCAAAACACGCAGCAACTGTTCCTGAATATAAAATATCATCACCTAGATTAAATCCGTTATTAATTCCCGATACTACGTAATCAGGATGATAGTTTAAATAATGATAAGCAACTTTGATACAATCGCTAGGTGTTCCATCCAAAGTATATGTAGCAACATCTAAATATAAAGAATTGACTTTTTTTAGTGTTAATCCTCTTCTAATTGTCATTGAATGAGAGACAGCTGATTGTTCCTTAGCTGGAGCTACGATTAAAATATTTGGAGTAATTTTATAAATTTCTTCTGTCAAAGCTTTTAAGCCTTCGCTAAAGATACCATCATCATTTGTTATTAAGATTTTTTTATTAAAAAGCATCGGGATTATCTTTCTTATAAATTCTTAGAGCATCATCTAATTCTTTTAATATAGCATTCATTTCTTTTCTTGAATATATTGTAGCTCCACTTGCCTGTAAGTGGCCACCGCCGCGATAATGAGATGCAATTTCATTTATTGCTACTCTTCTTGAACGAAGACGACATCTAATTTCTTTGGATTTATCTTGTCCATTTTTATCAATTTCACTCTCTAACATTTGATCTACAAAAGCCACCCATATTAAACTACCTTTAATTGAACTTAAAGAGTTAACTAAATTAGCAGCATCTTCTTTACTAACTCCATATTTTTTCATCATTTTTTCTGTAAAGTATATATATGCAACTCCTGATGGCGTTGTTTTAAAGTGAGTTAAAACGTACCCTTCTAGTTTTGTTGTTGATAAATCTTCAACATAAAGTCTTTCATAAATTTCTTGAATATCAAGCCCTTGATCAACTAAGTAACCAGCATTTTCTAAGACCCTACCATCCACGCCACGATATCTAAATCTACCTGTATCTGTGGTAATTCCAAAGTATAAAGCGTAAGCCGCTTCTTTGGGCATAATTAAATTTTCCCACGTTTTAAACATCGAAACAATAATTGATGAGCAAGCGGGAGAGGTTGGATCAACATAGCTTAAATCACCAAATTCTTCACTATCATCATGATGGTCTATTTTAATTATATAATTACCTTTTTGCCATCTTTCATCATGTATTCTTTCTTTGTTAGATGTATCAACCACAATTACTAAACTAGTAGCATACAATTCATCACTTACACTATCAGGAGTACCAATTGTTGATAAGTATTCTGGTATGTCATCACCAACAGCATATACTTTTTTGTCTTTAAAATTTTGTTTGATTATTTCTTTTAAGCCCATTTGACTACCAATACAATCGCCATCTGGTCTAATATGACGATGAATAATTATTGTGTCATATTCTTTTATTTTGTTCAATATATCTAAAAATATTTTGTTGTTCATTACTCACCTCTTGCAACTTTTTCTAAGTCTTCTATAATTTTTTTAACAGTTTCAAAACTTTTTACCGTGGCTCCACTTGCTTGTAAGTGACCACCGCCTCCATATTTTACGGCAACACTATTAATATTCTTACCATTCGATCTAAATTCACAGTATATATCTCCGTTAGTATCTTCCGAAAATGAAGCCCAAACGCTCACCTCTTCAATACCAGCCATTACATTAACCATTCCTCTAGAAACATCAAAAATAGGTAATCCTATTTTTTCTATATCTTCTTTAGTGTTAATTAGATAAGCTACACCACTATCTAGTACCTTAAATTTATCAACCATTTTCGCTTTAATTTTTACATTTTTCAATTTATCAACATAAATTTTATTGTATATTGTTTCTGTATCAATATTACTTTCCATTAATTTAGATACAATTTTATAAGTTCTTGATGTGGTGGAAGAATATCTAAAGCGACCACTATCAGTCACAATTCCCGTAAATAATAAGCTAGCAGCGGTTTGATTAATAACAAATTTTTTATCAAATAAGAATTCTGCAACAATGCTTGCACAAGATTCACTTTCCGTGTTTACATAAGAAAAATTACCATAAGATCCTTGAGGAATATGGTGATCAATCTTAATTACATAAGAAGCTTCCTTATATCGTTCATCACTTATTAATCTTTCTGATCCACAATCTAAAATAATAACAAGGGCATCTTTATATTCTTCTAGTGTTGCCTCATCCATTTTACCCATCCAAGAATATCTTCCAAGATCATCTCCAACTGCTTTTACCGTTTTCGTTGGAAAAGTTGAAATTATGGCTTCTTTTAGCCCCAATTGACTTCCTAAAGCATCTCCGTCTGGTTTTTGATGACGGTGAATAATTATTTCATTATATTCTTTAATTTTATTATATATTTTTGTAAACATTTTTTAACCTCATTTTTTAAAATATATTATTTCCCTTGATAATGTTCTATTAAAATATCAACATTTTCACCTAAAAAAATAACTTCACCAGGTAAACTATAAGTTTTCTTTAAATTATCATCATATTTAGTCACATAATTTAAATATATTAAATAGGTTTTACCTTCTTCTAATAAATATGTTCTTATAGGAGTTAAATTAGAAAGGCAATCAAGTTTATCATATTCTTTTTGATATATTGTTATCTTTCCTTTTTTTATACCTTTTTTTAGGGAAATTAAATAAGAGTTTTGAGGTAATTCATAATATATGTTACCATCATAAGAAAAACCATATTTTCCTTTTTCGTTATAGTTGATTTCTTCAGCATTTTCACTCATTTGATATTTTTTACCACAACTACTACAGGATATTGCTAATATCAAAAGGAGTATAAGTGTATATATTCTTTTCATTTTTATTTTACCTCTATCTAATATGATTTTAACATAATTGACTAAAAAAATATATAAAATTGCTTAAGGAATAAAAAATACTCCTTAAAGTTTCCTTTAAAGAGTATTTATTAATACTAGTAATTATTTTACAACTTCAACACTATAGAATTGAAGAACAAATTGGCTTACACCTACATTATCAGCAGTTAAATAACTTGTTTTGCTGGCACTAATTGTTTCAAATGTTCTGTATGATCCTAAATAATAGTCATTACCAGCAACATTAGCAACAAATATATGATAAGTATCATTCCATGTATAAACAGCACTTGCTTCTTCTTCACTAGCTAGACGAACGCCTGCTTTACCTTCAGTATGTTCATAGATGTCTAAGTATTTCTTTGTTTCACCATCTAAGAAGTATAGCTTATATCCACCATCAACAGTTTCAACGTATACATCAACACCATTTTCAGCTTTTTCAGTAGTTGCAAAAAAGTTTCCACTCATTACACCACTGAAGTATAATGTTTTGCCTAAATTTGCTTGTACTAAAGAAAGTTTAAATGAT
Organism: uncultured Bacilli bacterium; assembly: GCA_934098295.1. Classification (GTDB taxonomy): domain Bacteria; phylum Bacillota_I; class Bacilli_A; order ML615J-28; family CAG-313; genus UBA1737. The sequence goes on along the minus strand of CAKONV010000005.1, from coordinate 107,832 downwards.
CCTTCAGTTGTAGGAGTTGTTACTACTTCTCTTACATATTGAGCAGATTTTAATTCACAAAGTTGTAATACGAATTGGCTTACACCAACATTATCAGCAGTTAAATAGCTTGTCTTGCTGGCACTAATTGTTTCAAATGTTCTGTATGATCCTAAATAGTAATCGTTACCAGCAACATTAGCAACGAAAATATTATATGTTTCATTCCATGTATAAACAGCACTTGCTTCTTCTTCACTAGCTAGACGAACACCTGCTTTACCTTCAGTATGTTCATAGATGTCTAAGTATTTCTTTGTTTCACCATCTAAGAAGTATAGCTTATATCCACCATCAACAGTTTCAACGTATACATCAACACCATTTTCAGCTTTTTCAGTAGTTGCAAAAAAGTTTCCACTCATTACACCACTGAAGTATAATGTTTTGCCTAAATTTGCTTGTACTAAAGAAAGTTTAAATGATCCTTCAGTTGTAGGAGTTGTTACTACTTCTCTTACATATTGAGCAGATTTTAATTCACAAAGTTGTAATACGAATTGGCTTACACCAACATTATCAGCAGTTAAATAGCTTGTCTTGCTGGCACTAATTGTTTCAAATGTTCTGTATGATCCTAAATAGTAATCGTTACCAGCAACATTAGCAACGAAAATATTATATGTTTCATTCCATGTATAAACAGCACTTGCTTCTTCTTCACTAGCTAGACGAACGCCTACTTTACCTTCAGTATGTTCATAGATGTCTAAGTATTTCTTTGTTTCACCATCTAAGAAGTATAATTTATATCCACCATCAACAGTTTCAACATATACATCAACAGCGTTTGCACCTTTTTCAGTAGTTGCAAAAAAGTTTCCACTCATTACACCACTGAAGTATAAAGTTTTACCTAAGTTTGCTTGTACTAATGCAAGTTTGAATGCTTTACCAACAACAGGGCTTGTTACAAATACAGGAACAAACACTTCTTTTACAGCTGCTTTTACTTCTAGAGTAAATTCTTTTGTATCAGTTACTTCACCACATGTTAAAGTAGCAGTTAATTTTACTTCTGTATCTTCTTCAGGACAAGTAATTGCTAATTTACCATTGTTAACTACTGCACATGGATTATCAGAAACCCAAGTAATTGTAACGTCTTTATAAGCAGCACCAAGTACTTGTAAATCTAAAGTAGTATCATCTTCAAATAATGTTTTAGAAAGAGTAAGAGCATTCTTTTCAAATGCTACCATTTCAGCATCAGGTAATTGAGGTAATGAAACATATTCTACCGCATTTGATGAAACAGGAGTTAAATAGAAAGCACCACTGTAAACGGAAATAATACCAGTAACATTAGCGATATAACCAATGTGGCTATTGAATTCACTCTTGAATGTTGTTTGTTCTGCTTTAGTTAATGGACAAACAGATGAAGAAATTCTAATGTAGCTTGTTAAATCACCTAATTTAAAATTGTAATAACCATTATCTTCATTAACTGATGTAATTTCAACACCTTTTAATGTAACTAAGAAAGCTTGTTTTTTAACTAAATTTTCATCAGTTAATTTTGTTGCGTTCTTGAATAGTTCAGTATAATCAGTAGGAGTAGCTTCTGTTAATGTATCAGAAAGAATTTCAACTGTTGCATTTTTGATTTCATGAGTTCCACTATAGATATCTTTAACACCTGTAACTCTTACTTGCATACCTTTTTTAATGCCTAAAGTTCCTGGATCATCATTCATACTGTATACATAGTAACCACCATCAGCATCTTGTAAATATAATCCATTAGCACTATTACCATTTACAGATTTAGAAATTAAACCTGTAACTGTACCTTTTACAATAACTGATTCATCAGTTTTAGCAGCAATATAATCAGCCCAACTTAATTCTTCAAACTTTGGAACAACATGTTCGAAATGAACTGATAAACTCTTTTCGCCGCTCTTAACTGTTGCAGTTAAAGTGTAGTTGATATCTTCTGTTGCTTTTTTATCTACTGTGATTGTAACCATAGCATCTTCACCAGCAGCAGATACCTTTACACCATCTTTATTACCAGATTTGATTTCTACTGTCCAATCAATAGGATAGATTGTACCATCAATAGAAACTTGAGAAATTCTCTTATAATCACTTGGTGTCTTTGTAGATTCATTTTTGTACATTGAATATACATAGTTCTTTGCTCTTGTTAAAGCATCATCATCGCCTTTATTATTAGTATCATTACATCCAACTAAACAGAATGTACATAAAACTAATAACATAAAAATCGAAACAATTTTTTTCATTTTTTTCTCCTTTTATTATTTTTACATTATTTCAATATCGTTTGCGGAGAAAACCTTAATTTGATATTTACCATCGTAATAATCAACTAGGCCTTTTACGCTAATTGTTTTGCCTTCATAGGCACTTGCTGTAATCTTATTACCTTTTTCATCTGTAAGGACTAATGTTCTTACGTAAATAGTTATACCATCAACTTCGCATGTCAAAGTCATTGCACCATTTGAACTACTACCTTCATTTGTAGTAGTATAAATGCTTTTTACTTTCAAAGATTTCATTGATACAGAAGAATTCATAATTAGGTAAGCTAAATCAAATTCTTTATCTTGATCATCATCAATTGATATTCTTACTTTGCCTTCCGTAAATTGCTTTGCAGAAATTTCCTGATAAGCAGCAGAATTACCATCACTAATTTTTTGAATGTTGTTAGGATCGTCTGGTTTCATCATACGATATTGTAAATCAGACACTTGATATGTTCCGCCAGTTTCATAGTATTGAACAGATCCAACAATTCTTACACGATTACCAACAGATAAGATATCTAGTCCTTCACCAGGTAGGCCATAACCATAATAGACTTGCATGCCATAATAGATATCATTTTCAGGATCGTATTCTTCTACGTAAACAGTATTAAGACTATCCTTTACAACAACACCTTCAAATGCAACTTTAATACCATTATACTTATCAATGTTACATCTTAATTCTTTTAAAGTAAGCTCTACAGCTGAACCATAATACATGTTAGGATCTTTTTCACCTGAAAATATATATAGTTTTTCTCTTTTAGCTTGGTTTAAAGCAGCCATACAAGTTTCACCATAAATGTTACCAAGAGTATTAGAAGCAACAGCTAAACCAGATTGTAGAATTTCTAGATTTAAGTTTCTATATTCTTCTGTTTCACTATTTCTATACCATACCCAAACAAGATATCTTCCACTACTTGTGGAGTCCTTGTTCCAAGTAGAAGTGTTTGATTCCACAATAATTGAAGAAGCGTTCATTAATTTACTTTTTGTAAAATTTGAAGCAGTTTTTCCATAAGGTTCAATTTTTCCTGTAGACTCAGGAGTATTAGTCGCTAAATATCTAGCTTTTAAAATTCCCTCTTTAATAACTGAAGTTGAAATATTAAAGTGTGTTGTATCACCATCAACATAGTTTCTTACAGTTACTTTTTCTTTAGCGGTTGCACTTGACATATCAAGTTTTAATTTTGAAACATAGTCAATATGTTGATTTTCCTCATCGCCACCACCTGGTTTAGGATTAGGATTATCATTATTTTTGCATGATGTAGTAATAAAAACAATTAACAATAAAATAGTAATTATTGAAAATATTTTTAAAGTTTTTTTCATATTTTAATTATTATTCTTGATATTCACATTCATCAACAGCAGCAGCAAATGCATCTTTAATCATCTTATCTACATCATTTGTAGTTTCAGATAAAATCTTTTTAATTAAAGCACCTACTTGATCACGTGCAGTTGATGAACCATTAAATGCAGGAGATGTATAATAAGCTTCTTCTTGTTCAAGACAAACTTTAGCAGATAATGCAGCGATGTATTTACCACCATCAGCACTGCTTAAGAATTTTTTGTAAGCAGCATTTTCAGAAACTGATTTAATTACTGGAACATAACCTGAAGTCATAGAGAATTCAGCTTGGAATTCAACGTTTGTAGCTAAATATTTAGCAAATAACCAAGATGCAACAACTTCTTGAGGATTTTCTTTTTGGAAAATACATAAACTTGGACCTTGTGAGATTACTTTAGGATTGTTAGCATTAACTTGTGGAATGCTTGCAATACCTACTTCAAATGGATATTTACCATCAACTGCTTCAGGTCTTTGGTGTGTTGCACCAGCAGATGAACCAATTGACATATAACTTCTTGTTTTAGTTGTATCAGTGTTAACAAATAATGCACTTGTATAAGAACCATATAATCCTTGAGTTGTTAACCAACCTTTTTGATACCAAGTTCTAAATTTCTTAGTGAAATCTCTGTTTGTACTATTGTTAAATAAATAATGGTTTCCAGTAGCAGAAGTATAATCTGAACCTAATTGTTCACACATTGTAATAAACCAGTTAGCTTCACTATCATATCCTAATGGAGTAGAAAGTGGATCAATAGATTTAATTTTTTCACATACGTATTCCATAGATGTTTTATCAGAAGCATCTGTTGAGAACCAGTGTGTAGGAATTTCTAATTTGTTTTCTTCAAAGAATGTTTTGTTGTAATATAAAACTTCAGTTGATTTAGAAAGTGGGATTGAATACATTAAACCATCACCAAATTGTTTTCCTTCATTATAATAACCTTGAATAAAGTCATCTTTTTGAGCAGTTGTTAAACCTAATACTTCAGTTGTACCATCAGCTCTTGTAACAGTTTCTTTACTATCAATTAAATTATCTAGAGTTGCAACAGCTCCAGCTAAATTGTATAAAGCAACATGGTCAGGATAGCAATATGCTAAATTTGGTTCAGTATGTTGACCTGCACCTATTTCAGTACTAATTTGACTTCTAACATCATCATAGCCACCAATTTTTTCCCATGCTATATGAATATTTGGATATAATTTATTAAATGAAGCTATATACAAATCTAAAACATCACTTAAATTTGAACCCATTGTATGATAGAATTTAATAGTTACTTCACTTCCATCATATCCTCCTTCAGGAACATCGAAGTTAGGTTCAGCTTTTTTAGTATCATTTCCACAGCCAACAAGTGTTAATAGTACTAATAACGATAAAATAATACCATAAAATTTTTTCATTTTGTCCTCCTTAAAATTACTAGTATTAATTTAAAATTCATTTTAACCTTTAATACCACTACGGCTTACACCCTTCATTATATACTTTCTTAGGAATACGAACACTAAGAATAATGGAACGGATACAAGCGCAACGGCTGCCATTTGAACAGGAATATTAACCTCACCGTTAACATCGGTAAATGCACTTCTTAAACCATTTGTTATTAGTTTATGTGCATCATCATTTGCAACTAAACGAGGCCAAATATATGAATTCCAAGCACCCATCATTTTTAAAATGGTAATGGAAATTAAAGTCGGTAAAGATAATGGAATCATTACTTTCCATAAATACTTAATATCACTAGTGCCATCTACCTTAGCGGCTAAATATAGTTCATTAGGTATTTGAAGAAAGTTTTGTCTTAATAAATAAATATAAAATACACTTACTAAGAAAGGAACAATTAAAACAACATATGTTTTCATCCATTCCAGTCTTGTTATAGTAATATAATTTGTTATTGTAAAAAGTTCTCCAGGTATCATCATTGTTGCAAGTAGACCTGCAAATAATATGTTCTTTCCTTTAAACTCTAATCTTGCGAAAGCAAAAGCTGAAAGTACTGTAATTATCAAAGATAGAATTGTTGATACAATACCAACATATACAGTATTAATAAATAATGTACCTAAATTTGCAGCATTAAATGCTTCTACATAGTTTCCAAACATTACTCTATGTGGGAAAAGAGAAGGGACACTCCAACGATACTCTTCAGTGCTCTTCAACGAAGATATTAGCATCCAATAGAATGGGAATAATACAATTATTGCCATAAATATTAAAAAGCCATATATCAAAACTTTTACAAGTACTTTAACAATTCTTTGTTTAGTAGTAACTTTTTGTAAATCTTTTTCAACCATTGTTTGATTAACATTTTGTTTACTCATTGTAGTGCCTCCTAATAATGTACTTTCTTTTTACTTACATATAAATTAAGTAAAGTAACAAGTAGAATTATAACAAATAGTATTAATGCAGCTGCACTAGCACGACCTTGATTGTTTTTTTCCAAGGCATCATAAATAAATCCAACCATAGTGTTTAATCTTTTTTCTTGACCAGCTGGGCCCATTCCTTCACCAAATATACCAACAATACTTGAGTATTCCTTAAAGCCTCCAATAAAACCTGTTATAACAACATAAATAATCATAGGCGAAAGTAGCGGAACTGTTATTCTCCAGAATGTTCTCCATCTAGACGTTCCATCAACTTTAGCAGCATCATAATATTGTCTATTAACACTTTGAAGACCACCAAGTAATATTAGAATTTTAAATGGTAAAGCATTCCATACGATGTATATTACCAAAACGGTCATATTAGCAAGTTCACTTGAACCAGCATTAATCCAGTTAATTTTTGTACCACCAAAGAATTCAATAACATTATTTACAATACCAGCCGTTACCACTAGTTCATTTTCACCACCGATTGCGGTACCAACAATATTAAACATTGCTGCGAAAACCATACCAATGGCAATTGAGTTAGTTACATATGGTAAGAAGAAAATTGTTTGTAAAAATTTACTTAAAGGTTTAATAGAATTTAAACAAACAGCTATTAATAACGCCAAAAGGGTAGAAATAGGAACTGTAATTACACATAATAATACTGTTACTTTTAAACATTGAAGGAATCCTTTGTATTGAATTACTTTTACAAAGTTAGCAATACCAAATTTAAATGTTGCACCACCAGCAGCTTTTAATCCATTGTATCCTTCAAGAAAAGCCATTCTTATTGTGTTAAACATCGGCCAAACTGTAAATACTAGTAATAAGACTAAAGCAGGGGCAAGATATAGCCAACCTTTCCATTGTTGTTTACTATCAACCATAACTATTTTCCCTCTGTATAAATTCTTTCACCAGTCTCTTTATTAAAAATAAAGATCTTGTTTGGTTTAATATTAAATCTTACTTCATTTTTAGATGTATCAATTTTATTATCAGCATCAACAATAGAACGAATGATTGGGTTTACAGAATTAGCATTTCTAGAGACAATGGAAACATCACGTCCCATAACTTCCACATTGGATAATTCACAATGAAGTGCACCATCATCAGCTAGAATGAATCCTTCAGGACGAATGCCAATTGATACTTCTTGATCTTCTATATTTAAAGTGCTAACTACATCATTACCAATATAAACTTTGCCATTCTTTACATTTCCATTAAATACATTGATTGGAGGAGTTCCTAAGAATTTTGCAACAAATAGGTTTACAGGACTATCGTATACATCTTGTGGCTTTCCAATTTGTTGTACAACACCTTTTTTCATAACAACAATCATGTCGGAAATACTCATAGCTTCTTCTTGGTCATGAGTTACGAAGACAGTTGTAATACCTGTTTCCCTTTGAATTCTTTTTATTTCTTCACGAGTTTGTAATCTTAATCTAGCGTCTAGGTTTGATAATGGTTCATCCAATAGCAATACTCTAGGCATTTTTACTAAGGCTCTAGCAATAGCTACACGTTGTTGTTGTCCACCTGATAACTCCTTAGGGAATCTTTCCATTAAGTCATCAATTTGAACAAGTTTAGCAACTTCTAAAGCACGTTCTAACATTACTTCTTTAGATAATTTATCTTGACCTTTTAAATTTTGAAGTGGGAATAAAATGTTTTGTTTTACTGTCATATGAGGATATAATGCATAGTTTTGGAATACTAATCCTACACCTCTATTTTCTGGTGATAATTCTGTAACATCATCATCACCAAAGAAAATTTGACCACTAGTTGGGGCTTGAAGGCCACAAATCATATATAGTGTTGTACTTTTTCCACAACCAGAAGGTCCTAACAAACCAATCAATTTACCATCAGGAATTTCAAAATTAAACTTATCAACTGCGACTACTTCTTCGTCTTTTTTTGCATTCCTTCCGGGGAAAATTTTTGTTAAATCTTTTAATATTACTTTCATAATAATACCTTTCTCTTTTTTACCTTTCTAGTAATTTATTCTTCATTAATAGTAACTATATTCAATATCAAATTATAAGTTTGTGCCAAAGCAGAAATACCACTTAAGATTGCTGTTATTACTATCGTTATATCTCTTACATTCACCAATTTGTAATTAATATTTTTACAAAAACTAGAAGCATTAAATATAAAGATAAAAATTACGAAACCAATACTTAGTGCATAACCTATTGATTTTAAAACTATATATAAAACATGCTTGTCACGATAATTTTCAGCTAGTAAATTTAAAATTCCACTTCCCGCTGAAATGATTATAGCTACAAATAGCCAAACGGCATATGTTTTTAATTTTAAATCTGCTAATAAAACAAATATCAATCCTGTTACAAAAATCAATATACCACCAATTAACAAACTAATTAATTTGCTTTTTTTAAAAAAATCACTAGAAAACTGATTGGTTGTATCAGTCATTTAATCCTTTCCTCCATTTCGTTTTCACTCTTTGCCCAAGCTTTTTAAGTGGGCTTCTTCTTTAAATTTAATCAAATCATCTTCAGAATCAAATATCATTTGACTATTCTTATCAACTACAACTGTCATGGCTAAAGCATCATGAATAAGAGATGTAGTTTTGCTTTTAAATAACAATACGATTTGTATAATTGCCAAAATGAACAAAATAACAGTACCGATGATTCCAATTCCGCCAAAATAAATCAAAACGATTATTATGGCTGGTATCATTACTTCGATAACGCATTTGCCAATCATACTTCTAATAAAAAGCGTGACAGTATTAATCTTAACAGCATCATTTTTAACAACACATAGTCCAAATACTTTCTTTCCTACTGTTTGTCCATCGTGAAGTATTAAGGGAATTATAAATTCAACAATCAAAAAGGCTACAACAATTGCGATAGTAACCATGGCAATTGATAAATTAATTATTGTATTATAAACTTTCACAACTCTTTTATCTTCGATAAATTTATTGTAACGTTCAACATAAGCAGTTTGTTCTTCTTTGCTTAATTTATTGTATTTATCCTCAGTCATTGTTTTGTCTAAGTTATATTCTTCATAATAACCATCAAGTTTTTGCGTATATGAATCATATTTGAATATAGTTGAACAAAGAAACAAAACGCCTGTTGCTATAATTGTTACAAGAATCATATCCAAAACAAAGGAAGCGAATCTTTTCCAAATATTTGATTTTTGTAAATCATACATAGTTGTACTAGCACCCACTTCCTTTAGAATCTTTGGTATTTGATTAAATTTATTTTATTTTTTGCATTAATTAATGCAATACAATATTATTTTATCATAAATTGTTATTTTTAGCAAACGAAACACAAAATATTAAAGTATTTTAAATGTCTTTAATTATGAAAACCTCATCTTCCCTACTAATTTCTCCAAAAGCAGACGTAACATTTAAAGAAATTTTTAAGTAACTAGCCTGTAAATATTCTTTTATCGTTATATTTTTTAAAATTTCTGCTAATTCTGTTTTATCAAGTTTTATTGTATATTCTATTTTGGTTTCTGTTTTTATTATTTTGGTTTTATCTTTTAAAGAAATTTTTAAATCACTTCTATCACTTAAAAGAAAAAAATCAATGATAGAAATATCTAAATTAGCGTTTATATTTTCAATTGTACCCTTTATTTCAATTTCATTATTAGTTGTAGTAAGATTAGCATTTAAAAGGGTGTAAATATCAACATTTTTACCATTTTCTACTTTGGCTAAAAAATCAAGATACATGTATAATGCATCATAACTAAACTTTTGATTGTTATAGATGCAACAATAGTTAACATCATTAGTATTAATACCATAGTTTAAACCATAATTGTTGGAAATATTGGTGTTCGTAGAAATGGTTGCTAATAATTTTTCATATTTAGAAGTAGTAGATATATTGCCAAAACCTAAATCATAGTGGCCTTTTAAAATTTTTTCTTCATATAAAGAACTACTAGAGGAGCCTACCCATGAATCAATTTCTAATTTGTAGCCACCACCACTAACACTTTCATCATTAAACGCAGTTTCTAAACATTTTTTAATGAAGTTATGATAGTTATATACTTGATTGGTTGTTTGCCATGCAATTTCAATTTTAATTATTGTTGGATTAGAAAGGGTTCCTGGTTTTATTTTATTATCTTCTTCTAACTCTAGCAGCGCAATCCTGAAATATTTTCTTGCCAATTCTAAACTAAATCCATAGCCATCCGTATCATTAATTAAATTTTTTATATTATTTTTGTGATAAGTGGTGTCGTTGTAATTAACATCATCAATAGAAAAGTCACTAGGAAAATAATTTATACTTGGACTAAGTTCTTTTTTTGCTCCTAAAGTTTTTCTGTCTATAGAATAACTTAATGCTTTAACAAAGTTTTTGTTGTTTAAAACGGGGTTTGCTGTCCAATATTCATCAGTTGGGTTATTATAGACAATACCATTACTACCAAAAAGGTATTCCCAATTATTTTGATCGCACGTGTTTATATTTAATTTTACTGTTGATGTTTTTTTATCTAACATTATGATTCCTGTTAGGTTATTCATAATTGCGTAGTTTTCAAGCGAAGCAATAATTTTAATTTTATCTTGTTTAGATAGAGTTGTAGATGCATAAATTCCATCAGCTACTTTTAATTCATCAAATAAACTTAGTTTTGATTCGTTATAAAAGTTTTTAGCTTTTTTAATTGTTTGTTTATTTTTTAAATCTGCTACTAATTTTAAAAACTTTGCATTTATTTCATTCAAATACGTTCCATCTACATAGCTCAACATACTGGTATAATATTTTGTTAATTCTTCAGTTAAAAACTCTTTATATTCTTCTAGTGTTGCATAAGTAAATTCTACAGGAGGATTATAGTCTATCAATTCAAATTTATAAAATGGTGAAAAAGAAGAATCTATGTGAGAGCTATCGCCAATGGCTTTGATTCTTGCTGTGTAAGTTCCACTAACATAATAGTCTAAGATTCCATCATTTGTTATTTTTTGTTTATAAATTAGACTGTTAGTATCATAAATATAAATTTCATAACCTGTAGCGTTTATAACTTCTTCTATTTTTACAACGTATTTTCCTTTCGTACTTACATATTCGATGTTTAGTATTGTTGGTGTATCTAGCGTTGTTATTTCATTTTTTTTCTTACAACCAAAAAAAGGCAGTAAAAGAAAAATAAAAATTAATACCACGAATGTTTGATACAATTTCATTTTTAGGTTAGTCCTTTCCTATTCTCAAATTTATGTTAACATATATTTAATTTTTTTTCAAGTAATAATGGTGTTTTGAAATTGGTAATTTTAAACAAATAAAAAAATAAGCAACTATTTTTTTCAAAATTTGCTTATTTTTCTTTTTGATTTTTTCCTATTTTAGCAAGAAACCAGCAACAATTAAGGCCACTATTGCAATTACGATAATCATAAAAAACTTTATTGATTTTTTAAAAACTGACAAAAGTCCTATAGCTAAAAAGAACAAAATAGCTACTGTAAATATGCCTTGAAATATACCTGGTAAGTTTTGAATAACACCAAATATCACATCAAAAATCTTTTTACCAATATCATTTATTTTTGTAAATACTTCTTGAATAGTTAACATCTTTAATTCCTCTTAGTCCTATTTTCAATAGCTCTTTTAAGTGTCAATTCATCAACATACTCAATATCACCACCAGAAGGTAAACCATAACCTAATCTCGAAATAGTAACATTATATCTAGAAAGAATTTTTTCTAAATAAATAGCTGTTGTTTCACCTGATGGTGTAAAACTAGTTGCAATAATTATTTCTTTGGTTTCATCATTAATTCTTTTTTCTAAACTATCAATGTTTATATCTTCTGGTCCAATGCCATCCATCGGTGATATTAGTCCATTTAAACAATGATATAGGCCTTGATATTCTCCCATTTTTTCAATTGCTAAAACATCTCTTGTATCTTTTAATACCATGATTTTGCTTTTGTCTCTAGAAGAAGAACAAATAGTACATGGATCAGTTAAAGTCAACATTCCACAAGTCGAACAATGTTTAATGTTGGTTTTTACTTCCTTTAAAGCTTTAACAAAATTATCAACGTCTTCATCGCTCATTTTTTCAACAACGCTATATGCATACCTAGTAGCGGTTTTTTCCCCTACTCCTGGTAAAAGAGCGAAAGCTGATGTTAAATTATCTAAGAATTTAAAATCGCTCATTTTTTAAAATCCGCCGAAGCCACCTAAAAATGATTTGTACTTACCCATTTTTTCTTCTGTAAATTTAGTTATTTCTTCATATAATTTTCTTGTTGATGCCAAAATAGAATCTTCTAGTAATTCATAATCATCATTAGATTCAATTTTAAAATCTTTATCTATAATTACTGATTTTAATTCTTTATTTCCTAACATTACAACAACAACTGGTCCGGTACTTGAACGAAATTCTGTTTGTTCTATTTCTTGTTGAGTTTTCAACATTTCTTGTTGTAATTGACGTGCTTTTCTTAGCATTGCTTGTTGATTCATCATATTCATATTCCTCTTTCTTTATAATATATTTTTAATTTTCCATTTCGTCTTCACTAAAGCCAAAAAAATCATTAGCTTTTTTTAATACTTTTTGTCTTTCCGTTAATGCTGGTTCTTTATTTACCTTTACAACATGTAATAATGGATTGTTTATTGGCGTTAAAACTGGAAATTTATTACCAACACGATATTGATTATGATATTCTAATCTTTTTTCTTTCCAAGTGTCATCTGGCAAGGCAATAAAATCATAATCTTTATTAAATGTTACTTTTAAAATTTCTTTAGCATCTTGATAATTTTTAGGTTCCATTATGTGATTACATAATTGAGCATTTGAATAAACAATTAATAAATGGGTATTACCATTTGCAACTAATAAGCCACTCGCTAGTAATCGAGCTATAGGAGCAAGAAGGCCACCAACTTTATCCTCTATCTTTGGCCAATTAGCTACTAATTTTATTTTTTCTTCTCTACATTCTTGCGATCTTGCCTCATGAAGAATATTTTCAACAATATGAACATCAAATACACTACTTGTTAAATCTTCTTCTTGATTGGTATCATCACTTATATTTTCTTCTTTTTCTACTTCTACTTGTGTCTTTTCTTCTTTTTCATTTGTTATTTTCTTTTGTTCTTCAGAGGTTTCTAAGGAAGAATTTTCCTTATTATCTAATAATTCTTTTTCCTCATTCTTATCATTTATGATACTATTTTCTTTTCTTAATTGCGTGTTTTCTTCTTTTAATGATGTTAGTGATTCTTTTAAACTATTAATTTTTTCTTCTAATGTTTCTAGTTTGTCACATTCTACATAGTTTTCTTTAATATACTTAACCATTTCTTCTAAATTATTAACTTTTTCAATTAAATTGTAGGAATCAGAATTATTATCTTCTACTACTAGTCCTTCTTTAGCTTTATCTAATTTTTCAGTCAATAATTGTAATGCTTTAGTTAAAACAAAATAATTTGTTTTAATTTCTTCAATCATATTTTTTAGTTCTATATTATCACTACTATTTATTGTATTTTCAATTTTTGTTAGTCTTTCTTCCATTTGACTTAAATCTAAATTACATTCTTCATTATTTAAGCCTACGCCTTCTGAAAGTTTTTTCTTAAATTCTTCAATTTCATTAATAATATTTTGATCAATTATTGGTTTTTTATCCTCTAAGTTTAAGTGTTCTTGTTCTTCTTTGATATTATTAATTTCCGTTTTTAAAATATTAAATTCTTCTAATAATTCGCTAACAACTTCATCTAAATGATGATCTTCAATTACTTTTGGTTTTTCTTCAACTATACTATTATCTACTAAAGTTTTATTATTAGTAATTTCTTTTTCTAATGTCGTAACTTTTTCAATTAATTCTAAAATAATATCATCATTTTCTTCATTTGTCTTTGACTCTTTGTTTGATAGATCAATTGTAGACAAAGTTTGTTTGATATTTTCAATGTCTTTAAATACAGATGAAAATAATTCATCATTTTTCTTAGTTGTATTAGATATTTGTTGATTAATGTCATTAATTTTTTCTTCATATAAAGTATTAGAACTATCTTGATTTTCAAAATTAGTTTGTGGTGTTGGTTCCATTGTTACTTGACTATTAATGCTATTTTCTAATACATTAAGACGTTCCTCTATTGATTTAGGAAGCACACTTATTTTTGAAGTTTCTTCTTCTAAAACATTCAAACGACTATTAATTTTTTCTTCAAGGCCTTTTAAGTCATTTTTTTCTAACTCATTAGTAATTTTTTTAATCTTACTTTCTACTACATTTAACTTTTGGTTCACATCAGGATCAGAGATATATGAAGAACCATACGTTAAATCACTTGCACCATTTAATCTATTTTCTAAGTTTTCTATTCTACCTAATAAATTAATATCATCTGTAGCAGAATTTACTATTTTCATAATACCTACTTCTAAGTATATTTTTTGAGAATTTGTAAAACGTATTTTATTTTGTACATCTACTAAAACATCAATATAATAGAAAAGTCTTTGACTATCAGTTGCAAGAGCAAGTTGTTGAAACTCTTGGGTATTAGCCAAATGCTTGTAATTCTTAGCATCGTTAAGGCTTTTATAAAGTAATAAATCTCTACAAAATTGAATTATGCACAAAGTTAATCTACTTACTTCTTTACCGGCATTAAGTAATTCATTTACAATACAAATTGATTTTGTTGCATCATCATCATTAAATGATTTTATTAATTCAATAAGTTTTTGATTAGAGATATTGCCAGTTATACTATTAACATCTTCAACATTAATATTACCATCTGCATAAACGTTGGCTTGATCTAAGATACTTAAGGCATCTCGCATTCCACCTTCAGCCGATTCTGCTATAGCTAAAAGAGCTTCATCAGAAATTTGAATATGTTCTTTTTCACTAATCTTTTTAAGTTCAAAAATTAATTCTTCGATAGTTAATTGTTTAAAATCAAAACGTTGACAACGAGATAAGATTGTAAGAGGAATTTTATGTGGTTCAGTGGTACATAAAATAAACATTACATATGCAGGCGGTTCTTCTAATGTTTTAAGCAAAGCATTAAATGCTTGGGTTGTCAACATGTGAACTTCATCAATTATATAAACTTTTTTATCTAGGGTACTTGGTAAAAAATTAACACGATCTAAAATGTTTCTAATTTCATCAACACCATTATTGGTTGCAGCATCCAATTCTATTATGTCAGTTGTTTCGTTGTTCATTATCGCAAGACAATTTGCACAAGCATTACATGGTTCACCATCAACGGAATTCTTGCAGTTAACTGCTTTAGCAAGGATACGAGCAATAGTTGTCTTTCCTATACCTCTAAGACCTGAAAACACATATGCATGGGATGTCTTCTTTTCTTTTATTGCGTTTTTTAAAGTTTGAATTACGTGCTTTTGTCCAACTACCTCGCTAAACTTACTTGGACGATAACTTCTATATAATGCTTTATAAGCCATAATCTTAACTCCTTTAATCTATTTTAATACATATCAATCATTATTACTTATTATAGCACAAAACTAAAAAAAAAGCAATCTATTTAACAAAGATATCTTCGACATCATTTATTTTACATATGATATTTTTTTAAATATTAATATTTGATTTATCTTTGCATATAATTAAAAAAAGAGGGACAATATGATTGAAAAATTTCTTTTTATAATCGGAGGTTTATTCTTATTTATATACGGAATCAATCTTTTGAGTTTTCATCTTACTAAAATAAATAAAAATAAAATTAATTTTTTAATTAATAAAGCTAAAAAAAATAACCTATCAGCTCTTGTTATTGGTATCTTAATTACTACCATATTTCAATCATCTAGTGCTGTTAGCGTTATTCTTATAGCCTTTATCACCAGTAAATTATTAGATTTAAAAAGCGCATGTTTTATTTTAATGGGGGCTAATCTTGGTTCTACCTTAACAACGTATATAATAAGTTTAGATATAAGCAAATATTATATGTTCTTAATTATTATTGGATGTGCGTTTCTTATTAAAGGAAAAAGAATTTCATTAGGTAATGTTCTTTTTGGTTTAGGGATGTTTTTCTTAGGATTATCCTTTGTTAGTGATACTATTTGTTCATTAATATTGAGTAGTAGCTTTAACATTAAATTTGGTAATAACATCTTTGTTGATTTTTTAATTAGTATCTTTTTTACATCTATAATTCAATCTTCTGCAGCTAGTCTAAAAATACTTCAAGATTTTTGTAATGTCAGTTTATTATCTAATAAAACTATGTTAGCTTTTGTTATGGGAGCTAATATTGGTTCAACTATAACTGGTATATTAGCTAGTATAAAATCAAGTAAAGAAGCAAAGAAACTGGCAGCATTTAATTTCTTTTTTAATTTATCTACTGCTCTTTTCATTTTTGTTTTCTTTGAATTTATTTCTTCAAAAACTAAAGATTTTATCAATTATTTTTCGTTTTCTTCTTCTAACACTATCACATTTTTACATTTTGTTTTTAATTTACTTGGAATCTTTATTTGGAGCATATTTGATGCCTTATTTGAACTTAAAAAAAAGATAAATTCTAATAAATTAATAAAAAAAGAAATCTAAATATATAATTATTTAAAAGTTAAGTCTTTTAAACTTGATTATTTTTTTAAAAAATGGTATAATTGTTGCGTATTTAAATAATGAATTATTTAAAATGGAGGTTAAAGGTGAAAAAACTTAAATTTAAGCTTATACCTTTTCTTATTTCTTTATTCATTGTAATAGGCGCTGTAACTGGAATTTGTTTGTATTCTTATTATAAATATGAAAACAATAAAATTCTATTCGTTGCTGATTATTTCCATTATGAAGATTACAAATCAGTTACGACTGAAGAACAAATTGAAAATTTTGTAAAAATGGAATCAAAATATTATCAATTAGTTACAGATGAATTACGTTATTTCGATGTAAAATCAGGTAAGGAATTTAATGAAACTCCTTCCAAAGATAGTAAAAATTCAGTTCAAGGTAATGGAGCAACTTGGTCTAACGGAGTACTTCATATTCCTGGATACTTTGATTTAAAATTTTACACAGAAATAACATGGAATTCAGATCAAGAAACATGGGTATATAGTTATTATGCATTTGTTTACAATGTAAATTATTTCTCTAACGATGTTATAAATAATTTATATTTCTGTTTCGTAAATGGAACTGGTGAATCAGAATATGATAAAGCCAATGACTCTGGTGAACTTTATGGAACAACAAAATTAAATCTTGTACTTCAAGAAGTAAAAGATGGTAAAAATGGAACTCCTAATACTATTAATGAACCGAGATATAAATATTCTGGTACAAGTAGTACTTACCCAATGTACATTCATGATAATAAAGCTACTGGTAAGGTACTTAGTAGTGATGATGATCCACATGTATATCGTTTAACATCAATGACAGAATCAAATTCAGAAACTAGTACATTAGATGATGAAGAAACTACAGGTCGTTGGTTATCAGAATTAAGTAGTGCTTCTTTCTCAATTTTCT
This sequence comes from uncultured Bacilli bacterium, assembly GCA_934098295.1. GTDB lineage: Bacteria > Bacillota_I > Bacilli_A > ML615J-28 > CAG-313 > UBA1737. The sequence goes on along the minus strand of CAKONV010000005.1, from coordinate 90,081 downwards.
ATACTAAAGGTTCATCTATTACTGAAAATGACAATGATGTTGTAGAAATTGTTAGAGGTACTTACAATCGTAAATATGAAACTGCTGAAAAGTTTAATGCTGGCTATGGCACTGATGAAAATATTCATAAAGGTTTTGCTGGTGATTTATATAAAGCAGGCTATGGAAAATTCATTTTCAAACGTATCTTTATTCAAGGTCTTATTACATTTGTCATTTCTGGTATTCTTGCTACACTATTCTATTTAATTTGGCAAGATGATTTAGAAGAAAATCCAAAAATGAAATCTTATAAACCAGTAAAGAAGAAAAAAGCAAAATAGAAAAAATAAAAACTTGATAGTTTAACTCTATCAAGTTTTTTTATTTTACTAAAATTCACAATTTTTTGGAGTTCTAGGAAAAGGAATTACATCTCTTATATTTTCTACTCCTGTTAGATACATTATTAATCTTTCAAATCCCATACCAAATCCGGAGTGAACGCATCCACCATATCTACGAGTATCTAAATACCATTCAATGTTAGTTTTATCAACACCCATTTCTTGCATTCTTTCCTCTAATTTTTCTAGTATTTCTTCCCTTTGACTTCCTCCCATTAGTTCCCCAGCTCCTGGAACAACTAAATCTACAGCAGCAACTGTTTTGTTGTCTTCATTGACTTTCATATAATAAGCTTTTATATCCTTAGGCCAATCAGTTATAAAAACAGGACCGTTAAAATATTCTGTAATATATTTTTCATGTTCTTTCGCAATATCGCCATCATAGTCCGGTTCAAATTCCCATTTTACTTTTGCATTTTTCAAAATGGTAATCACATCGTGGTGAGTTATTCGCTTAAATGAACTATTTAATAATGCCGATATTTTATCTTTTAAACCTTTTTCTACGAATTTGTCACAAAATTCCATTTCAAGTGGGCAATTATCTAAGACATATTTTACTACATATTTTAGCATTTCTTCTTCAATATTCATTAATCCTTCTAAATCACAAAATGCCATTTCTGGTTCTATCATCCAAAATTCATTAGCATGAGTTTTGGTATTAGAGTTTTCAGTCCTAAAAGTAGGACCAAAAGTATAAATATCAGCAAAAGCCATCGCAAAAGTTTCCCCTTGAAGTTGGCCTGAACCAGTAATATAAGCTTGCTTACCAAATAAATCTTTGGAGTAATCTATGCTACCATCACTATTTTTTGGTAAATCATTTAGTGATAAAGTAGTGATTTTAAACATTTGGTCAGAACCTTCACAGTCAGCACAAGTTATAAGTGGTGTATGAACATAAACGTATCCACGATCTTGAAAATATTTGTGGATAGCATAAGCGGCAACGCTTCTTATTCTAAATACTGCTGAAAATAAATTAGTTCTTGGACGTAAATGAGCAACTTCTCTTAAAAATTCTCTCGTATGTCTTTTAGGTTGAATTGGATAGTCTTCTGGGCAATCACCTAATACTTCTACTTTGGTTGCATGTAATTCTAATGGTTGTTTCATATCAGGTGTCAATATCACTTTTCCACTAACACCTACACTAGCACCAACTCTAATTTTGGAAATATCAGAAAAATTAGCTAATTTAGCATCGTAAACAATTTGAAGATTTTCAAAATATGATCCATCATTTACATTCAAAAAACCAAATTGAGCTTGACTTCTATTTGTTCTAACCCAAGCACATATAAATATTTCTTGATTTTCAAAACTTTCTTTATTAACAAATAATTGTTTAATTTTTGTTCTTTGCATATTTTTTCCTCCTCGCAAAATAAAAAGCCTTAGAAATATAATAAAATATTTCTAAGGACGTATGTTTAAATTAGGCTTAAAATTAAACAGGCGCGGTACCACCTTAGTTTAAAAAGAAAATAATTCTTTTTACACCTCTAAAAAGCTATTAACGCTAGCTAACGTGAAGTTCTACAAAAAATATTTTTTTCTTCTTCATAAGCTCCCAGTCGTTATTTCTAAAATAATACTAGCTCCTAACGTTTCACTATCTATTAGGTCCCTTTTAAAGTCTTCTTATTTTATACTCTCTGATCATTGCTTCTATATATTATATAATTATGTAAGAATTATATCTTATTCTAAAATTTTTAGCCAATATTTTGCTTATTTGCCGAGACAAAAACGACTAAACAATTCATCAATTAATGATTCTGTTGAAGTTTCGCCAATAATTTCGCCTAAATATAACCATGCTGCACGTAAATGAATATCTATAAAATCAATTGATAAATTATTGTCTATTTCGTTTAATGATTCCACTATTTCGTCTTTGGCTTTAGAAAATTTTTCAATTTGTCTAGCATTACTAATATAAGTTATATCTTTGTTCTTTAAATCATAAATGCCAATTATTTTTGTAATTTCATTTTTTAAGTTTTCAATATCTTTTGTGCTTGAAGTAGAAATGATAATAGGATTTTCAAGTTCATTTAAATCAATAACTTGTTTTAAATCACTTTTATTAACTATTGTTAAATGTTTTTTATTTTTAACTAATTCCAATAATTCTCTATCTGATTCATCTATTTTTCTACTTCCATCTAGTACTAATAATACTAATTCAGCCTTTGAGATTACTTCAAAAGATTTTTCAACACCAATTTTTTCCACAACATCTTCGGTGTTTCTGATTCCAGCTGTATCAATAAGATTTAGGGTGACACTTCCTAAATTTATTTTTGCTTCAATTGTATCTCTTGTCGTCCCAGGAATGGCGGTTACTATTGCTTTTTGTTCTTCCAATAAAGCATTTAAAAGGCTACTTTTACCAACATTTGGCTTTCCTATAATAGCTGTTTCAACCCCATTTTTTAGATATTTTGCACTTTTTGAGCGTTCTAATATATTTATTATGTCACCATAAATATCTTTTAGTTTTGGTAATATTTGGTTGTTTGTTAATTCTTCTACATCATCATATTCTGGATAATCAATATTTACGGATATAATTGATATGATATCCATTAATCTTTTTCTTAAATCATCAACCTTTTCTTTTGTTGATCCCATTAAAGCAGAGGTAGCCATTCGTGAAGCGGTTAAATTTTCTGCTTCAATAATATCCATGACAGCTTCAGCTTTAGTTAAATCAATTCTACCATTTAAAAATGCTCTTTTTGTAAATTCGCCAGGAGTAGCTGGCCTTGCGTTATTTAACACTAATAGTTCATATATTTGATTGGTAACAAACATACCGCCATGACAGTTAATTTCTACAACATCTTCTTTAGTATAAGTTTTTGGAGCCTTAAAAACGCTTATTAATACTTCATCAATGACATTATTATTACTATCAATAATATGCCCATAATTAATTGTATGTGAGGCGACTTTTGTTAAATCTTTCCCTTTAAATATTTTATTTACAAGTTCTATTGAGCCTTTACCACTCAATCTTACAATTGAAATAGCTCCTTCCGCAAAAGCTGTAGAGATACCAACGATTATATCGTCATTGATTGTATTCATCATTTAATACTTCCTTTTTTTATTTTTTTATAAATAGCATATTATTATTACTTTATGTAAACATTTTCACCAAAATTCAGCTTTTTCTGTAAACATTTTCACGAGTTTTGCTATTGCATTTGATTTTTTTTGTGATATACTTTAAGTACTCTTTGTTAAAGAGATATTCATTCTATACAAAGAGCCCTTAATTTTTATTCAATTCTCGTTTCTCAAAAAGGATGACCGTGCCTAAGGTCATCTCTTTTTTTTACTTTTATTCTTCTTTAACCGTTTCTTTCTTTTCTTTAGGTTCTACAACTACAAAACGATGTGGTTCTACGCCTTCTGAATGAGTTTTAACATCTCTCCACTCAGATAATTTATTATGAATTATTTTTCTTTCATAGGCATTCATATAACGAAGTTTTACAGGAACTTTTGTTTTTGCAACTTCTCTTCCAACTCTAATAGCTAATTTTTCTAATCTTTCATCTCTTGTTTTACGATAATCACCAACATCAACTTTGACAATTAAACCTGATTCGTTTTCATGATCAAAATATTGATTTACAATTAGTGATGTAATGAATTGTAATGCATTTAATGTTTGTGAATTATAACCAATTAAAACTCCATTAGCGTCATCAGTTGTTATTGAATACTCAACTACATTGTCACGCATTTTTCTTTCAACAAAACCATAAATATTAGCTTCCTTCAAGAATGTTTCAAGGAAGTCTTTTCCTTTTTTTACAGGGTTTGCATCGACAATGACATCAATTTCTGTATCTTCAACAGCAGTTCCCTCTGGTGAAATTACATCAAAATATAAATCATCTTTAGCTACACCTAATTCAGTAGGTGCAAGAAGTTCTACTTCATTTAAAGTTTTTCCAATATATTTTTTTTGTTTCATTTTGTCTTTCCTCTATTTTTTGTTTTCTTTTTTTGAATTATTTACAGTATAAATACCTTGTTTATTCTGTAATTTCTCTAATTTTTTTGCACTATTTTTGTTATTAATAAGCATTTGACCCATTGAGTAAATATTACCTATTAGCCAATAAACACCTAAACCAGCTTTACTTTGCCATACGAACATACCCATCATTAAGATCATAACCCATAACATTATCTTCATTTGACTTTGAGTAGCATTTTTTGTTTGATTGTAAGCTTGGCGACGATATTCTGGAATGTTTTCTTGACTTTTTTGTTGAGTTTTCTTTTGTTTTAACTGTGTTAATACTTGGCTTAAAATTTGTGTTCCTACAACTAATACTAATAAAACAATAATACCAATCAATTGTCCTGTTCCGCCACCATTACGACCTTCGAATAAATCGACACCAAAAAATGTTGATTTTAAATTATTAGCCCAATCTAGTTTATAAACAGTACCTTCAATTGCTTTTGTATATGGAAGTCTTGAAACTGCACGATAGATAGCCATAAATATAGGGAATTGTAAGAATGGAGCTAAGCAACCACCAATACCAATTTTATGTTTCTTATATAATTGAGCTTGTTCTATTTGCATTCTTCTTTGCGATTCTGGATCATTTTTACCAGCATATCGTTCTTGAATCTTTTGTAATTCTGGTTGAAGAGCTGCCATCTTTGTTGATAAATCATTAGTTTTAGCATAAATAGGCCATCCTATTGTTCTTACCAAAACTGTTGTTATAAGAAGACCAACTATATAATAACCACCAAAAATTTTGGAAATTGTATATAAAAGCCATGCTAATGGGAAAATAAATAAATTATTCCATAAATGAGCGAAGAAATCACCAACAGACTCAGCACGGAAACGAATTGGTTCTGTGTTTTTATTTAATTCTGATATGTGACGATTAATTTGGATCATATAAAGAGCACCAAGTAAGTATACATCATTACAATCACTTACGTTGTTTAATTGTTCAATAGCTACTTTTTCATTTTTTGTATCTAAACATCCGGCTGTGCCATTAAGAGTTACCCTTACTTCTTCAATACTATCAGCGTTTGCAGTTGCATTTTCATTACTTCTTAATGCATCTAAGTATTCTAAAAATTTTGCAGTATCTCTTTTTAAAACAATCGAACAATAATCTTCCGCAATTTTTTCTTCTTTATCGCTACCAGCAACGGCTGAATAATTTACATAATTGTTAATAAGGTCTCTTAAATTATCAATGTAATTTGTTGTACGATTTTCATTTCCTGATGAATCTACTTCAATTTTACCTTTTAAACGTTCTTCTTCTGATAAAGAAACATCTACTTTTTCTTCTATTTTTGAAATTAACCACTCTGATTCTTCTACTTTTGAAGTTGATGATGCGCATCCTTTAGACTCAGATGTGTTTTCTTTCAAATACGCTGTTTTTTGACCATATTTATTACCACATGAAGTTAACATTGTTAAGCTTAAACATATGATGATAAATGTCATAAAGATTGTTTTTTTGAATTTAAAAATCTTTTTCATTTAATCTCCTTGTTTATTTTGTTTTTGTTTATACAAATTATAATTTATTTTATTCAATAAATAATTCATTGAGTTCTCTAATTCTTTATAATTTGCCTTTTTAAAATCTAATCTAATCACTACAACTATATTGAAGTTGTACTTATTAATATTTGGCGTTATCAATTCTCTAACAACACGCTTAGCATGATTTCTTTCAACTGAATTTCCGTATTTTTTAGAGACTGATATAGCCGTTCTTAAAGAAGTACTAGCTGGCTGATAATAAATTATAAAAAAATTACTAATAACCCTTTTTCTCAAAGAAACTATTTTAGCAATTTCTTCATTTTTCTTTATTCGATCACTTTTCTTCATTTTTTTCTCCTTACAATTAACAAAAAAACGACCACTTCTTTTGTTCTTAGTGACAAGGAGTGGTCGAAGTTTATTAATTGTTTGTTATGCTGATAATACAGCTCTACCTTTTGAACGTCTACGTGCTAATACTTTTCTTCCGTTTGCTGTAGCCATACGAGCACGGAAACCATGAGTTTTACTATGTTTACGTTTGTTAGGTTGGTATGTTCTTTTCATATTTGAGCACCTCCAAATTCAAAACCATGCTAACTAATTATACATTAATTTTTGATTAATGTCAAAACATTTACTTAATTTATAGTTATTATTCATTTTTTAAATCTTTTACATCTACAAAATAATTTGTCTTTACAGTTTTTCCGCTACTTAATTTAATTTCTGCTGTAACATACAATTTATCAATTTCATAATTTTTATCAATAGCTACAGTTCTCGTTGTTCTTATACTTCTTTCTAGATTTAAATAACCATTATAACTAAATAATTTTACATACTTAGAAAAATATTTTGATGTTACATTTTTCTCATTTCCTACAAGACCATAGATGTTAATAGAAGAATCTACTACTGTTTCATCATTTTCTAATTTTGATGTGTTAATTTCTAAAAAGTTAAGTTTAATGTTATCATATTCTGGTTTTGTTGATGTTGCATCTGTAGTCGTATGAGTCATTTTAATTTTAAAAATATCATCTTTTGAATCTATATAACCTGATTCCTTAACTAAAACTGAACGTTTTTCATAATTGTCAAATTTTTTAGTGTCGATATCTTTGTATTCAAACATGTAGTTTAATTCTTTATTTTCTTTCTTTCCCTTTTCACCATATTGAACATCATAAGCAATTTTTACATAAATTTTTTTAGGAGTATGATTAGTTTCTACAACCTTACCATCTTTTTCTTCTACTTTTTTGTAAGCGAACTCTGTTGAAGAATTGGAAAGAGATATCGCTGATAATGTATAAGTACCGTTGGACATTGTTCTACTTGAACTAGACTCAGTATACGTGTAATTAGATTCTTCAGATTCAACTCCTACATAAGCATATAAATTTGAAATAGTACAAACTTTTAATTTTGTAATAAACAAGTATAAATCATATTTACTATATTCATAATCTGTATTTGTCTCTTTTGTAGATTGTCTAAATTCCATAACTTGTGTATTTACTGTTATATCTTCATTGTAAGGTGTCGTTGTATATTCTACAAATCTATTTACCTTTGATGAAACCCTAGCAATCAAAAATGATGCAGAAAAAATGACAATCGTATAAACGACTAAAATAAAAATTTTTGTAAGTTTGTTCATAATTATTATTACCTCGTTATTTATTAGTTACGTTTAGTTTATCATGTTTATCTATTTTTTGCAAGTCAAACGTATCTAACTAACGTTTTCCACTTTTCCTCATGTAGATAAAATGTTAATAACTTTTTTATTTTTCCTGTGGATAATTTTTCCACAGGTGAGGAAAAATAAATGTTCGTATCATTTTATTTTTTTATCATTTTATGGTATTATTCTATTATACGAGGTGAAGATAATGATAAACGAACAAGAACTTTGGGAAAAAGTAAAAGAGTTAATCGCTTCTTCTATAGAACAAGAAACTTTTAAAGAAACTTTTTCTGGAATTGATCAAATTTATAAAGTAAAAGACAATTTCATTTATTTAGTTGTCCCTAATCAAGTAGCAAAATATAGAATAAATAAATTCTATTTAGAAAAAATGAATGATTATATCTCACAATTTACTAGTGAAAATTTAAAATTTAAGATTATAGAAGCCGCTGAAGCAACAGTTGAAAAAGAAAAACAAGTAGTTTCAGCTCTGCCAAAAACCGAACATGTAATTAAAACCCGTTCTCTAAGAGCAGAGTACACCTTCGACAACTTCGTTACTGGTGAAGCTAATCGTGAAGCTTTTACTTTTGCGGTAAAAATAGCCGAATCTCCTAATGTTACCATTAATCCATTTTATATTTTTGGTGATGTTGGTTTAGGAAAAACCCATCTTATGATGGCTATTGGGCACTACATTTATGATAAAAATATTAATGTTAATATTGTTTATACCACAGCTCAACAATTCGTTGAAGATTACTTTAAATCAAAAAATAAAAATCAAAGAAACACAGCTCTTGCTGATGAATTTGATGATTATTATAGAAGTGCCGATGTTTTTTTAGTCGATGATATTCAATACTTAGCTGATAGACAAGGTTCACAAGATGAATTTTTTAAGTTATTTGAATACTTATTTGAAAATAATAAACAAATTATTATTACATCAGATCGTCCTGCCTCTGAATTAAATATCATGGCTCGTCTAAAATCAAGGTTTAGTTGGGGTATTCAATCAGATATTAGAAAACCAAATCAATTATTAAGAGAAGCTATTTTAAAGGCTAAATTAAAATTTCTTATCAGTGATCCAAGCGTTATTCCAGCTGATGTTATAACGTATATAGCTAATAATTTCGACCAAAATGTTAGAGAATTAGAAGGAGCATTACGAAGATTTATATCTTATTGTGTTTCGTTTAATATTGATTTTAATTTAGAAAATGCTGCTATTGCGTTAGAAGCTATCATATCTAAAGATAAAGTTACTAATAATGAATTCAACGCTAACTACGTAGAAAAGGCAAAAGAAGTCATTGCATCTTATTTTAATATCAATGTTAAGGATTTATCTTCGCCTTCTAGAAGACAAGATTTTGTTTACGCAAGAAGTATTGCTACTTATTTATTAAAAACAAAATTCAATCTTTCTTTAAATAAAATAGGAACTGTACTAGGCGGTAGAGATCACGCTACTATCGCTCATGCTTATGAAAAAATAGCCAATTCAATGGAAAGTGACTCTAATATCAAAGAAGATATTAACAATTTAACGTCAAAACTTAATAAATTATACCAATAATATTTTTTGTATAATATAAGGACGGAATCAAAAAAAGTTATCCACTTTTCCACAGGATTAATAATAATAAATTAATTTTAATAAAAATAAATAAAGGAGAAAAATTATGCGTTTTGAAATAAAAAGAAGTCTTCTCGATACTGCTTTGCAAAATGTATCAAAAGGACTTTCAACTAAAACTCCTATGCCTATTTTAATGGGAGTACAATTAACTGCAAAAAATAACGAATTAATTTTCATAACTACAAATAAAGAAATATCTGTTCGCGTAGTAATTAAAGAAAATGATGATTTAAAAATAGATGAAGAAGGTTCTTGTGTAGTTCCAGGAAAATATTTTGTCGATATTGTAAAAAAAATAGATGGAGAATTTGTAGATTTTACATTATTTGATGAATCAACTATAAAGATTTTATCAAAAAATTCAGATTTCACACTAATTGCCTATGAAAAAGACAACTTTCCAAACACTAATTTTGATATAGAATCTGAATCAATTACCTTAAGTTGTAAGGATTTGAAACAAATTGTAAGACAAACTAGTTTTGCTTGCTCTTCTTCAGAAAGCAGAATTACTCTAACTAGTATTAACTTTTTGATAAAAGATGATCTTTTAACTGTAACAGCAACAGATAGTTTTAGACTTGCAAAAAGGATTATGAAGATAGAAAATGTCAAAAATAAGATGCAAATTAACATTCCAAGTAAATCTTTAGAAGAATTTACTAAGATAATTAACGATTCTAATGATCTTGTTGAGTTAGTTATTTCCAATAATGTCGCTTTATTTAAATACAAAAACATTTCTTTCTTAACTAGACTTGTAGAAGGAATTTATCCAGATACTTCAAGCTTGTATCCAAAAAGTTTTATGTTCAGTATGAAATTTAATCGTGAAATGTTAATTGCTGCAGTTGATAGAGCATCATTATTTATGGAATCTAACCCAAATTTAAGTTTTGTTAAGTTCAATATGACCGCAAATAATAAAATTATTGAAGTTTCTTCTAATTCTAGTGAAATTGGACGCGTTGTAGAAACCATTGAAGCCTTAGAAGTAAGCGAAAATAGTGATTTTCAAATTGCTTTTTCAGCAAAATATCTAATTGAAGCTTTAAAATCGTTTGATACAAAAGAAATTTCAATTTATTGCACCGGAGAAGTTAAACCAGCAATCATTACAAGCGCTGAATTACCTGAATTAACGCAATTATTGTTACCAGTAAGAGTATTTTAGCCAGTAATTATTAAAATATCAAAAAAACACCCATTTTGGGTGTTTTTTTATAGTTTTAAAGAGTCATAAAGTGCTTCTAAATCTTTTCTAATTTCATTCCTATTTTTCTCATGGAACTTATCTTTCATTTGATGTTCATCAAAAACAGAGACGCCTTCTGATTGTAAATTTTGAATTACTGATTTATCCTTGACAGGCATTGAAACTGTAGCCTGTGGTGTGTAATTTTTCACCAATTCTTTAAGCTCTTTCAAGCACTTGTTCGGAGCAATCTTAACAGGGTGGTATCCAATAGGAATTATGTAGTTAATTTTATCTAATTCTATGTCACTATCTACAAAGTATTGAACTGTATTCGTAAAGCCTTGTAAACCAAGTGTATTTAAGCCAACAACAAGAATGATATTATCACTGATATCAAGCAAAATTTCGCTCAACCTACTACTTGAGGGTGGGAAATCGATAAAAATATAGTCAAAATAATTGGTAAAATCCATAATTAAGTTACGAAGTTTCTTTTCTTCTGACCTTTTTAACGTTAAATTAATAGAAAGTCTATCTGTATTTAAGGTTTTCATTAAATACATACCAGGTCTTGCTTCAAAAACTACTTCTTCTGGCTTTTTTTCTCCGACTAATAAATTTTCAAAGAAATCATCATCATGATCAGTTACAAAATTATCACAACCAAATATTTTAAAAATACTATTTTGATCATCGGCACTAATTACTAATACCGTTTTTCCTTTAGTAGCATAATAGTGTGCTAAGTAACCCATAAATGTGGTTTTACCTACGCCACCTTTTTTACAAAATGTTGAAATAATTGGCATGGTCTATTACTCTCCTTCTCTTCTTAATTTGTCCCTACAAGCTTCTTCAATGAATTCAGAGAACATTATGCCTCTGGTTGCACAAACAATCTTAATTCTTCTTCTAAGATTTACGTCCATTGTAGAAGTAAACTTTTCACGTGATTCATCTACTGCTTCATTGTATTTGCTCTTAGTTACTTTTGTTACTTTTTGTACAGGCTTTACAACAGGTTTAGAAGCTACAACAGTTTTAACTGGTTCTACATATTCTTCTTCATCTGCTGTTTCTTCTTCTACTATAGGTTCAATAACCTTTTCTTCTTCCTTTTCGATATTATTAATAGGTCTATCAAAAGGGTTTCTTCTTTTCATAGGTTGATTATTCATATTTTTATTCCTCCTTTAAATTTACACTAATAGTATAGCACATTAAAAAAGTTAATGCAAGAAAATAGCAATAATTATTTATAAAAATATTTACATACACCCATAAATACTTTTAGTGCTTATAATTTCAATCAAATTCTTTTTGTTTTTAAAAAAAGTACAAAAACGAATAAACTTTAGATATTTTTACAAATGTATTTTAAAAACTTTATTATTTTTGAAAATGAGCTTTAAAAACACTATAAAATTAAAGTTTTTTATAAATTGCCAAAACTTATTCGGACCCTAGGGGGTAAAATCAAAAAAAGTACACTTTTCAAAAAGTACAAAAAAACGTTAAAATCCAGCTGTTGTTAGCACTAGCGTCTTACATTTTTTCAAGTACTCAAAAATGTTAATTCAGCAACAATAAACAAAACCATAAATATGTAATTAATTAAAAGAATAAATATTGCAAATAAAAGCACTAGCTAAATTAAAAAAAGAATTTACTATAAAAATATATTGTTATAAATTAAAAGTAAATGTATTTATGATAAAATATTTTTTTGTAAAAATACATTTAATTTAAAACTAAAAATACAAAATAATTTGAAGTAAAATATTTAATATAAAAGTATATTGTTTTATAATTATAATAAACTAATCATCTTTTTAAGTACTATAAAAAATTAATATCAAAACTATTTACTTTTAATATTAAAATAAGTAGAAGAATTAATAGGTGATGCTACTGTAAAAAACTACTTCTTTAAAAAAATCTAACGAAAAAATGCGTTGCTTTTTTTAAAGTTAAAACACAAACCACACTTATGTATAACAATAAATAAGTTTAATAATAAATATTCTTTTCGGTATTTGCTAAAAGCAATAAATATTGTTAGAAACTTTTATTTAAATGCTTAATTATTTATAAAAGTAAATAAATAAAAAAATATTGTTTGCAATACATAAATACATAATAAAATAAATAAATTAATATTCTTTTAAATAAATTAATATAAAAATACTTATTCATTTATTTATATAAGTACAAAAATAAATAAATAATTATTATTGTATTTAATAATATTAATACTTTTAAATTAAAAGAATTAAAAAAACGTACAAAAACTGCTAAAAAACAATTATCTTACATGAAAAAACAGGTCAAAAAAAGCTATCTATAATAAAAACATTTTTTCTATATATAATAATAAGGAATATACATAAATACATAAAAAACGCCAGTTTAAATCTTGACTAATGCTAAAAACGTCAATTTTTTGATAGGAAAAAATAGGTTGTAAAAAAAGATGATAAAAAATGTGCGTTTTTCACTTAAAAAAGACCTTAAAAAAAGGCGGTCAAATGACTGGAAAAAAGTTTAATTTTTTGATATAATAAAAGTGTAAATTAAGGAGATTTTGTAATGAAAATTTTTATTGATTCTGAATTCATAACTTTAACCCAATTTTTAAAAATAACTGGCCTAATTTCTACAGGTGGAGAGGCAAAAATATTTTTGTTAGAAACAAAAGTTCTTTTGAATGGCGAACTTGAGACAAGACGTGGCAAAAAGCTTTATAACAATGATAAAATTGAGGTAAAAGGTGAAAGATACGAAATAGTTAAAAAATCATGATAATTGATGAAATTTTGCTAAAAAACTATCGTTGCTATCAATTTGGGCGGTTTTCTTTTGATTCTAAGCTTAATGTTATTGTTGGATCGAATGCAACAGGAAAAACTACGATATTAGAGTCAATAAATTGTCTAAGTATTACAAAATCTTATCGTTGTATTGATCAAAACGAGCTAATTAAAGAAAATGAATCTTATTTTTATTTAGAAGGTACTGTTAGTTATGCTAATAAAAAAGAAAAAATAGTACTTTATAGAGATAAAAATGGCTGTCAAGTTAAAAAAAATAATTATAAATACAAAAAAAATAGTGAATATTTAGGATTCTTTAATACTGTGGTGTTTTCTGCTACTGATTTTCTTACTTTAAAAGGTGGCCCAAAAGAAAAAAGAAATCTAATTGACCTTATAATTTGCCAAATTTCGAAAGATTATATTTCTGTGTCCAATTATTACAAAAAGCTTTTAAAAGAGAGAAATGCACTATTAAAACGGCTTTATTTTGAAAATAACAGCAAACTTCAGGTGCTACTTGATGTTATTTCGAATAGAATGATGGAGTATGGAGTTAAAATTATTGAAACAAGAGCTAAATTTATTGACAAAATTAGCAAATTGGCTAGTGATATACACTTAAAAATAAGTGATAATACGGAAAAATTAGAAATTCATTATAGTCCGTCGGTAAAAGTAGAAGATTATTTAATAGAATTAAATAAAGCGTTAGTAGATGATAAAAAAAGAGGTGCCACAAGTGTAGGACCTCATAGGGATGATTGTATTTTTATTATAAATAATAAAAATATAGCTTCGTATGGTTCACAAGGACAACAAAGAAATGCTCTTCTTAGTGTAAAACTTGCTATGGCAGAGCTTATTTTTGAAGAAAAAGGTGAAGAACCTGTGGTTCTTTTGGATGATGTGTTTAGTGAGCTTGATAAAAATAGGCAAAATGCCTTAATTAGTTGTTTAAATCCAGCTTTTCAAACAATAATAACGGCAGCATCGATTAGTGATGTTAATGATTTATTGTTAAAAAAAGCAAAAATTATCAAAATTGAAAAAAAGGAGTGAGGTAAATGGAAGAAAAAGAATATAATGCCGAGGAGATACAGGTCTTAGAGGGATTAGAAGCAGTAAGAAAAAGACCTGGAATGTACATTGGTTCAACAGGTCCAAGAGGGCTTCATCATCTTGTTTGGGAGATTGTTGATAATTCGGTTGATGAGTCGTTAGCTGGGTATTGTAATAAGATAGATGTGGAATTGACTGTGGATAACTTGGGCGAAAATGTGGTAAAAGTTGCTGATAACGGTAGAGGTATGCCCGTTGATATCCATCCGAAAACTCATGTCTCTGCAACTGAAACAATTTTTACGGTACTTCATGCTGGTGGTAAGTTTGATAATAGCAATTATAAAGTGTCGGGGGGACTACATGGTGTAGGTGCTTCTGTAGTTAATGCTTTAAGTGAATGGCTTGAGGTTTACGTACATCGTAATGGTCACATTTATAAAGAAAGATTTGAAAGAGGTAAGCCAGTAACTTCGCTTGAAATAATAGGAGATACTGATTATAATGGTACAACTGTTATCTTTAAGCCTGATAAACTAATTTTTAAAGAAACAACTATCTATGATTATGAGACTTTAAGAGAAAGAATTCAAGAATTAGCCTTTTTAAACAAGGGGTTAAAGTTAACTTTAAAGGATTTAAGAAATAGCAATCCTGAAAAACACTTGTTTAATGAGTATCATTATGAAGGCGGTATAGTTGAGTATGTAAAATATTTAAATCGTAAGAAAAAACCATTGCATAATGATGTAATTTTAATTGCTGAAGAAGTTGAACATGTTGTAATTGAGATTGCTTTTCAATATACAGAAGATTTTAGTTGTGATATTCGTTCATTTACTAACAATATTGCTAACCATGAAGGTGGAACTCATGAAGATGGATTTAGAATTAGTTTAACAAGAATACTTAATAACTATGGTAAATCTGCTAATATTTTTAAAAAAGATGAAAGTTTATCTGGTGATGATGTAAGAGAGGGTTTGACAGCAATTGTAACTTGTAAATTAGGTGATCCACAATTTGAAGGTCAAACAAAGACAAAGTTGGGAAATACAGAAGTTCGTCGTATTGTATCTCAAGCAATGAGCGATAAATTGGACGCATATTTGAAAGAAAACCCTGCTACCGCAAAATTAATCGTGGAAAAGTCTTTACTTGCATTACGTGCCCGAATTGCGGCTAAAAAGGCAAGAGAAGCAACAAGAAGAAAAAGCCCATTAGACTCATTAGGATTCGCTTCTAAACTTGCTGATTGTCGAACAAAAGAAGCTGAACTAGCAGAAATGTACATAGTCGAAGGGGATTCCGCAGGTGGTTCAGCTAAGCAAGGCAGAGATTCTTATTTCCAAGCAATACTACCTTTAAGAGGAAAAGTATTAAATGTAGAAAAAGCTTCAATGGCTCGTATTTTAAGTAATCATGAAATTTTATCAATGATTCAAGCAATAGGAACTGGCGTAGGAAAAGAGTTTAATATCGATAACGCAAGATATCATAAAGTAGTAATTATGACCGATGCCGATGTCGATGGTGCTCATATTAGAACATTGCTATTGACTTTCTTCTATCGTTACATGAGACAAATTATTGAAAAAGGTTATGTTTACATAGCCCAACCACCACTATATAAAATTCAAGCTGGAAAAAGAGTTGAATATGCTTATAGTGATGAGGAGTTAAACTTAAAACTTAGTGAAATTTCTGGAAAACCACAAATTCAACGTTACAAAGGATTAGGTGAAATGAACGCTGAACAGTTATGGGAGACTACTATGGATCCAGACAAACGAACACTTTTACAAGTTTCAATGTCAGATGTGGAAAAAGCTGATGAAATTTTTACTATGTTGATGGGAGAAGATGTAGAACCAAGAAGAAAATTCATAGAAGAGAATGCTGTCTATGTACAAAATCTTGATATTTAGGAGGTACTAATCGGTGTCAGATAAGAAAATAAAAAATATTGATGAAATAGAAAATGAATTCGATGATGATTTTTTTGATGAAGAAGAAAAAGAAGACGAAGAAGACAAAGATGAAGACCTTGATGAATTAATCAAAATTGATGATAAAGAAGACGATGAAGATGATGATAAGACTAAAGAAGATGCTAAAAAAGATAAAGAGCTTTTAGAAAAACATGTTGATCATGTTCTGCCTATAAATTTAGCTAACTGTATGCAAGATTCTTTTTTGTCGTATGCAATGAGTGTTATTGTATCAAGAGCTTTACCGGATGTTAGAGATGGTTTAAAACCCGTACAAAGAAGAATCCTTTTCACAATGAGTGAATTAGGTGTATTTAGTGATAAACCACATAAGAAAAGTGCTCGTATTGTCGGTGATGTAATGGGTAAATATCACCCACATGGTGATACTGCAATCTATGATGCTATGGTAAGAATGGCACAAGATTTTAGTTATAGATACCCATTAGCTGATGGTCATGGTAACTTTGGTTCTGTCGATGGTGATAGTGCAGCTGCGATGCGTTATACAGAGGCAAGACTTAGTAAGATTGCCAATGAAATGTTACGAGATTTAGGTAAAAATACAGTTGATTTCATGGATAACTACGATGGTACGGAACAAGAACCAACAGTATTACCAGCAAGATTTCCTAATATTTTGGTGAATGGTGCATCTGGTATTGCCGTAGGTATGGCAACAAGTATACCAACTCATAATTTGAGTGAAGTAATTAACGCAACTTTAGCCTTAATTGAAAATCCAGATTTAGATGTTGAAGGATTAATGAATTATATTTTGGCTCCCGATTTCCCAACAGGTGGAACCATAATGGGACTTAAAAATGTAAAACAAGCCTATGAAACTGGTCTAGGAAGTGTTACATGTAGAGCAAAAACAGAAATAGTAACATTATCTAATGGTAAAAAAGAAATTTTAGTAAAAGAAATACCTTATCAAGTTAATAAAACCAAATTAATAGAACGTATAGCTCAACTTGCAAAAGATAAAATTATTGAAGGTATCACTGATTTAAGAGATGAATCTTCAAGAAAAGGTATGAAAATTGTTATCGAAATACGACGTGATGCTAACGCAAATGTTATTTTAAATAACCTATACCGCTATACACCAATGCAAACAACCTATAGTGTTAACATGATTGCTCTTGATCACGGACAACCTAAAGTATTAAATCTTAAACAAATTTTAGAGTGCTACATAAAGCATCAAATTGAAGTTGTTACAAGAAGAACAGAATATGATTTAGAAAAAGCCAAAGCACGATTACATATTGTTCAAGGCTTACTAATTGCTTTAGCTGACATAGATGAAGTAATTAAGGTTATTAAAGAATCTAAATCCACTGATGAAGCTGTAAATAAATTGATGTCTAACTTTGTCTTGACAGAAATTCAATCTAAAGCAATTCTAGACATGAAACTTCAAAGATTAACTGGGTTAGAAGTAGAAAAACTTCAAGAAGAATCAAAAGAATTAACAGAACTTGTAAATTATTTGACAGAAGTACTATCTTCTCACAGCAAATTAATGTCAATAATTGTTGATGAATTAAGAGAAATTGAGAGAAAATATGGTGATGAAAGAAGAACAGACATAAACATTAGTGACGATCTTGATGTTAATGATGAAGATTTAATCCCAGTTGAAGATGTCATGATAACAATTACAAATAGAGGTTACATTAAACGATTAAGTGTAGATGCTTATAAGGTTCAAAAACGTGGTGGAAAAGGAATAACAGGAACAAAGATGCAAGAAGATGACTTTGTTGAAAAAATTATGTACACTTCTAGTCATGATAATATTTTGTTTTTTACCAATTTAGGACAAATATACGACTTAAGAGCATATCAAATTCCTGTTGCTAGCAGATTTTCTAAAGGATTACCAATCGTAAACTTACTTAAATTCCAAGAAAATGAACGCTTAGCTGCAGTTATCAACGTTAAAACACTAGAAGATCCTGGCTATTTAATATTTGGCACGAAGAGAGGAAATGTTAAAAAAACGGAACTATCAAAGTATAAAAATATTAGAAGCACTGGTATTAGGGCATTAATTCTAAATGAAGGTGATGAATTAATTGATGTAACTAAGAGTGATGGAACAGGTAGTGTAATTCTTGGTGCATCTAGCGGAAAAGCAGTTCGTTTTGATGAAGTAGAAGTACGACCAACTAATAGAAGCGCGGCTGGTGTTAAAGCTATAAAACTTGAAGAGGATGAAAAAGTAGTTGGAATGGCTGTAGTTAATTCTGACAATGATGAAATTACTGTTCTTACAGAAAATGGAATTGGAAAACGTACTAAAGCGGCTAGTTTTAAAGTAAAGGGTAGAAATGGTAAGGGAGTAAAATACATGAATATAACTCCAAAAAGTGGTAGACCAGTTGCTTTAGCAAAGTCAACAAAAGAAGATGATTTGATTGTTGTTACAGATAAAGGAATGGTAATAAGAATGCCATTAAACAATATTTCTGTAATTGGAAGAGACACTCAAGGTGTTTGTATAATAAAGCTAAATGAGGGTCAAAAAGTCGCATCAATTGCTGTGGTTCCTTCCTCAGCAAATGAAGAATAATAAAAAATTTATCTTTTCTTTTTTAAAGGAAAGATAAATTTTTATTTATGAAAACCATTTACTTGTTAAAAAACAAAAAAAATGATAAAATTTACATAGAGATTTTCTTTTTAAAGAGGTATTTTATGAAAAAAATAAGTATAATTTTTTTGCTAATGATTTTGTTCTTAACTTCTTGTAAAACAAAAAAATGCAAAAAAGATAACGACCATATTGACAATCCTCCCCTAGTTGAAGATTATTGTAAATATCAGTTAAGTGAAGATGAAAAATATTATATTGTAACCGGTATTAGTAATAGAGATGTAGTAGAAATAACAATAAAAGGATACTATAATAATAAACAAGTAAAAGAAATAGCTAACGATGCTTTTAAGGATTGCAAAAAACTAGAAAAAGTGACAATAGAAGAAGGCGTTCTTGTTATTTCTGCATATTCTTTTTCAGGTTGTAAGAATCTATATCAAATAAAACTTCCTTCAAGCCTTGTAACAATTAGAAATTTTGCTTTTTTAAACTGTTATCGATTAGTAGAAATTTATAATATGTCAAAGATTTCAATTATTCAAGGTGATAAAGATAATGGATCTATCGGTTTATACGCAAAAAATATTCATAAAAGCCTTGATGATGAAAGTAGCGTAATTAAGAATAATGGCTTTTACTTTGTCGAAGATGAAGATAAAGTTTGTTATTTATTCAATTACACAGGAAATGAAACTAAAATTTTAATTGATTCAAAAGTTGAAGATAAAAATTATATATTGGCAGACAATGCTTTTTATCAAACTGAAATTAAAGAAGTAACAATGGAAAATATTAAAGTAATTCCTGAAAATTGTTTTAAAGAATGTTACTATTTAGAAAAAATAACCATAAATGGTGTTGAACAAATAAAAACTGGTGCATTTGAATCTTGTTATCTCCTTCTAAGTATTAAAATACCAAACACTTTAATAAAAAAAGATGAAAAAGTATTTGATTATTGTTATAGATTAGTAGAAATAGTAAATTTATCTAACATTTCGGTTTTAGATGGTGAACATAATCTTTATGTAAAAGATGTTTATGATACTGAAAGTTACAATTCCAAAATCAATTATACTTCTGATGGGTTTATTTTCTATGTTGATGAAGATATTTATTTGTTAGGAAATACAAAAAGTAATAGTGAGTTAGAATTACCAGAATCTTATTTAGGCAAAGAATACACAATTAATTGTGGTGCATTTATAAATCAAACACAACTAACTAGAGTGGTTATTCCCAATACGATTAAATTTGTCGGTGATTCGGCATTTGAAAATTGTAAAAATTTAATGTACTTAGTAATTGGTAAAAATATTGAAACAATTGGATATAAGAGTTTTTATAATTGTGTAAACTTAAGAAGTATTGTTTTACCAAAAAGTTTAAAATTCATTGGTGAATATGCTTTTAGTTATTGTTATAGATTGGCGGAAATTTATAATTTATCCAATATTAGTATTTCTTTAGGTAGTAATGATAATGGTTCTGTTGGTTTGTACTGTAAAATTATTCAAAAAGATGAAACAGATGAATCAAAGGTTTTTAGAAGTGTGGATGGATATATCTTTGCTTTTGATGATTCTAAATATTATCTTATTGGCTATGAAGGAAATGAAGTTAATCTTAAACTTCCAGAATTCGTAGGTGGCGAAAAATATGAAGTTTCAACTGGTGCTTTCTTTGAATATGATAATATAAAAAGCATTGAAATATGCGACGGTGTAAGTAAAATTGGCAATTTTGCATTCGCAGGATGTTCATCCTTAGAAAGATTATTTATCTCAGATCAAGTAGAGTCAATTGGCAATTTTGCACTATACGAGTGTTATAGTTTAGAAGCATTAGAATTCAATACATTGTCAAATTGGTCTGGTTCATCTTTAGATACAATTATTATTTATGCGAGTGCTTTGAAGAGCCCTTACGAAAATGCAAGAATATTTAAAACTTATACTAGTTATAAGTTTAATAGACTTAAATAAATTATAAAAAAGGTTGATAAACTCATTTTTGAGCCTATCAACCTTTAATTTCTTTTAAGATTGTTTCTAATTCTACTTTGGTAGGACTAGTTTGTGTTTTGTTAATAATTACTTGATCATTTTCATATCTAGGAATAATATGAACATGCAGATGCATGACAGATTGACCAGCAAGAGCCCCATTGTTGTTTACAACATTAAGATTTTGAACATTTAATTTTTCTTTCAAAAGATTACTTACATGTACTACTGCTTTTGATATAGCCATAGCATCAGTTGTAGAAAGACTAAAAATATTATCAATATGCTTTTTAGGAACTACTAGAGTATGCCCTTTAGTTGCTGGATTTAAATCTAAGAAACTTATAACAAAATCATCTTCATAAACTTTATAGCAAGGGATATTTCCTTTTGCTATTTCACAAAATACACACATAACATTACCTCAATTAATAAAAATTATATATGTATTTTAACATTTTATAAAGATTAAATTATTAAAAATGATAAAAATTTTTGTTAATTAGTCATTTCTTTTTGTTGTGCATCATACTTATATTCAATATTTTCATCAAAAGTAACATAAGATAAATAAATAGTTAATAACAAATAGTTAACTTTATTTTGATTATCTTTCAAAATGATATGATCTCTTCCTGCCGCAATAATTTCTCCTCTAAAGATTTTTGAACCCCACTGGCTACCTTCAAAGTTCATATACACAGTAGCAATTTTTCCTCTATTTAGTCTTAAAATATTTTCAATATATGATTGCTCATTGTAATAACTTGGTGTTGAATAGTTTTCAACGGGATAACTATTATATAAAGGCCCTACTTGTCCTTGTGGATAAGGATATAATCCGTAAGGATTTTGATAAAATGGTTGTTGATAATTAATTGTCATTTTTAAAACCTCCTAGTAACAATTTTCACTATCTACTGGTGCATAAAAACAATGGGATTTGTATTTACCACTATTCCATTGTCCCCACCACTTTTCTTCACATCCATCATTTCCAGAGTTATAAAACCATAAAGCATAAGTGGCAGGATGAAATTTTTCACCATTAAGAACTCTTTTGGCTAACTTTTTGTCAATCTCTCTAGGCGCTTGATAAAAATAAGAGTAAAGCGTTGATTCGAAACCTCCAGGGTGTTGATAAACCATTTGAGAAATGGAAGTAATATTTTTGAAGTCAAGGCAATTAGCAAGAACTCTATTTACCCCCACATTTCCGACCATTAACATTCCTAAATCACCTTCGCTTTCAGCTTCTGCTCGCATTAATCTCGCAAGAAGATTGACTTCTTTTGTTGTATATTTTATTATACCCACTGTTTCACCTCAAATAATTTTATGCTATTTAATTGAAAAATATTAATAAATAAAATATTATTAGTGAGAAAAAGAGGTTTACAAAATGGAAAAATGTAAAAGTGATTGTAGAAGTTGTCAAAGTATATGTGCATCAAAATGTCCTGTTTGTGGAACCAAAGGTATGTTGGTACCTCAAGAGACAGTTAAAAGTTTAATAAAAGATTCAAAGTATTTAAAAGAAAGCAAAACTTATATTTGTTTAAATAGAAAGTGTAAAAATGTTTATTTTCAAGAAGATAATCCTAAATATTATTTAAAAGATGAGGTAAAAAGACCGATATGGTATAAAGAAAATCTTGATGAATACATAGTTTGTTATTGTCATAATATATGTCTTAAGGATATCATTGAAATTGTTAAATCTTCTTCTTTAGATAATCTTAATAAAGAAGATGTATTTAAAATGTTAAAAATAACAAAAAAAGATGATTGCCTTCATAACTTCCCATTAGGATGTAGTTGTGATAAATTATTTACTAATGCCATTGAGTATGCATATAAAGTTAAAAAAGATGAATAAAGTTTTATTTCAATAACTATTATTACTAAATATAATATCTTTATCCCTCCATTTAGATAAAAATATTAGTTTCTACTTTATTTTTTAGTAATAATATGATATAATATGTGAAACTATAAAGATTAACGAAAGGTAGGCAAACCACATGAAAAAAGTGTTTTTATTTTTTACTTTATTTTTAGTATGTATGATAGCATCATGTAGTAATAAAACTTATACTTATAAGTTTTTAAATGATGATGGAACCGTTTTAAAAGAAAAGACTGATAAAAAAGGAGCAAAAATTATTGCTCCAAGCAATCCAACTAAGCAAGGAAATGAATACACCACTTATGTATTTAAAGGTTGGGATAAAGATTTTGATATATTAACAGAAGATATTGTTATTACTGCTGTTTATGAAGAACAAAAAGTGAAATTTACTTATACTTTTTATGACTATGATCAAAAAACTATTATTAAACAAGAAACTGCACCTTATGGATCAAGTATAGAATATCCAGCTGATCCTGTAAGAGAAGGTGGAGAAGGATATATGTGGAAATTTGTTGGTTGGTCAAAAAAACCAACAACATTAACAGAAAACGTAAAAATTTATGCTAGATATCAAATTGAGTATGAGATGTTTAAAGTAACAGTTTTAGATAGTGAAAATAATCAAATAGATGTAATTGATGTTGAATACGGAACACAAATAATCGAACCTGATCAAGTAAAACCTACAAAACAAGGTTATTATTATGTTTTTGATGGATGGTTTGATAAAGAAACTGGTGAATTGTTTGATTTTGATACCGAAATAAAGAAAGATTACACAATATATGCAAAAGTTAGTGAATATAAAGTTGTTACACCTTTACTAAAAGATACGACAATCAGTATTTTAGGAGATAGTATTTCTACATTCTATGACCCTAGTAGTCCTGTAAATAGTTACTATACTTCAGATAATCAATTTTATTATCCAAGATATTCTGCAACCGTAAAAAGTGTAACAGATACATGGTGGTATCAAACTGTAACATCTTGTTCAGCTACTTTGGGTTTAAATAATTCTTGGAGTGGTTCAACCGCTTCTGGAAGTTCAGAATCTGCTGGTTGTAGTAATGCAAGACTTTCAACATTGAACAAAAATGGTACACCTAATATTGTCATTGTTTTTTTAGGAACAAACGATAATGTAAATGGCTCATCATCTGATCAAGTAAAACATGCTTATGTAAAAATAATCGAATATATTTATAATAATTATTATGAAATAAGAGACAATAAAGTTATTTTACCAAAAATATATATATTTAATAATGGTTACTCAGCTTATCATGGTTATAATTACACAGAAGAAAGAAGAATAGAATACAATAAAGTTTTCGCCCAATTAGCAAAAGCCTATGAATACGTAAATTTATTTGATCTTGCAAGTTTAATTACAAAAGATAACTATCAAACATACCTAGGAGATAGTCTTCATTATAATGCTTTAGGAATGAAACTAATTTCTGAAAACCTATCAAAACAAATAATTAAGGATTACAATGGTGAGAATTATGCTTAGTGATATTGATATTGCCAATAATAGTAAAATATTAAATATTAAAGATGTTGCTTCTAAATTAGACATTCCTTTAGATTATTTAGAATATTATGGAAACGATAAAGCTAAAATAGATTTAAAAATTTTTAATAGTTTGAAAAATAAAGAAAATGGAAAATTAATTTTGGTAACTGCCATAACACCAACACCTCTTGGTGAGGGAAAATCAACAACAAGCATAGGTTTAGTTGATGCGCTAGCATTACTTGGAAAAAAAGTATCAGGTGCATTAAGAGAACCTTCTTTGGGCCCTGTATTTGGAGTTAAAGGGGGCGCTGCTGGCGGTGGATATGCTCAAATTAACCCTATGGCTGATATAAATCTTCATTTTACAGGTGATTTACATGCGATAACAGTAGCAAATAATTTGATTAGTGCCTGTATTGATAATCACATTTATCAAGGTAACAATTTAGAAATAGATGAAAAAAGAATAGTTTGGAAAAGATGTATGGATTTAAATGACCGTGCTTTAAGAAAAGTGATGGTTGGCCTAGATTCAAAAAAAGAAACCCCTCGTGAAGATTCCTTTAATATTACGGTTGCTAGTGAAATAATGGCTGTTTTATGTTTAGCCAAGGATATAGATGATTTAAGAAAACGTATAGATGATTTAATTATCGGTTATAACACGCGTGGAGAAGTCTTAACTGTTAAAGATTTAGGAATTACGGGATCGGTTTTAGTCCTTTTGAAAGATGCAATAAAGCCTAATCTAGTACAAACACTAGAAAACAATCCTGTTTTTGTTCATGGTGGTCCTTTTGCGAATATTGCTCATGGATGTAATTCTATTCTTGCTACTTCTATGGCCTTAAAATTATCTGATTATGTAGTTACTGAGGCCGGATTTGGTGCAGATTTAGGCGCTGAAAAGTTTTTAGACATTAAATGTAGAGAAGCAGGCCTTAACGTTAATGCGGTTGTGTTAGTTGCTACAATTAAAGCTTTAAAATATCATGGTGGCGTAAATAAAAATGAAGTTAAAGAAGAAAACGTAGGAGCAATGTTAAAGGGTATTGCCAATTTAGAGCATCATATAAAAACACTTGAATACTATGGTATACCTTATGTTGTAGCTCTAAATAAATTTGATCATGATACGGATAATGAATTACAGGCTTTTGATAATTGGGCAAAGAAGAATAATGTTAATTATGCCTTATCAGAAGTATACACAAAAGGTGGCCTTGGCGGTCTAAGTCTTGCTGAAAAGGTTGTTGATATTGCTAAAGAGGATAGAACACCTCGTTATACATATATGTTAGATCAAACAATTGTTGAAAAAATTAAAAATATTGCAAAAATTGTTTATGGTGCCAAGGATGTATTATATACACCTGAGGCAGAAAAGCAAATAGAAGAGTTAGAAAAATCAAACTATAGAACATTTTATATATGCATGGCTAAGACACCATTGTCTTTAAGTGATAATCCTAAGTTAGTTGGAGAACCAAAAGATTTTGTAATAACAGTAAGAGAAATTAGAGTCTCAGCAGGTGCAAAATTTTTAGTTTGTTTAACGGGTGATGTTATGACAATGCCGGGATTACCAAAGGTTCCTCTCGCAAATAAAATTGATTTGGATAAAAATGGAAAAATTATAAATTTATCATAAGAAGGAAAAAATATGTTGTTTATAGGTTTAGGAAATCCTGGTGAAAAATATGCTATGACACATCATAACGTTGGTTTTATGGCCGCTGATAGTTTAGCTGCATCTTTTAATGCTACCTTTCAAGTTGAAAAGAAATTTCAATGCTATTTAGCTACTTTTAGCTTAAATGGTGTTAAACATTACATAATGAAACCAACAACATATATGAATTTATCGGGAATGGCCGTAAGAGCGTTTATAAATTATTATAAATTAAGTGTTGATGATATTTTTGTTATGTACGATGATATGGATTTACCAGTTGGAACATTTAAAATTAGGAAAACAGGTTCATCGGGTGGTCATAATGGAATTAAGTCAATAATTAATGAAATTAAATCTGACCAGTTTAAACGTCTTAGAATTGGAATTGGAAGAAAAAAAGATGCAACTAGTGATGAGGTAATTGATTATGTTTTGTCACCAATATCGTTAAATGATAGAACAAAACTAGATGTAATATTTTCTCACATTCCCAATATTGTTATCGATCTAATTAATCATGGTATGGATTATATTATGAATAATTATAATGGTAAGAGTTTAAATTAAATAGTAAAAAAATAAACAAGGGACACCTACTTAGTTCCTTGTTTTGCTTGCGTATCAAGGAGGTTTAAATGTTTGATATAATTGAATATGTTAGTAAACAAGAAAAATATAAAAAGGTGATAGACAAACTAACATCACCTTTAGATAAAAATATCTATATTGGTAATGCTGCTAGTAATTTAGATAAAATCTTAGCTACAATCACCTTTTTAACAAAAAAACAGAATGTTATATATATATGTGAAAACATTTATGAATCTTCTAAAGCTTATGAAACATTTTGTGATTTGTTAAGCCCTGAACAAGTAAGCTTTTTTCCAGTAGAAGAATTTATTTCTAGTGAACTTGTCGCTAGTTCACAAACTTTTAGATTAGCTAGAATGTTAACACTATATAATATTACAGAAGGAAATCCTCGTTTGATTGTTACATCTACAGAAGGCATTACTAGACAAATGATGTCTAAAAAAAGGATTAAGGAATCAACCCTAAAACTTTGTAAAAATCAGATTATTGAAATGAAGGATTTAGTGTTAAACCTTGTTATAAGAGGCTATAAAAAAGTTTCTATAACTGAAAATAGTGGAACGTTTAGTATAAGAGGCAGTATTATCGATATATTCCCTATTAATGAAGAAAATGTATATCGCGTTAATTTCTTTGATAATGAAATAGATTCCATAAAAAAAGTAAATATTGAAACCCAAATGAGCATTGGACAAGTAGATAGTATATATGTTTTTCCCCTTTATGATCTTTATTATAGTGAAAATGAAATTGAAGAAATTGAAAAAAGAATTTTAAAAAAGCACAAACGAAATGAAAAATTAGATAAGGATTTAGAGAAAATTAAAAATTACGATAGTTTAGATCAGCTTAATATCTATCTACCTTATATTGACCCTTCATATATACCTTTCTTAAATTTATTTGATAATCCTATTTGTTTTTATGAAGATTTAAATAAAATATTTGATCATGAAACAGCAAGTATTACAGAAATTAGGGAATATTTATCTGCAGTTTGTTATAATGGAGAGGATAATTTTTTCTTATCAGTAAGAGAAGCGCTATCTTTATCTAAACAAAATATTTATTTTTCTTCTAATATATCTAGTTTAAATGATATAAAACTAACAGATTTAATTGATTTAAAAACATTGAACAATTTTGATTACAATAATAATATGAAGTCTGTTATTGAAGATTTAAAAACAAATGTAGATAGAACTTACATAATAACACATTTTGATGAGAAGAAATTAACCTTCCTTAAAGAAACTTTTGCTTCTTCTAATTTAACTTATAACGAGGGTAAAATAAAAAAAGGCTGTATTAATTTAGAAATATCTCCATCTGCTCATGGTTTTATTGATCTTGATACCAATACAGAGATATTAACGCCTTTTGAATTTTCATCTAATAAAATAAATAAACAATCAAAATATCAAAAGTATTATAAAAATACAACTAAAATATACAATCGTGAAGATATTTTACCTGGTGATTATGTTGTTCATCAAGATTATGGAATTGGTATGTATGTTGGCATTGATACTAGAGAAATTAGAGGAAAAAAATGTGATTATTTGAAAATAGTTTATGCAGATGATGGAAAACTGCTAGTTCCTATTGAAAACATCTACTTATTAGAAAAATACAATAGCTCTAAAGATACAACACCTAAGCTAAATCGTATTGATGGCAAAGAATGGAAGAAGAAAAAAGCTAGAGTAAAAGAAAAAGTAATGGATGTTGCGAGAAGATTAATTAAAGTTCAAGCCGAAAGAGAAACTAAACAAGGATATGTATACAAACCAGATACAATAGATCAAATGCATTTTGAAGAAGATTTTCCTTTTACAGAAACAATAGATCAAGAAAAAGCTATTAAGGAAGTAAAACAAGATATGGAAGGCAGTAAGCCTTTAGATAGATTAATATGTGGTGATGTTGGTTTCGGAAAAACAGAAGTAGCAATGCGAGCTGCCTTTAAAGCTGTGGAAAACGGAAAACAAGTTGCTTATCTTGCACCAACAACAGTTTTAACAAGACAACATTTTTATACATTTAAATCAAGATTTTCAAAATATGGTGTAAGAGTAGAATTATTAAATAGATTTGTTCCTTTGAAAAAACAAAAAGAAGTTTTGGAAGGATTAAAAAAAGGTTATGTAGATATTATTATTGGAACTCACCGCATTTTGTCAAATGATATTGTATTTAAAGACTTAGGATTACTAATAATCGATGAAGAACAACGTTTTGGAGTATTGCATAAAGAAAGAATTAAAGAAATGAAAAGTAATGTTGATGTTTTAACTCTTACAGCAACTCCTATTCCTAGAACTTTACAAATGTCACTTTCTGGACTTCGAGATTTATCTTTAATAGAAACGCCACCTGTTAATAGACTACCAGTTCAAACTTATGTTTTAGAGACTAATGATTCAGTAATTAGAGAAGCTATTAATAGAGAATTAGGTAGAGGTGGACAAGTCTTTTATCTTTTAAATCGAATTGAAGAATTAGACAAAATAATTTCTAAGGTTCATAGGCTAGTTCCTATTGCTAAAATTGGTGTCATTCATGGAAGGATGGATAAAGATGAAATTGAAGAACAATTGGTTTCTTTTCTTGATCAAAAATATAATGTTTTAGTATGTACTACTATTATTGAAACAGGTATAGACATTCCCAATGCTAACACCCTCATAATTGAAAAGGCAGACTATTTAGGCCTTAGCCAGCTATATCAAATTAGAGGAAGAGTTGGTAGAAGTGATCGCATTGCTTACGCATATTTAATGTATGACAAACAGAAAGTTTTAAATGATATAGCCGTAAAACGATTAAATGCAATAAAAGAATTCACATCTCTTGGAAGTGGATATAGAATCGCTATGCGAGATTTAGCCATTAGAGGAGCTGGTGATATTTTAGGGGATGAACAATCAGGATTCATTGATGCAATTGGAATGGATTTATATATGCAACTGTTACAACAAGCAATTAATGAAATAAAAGGCGTAAAAGAAGAAGATAAAGATAATAAACATTATAATATTGCTGTAGATAGACATGTAGATACATCCTATGTAAGCGACGATGATATAAGAATTGAAATTCATAAACAAATTTGTAAAATTAAATCAAGAGATCAAATTAATAAACTTATTGATGAATACACTGATAGATATGGAAAACTATCACCTAATATTTTGTTATATATGGAAGAAAAATATTTAGAATATTTGTTAAAAGTCAAAGGAATTGAAAACATTAAAGAAAAGGATGATGAAGTAATCTTAAATTTCGATGAAGATGTAACAAAGTTAATTGATTATCAGTCATTAAGAGAAGCAGCTAAAAAATATGCTCCTAAATTTATATTCAGCTTAGAACATAATACTATATATATTAAGA
Source organism: uncultured Bacilli bacterium (assembly GCA_934098295.1). Lineage (GTDB taxonomy): Bacteria > Bacillota_I > Bacilli_A > ML615J-28 > CAG-313 > UBA1737. The sequence continues at coordinate 59,987 of CAKONV010000005.1, read as the reverse complement.
TAAATTTAAAAGATTATCCTTCAAGTTATATATATACCCTAACGAGCTTTTTAGAAAATGTTTCGATTAAATCATAAAAAAATGGTATAAAAGTAAACAATTGGCAAATACTATCTTTAGAAAACAAAAGGAGATAGATTAAAATGAAAGCAACTGGTGTCGTAAGAAGAATCGATGATTTAGGTAGAATTGTGTTACCAAAGGAATTAAGGAGAACCATGCGAATAAAAGAAGGAGAATCTTTAGAAATATATACTGAAGGAGATAATTCAATAGTTCTCAAAAAGTATTCTCCAGTTAATCAAATGACTGATTTTGTTAAGGATTTTACAGATAGTATGTACATTGCTAACAAATGTAATATAATAGTTACAGATAATGAAAAAGTTGTTTCGGCTAGTGGAAATTTTAAACAAAATTTAATTGGTTTAAAAATAACGCATCAATTAGAAACAGTTTTAAAAAATAGAAGTACTCAAGTTTTTTCTAAGGCCGATAACATGGAAATATGCCAAAACTACTATGTATCAATACCAACAATAATCAAACCAATTAATGTGTTTGGAGACGTAATGGGTTGTGTCATTATCGAGTCAAAATCAGGAATTACTGAAAGCGAACAATCCTTAGCCGAATTTGGTGGATTATTTATGAGTAAATATTTAGAAATATGAGGATAAAGTTTTCTTTATTCTCATATTTATTTTAAAATTGGTTGAAAAGTCAAATAAAAAATGTTAGAATAAAGTAAGAAACAAAAATAAAAAGAAAGGTATATATATAAATATGTATGATGTCATAATAATCGGTGCTGGTGTAATTGGCGCAAGCATTGCTAGAGAATTATCGAAATATGAACTTAACACGCTTGTTTTAGAAAAAGAAAATGATGTAGGTGATGGCGCTAGTGGTGCTAATAGTGCGATTATTCACTCTGGATATGATCCCCTACCTTCAACTCTTAAGGCTACCTTTAACGTTAAAGGAAATGCAATGTATGATGAAATTGCTAAAGATCTTGGTGTAGAGTTTAAAAGAATCGGTTCAATAACTTTAGCTTTGAATATGGAAGAAAAAGAAAAATTAGAACAATTAAGACAAAGAGCTGTCAAAAATAATGTTGATGTTAAAATAATAGAAAAAGAAGAATTAAAAAAAATAGAACCTTCAGTTACTTCTAAAGCGGTAGCAGGATTACTAGCACCATCATGTGGCATTATAAATCCTTTTGTTTTAGTAGTGGCTTTAATGGAAAACGCCATTGAGAATGGCATAAAACTAAATCTAAATGAAGAAGTTATAAAAATAGAAAGACTTGAAAAAGGTTTTAAAGTGACAACATCTAAAACTTCATATGTAACTAATTATGTTATAAATGCAGCGGGAATTAATGCTGATATCATTAATGCTTTTGTCAATGAAAAGTTTTTTACAATTACTCCTAAAAAGGGAGAATATTATGTTTTAGATCATTTTGATAATAATTATGTTAAACATACCCTATTTAGTTTACCTTCTGCTAAAGGAAAAGGTGTTTTAATAAGTCCTACTACTAGTTATAATTATTTAATTGGGCCATCAAGTAATATCTCTAGTAGAGAAGATGTTTCTACAGATAGCACTACTTTAGAAACGGTTTTGGAAGAAAGTTATAAACTAATTGATAATGTAAGAGTAGATAAAAAAATAAAACAATTTGCGGGAATAAGAGCAGTTAGTTCTACTAACGACTTTATAATTGAAGAAACTTCTTATCATTTTATTAATGTATCAGGAATTCAATCACCTGGACTTTCATCAGCACCAGCTATAGCTACATTTGTTGCAAGCTTGATTGAAAACAAAAGGCCAAATGAGCACTTTAATCCTAAAAGACGCCCCTTCTATCAGTTAAACAAACTAAGTTTTGATGAAAGATGTAAACTAATAGAAAATGAACCACGCTTTTCTCAAATTGTTTGCAGATGTGAAAAAGTTAGTCTTATGGAAGTAATAGATGTGATAAATAGACCTTGTGGAGCTAAAACCATAAAGGGTGTTAAAAAAAGAATTAGGCCAGGATTTGGAATGTGTCAAGGTGGTTTTTGTGAACCATTAATTTTAAACATATTATCAAAAGAACTAAAATGTGAAAAACAAGAAATCTTTTATGGTAAGAATGGATCATATATATTAGAAGAAAATAAAAGAGGAACATGTGATGAAAAAATATGATTTAGTAATTATTGGTGGTGGATCGGCTGGGCTTGCAGCTGCTAGTAGTGCTTATGATGAAGGAATAAGAAAAATAATCATTTTAGAAAAGGAATCATATCTTGGTGGAATATTATTACAATGTATTCATAATGGATTTGGATTACATACTTATAAAGAAGAACTTACAGGTCCCGAATATGCCTATCGTGCTAGCGAAGAAGTAAAAAAAAGAAATATTGAAACAATGGTTGATACCTTTGTTTTAGCATTAGAAATGTTTAATGATGAATTTATTATCACTTATTCTTCAAAAGATGAAGGACTTAATAAAATTCTTGCTTCATCTGTCATTTTAGCAACCGGATGTAGTGAAAGAACGGCGGGAGCTATTGGTCTTAACGGAACAAGACCAAGTGGGATAATGACAGCTGGGCTTGCCCAAAAGTATATAAACATTGAAGGATATATGGTTGGAAAAAAAGCTTTTATCTTAGGTAGTGGTGATATTGGTCTAATAATGGCTAGAAGATTAACATTAGAAGGAACTAAAGTATTAGGTGTTGCCGAAATAATGCCGTATTCTAATGGTCTAAACAGAAATATTGTTCAATGTTTAGAAGATTATAATATTCCTTTATATCTACATCATACGATAAAAGAGGTAAAAGGTAACGAAAGATTAGAAAAAATAATTATTTGTGAAGTTGATGATAATTTGAAATTTATCGAAGGAAAAGAAAAAGAAATTGAAGTTGATACCTTGCTATTATCAGTTGGACTTATTCCCTATAATCCTCTTTTAAATGCTCTTGGGGTAAAAATGCACCCTAAGACCAAAGGACCTTTAGTAGATGAATCTTATCAAACAAGTATTAAAGGTTTATTTTCTTGTGGAAATAGTTTACATGTACATGATTTAGTAGATTATGTTAGTATAGAAGCAAGCCTTGCTGGTAAAGCTGCTAGTAGATACATAAAAGGAATTTTAAAAGACAATAATAAAATTGAAATAAAAAATGGAGAAGGAATATCTTATGTAATTCCTACTCAAGTAAATTTAGATAATATTGATACGTTAAAACTTTCTTTTAGGGTAAATAAACCATACCAAAACAGCATTATATATATATCACAAGATGATAAAATTATTAAAAAGATAAAAAAAGCATATCTAATACCAGCTGAAATGGAAAATATAGTAATCGATAAATCTTTATTTGAAAATAACTCACCAATCAAATTGGAGGTTAAAAATGCGTAATTTAATTTGTATAGTTTGCCCTAAGGGATGTCACTTAGAAATAGATGAAAAATTAAATGTTAAAGGAAATGGCTGTATAAGAGGAAAAAACTACGCTATAAGCGAATTAACAAACCCAGTTAGAACAATTACTACAACAATTAATGTTACTAATGGAAAAATAACTAGTTTACCAGTAAGAACTTCTACGCCAATTCCCAAAAATATGATTTTTCCAGTTATGAAGTATTTAAATAAAATAAAAGTGAGTGCCCCAGTTAAAATTGGTGATATCATTGTAAAAGATATATTAGGTACAAAAAGTAATATCGTTGCAACAAGAAACATTGAAAAGGAAAATTAAAATTAGAAACCTTTTAAGCAAATGTTTTAAAAAAAAATATCATGTTGTGGTATAATAATAATGTAAAGTAAGAATGATATATATACATTCTTAAGAAGGAGAAAAATATGGCTTTAGTTAATATGTGTAACATGCTTATGAAAGCAAAAGAAGGAAAGTATGCAGTAGGTCAATTCAATATTAATAACCTTGAATGGACAAAAACAATCCTTGAAACTGCTCAAGAATTAAATGCTCCTGTTATTTTAGGCGTTTCTGAAGGCGCTGGTAAATATATGGGTGGATTTGATGTTGTTGTTGGTATGGTAAAAGGATTAGTAAAAGACTTAGGAATTACTGTAGATGTTGTTATTCACTTAGATCATGGTTCAAGTTTTGAAAAATGTAAACAAGCAATTGATGCTGGTTTTACATCAGTTATGATTGATGGAAGTCACCATCCAATTGCTGAAAACATTGCAATGACTAAAGAAGTAGTTGATTATGCACACGCAAGAGGTGTAAGTGTTGAAGCTGAAGTTGGTACTGTAGGTGGAAACGAAGACGGTGTAATCGGTGGAATTCACTATGCTGATTGTGGCGAATGTGTAAGAATCGTAAAAGAAGCTGGTGTTGATTGTCTTGCTCCTGCTCTAGGTAGTGTTCATGGACCATATGTTGGTGAACCAAAACTTGGATTTGTAGAAATGGCTGAAATCAAAGAAGCAACAAATGTACCTCTTGTTCTTCATGGTGGAACTGGTATTCCTGATGAACAAATTAGAAAAGCAATTTCTTGTGGAACTTGTAAAATCAATGTTAATACTGAATGTCAATTAGCTTTCAACAAATTGTTAAGAGAATTCCTTGCTGATGAAGCTAATGCTAAGATATACGATCCTCGTAAGATTTTAGGTCCTGCTTCAAAAGGTATTAAAGCTGCCGTAACTGAAAAGATGAATGTTTTCGGTTGTGTAGGTAAAAATAACTAATAACTAAAAATTGATAAAAGGTTGTGGATTTTCCACAGCTTTTTATTTCCTCTTGACAACATAAAAAAATAATAGTATAATTTTAAAAAAACTAGGAGAAAACCATGAAGAAATATGTATTAAGTTTGATTTTTTGTATAATAATTATATTATTTAGTTCTTGCAAACAAAAAACTGTTAATGTTACATATATAAACGGAAGTTTAGAAGTAACAGTAAGTTATTCTAAAAACAGTAATGTTAAACTAGATGTATTAGATGATTATACAACCACATCAAATTCAAGCATCATTACAAATGAATCTGGTGTTTGTTTGAAAAACAGTTTACAAGTTGATGAATATCATTTTGTAGGCTGGCAACAAGATGATGGTTCTGTTATTGCGAATATATTTGAAATTACAGAAGATATCAAATTAAAAGCATATTATATAGTTGAAAGCAAAGAAGCGGCAATTAAATATTATTTTAGAACTGATGAAATTGATAATTTAGATGAGTTCAAAGAAGAAATTATTTATAGTGAAACATATAAAATAATAAATCCTACCAAAGAAGGATATATATTTGCTGGTTGGTATTTAGATTCTAAATTAACAAAAAAAGCTCAAAGTACGATTGAAATAGATAGTTATGAAATCTATTCATTATACGCTAAGTGGTTAGTTGATAAAGATTATACTATAAATAAACAAAAAAAAGAAGCCCAAGTAGTAATTGATTTAATTGATGAATTAGAAGAAAATGTAACAATTGATAATATAAATAAGATAAATGAAGTAAATGAAATTTATAATTCTCTAGACAAAGCTGTAAAGAATTATGTAACAAACTATGATAAATTAAAAAGACTAGTAGAAAAAGCTAAAGAATTAAGTGAAGTTCAAAATTTACTAAATGATTATCAGAATATTAATAAAAATGTAGCAGCCTCTACACCTCAAGATTATGAATTAATAAAATTGGTATATAATAAACTTAGTAGTTTCTCGGATGAATTGAAAACACAAATTAATAATATTGAAGAAATTTTATCTTTATATGATGCGTATGTTGATGAATATAAACAATATGAAGAAAAAGCTTTTGCTTTTGATTATGAAATTGCTCGTTTTCCAAGTTATACATATGTATATCAAAACAATAATTTAAAAAAATTATATGATGAATATAATAATATGGATGAAAAAACAAAATATTATGTGGCTTGCATAGGAAAAGTTGAAACCTTGATAAAAAAGGCTGATAGTAATAAAGATTTGATAATATATAGTGATGATAAAAATAAAGAAGTGTTTAAATCAAAAGAAGAATTATATGAATTCTTCTTCACTGATTTTTATTATTTTATCAAACATCAATATGGTAACCAACCATTTATAGATGCTAATATTAATAGTTTACAAGATTTTTTAAAATTAGGTCTTGATTATTATGGTACATCTAGTCCTCTTTATGGATTAGGAAATGCTTTCGGCAATTATTTTTTAGAAAAAGATCCTAATGGTGTTATTGAAAATCAATCTAAAGATTATTTCTTTGGCTTTTGTTATCAAAATGATATGTATAAAGGGCTTATTGAATTTTTTACCACATATTTTGCGTACTTTAGATTAGATGAGAAGTATGCTAATACCTCAAATAGAGGGGCTGATATATATGCTGAATCTTGGGCTCCAACGGTTGATATTTGTAAATTCTTTTATTTTGATGAAGAAACGCTACCGGCATATCAAAAAACACCTAGATTATTAGATTGCTTTATTAATGTTTATGGCGTTGTATATGAAAGAAATAACACATTATATAGAAGAGGATATATTTTTGAAGGCTATTATTATGATGAAAATTACAATGAAGTTGCAGATATTAATAATATTGATAGAAATAGAAAAGTTTATTTAAAATGGAAAAGAGATAATGAAGCTATTGATTTAGATAAAGCTGCTTTTGTCGATGTGTATATATATAATTTATCTACTGAAAAAGCAATTGTTAACGATAAGACAATAGGATATATTGAACACTTATATGAAAAATTAAGTGAAAAAGCTAAAGAGTATGTGGAAAATTACGATGCTTTTGTAAACATAAAATCAAAATACTTTTAATAATGATAAAGGTAATGAAAACCTTTATCTTTTTATTTGGCTTTTTTTTTTACATATGTTAAAATATGTGTGAGAAAAAAATAAATAAGGAGGCTTTATGAAAGCAATTAAAAAGATTATGCTTGCCCTTATTTTAATGTTGATGGTATGTTTGTCACTTACAAACATTAAAACAAAGGCTTTGACAGCAAAAGATCAATCTGGTGTAAGTTCTTTTACACCAAATAATTCCAAAGAGGAAAACATTTATGGAATGAATCATATTTTGACACAAGGGGTTGCTACAACAACTGGGAAAGAAAATCATAATCAAAATATTAATGTTTTCTCAATGAAAACAAACGGAATTAGTTCAAAACTTGTACATCATGCTGTTCAAACAAGTAATACACATTACAAGAGAACAACTATAACAGCAGCTGCAAAAGATTATGAAGAAACTCATCCAGGATGGATAGTTGTTGGTGGAATTAATGCTGACCAATATTATTTTAATACTGGTACTTCATGGCCTGCTGGTGCATGGTATTATCAACCATGTCCATATTACCCAATGGTAAGTAATGGCGAAAAGATTTTCCCTATTAATATTTTAGGTAACTGGAGTTCCGTAATTGGTTTAAAGAATGATGGTAGTAGTTCATCATTTGCAACACCTACTGGTATTGGTGGTTTTGTAGTTGAAATAATCGATGAAAATGGAATTACCCAATCAAGTTTTGAAGTTGAAGCAATTAACAAAAGTGCAAGCGAAGGCAAAACAACCGTATGGAGTGCGTATAGTAACTTAGGTAGTTCTGGAAAAATGACTTCCGTTGAAGTTAATACTAATAAAAAATTATTTGTTGTAGAAAATGCTGAATTAGCATATATGTATATGTATGAAGGCTATGAAGCAGAAACACCTGCAAAATTTAATGCTTTCTTTGGTCGTGGCGTTATTACTTCTACAGATAAACAATCATATACAGTTGGTCAAGCTCAATTTGCAATTGAAACAAGTGACAACAATTTAATTGCTGCTTTAGATAAAAATGTTAGAGTAAGAGTTGAAAGACTTTTTGCTAATGATGAAATGAACAATTGTGAAGAAGCTATTGGATATCATTCAGCACAAAGAATTAATGGTGTTGATCAAACTACAACAGCCCCTTATGATACACAACAATATCCAAGATCATTATTTGGCAAAAAAGCTGATGGTACATATGTATTAATAACAGCTGATATGGTTAGCGTTGTTAATCCAGACCAAACTACAACCAAATATCGTGGTTTAAATCAAACAGAATGTAGTGCTGTTGCTGAATACTATGGCTTAACTGATATGTATCAAATGGATGGCGGCGGTAGTGTTACTGCTATGGTTAGAACTGAATCAGGATTTAAAGTAACAAATTATCCGAAAGATACTGGTAATCCATTATCCCCACGTGAAAACTTTAGTTTCTTATTCTTTGTTGTAAGAGATCCAGGTATTAAAGAAGATACTACGGCTAAAACATATCATTCAATTACTTTAAATAAAATTGATGTTACAGGTAAAGGAAAAATAGAAAATGTTAAAGTTACTTTAGATGGCGTTACTAAAGACTTTGATGGTGATAAACTAACATTTGATAACTTAAAAGATAATACTGAATATACATTTAAGATTAATTATGATGTTGTTGATGGCGATACTGTAATTCCATCTGAATATGAGATGAAAGCAACAACCGCAGCCTTTGTTTTCCCAACAAATCCAATCGTAATGCAAGCCGCTTATAAAAACAAACTTATTTTTAATAAACCGCAAACATCTGTTTCTTCTAATATTTCTAATGTCGTGGTTAAACTCGGAACCGCTAGTTATAATATGGGTAGTGAAGAAATCTTAGAAATAACAAACCTATTAGCTGATACTAAATATGAGGTTACGGTAAGCTATGATATATATGATGAAACGGCAAAACAAACCTATTCAACAAGCTATATCTTAGAAGGTGTTGCAACACTATCTTATGAAGTTCCAACAATCAAAGAATTCAAAGAAAGTAAAAAGACTGCAGATTCAATTTCATTTAGTTATGAATATAATGATGAAGATTTAGTTGTTGAACATGCTTATATTTTAGTAAATGGCAATAAAGAAGAAATTTCTTCGATGGTTGGTTCACAAAGAATTAAAAACCTAGACTTTATTAAAAATGTTTATAAGTTCCAATTAGTGTTAGAATGTAAGAGCAAAGAGGGAACAACTTTCACAGTAACTTCTGATGTTTTAACATATGATGAGGTTCAAAAAGAAGAACCAAAAGAAGAAAAGAAAAAATGTGGAAAAAAGAGTGCTGAATTAATCGTAGCTACTCTTGCTAGTATATCTTTACTTGCGATAGTATTAAAAAAGAAAGATTAAAAATATAGCATAAAGAAACAAAAAGAACAATTTTTTATAGATTGTTCTTTTTATTTTTTGTTAAATTAAAATATAATAAAAAAATAAGTATAATTTATAAAAAAAAGAAATTAATTATGATAAAATAATATAAACAAGAGGTGAATTATGAAATTAATTAAAAAAGTATTTTTAATTTTATTTGTAACATTGTTTATTTTCTTAGGCTTTAGTATATCTGGAAAAGCAGATGATAGTAAAAGTGACAATGAACAGGCAACATGGACTTCAGAAAATGAAACAATAAAAAAGATAGGTGATCTTACCCATTCTTTAGCTTATGGTAAAACTACCTACCATGGTTTAAGTGATGGAAATCAAAAAGTAAATGCGTTTAGCATGAAGACAGACGGAGTTAACTCTAAACTTGTAACTTGGGCGATTCAAAGAAACAACAATATGTATTCAAGATCAACCTTAACAAGCATCGCTAAGAACTATGAAGAAACTCATCCTGGTTGGATAGTTCTTGCGGGTGTTAATGGTGATCAATATTATGCAACATATGGTTCTGGTTTTGTAACTAATGGAAGTTTCTTTTATTATAATCAACCATATTATCCAATGATTGTCGATGGTGAAAGAAGATTCGCAATAACACCAACAGGAGTAAGTGCTTCTAATTATGTCGGTGTTAAAAATGATGGTTCATCATCATCCCTTCTTGCAGCTTCCGCATTAAAAGGATTAAGAGTTGAAATATTAGATGAAAATAATGAAATTACTTCTTGGTATGATGTTGACGCAATTAATGAAACTCCAGCTGAAGGAAAAACAGCTGTATGGATTTCTTATAATTCGGCAACATCAGAAAGTGAAAAAATAACATTTGATGTTACTTCGACAGGAAATATATATCTAGTTGAGGATCCTGAATTTTCTTACATGTCTAATAACCACAATTATCCAATTGGTTCTAAAACTGACGCTCTTTTTTCAAGAGGTGTTATTTCTAAAGTAGCAAAACAAGTAAAAGTAGATGCTAACCAATTCGCAATTGAAACTTTAAATGAAGAATTAAAATCAGTATTAAAAGAAAATGTTAAAATAAGAGTACAATTTTATTATGAAAATGATTTAATGAATCAAGTAGAATCAACATTAGGATATCATTCTGTTCAAAGATATGATAACAAAGACGTTGAAGCTAATCAAGGATATGATTCAAGAAGATATAATAGATGTATATTTGGTAGAAAAGCTGATGGTACATATGTATTATTAACTGTAGCTAAAGCTGAATATGCGGGTACTAATCAAGATGAATCAAATGCTATTCTAAAATATTATGGTGTAACGGAAGCATATCAACAAGATGGTGGTGGTAGTGTTACTGCTATAATAAGAGATAATTATGGTGGCTTTACAATTACATCATCTTCATCCGATTCTCCTAGTTCAACTGCTCAAAGATCAATATATGAAGGATGCTTCTTTGTTGTAAGGGACCCCGAATATCGTTGCTATGGTATGGATTCTACACCAAGTAGTTTAACAATAAAAAGAGTAAGTAGCCTTAACAAAGATATAATATCTAATATTAAAGCAACAGTAAATGGCAAAACTTATGATTGTTCAAGCGATGAAATTGTTGTTAAAGGACTAGAAGAAGGAACAACATATGATATTCATTTAACATATGACGTAACAGTAAATGGCAAAACTATTCCATGTTCATTTGATTTAGAAGGAACAACTGATACTTATCAAGCTCCTGGTTCAGGAATTGAAACTGTAATAGGTAGCAACCAAATTACATTTATCCACACTGATAAATATGTTAAAAAATATGAAGAATTAAAGTTTGCAATCAATGGTCAAACGTATGATTTAACTCAAAATGATTCAAGAGTAACAGTAGAAGGATTAACACCTAATACTGACTATGAGGTAGTAGTAGAATATAAGTTGTATGATGAAGAAAGTGAAAAAATAAGAGAAGTAACGGAAAAGTTTAATATAACAACAAAAGCTTTCAATACTCCAGAAATAAAAACATTTGAAGTTGTAAGAACTGGTAAAAGTAGTGTTCAAATTAATGTAGAAATTATCGATAAAGACAATTTAATAGTAGAATATTACGTAATGTATAGCGGCAAAAAAGTTGATTTAAAATCGCTTAACTGTAAGGAAATTCTTTCTGATTTAGATATCGTAAACAAAGAATACAATTTCCAATTATTCTTAAAATATAAATATAAAGATAATGAACAACTTATTCAATCAGATGTTATAACCATTAATAATACGAATGAATATGTAGAAAATGGAAACAATAAAGGTTGTAAATGTAGAAAAGATTTATATATCTTTGATATTCTTTCCTCAATAAGTTTACTAGTTATATTATTAAAGAAAAAAAGATAGGAGAAAATAATGACTAATACAAAAAAATATCAATTAATAAAAGAACAATTTATAAAAGAAATTGATTCCAATGTTCAACTTTTAGAGCACAAGAAAACAAAAGCTAGAATCCTTTTAATGCCTAATAAGGATAATAATAAAGTGTTTGCCGTTGGTTTTAGAACTCCTCCTGTAGATGATACTGGTGTTCCTCATATTCTAGAACATTCAACACTTTGTGGCTCTAAAAAATTCCCAGTTAAAGATCCATTTGTAGAACTTTTGAAAAGCTCATTAAATACTTTTTTGAATGCTATGACTTATCCAGATAAGACTGTATATCCTTTCGCAAGTTGCAATGAAAAAGATTTTTCTAACTTAATGGAAGTATATATGGATGCTGTTTTTTATCCTAATGTTTATACTCATGAAGAAATATTTAAACAAGAAGGCTGGCATTATGAACTAGAAGCTAAAGACAAAGACTTGATATACAATGGAGTTGTATATAATGAAATGAAAGGAGCCTATTCTTCTCCTGAACAAGTTGTTATGAGAGAGTGTCAACATTCTTTATTCCCAGATACAACTTATGGAGTAGATTCTGGTGGTAATCCTTCTGATATTCCTAATCTTACCTATGAAGCTTTTAAGAAATTTCATAGCCAATATTATCATCCATCTAATAGTTATATAATTATATATGGTGATGTTGACATGGAATCAAAACTTGCATGGCTAGATAGTGAATACTTATCAAAATTTGATGAAGCTAATATAGCATCAGCCATTTCTTATCAAAAACCATTTGAACAACCTCACGAAGAAAAAATATATTATCCTGTTGGCAAAGAAGAAAGTTTGGAAAACAAAACCTATTATGCTTATAATAGTGTAATTGGCACTTTCAAAGACATAAAACTATCTTATGCTTATTTGATTTTATCTTATGCATTACTTGATGCCCCTGGAGCTCCATTAAAACAAGCATTATTGGATAAAGGACTAGGTAATGATGTAATTTCCGGATATGATAATGGATTATTACAACCAACTTTATCAATCATTTCAAAAGATGCTAAAGAAGGAATGTTAGAAGAGTTTAAAACAACAATTAAAGAAGCTTTAACAGAACTTGTTAACAAAGGATTAGATAAAAAATCTTTAAAATCAGCTATTAATTATTATGAATTTAAATACCGTGAATCAGACTTTGGAGTTGCTAAAGGACTTATTTATGCTCTTAATGCCCTAGGAACATGGTTATATGATGATTCTGATCCATTCTCTAATTTAGAATATGATAAATATTTTACAGCCTTAAAAGAAGATGTTGAAACTAATTATTTTGAAGAATTAATAAAGAAATATCTATTAGAAAACAATCATTCTTCTTACATTGTAGTTTCTCCAAGTAACACAATGGGTGAAGAGGAAGAAAGAAAAGTAAAAGAAAAACTTGCAGCTTATAAACAAACTTTAAGCGATAAAGAATTAGATGAAATAATAGCATCAACTCAAGCATTGAAAGAATATCAAGCTACACCATCAACAGAAGAAGAATTGGCAACCATGCCAACCCTTACAAGAGATGATATTAGTGATGAAACGGAACCATTATATAATGAAGAGATATATATAGATAATACTCTTGTATTAAAACATAACATTGAAACCTCAGGTATTGCTTACTTAGACTTTAATTTTAATACTATTAATGTTCCATCAAGATTAATTCCTTATTTAGGCTTATTAACAAAAGTATTAGGATATGTAGATACTAAAAATTATAAATATGAAGATTTATATAAGGAAGTTAATATCAATACTGGTGGTATTGAAGGAAATGTTCTTGCTTTATGTGTGGATGAAAATGGTGTTGCTCCATATTTTAGATTTGAAACAAAGGTATTATTTGAAAAAATTCCTTTTGTGTTTGATATAGTTAAAGAAATTATTACAACATCAGTAATTGATAATAAAAAGAGATTAGCAGAAATCATTGCCGAAAACAAATCCCAAAGACAAATGACATTATTAGCTAATGGTCATGTAACAGCTATTAATAGAGCTTTCTCATATATTAGAAGTTCATCTGCTTATTCTGAACTAACATCAGGAATTTCTCAATATAAATTTATAGAAGAACTAAATGAAAACTTTAATGATAAATATGATGAAATTGTTAATTCACTAAAAGAATTAATAACATACGTATTTAGAAAAGAAAATTTATTTATCTCTTATACAGCTAACAATGATGATTATAAAACTTATGTAGCTAATTTTGCTAATTCATTATATAATAATGAAATAGTTAAAACACCTTTTGTATTTGAAGAAAACAAACTTAACGAAGGATTTACATCTTCATCACAAGTTCAATATGTAGCTAAAGTTGGAAACTTTGGAAAAGAACACTATACAGGTGCCTTCCAAGTGTTTGGTGGTGCTTTAAGATACGATTATTTATGGATGCAAGTAAGAGTCTTAGGTGGTGCTTATGGATGCATGTGGATGGCAAACGAAAATGGTAACATGTGCTTTGTTTCCTATAGAGATCCAAATCTAGAAAAAACATTAGATGTATATAATAATGTTTTAACATTTATGGATTCATTTAATCCTACGGAAAAGGAACTTACTAAATTTATTATTAGTGCCATAGGCTCCATTGATACTCCACTTAGTCCAAAGATGAAAGGCGAAAGATCATTTAGATGCTATATTCAAAAAATTACAATGGAAGACTTGAAAAAAGAAAGAAGTCAAATCTTAAATGTAACAGTTAAAGACATTAAAGAATTAAGACCATTATTTGAAAAGGTATTAAATGATGATGCAATTTGTGTTTTAGGAAATGAAAATAAAATCAAAGGTGCTAAAGACTTATTCAAAGAAGTAAAAATGTTATTCAAATAAAATAAAAATAGTTGCTAGGAAACTAGTAACTATTTTTATTTACATTATTAAATAAAGAATATATATAATAAAAAAATAGGTAAAAAAAGCGACACATAAAAAATTAAATGTTATAATTTTAAACGAGAGGTGAAACATGAATCGAATAATTAAGATTTTGTTTGCAACTTTTGTTATCTTTATAACAATGTCATCAGTAAGTTGTAAACAAAAAAATGAAGAAGAAAAAGTAAAAATTACTTATTTGGACACTGATGACACTATCCTTTATGAAACAGATATATATAAAGGAGAAGATGCACCAGAAGTAATCATTGTAAAAGAAGGATATACGTTTATAGGTTGGGATAAAGAATTAAAAAATGTTCAAACGGATTTAACGGTTAAAGCCATGTTTACTGCTAAAAAGTTTAAAGTTAAATTTTTAATTGATGGCGTAACAAAAAAAGAAGAAACGGTTGAATATGGAAAAAGCGCTACAGCACCAGAGGTAGAAAAAGAAGGCTATAGATTTATTGGCTTTGATCAAGATTTTAGTCACGTAACAAGTGATTTAACAATAAACGCTAAGTTTGAAAAACTATCCTATACAATAAAGTTTGTAGTTGATGGCAAAATCATAAAAGAAGAAATAGTTGAATATGGAGAAAGTGCTAATGCTCCAACTGATTTCGAAAATGATAGCTTTAAATTTTTAGGATGGGATCAAGATTTTAGTCACGTAACAAGCGATTTAACGATAAATGCTAAAATAGAAAAATTAACAGCTAACATTAGCTATTATGTTGATGGTGAGAAAGTAAACTTAAGTCCTTCTACATTTAAAATTGGAACAGTTTCAACTTTACCAAAACCTGAAAAAGAAGGATACGAATTTGTTGGATGGTTTTTATCAGATATTTCTCTAACAAGTTATGAGCAAATAACGGAAAAGAATACAAATGATATTCAACTTTATGCAAGATTTATAGAAGTAGAAAAACATAATAAGCTTGTTCTTCCAGAAACATCAATGCACTTTACGGGAATCAATAAAATACCGCATAGTAGTGGAAATGGTACATATGTATATCAACCGGTTTTACCTGATAATGCGGTAGAAAAAAGCAGAGTTGCTTATGACTGGTCAACTTCAGATGATTCAATTGCGACAGTATCGACCTTTTCTTCTATCACAGCTAAGTCTTTAGGATATTGTGTTTTGACAGCAACTTTAAAGACTGATGCATCTGTATTTATTAATTGTGTTATTAAATCAACTGCTAATGGCATAGAATTTGCAACAATTGAAGAAGCAAATAATCTTGAAATATGTACCGTAACATTTGTTGACAAAGATGATAATATTATTGCTGTTAAAAAAACAGTTAAAGGTGGAAATGTAATATTACCAGTTCCTCCAAAATATGAAGGACTTGCTTTTGCGGGTTGGTCTAGTGATAATTATAATATTACTTCTTCAGTGACAATAAAAGCAACGTATAAAGAAGGAACTAATAATTATCAAGGTAAAAGCTTCGCTATAATCGGCGATAGTATCTCAACATATTCTAATTATATACCTAAAGGTTTTGCTTCATTTTATCCATATCCTACTGCTGATGTAAATGATGTAAATATGACATGGTGGATGCAAGTAATAAACAAACTTGGTGGAACTCTTTTTGTTAACAATTCATATTCGGGAACTTGTGTTGCTGATCAAAGCACAAACGCTACAAAGAATTATTCAAGACTAGAGTATACAAAGCTTCAAAATGAAGCACCTGATGTTATTTTAATATATATGGGATCTAATGATTGTTATGCCTCAAGCGTTAGTCTTAATGCATTTGATCTAGGATATAAAGAAATGATTGAAAACCTAAAGAAAATTTGTCCTAATTCAGAAATAGTACTTTGTAGTCTTGCAACAACGTCTTTTTACTCAGCTACTAAACAAGCATCATGCAATGAAATCATTCATAAATATGGAAAAGAATTTAATCTAAAAGTAGTAGAAATGAAAGATGTTGACCTTTCAAATTATTTAGTAGATTCAGCTCATCCTAAGCATGAAGGTATGAAGAAATTTGCTGAAGGAGTCATTGAAGGATTGCTAAAATAAAATACTAAGTATAGTGATTATTACCAAAATAATTACTATACTTTTTTATTATCTAAAAAACAAATAGGAAATATTTTAAAAACAATTATTTAAGACATTCTTTTTAAATAATAAAAAACAGATAAAACTTACACATAAAAAGCAAATAACTAGCAAAAAAATGGAAAATGAGTATAATATAATAGGCTAAAAAAGAGGCAAAGATACGCAAGGTTGCTGATACGCACGGAAGAGTTGCCGAGTCATGCGTTTTGATCAGGTAATTTGCGTGGAGCCTAGTAGCTTATTTAATCAAGCTAGGAGGAAAAAACATGGCAAAAACAAAAAAATTAAGAATAAGATTATTATCTTATGATCACAGATTAATTGATGAATCTGCGAAGAAAATTGTAGAAACTGCGAAAAGAACTGGTGCTACAGTATCAGGTCCAATTCCTCTTCCTACAGAAAAGGAAGTATTTACAATCATCCGTTCACCACACAAATATAAAGACAGTCGTGAACAATTTGAACGTCGTACTCATAAACGTTTAATTGATATTGCAAATATTACACCAAAAACAATGGATGCATTAGCTCACTTAGAGTTACCATCCGGTGTCGACATCGTTTTAAAATAATTGAGAAGGAGGTATACTCATGGCCAAAGGAATCTTAGGTAAGAAAATCGGAATGACACAAATTTTTACTGAGGCAGGCACTTTAATCCCTGTAACAGTAATCGAAGTTACTCCAAACGTTGTATTACAAAAAAAGACCGTTGAAACAGATGGTTACAATGCTGTACAATTAGGTTATGCTGATAAAAAGAAATCAGCAACTAAAGCTGAAATCGGACATGCTAAAAAAGCTGAAACAGCTCCTAAGCGCTTCGTTAAAGAAATCGCTGGGACTGAAATGCTAGCGTTTGAAGTAGGTAGTGAGGTTAAAGGTAATATTTTTACAGAAGGTGAACTAGTAGATGTTACTGGTACATCAAAAGGTAAAGGATTTGCCGGCGTAATTAAACGTTGGAATGCTCAACGTGGTCCAATGGGACATGGTTCTGGATATCATAGAGGAATCGGTTCAATGGGCTCAATCAACCCTGCACGTATTAAACCAGGTAAACACATGCCAGGACGTATGGGTGGCGAAACAAAAACAGTTCAAAATCTTGAATTCGTTAAATATGATGAAGCCAACAATGTAATTTTAATTAAAGGTAATGTTCCAGGAGCAAAGAACAGCTATGTAGTTGTTAAGAATGCAGTTAAAGCTAAAAACCCTGCAATCAATCCTGCTGCATTAGCATAGAAAGGAGTAACGCATGCCTAAAGTTGTATTATACAAACAAGATGGTTCTCAACTTGGTGATTTAGAATTAAGTGAGAAAGTATTTGGTACTGAAGATAACCAACAAGCAATTTTTGATACAGTAATTGCTGAACGTGCTGGTCAACGTCAAGGTACTCAAAAAGCAAAAACCCGCAGTGAAGTACGCGGTGGTGGTAGAAAACCATGGAGACAAAAAGGTACAGGTAGAGCTCGTCAAGGTAGTATTAGAGCTGTTCAATGGCGCGGTGGTGGTGTTGCATTTGCTCCCGTTCCAAGATCACATGCTATTAAAGTTAACAAGAAAGTTGTTAGACTTGCAATGCGTTGTGCTTTAAGTAGTAAAGTTAGAGAAAATGAAATTTATGTTTTAGACACAATTGACCTTGAAACACCAAAGACAAAAGGTTTACTTGCTGTTCTTGAAGCATTAAAATCAAGCGAAAACAAAGTAATTGTTGTTTTAGATGATGCAAAGTATGAAAATACTGAAGCTGGCGATAATGTAGGACTTGCTGGTAGAAACTTACCAAATGTACTTGTTCAACTTCAAAGTCGTGCATCAGTATATCAAATGATGAATGCTGATACACTAGTAATTACTAAAGCAGCAGTTGAAAAATATGAGGAGGCTCTTAAATAATGAAAACAAATTACGATATCATTAGAAGACCAATCATTACTGAAAAAACTTCAGCTTTAGCTGAAAAATTAGTTTACACTTTCGAAGTAGCAAAAGATGCAAACAAAGTTGAAATCAAAAATGCTATCGAAGCAATTTTTGAAGTAAAAGTAGTAGCTGTTAGAACAATAAATGTTCATAGAAAAGCTAAAAGAATGCAACGCTATGAAGGATTCAAGCCTGCTTATAAAAAAGCTATTGTAAGACTTGAACCTGGTCAAACAATTAAAGCATTTGAAATTTAATAGGAGGAAATAAATATGGGTATTAAAACTTATAAAGCAACGACGAATGGTCGTCGTAATATGACTTGCTTAACATATGATGAAATTACTACATCAACTCCCGAAAAAAGCCTTCTTACAACACTAAATTACAAAGCAGGACGTAACAATGGTGGACAAATCACAGTACGTCATAAAGGTGGAGCTGAAAGAAGAAAATATCGTATTATCGATTTCAAACGTAACAAGGATAACATTCCTGCAAAAGTAGCTACAATCGAATACGATCCAAATCGTAGTGCTAACATTGCATTACTAAATTATGCAGATGGTGAAAAAAGATACATCATTGCACCTACAGAATTAAAAGTAGGACAAGTAGTAGTATCTGGTGAAAAAGTAGATATTCGTGTTGGTAACTGTCTTCCAATCGTAAATATTCCAGTTGGTTCAATGATTCATAATATTGAATTACATCCAGGACATGGTGGACAAATTGCTCGTGCAGCTGGTGCAAGTGCACAAATCTTAGGACGTGAAGAACGTTATGTTCAAGTACGTTTAGCATCTGGTGAAGTTCGTCGTGTATTAAATGAATGTAGAGCTACAATTGGTGTTGTTGGAAACCAAGATTATGCACTAGTTAACATTGGTAAAGCTGGTCGTACTCGTCATATGGGTATTCGTCCAACTGTACGTGGTTCTGTTATGAACCCTAATGATCACCCACATGGTGGTGGTGAGGGACGTCAACCAATCGGTCGTAAGTCTCCAATGACTCCATGGGGTAAAGTTGCTCTTGGTATGAAGACAAGAAAACATAAAAATAGAACTGACGATATGATTATTCGTCGTAGAAATGGATAGGAGGGAACTGAAGTTATGGCACGTTCACTTAAAAAAGGACCTTTCATTGATGCACATTTATTAAAGAAAGTTCAAGAATTAAATAAAGGTAATCAAAAGAAGGTTATTCAAACATGGTCAAGAAGATCAACAATTTATCCTGATTTCGTTGGACACACTGTAGCTGTATACAATGGTAAAACACATTTACCAGTATACATCACTGAAGATATGGTTGGTCATAAATTCGGTGAATTCGCACCAACTAGAACATTCCGTGGACACGGCGCTGATAAAAAGGCACAGGACAAGTAGGAGGAAAATATGGCAGAATTTAAAGCAATTAAAAAATCAGTTAGAATGTCTCCTCGTAAAGCAAGACTTGTTGTAGATTTAATCCGCGGTAAGAAGGTAGGAGTTGCTGTTGCAATTTTAAAGAATGTGGAAAGCACATGTGCTGAATCAATTCTTAAAACATTAAATTCAGCAGTTGCAAATGCAAATTATGCAAATGAAAATTCAGAAAACAAAGTTAATATGGATGAACTTTTTGTTAAAGAAATCTATGTTAATGGCGGTGCAATGTTAAAGAGAATGCATCCACGTGCTAAAGGTAGTGGAAATCGTATTCTAAAAAGAACAAGCCACGTTACTGTAGTTGTGGCTGATGCTAAATAGGAGGAACGTATGGGTCAAAAGGTAAGTCCATTAGGATTAAGAATTGGTATCGTTCGTGATTGGGATGCAAAATGGTATGCTCCTAAAGATCAAGTTGCTAATTTATTACATGAAGATTTAAAGATTCGTAATTTCATTAATGAATTTTATAAAGCAGCATACGTTTCACGTGTCGAAATCAAACGTACAGGAAAAAGAGTCATCGTAGTTGTTCATGCAGCAAAGCCAGGTGTTGTTATTGGTACTGGTGGTTCTAAGAAAAATGAAGCTGTTAAAGCTTTACAAAAACTTACTGGCAAAACAGTTTTCTTAACTGTTGTTGAAATTAAACAAAATGAAGCAGATAAAGATGCAGTACTTGTTGCAAGAAAAATTGCAGAAGACTTAGAAAACCGTGCTTCATTCCGTATGGTTCAAAAGAAAGCTATTCAAAAAGCTTTAAAAGCTGGTGCTAAAGGCGTAAAGACATATGTTAAAGGACGTCTTGGTGGAGCAGAAATCGCTCGTGGCGAAGGCTACAGTGAAGGTTCTATTCCTAGACATACTTTACGTGCAAATATTGATTATGCTTGTGCTGAAGCTTTAACAACTTATGGAAAATTAGGTGTTAAGGTTTGGGTTAACAAAGGTGAAGTATTACCTGAAAATAAGAAAGCTAACCAAGCTGAAACAAAGAATGAGACTAAGGAGGCTAAATAATTATGTTAATGCCAAAAAGAACTAAATATCGTCGTCCTCATCGTGTAAGTTACGAAGGAAAAGCAAAAGGCGGCAAGTTTGTTACTTTCGGTGAATTTGGTCTTCAATCATTAGAAGGTGCATGGATTACAGCAGCTCAAATAGAAGCAGCCCGTGTTGCTATGACACGTTATATGAACCGTGGTGGTAAAGTTTGGATTAAAATTTTCCCTCACAACATTGTTACTAAAAAACCTTTGGAAGTACGTATGGGTTCAGGTAAAGGTAATCCTGAAGGCTATGTAGCCGTTGTAAAAGAAGGAACAGTAATGTTTGAAATTGGTGGTGTTAGTGAAGAAATAGCTCGTGAAGCTCTTCGTCTTGCTGCTCACAAACTTCCTGTTAAAACAAAATTTGTAAAGAAGGAAAGCGGTGATCGTTAATGGCAAAGAATGTTAAAGTTGATAAGAAATTAGCTAAAAAGATTGCAGAAAAGAAATCATCAGCAGAATTAATTCGTGAATTAACTGATGAACAAATAAATGCTAAAATTAACGAATTAAAACAAGAACTTTTTAATTTACGCTTTCAAGCTGAAGTTGGAAAGTTAGAAAAGACTGCTGACTTAAGAAAAGTTAAAAAAGAAATTGCAAGATGTTACACAGTTCTTACAGAACGTGCAAATGCAAACAACTAATGGAGGAACGCATCTATGGAAAGAAATAGTCGTAAAGTTTACGTAGGTAAAGTAGTATCTGATAAATGTGACAAGACTATCACAGTATTAGTAGAAACTTATCGTAAGCATCCATTATATGGAAAAAGAGTAAAATATTCAAAGAAATTTACAGCACATGATGAAAACAATACAGCAAAAAATGGCGATATCGTAGAAATTATGGAAACTCGTCCACTATCTGCTACTAAACGTTATCGTTTAGTTCGTATTGTTGAAGAAGCTGTAATACTATAATTAGGAGGTATTTAGACTATGGTTCAACAAGAAACTCGTTTAAAAGTTGCTGATAATTCTGGCGCTAAAGAACTTTTAATTATTAAGATTTTAGGTGGTTCTAGACATAAAAGTGCAACAATCGGTGACGTTTGTGTATGTTCTGTTAAGTCTGCAACTACTGGTGGTGTAGTTAAAAAAGGTGATGTTGTAAAAGCTGTTATTGTTCGTACAACTAAAGCAATTTCAAGACCTGATGGTTCATGTATTAAATTTGATGATAACGCTGCTGTTATTATTAAAGATGATAAGACACCAAAAGGAACTCGTATTTTTGGCCCTGTAGCTCGTGAATTACGTGATTTTGATTATATGAAGATCGTATCACTTGCTCCAGAAGTACTATAGAAAGGAGTAGCGGTAATTATGAGAATCAAAAAAGGTGACGTTGTTATCGTTTTATCTGGTAAAGATAAAGGTAGAACTGGTGAAGTTTTAGCAGTATCCTCAACTCTTGGTCGCGTAATTGTTAAAGGCGTAAATATTGTTACAAAACATAATCGTCCTTCAAACGCTAACCCTGACGGTGGTATTGAAAAGAAAGAAGCACCTATGAGTGTTTCAAAAGTAGCTTATTTAGATCCAGTAAAGAAAAAAGCTACAAAGATTGGTTATAAATTTGTTGAGAAAGATGGTAAATCAGTAAAAGTACGTTATTGCAAACTTTCTGATACCGTTCTTGATAAATAGGAAGGAGCACTAAATGAATCGTGTATTAGAAAATTATAAGACTAACGTAGTTAGAGAACTTACTGAACAATTCAAATATACTTCAGTTATGCAAGTTCCAAAGATGGTTAAGATCGTAATCAACATGGGTGTTGGTGATTCAATTAGCAATTCTAAATTATTAGATGCTGCTGTTGAAGATTTAACACAAATCTCTGGTCAAAAACCACTTATTACTAAAGCTAAAAAATCAATCGCAGTATTCAAATTACGTGAAGGTATGCCTATCGGTGTAAAAGTTACTCTTCGTGGTGAAAGAATGTATGAATTCTATGATAAATTAGTTTCAATTTCTTTACCTCGTGTTAGAGACTTCCGTGGCGTAAACCCTAACGCATTTGATGGTCGTGGTAACTATACAATTGGTATTAAGGAACAATTAATCTTCCCTGAAATCAATTATGATAAAGTATTAAAGATTCGTGGTATGGATATTGTTATCGTTACTACTGCTAATACTGATGAAGAAGGCCGTGCATTACTAACTAAACTAGGCATGCCTTTCGCAAAGAAGTAGGAGGTAAAACATGGCAAAAACATCTCAAAAAATTAGATGTGCTCGTAAACAAAAATTCAGCACAAGAAATTATACACGTTGTGAACGTTGCGGACGTCCTCATTCAGTTTATCGTAAGTTCAAATTATGCCGTTGTTGCTTAAGAGAACTTGCATACAAGGGACAAATTCCTGGCGTTACAAAGTCAAGTTGGTAGAAGGGAGTCGATTAAAATATGGTAATGACTGATCCAATTGCTGATATGTTAACTAGAATTCGTAATGCAAATCAAGCAAAACATGAAGTGGTAGAAATGCCTGCATCACGTATTAAACTTGAAGTACTTGCTGTTTTAAAGAATGAAGGTTACATCAGTGAATATGAAAAGATAGAAGATGGCAAACAAGGTGTTATTAAAGTAACATTAAAGTACATCAATAAAGAAAGAGTTATCAAAGGATTAATGAGAATCTCTAAACCTGGATTAAGAGTATATGCAAAATCAAATGCTTTACCTAAAGTATTAAATGGTTTAGGTGTTGCAATCATTTCAACTTCAAATGGAGTAATGACTGATCGTGAAGCACGCAAGCAAAAACTTGGTGGCGAAGTCATCGCTTTCGTTTGGTAGGAGGTAACATGTCTAGAATAGGTAATAAACATATTGATATTCCATCTGGTGTTACAGCTACAGTTAATGGAAATGTAATTACAGTAAAAGGTCCTAAAGGCGAATTAACTTATGCTTTTAACCATGAAATTACTGTAAAAGTAGCAGAAGGAAAAATCGAAGTAACTCGTCCTAGTGATGATAAACAACATCGTTCATTACACGGAACAACTCGTGCTAACATTCATAACATGGTTGTTGGTGTAAGTGAAGGATTTGAAAAAGTATTGGAAATTGTCGGTGTAGGTTATCGTGCTCAACTTAAAGGTGATACTTTAGTTGTTGAAGCAGGTTATTCACATCCTGTAAATATGGCAATTCCTGCTGGTTTAAAAGTAACTTGCCCATCGCAAGTAGAAATCCATATCACTGGTTGTGATAAACAATTAGTTGGTGAATTTGCGGCTGAAGTTCGTAAAGTTAGAGGACCAGAACCTTATAAAGGTAAAGGTATCCACTATCGTGGCGAATATATCCGTCGTAAAGAAGGAAAGAAAGCTAAGTAGAAAGGAGAGACTAGTTAAGATATGATTATTAAACAAGATAAAAAAGTTGCTCGTTTATCACGTCGTGCACGTATTCGTAGCAAAATTGAAGGAACATCTGCTAGACCTCGTCTTGCTGTATTCCGTTCAAACAAGAATATTGAAGCTCAAATCATTGATGATGAAAAAGGTATCACATTAGTTTCTGCTTCTACATTTGAAAAAGGAAATAAATTTGAGAATGGTTCAAACGTTGAAGCTGCTGCATTAGTTGGAAAAGCTATTGCTGAACGCGCACTTGCAAAAGGAATTAACGAGGTTGTATTTGACCGTGGTGGTTTCTTATATCAAGGACGTGTAAAAGCTGTTGCAGAAGCTGCACGTGAAGCTGGACTTAAGTTTTAGGAGGTAACACATGGCTGAACAAGTTAAAGAACAAGTAGAAAAAGAATTTGAAGAACGTGTAGTTACTATTAACCGTATTACTAAAGTAGTAAAGGGTGGTCGTAGAATGCGTTTTGCTGCTCTAGTAGTTGTTGGCGATTATAAAGGACATGTTGGATTTGGTACAGGTAAAGCTGCAGAAGTTCCAGAAGCTATTAAAAAAGCTTTAGCTGATGCTAAAAAGAATATTATTGAAGTTCCTATCGTTGGCGCAACAATCCCTCATGATATCGTTGGTGTACATGATGCTGGTAAAGTATTACTTAAACCTGCACCTGCTGGTACTGGTATCGTTGCTGGTGGACCTGTTCGTAACGTTGTAGAACTTGCTGGTATTCAAGATATTGTTTCTAAATCACAAGGTTCAAATACGCCTATTAACATCGTTCGTGCAACTTTCGCTGCATTATCTGAATTAAGAACTGTAGAACAAGTTGCTGAAGCACGTGGCTTAGATAAAGCAGTAATTAAATAGGAGGAATTAACTTATGAAACAACTTAAAATTACATTAGTTAAAAGTCCTATCGGTATTCTAAAAAACCAAAAAGCTACTTTAAAAGCTTTAGGTTTAGGAAAAGTAGGTAGTTCATCACTTCGCGTAGATAATAAAGAAGTACGC
This sequence comes from uncultured Bacilli bacterium, assembly GCA_934098295.1. Classification (GTDB taxonomy): domain Bacteria; phylum Bacillota_I; class Bacilli_A; order ML615J-28; family CAG-313; genus UBA1737. The sequence goes on along the minus strand of CAKONV010000005.1, from coordinate 34,415 downwards.
GCAATGATTAAAACTGTAGCACACTTAGTAAGTGTTGTTGAAGCATAGGAGGTACCAAAATGAAATTAAACGAATTAAAACCCGTTGAAGGTGCTAAACATTCTAAAAAACGTTTAGGCCGTGGTATCGGTAGTGGTAATGGTAAAACTGCTGGAAGAGGAGCAAAAGGTCAAAATGCTCGTTCAGGCGGTGGTGTTCGTCCTGGATATGAAGGTGGTCAAACTCCTTTATTCAAACGTCTACCAAAGCGTGGATTTACCAACGTTAGCCATAAAGAATATGCTATCGTAAACTTGGGAGAGATTGAAAAGAAATTTGAAGCAGGATCAGTTGTTGATTTAGCTTCTTTAAAGGCAGCAGGATTAGTTAAAAAAGAATATGAAGGAGTTAAAATCTTAGGAGAAGGTGAACTTACTAAAGCTTTAACATTTAAAGTAGTAAAAGTAACTAAGAGTGCCCAAGAAAAAATCAGCAAGGCTGGTGGAACAGTAGAGGTGGCTTAAGATGAAAGCTTTCTTCGCTAAGCATAAAAAGTTAATTCTTTCAATACTTTTTACTGCAGCATGTTTATTAATCTGGAGAATCGGTGTTCATATCCGATTACCATTTGTACAGTATAATAATCAAACAGCAACAGATTCAAATATCTTTGGATTCCTAGATATTTTTACTGGTGGAGCTTTACAAAGCTTCTCTATTGTTGCTTTAGGTATTAGTCCATATATTAATGCATCTATCATAGTTGAACTTCTTCAGATGGATATTATTCCTCAATTCAAGGAATGGAGTGAAGAAGGTGAAACTGGAAAAGAAAAATTAAATCGTTGGACTAGATATATTGCTTTATTCTTAGCATTTGTTGAAGGTTTAGCATTAATTGTTGGTTTCAAAGTTTCATACGGAATTAACTATTTCCAATATATACCAAATACTGAATATGATATTTTCATGTTCATATATATGGCATTAGTAGTTACGGCTGGTTCTGCTTTCATTTTATGGATAGCTGACCAAATGACCGTACATGGTGTTGGTAATGGTGCTTCTATGATGATTACAGCTGGTATTATTGCTAGCTTCCCAACAATGATGGTTTCATTATGGAAATACTTCTTAGATAAAGAAACTGGTACATTCTATAAAGATGATGTACTTCAATGGTATGGTATATTATATTATGTATTAATAATATTATTCTTTATTCTAATTGTTGTTGGTGTTGTTTGGATGGAAGGTCTTCAAAGAAAGATTCCTGTTCAATATGCCAACCGTCCATCTGCTGCTAAGTTTAGTGGTGTTCAAGATTCAAACATCCCATTAAAGCTTAATAGCGCATCAGTTATACCGGTAATTTTCGCATCAACATTATTATCATTCCCTACAACAATTATTAACTTTTTGGAAAGCAGTGGAAAGACAGTAAGTGAATGGTGGTCAATTGTATTTAGTTATCAAAAACCAATAGGATTTGCTATATACATTATCTTAATATTTGTATTTAGTTTCTTCTATTCATTCTTACAAATTGATCCTGATAAAATTGCTGATAACTTAAAGAAACAAAATGCTTATATACCTGGTGTTAAACCTGGTGAAGCAACCGCTCAATATATTTCAAAGGTATTATTCAAGATTACATTACTAGGTGCAACTTATCTAGCTGTTCTTGCATCATTACCTATGATAGTTGGATTCATTTTTAAGAATTTGCCATCAAGTGTTCAAATCGGTGGAACATCATTAATGATCGTTGTTGGTGTTGCTATTGAAACTTATAAGCAAATTAAGACAACTAGCCAAGAAAAAGAATATAAAGGCTTTATGTAAAAGACTGCGGGTGAGATAATATGCATCTAATCATAATGGGTGCTCCAGGGTCTGGAAAGGGGACTTGTGCCATGGATTTGAAAAAAATCTATGACATTCCCCATATCTCTACCGGAGACATGTTTCGTAAAGCAATTAAAGAACAAACGGAACTTGGAAAATTAGCTGATAGTTATATTAGCCAAGGTAAATTAGTTCCTGATGAAGTAACAAACAGACTCGTTAAAGAAAGACTACAAGAAGATGATTGTAAAAAAGGATTTTTATTTGATGGATATCCTCGTACAATTAATCAAGCTAAGGAATTTAATAAAATATTAAAAGAATTAAATATTGAATTAGATGCCGCAATTAACTTAGAAATTGAAGATGAAGAAATCATAAAAAGACTTATTAATCGTAGAATGTGTAGCAAATGTAATACTGGATATAATATTCTAACGAATAAACCAAAAATTGATGGAATTTGTGATAAATGTGGTGGTACATTATATACAAGAGATGATGACAATGAAGCTACTGTTCGTAGTCGTTTAGCAGTCTATGAAGAACAAACAAAACCTTTAGTAAAATATTATGAAGATCAAAATAAAATTGTACATGTTAATTCTAACCAAGCAATCGATGATGTTGTAAAATCAATCGTTTCTGCATTGGAGGAAAAATGCTAACAATTAAGAGTAAACGTGAAATCGAATTAATGAAAAAAGCAGGTAGTATTGTTGAACTTGCCCTAGAAAATGTTCACAAAGCCATTAAGCCCGGTGTAAGTACCCTAGAATTAGACCGGATAGCTTATAAAACTATAATAGAAAATGATGCTATTCCTTCATTTTTAAATTATAATGGTTTTCCCAATACTATATGTGCTTCTATCAATGAAACGGTTATACATGGTATACCAAAAAATAATATGATACTAAAAGATGGTGATATTATTTCTATCGATGTAGGTGCTTCTTATAAAGGATATCATGGTGATGCAGCTAGGACATTTCCCTGTGGTAATGTTTCTAGTGAAAAGTTAAAACTAATCGAAGTAACAAAACAATCATTATATGAAGGCCTTAAATTTGCTAAGCCAGGCAATCGACTTTCAGATATATCTCACGCAATTGAAACTTATGCTAAATCATTTGGTTATGGTGTTGTAGAAGAATATACAGGTCATGGAATTGGTTTAAGACTCCATGAAGAACCATTTATTCCTAATTTTGGATTACCTGGTCATGGACCAATTCTAAAAGAAGGAATGACACTAGCAATAGAACCAATGATAACCTTAGGAAAAAAGGACGTTGAGGTACTAAATGATAATTGGACCGTTCAAACAGTTGATAAATTACCAGCTGCTCATTATGAACAATCAATTGTTATTATTGATAAAGGCTATGAAATTTTAACTAAAATTTAAAAGGAGAACAAATAATAAATGTCAAAAGATGATGTTTTCGAGATGGAAGGAACAGTCGTTGAAGTTTTACCTAATACTGTTTTTAAAGTAAAACTTTCAGCCAATGGACAGATAATAACAGCCCACGTTTCTGGTAAAATACGTATGCATACGATCCGCATTTTACCAGGTGATAAAGTGACTGTTGAAATATCACCATACGATTTAACACGTGGACGCATTACTTATCGTTATAAGTAATTAAATAAAATTGAAAATGCAAAGCATACAAGGCAACTTGTAAAAATTTAGGAGGTAACACAATATGAAGGTTAGACCATCTGTAAAACCTATTTGTGATAAATGTAAAGTAATTAAAAGACATGGTCGTGTTATGGTAATTTGCTCTGCTTACCCTAAACACAAACAAAGACAAGGATGAGGAGGAGCTAAATTATGGCACGTATTGCAGGTGTTGACATTCCAAATGAAAAGAACATTGGAATTTCATTAACATATATTTATGGTATCGGAAGACCAACTGCTGCTAAAATTTTAGCTAAAGTTGGTGTAGATCCACTAAAAAGAGTAAAAGATTTAAATGAAAACGAATTAACAGCAATTCGTCAAGAAGTAGCTAGTTGCAAGGTTGAAGGTGACCTTCGCCGTGAAAAAGCTATGGATATTAAAAGATTAATGGAAATCGCAAGTTATAGAGGACTTCGTCACCGTAAGGGTCTTCCTACACGTGGACAAAGAACGAGAACAAATGCTCGTACTTGTAAAGGTCCTGTAAAGACTGTAGCTAATAAGAAGAAATAGGAGGTAACAATAATGGCACAAAAAGTTATTCGTAAACGTAGAGTTAAAAAGAGTATTCCATTAGGTGTTGCACATATTCATTCAACATATAATAATACAATTGTTACTATCACTGACCCTCATGGAAATGTAGTATCTTGGTCAAGTGCTGGTGCTGTAGGATTTAAAGGAAGCAAAAAATCTACTCCATTTGCTGCTGGTATGGCTTCAGAAGCTGCTGCAAAAGCTGCTATTGATAATGGCATGCAAAAAGTAGAAGTAGTAGTAAAGGGACCAGGGCCTGGTCGTGAATCTGCAATTAGAAGTTTACAAGTTGCACATCTTACTATTACATCTATTCAAGACGTTACTCCAATTCCACACAATGGATGCCGTCCTCCAAAGAGACCTCGTGGATAAAAAACAACAGGGGCGCAAAATTTTTGCGGTATAATCGTTCACTTTAAAGGAGGAAAATGAATGAAAAGAATTGAATTTATTAAACCAACGCTTGAAATGATTCCGTTAGAAAATGGCATTGAAGATCCAAATTATTGTAAATTAAAAGTATCACCACTTGAACGTGGTTATGGTATGACATTAGGAAATTCATTAAGAAGAGTTTTATTATCTTCTCTTCCTGGTGCTGCTGCCGTAGCAATGCAAATAGAAGGTGTATCTCATGAATTCTGTGCTATTGAAGGCGTAAGAGAAGATGTTACAGAAATAATTCTTAACATTAAAAATATTGTTTTCACAATTAATTATGAAAGAAATAAAGAAGGAGATTTTGGTAACCAAGATCAAACTTATGAAGTTCATCTAGATGTAAGTTTAGATACTGAAGAAGAACAACTAAAGAAAGGTGTAAAACCAGAAGAAGTTGAATATTCTAAAGTGATAACTGCTTCAATGATTGATTTAACTTCAACTGAAGATATAAAAGTAATTAATCCTGAACAAATAATTTGTACTCTTTCTGCTGGCGGATCAATACACATGACATTACTAGTTCGTAATGGTGTGGGTTATGTAAGTGCTAATGAAAATAAAGTATTCTGCAAGGATGTACATAGTAGATTAAATGGATATCTTCCAATTGATTCTATATTTACACCAGTTGCACGTTGTAAATATGAAGTTTCCAAGACTCGTTATGAAGATAATTTTGACTGCGATCAATTAATAATTGAAGTATGGACAAATGGATCACTTACGGCATCAAACGCTATTTCTTTTGCTGCAAAATTTTTAGTTGAGCATTTTATGGTTCTTCAAGATTTAAATACGCAAATTGCTAAAAAAGAATATATGGTTCAAAAAGAAGAAAAAGTTACTAATTCTAAATTGGATCGTAAAATTGAAGACCTTGATTTGTCAGTTAGATCTTATAACTGCTTGAAGAGAGCTAACATTAATACAGTCGGTGAATTAACACAAAAGACTGAAGAAGAAATGATGAAGGTTCGAAACCTTGGACGTAAGTCATTAAAGGAAGTTGTACAAAAACTTCGCGAAATTGGTTTAGATTTAAAGAATGGTTCAAATTCAGCATTTGATGACGGTTTTGAAATTGAAGATGAAAATGAAGATAATGAAATAGATCAACCAGATGATAGCGCTAGCTATGATGATTCATCAGAAAATGATGAATAAAAATAATAGAAGGAGAAAAAAATATGTCATTAGGATATCGTACATTAAGTCGTAAAAGTTCTGTTAGAAAAGCATTACTTCGTGACTTGGTAACAGATTTAATTTTAAATGGTCGTATTGAAACTACTGAAGCTAAAGCTAAAGAATTAAAATCATTAGCTGATAAGATGGTTACTTTAGGTAAGAAAAATACTCTTGCTAGTCGTCGCCAAGCTGCAGAACTTGTTCGTTTTGAAAAAGATGAAGAAGGCAATTACGCTATTCAAAAACTATTCAATGAAATTGCTCCAAAATTTGCTAACCGTAACGGTGGTTATACAAGAGTTTTAAAACTTGGACCTCGTCGTGGTGATGCTTCAGAAATGGCAATTGTTGAATTTGTTGAATAAATCAACTTATTAATATCTATAAATAAAATGAGGATTCAAAGTTGTTTTGAATCCTCATTTAATATTAAGTTTAAATAAATAAAGTATAATAAATACATATAAGTTATTCACTAGTATAATAATATAAAATGTGCTATAATAATTTTGTATGGAGGAAAGAATATGTTAAATGATTTTATTGAATATATATATATTTTACCAGCAGCTTTAGTTGCTATAGTATTACATGAAATGGCACATGGTTATGTTTCTTATTGGTTAGGAGATCCTACACCAAAAGAATATGGTAGATTGTCATTTAATCCAATAAAACATATAGATCCCCTTGGTGCATTATGCTTGATTTTCTTTCATGTAGGATGGGCAAAGCCAGTAATGATTAATCCAAGCTATTATAAAAACCCTAAATGGGGAACAGCACTTGTTTCCCTAGCTGGACCTTTAATGAATTTCATTTTAGCTTTTTTATCGGCTTTCTTTATGGTTCTTTCCGTATATCTTGCTCAAGTAAAAGGAATTGCTTTTTTTGAATACATATATAAATTCTTTTTATATGGAACAATTATAAATATTGGTCTTGGTTTATTCAACCTTATACCAATTCCTCCTCTTGATGGATCAAAAATTTTAGGTGCCTTTTTACCTAAAAACGCCTATTATCAATACATGAAATATCAAAGATATGGAATGATTTTTTTAATAATTATTTTATTAGTAATGGATGTTTTAACTACTTATGGTCTTCCATCTTTGTTAGATAATTTAATCGAAACAATATATAGCTTTTTAGTGAGTATTTTCAGCAAAATGTTCTTTAATTAGTAAAAAATAAATGAGTTAGTTTGTTTAAATAGACAAATTAACTCATTTAATTAAGTAAATAACATGTGCTAAATATTTTCTTACCAATAGTCACTAGTCTTGAAAAAAGCACAAAAATATGGTATAATAATTTAATAGAAAAGGATGATTAAATAATATGAAAATAACATTTGAAAATGTATCATTCGCTTATAACGAAGAGACACCTATTTTAAAAAACTTTAATCTTACAATATCTAGTGGTGAAATGGTGGCTTTAATTGGACATAATGGTAGCGGTAAAAGTACTCTTGCTAAAATCATTATGGGTTTACTTCCTATAAATGAAGGAAAAATATATATCAACGATACCTTAGTTGATGAGAATAATATGGAAGAATTAAGAAGTAATATGGGAATTATCTTTCAAAATCCTGATAACCAATTTGTTGGCGTAACAGTTAAAGATGATATTGCTTTTGGTTTAGAAAATAAATGTCTAAAAAGAGAAGAAATGATTAATAGAATTGATAAGTACTTAAAACTTGTTGATATGAGCGATTATATTAACGCTAATCCTGAAGAATTATCTGGAGGACAAAAACAACGCGTTGCGATTGCTGGAGCGATGGCCTTAGAGCCTGATCTTTTAATTTTTGACGAATCAACATCGATGCTAGATCCTCTAGGAACCAAAGAAGTAAATAGTATGATTGCCAAAATAAAAGGCGAATTAAATAAAACAATTGTTGTAATTACCCATAACTTATCAGAAGCGAGTTTTGCAGACCGTGTTATTGTTTTAAATAATGGCAACATTGTGGCTGATGGAAAGCCACTTGATGTATTTAAAAACATCTCTATTTTAGAAGAAAGTGGTCTAAAAACAACAACTGCTATTTCTGTTATCAAAGATTTAAAAAATAAAAATTATAAAAACAAAAAAGAAATAGAGGAGGCACTATGGCAATTAAGTTACAAAATGTAGAATTCAAATATAGTGCCTTAGCACCTAAAACATTGAAAGATGTATCACTAGAAATTAAAGAAAAAGATGAATTTGTTTTTATTTTAGGACGTACTGGCAGTGGGAAAAGCACTGTTGTTCAAAATATGAATGCTCTTCTATTACCATGTATGGGGAACATTTATGTTTATGATAAAGCTGTTATTATGAAAATGAAACATCCCTTAAAATTAAATACTAAAAAAAATAGATTAAAGTATAATTTTGAAGACAATAAAAAAATGTTTGCTCATGGTAATAAGCCTAGTTATAATCCCCATTTAAAAGATTTACGAAAACATATAGGTTTAGTTTTTCAATTTCCAGAATATCAACTTTTTGACTCTACAGTATTGAAAGATGTTATGTTTGGACCTAAAAATTTTGGATATAGTATTGAAGAAGCAACCAAACTTGCCAAAGATGCTTGTAAACTTGTAGGATTATCTGAAAACCTCCTTGAAAAAAGTCCGTTTAATTTATCAGGAGGACAAATGAGAAGAGTAGCTATTGCTGGCATCCTAGCTTTAAATCCTGATATAATAATACTAGATGAACCAACGGTTGGCTTAGACCCTAAAGGAAAAGACGATTTGATGGAACTCTTAGTTAATATTCAAAATGAAACTCACAAGTCAATAATAATGATCTCTCATGATATGGATATTGTTGGTAAATATGCTAAAAGAATAATTGTAATGAATAAAGGTAAAGTAGTTTATGATGGCAAAAAGAGACCTCTTTTCGAATCAAGAGAAAAATTATATGCCTTTAATTTAGACCTTCCAAATTCTGCTCATTTAGCCTTAGAATTAAAAAATAGAGGATTAATAGAATTTAATCACTTACCACTCTTTAAAGAAGAACTTGAAAAAGTTATCTTAGGAGGATCTATTGATGAATAATAAAATTGCGTTAGGTCAGTATGTTGATAAAAATAGTATAATTCATAAGCTTGATCCTAGAAATAAATTGATATCTTTAATAGTTCTTATGGTTTTAGTCTTTTTAATTCCATCTCCTCTTAAAACAGAAAAACCATATGTTCCTTTTATTGCTCTAGGCATCATTGCTTTTCTAACATTAATCGTTGTTTTATTGACAAAAATATCACTATTAAAGTTTTTAAAAAGTATTAAACAAATGTTTTTTCTATTTACATTAACATTTGTCTTACAAATGATTACTCCATCTACTGATGGTATAACTGTTCTTGATAAACAATTATATATATCCGTTATAAATTTAATAATAGTAATTGTTCTTTTTCTATTGTTTATCTTCTTTAGAAAATACATTCCTATTAAAATGATTGTATTTTTAGGATTATTAGTATTAAGCGTATATTTATTCACTTATCAACTTGGGCCTACTATTACTACGCCAAGACTTAAAATCTATAAAACGGGTTTATATTCTGGTGCATTCTTTGTCCTAAGAGTCTTTATTGTTTTAATCTTATCCACAATACTAACACTTACTACTAAGCCTACAGATTTAACTAGTGCTTTAGAATGGATTTTACATCCTTTAACATATATAAAAATCAATGTTAGTGTTTTTGCCATGCTAATCAGTTTGGCTTTAAGATTTATACCTACCTTATTTAATGAATCACAAAAAATTTTAAAAGCTCAAGCTTCTCGTGGTGTTGATTTTAAAGAAGGTAATTTAAAGTCTCAATTGATGCAAGTAGTATCCTTGTTAATACCAATGTTCGTAATATCTTATAAAAGAGCAATTGATTTAGCAGATGCTATGGAAGCTAGAGGATACGTACCAGGCCAAAAACGTACTAAACTAAATATAATGAAATTTAGCTGGGCAGACTTAATTAGCTTTATACTAGTACTATTGTTAATGGCTTTTGTTATTTGGTGGAGAATAAGATAATGCGTTATAAAATGATAATTGCTTATGATGGAAGCTATTTTCATGGGTTTCAAAGACAAAAAGAAGAAATTAGTGTACAAGAAACAATTGAAAATGCTCTTTCTACCATTCTTAAACAGCCTATAATAATACATGGAGCAGGAAGAACAGATGCCTTTGTTCACGCTTATGGACAAGTAGCCCACTTTGATTCAACTCAATATGTACCTGCAGATAATTTAAAAAAAATATTAAATAAATATGTTTATCCCCATATTTATGTTAAAGATATATCTTTCGTTAATGATAACTTTCATGCCCAAAAAAGTGCTGTTGGTAAAGAATATCATTATAAAGTGTCTATCAATAAATTTGATCCCCTTCTTGCCAACTATGTTCTTTTCTTTCATGATCGCATTGACATCAGCAAAATAAGAGAAGCAATGAAATATATAGTCGGTACCCATGACTTTAAAACCTTCGCAAAATTAAATATTAACAAAAACACAGTTAGAACAATCTATAAATTTGATTTAACTGTTAAAGAAGGTATATTAGAATTTAAAATCATTGGTAATGGCTTTATGTATAACATGGTAAGAATAATCATATCATTAATGTTAAAGGTAGGAGAAGGCAAATTTCCACCAGAACATATAAAAGAAATCTTAGAACAAAAGAATCGAAAATACGCACCATTTGTAGCTGCCCCTCAAGGATTATATCTATGCCAAGTCTTCTATGATAAAGATTATCTAATCAAAGAAGAGGAAATAATCAAATAGATAAAAACTCAAATCTTATCTATTCTCTTGACAAATTATCTCTAAACTTGATAAAATGCTAGTGTAAAAGATAGGGCGATTTGTTAGAAAAATAAATATATGAAAATCATTCCTAAGAATAATACTTCTTAGGAATTTTTTTTAAGCCTCAAAAGATACTTCGATGAATTATCTTTTGAGGCTAGAAAACCACCTGCTATGCGTGTGGTTTCAAAAAGCTTATAGCTTTACAACAAAATAAAAAGCCTCCATGACATAATAAATTTGAAATCCGCCAAGATTTTAAATTTATTATATAGGAGGTGGTCCAAATATGGACACTAATAGTTTATCACACACAAAGTGGAATTGTAAGTACCATGTAGTATTTGCATCAAAATATAAAAGAAAAGTAATATATGGAAAGTTAAGATTAGAGATAGAAAAAATTTTAAGACAACTAATATATACAAAGGAGTTGAAATAATAGAAGTAAAGGCATGCCTGAATCATATACATATGTTAATATCGATTTCACCGAAAATATCAGTTTCATCATTCATGGGATATTTGAAAGGTAAAAGCAGTTTAATGATTTTTGATAAATTTGTAAATTTGAAATATCGATAGAAAAATCGAAGATTTTGGTGTGAGGGATTTTATGTTGATACCGTGGGTAGAAACAAACAAGCCATCGAAGAGTACATCAAACATCAGCTAGATAGAGATATTACACTTGACAACCAAACAACGAAAGAATATGTAGATCCGTTTTCACACGAACCAAAAAGAAAGAAAAAAGGATAAACCGCTTGAGCGGTAGAATGAGAACAAGTACAATTGGCGGATTTCGCAGAGCTTTGAGACTCAGTAAAGAAAAAGAGGGTTATATCCTCATAGTAAACCACCCGTTTTACGGGTGGTTATGATTAAGTATTTTATGCAAGTTATTTTTTAATAGTTGGAAATTCAATACTTAGTTCATTGATAATGTTTTTTCTTCTCTCATAATCTTGAAAAGAACTTGAATTTATAAAGTTTAATCCTTTCGGTTTTTTAATATTACTATTTTTAATTCTTCTTCTTTTATCATTAAGTTTATTATAAGAACTATCTTTCATTTTATCACCTCAAAAGTATTATATGTAAAATTGATTGTATTATTTAGAAAAAAATGTTTTATAACATATCACTTTATAAAAAGTAGTTTTTTTGGTATAATTAATATTAAGAGGTGAGAAAAGTTATGAAAGGATTATTTATTTCATTTGAAGGAAATGATGGTAGTGGTAAATCTAGTGCCCTTACTAAAGTTAAAGAGAAATTAACTAATTTAGGGCTAAATGTAATATATACAAGAGAACCTGGAGGAAGTGAAATTTCTGAAAGAATTAGAGAGGTTATTTTAGATAAAAATAATTACGGAATGGATGATTTAACAGAAGCATATCTTTATGCTGCTAGTAGAAGAGAACATGTAGTTAAGACTATTAGACCGGCTCTAGCCGAGGGCAAAATCATTCTATGTGATAGATTTATTGATTCTTCTCTAGCTTATCAAGGATTCGCTAGAGGACTTGGCATTGATAAGGTTTATGATTTAAACCAATATGCTACAGAAGGTTTATTGCCTGATTTAACAATCCTCGTTTGCGTACATCCTCAAATTGGCTTATCTCGTATAAAAAAAGATGCAAGAAATTTAGATAGGTTAGAATTAGAAGAATTAGAATTTCATAACAAAGTATATCAAGGATATTTAGAAGTTGCTAAAAGATTTAAGGATCGTATTGTAATAGTTAATGGCGAAAAGAGTCAAAGTGAAGTGTTAGAGGAAGTAGAAAACATTGTGTTAAAATTTATTAAGGAGCATTAATATGACATATGAAGAATTGATTAAAAATCAACCTGAAGTTATAAGACTATTTCAAAATGGTAAAAAGAGCAATAGATTGGTTCATGCTTATTTATTAGAAGGGGATTCAGGAACTGGCACTTATGAAGCTGCTCAATATTTTGCAATGATGCTTTTATGTAAGAACGAAAATAGTCCTTGTTTGAAATGTAACACTTGTGAGAGAATTCAATATAATTCACATATGAATGTTGTTGTTATAGAACCAATAAATGATAGTATTCGAAAAGAACAAATTGAGAATTTGATGCATGATTTCTCTATGACAAGTATTGAAGAAGGACCGCAAATATATATAATTAAAGAAGCAGAAAAAATGAATCCTTCCGCTGCCAATTCACTTTTAAAATTTTTAGAAGAACCAAACCCTAATCATTACGCAATTCTTCTAACATCAAACCATAAAAGACTATTAGATACGATTGTTTCTAGAACTCAATATATTCATTTTAAGCCTGTTTCTAGAAACTATATAATTGAACAGTTGAAATCTATAGGTGTTAATGATGATATGGCTTATGTTATCAGCCATATTACAGCCGATTTTTCCGAAGCTAAAAAGTTTATTGAAGAAGGTAAACTAGTGATGATTATAAATTTAGCTAAGAAAATTGTTTTAGCACCATATAAGAAAAAGGATCAATATGTTGAATATTATATAAATAAAAATATATTAGATAAAGAAACTGATAAAATGTGGCATTTGATATTTATGGATGTTTTAATACTTATTTATCAAGAATTACTTAAAAAGGCTAGTGGCGAAGAATCTAATTACTTTAAAAGTATTCTTGATGGAGTAAAAATGGAACAGTTAAATAAACAAAGAATTTTAGAAGATTTAAACATTTTAAATATGTATGAAGAAAGATTAAATTATAGTGTAAACTTAGATTTGTTTTATACAAGTTTATTTGTTGAACTATAGAAGGAGTATAAACAATGATTGAAATTATCGGTGTTCAGTTTAAGAACACAAGTAGGGTGTATTATTTTTCCCCTTTAACCAATAAATTTGAAGTTGGTGAATATGCCATAGTGGAAACTGTTCGAGGGCTTGAACTTGGAAAAGTAATCATAGCTAATCGTATGGTTGAGGATGAAGATGTTTTATATGAGTTAAAACCAGTTATTAGAAAAGCTAATCAGCATGATGTTTCAGTAGATAAAAAGAATCAAGAACTTGCACCAAAAAGTTTTGAAATATTTAAAGAATGTGTAAATAAATTATCACTTCCGATGAAACCATTATACTGTGAGTATACAATTGATTCATCAAAAATTATTTTCTATTATACAGCCGATGATCGTGTTGATTTTAGAGAACTATTAAAAATACTTACACCTAATTTTCATGCTCGTGTTGAATTGCGACAAATAGGACCAAGAGAAGCTGCAAGAATAGTGGGCGGAATTGGCAACTGTGGTAGAGTGATTTGTTGTTCTTCATGTCTTAACAATTTTGATTTTGTAACAATGAAGATGGCAAAAGATCAAGGAATGAGTCTTAACACAAGCAAAATTAGCGGAGTTTGTGGTAAATTAATGTGCTGTATTGGCTATGAACATGAAATGTATTTAGCTCTTAAAAAGGAAGTTCCAGGAGTAGGTGAACTTGTAAAAACACCTAATTGTCCTTGCTGCAAAGTTGTATCAGTTGATTACATGAAAAAGAATGTTAATGTACTTGAAAAACCGGATGGCATGCCAGTAAAATATAGTGCTAGTGATGTTGAACTTATTGTAAAGAAGGATCCTTCTGTAGAACCCGTTTTAAGTGTAGTAACAAGTGAAGAAATTAAAAATGATGAAACAGTAGAAGTAATAGAAGAGCCTCAAAAAGTAAAAGTGGAAGTAAATGAAGAATCAAAAACTAATAGGGATAATAACAAAAAAAGTTTTAAACCTTATCATAAAGGAAAGAAGCCAATCAAAAAGGTAACAAATGAAAACAAATAGTGAAGAAGTAATAAATGATTTATTAGGATATGAAGGCTTAAAAATAATACAACGTCCAGACATGTTTAATTTCTCATTAGATTCGACTATTTTAGCATACTACACAACTATTAATCCATCAGTTAAAAGAATTGTTGATTTAGGATGTGGTAATGGATATATTCCTATTTTCTTTTCTTTAAGAACAAAAGCCCTAATTGATGGAATAGAAATTCAAAAAGAAGCTTGTGATTTAGCTGTAAAGAGTATTGAATTAAATAAACTTTCTTCACAGATTAAAATCTACAATTCAGATATGAAAGAAGCCCATAATTTTTTAGGTGTAGCTCAATATGGTGTTGTAACCTCTAATCCACCATATTTTGTTTATAATAAAGAAAGTATAACAAACATTACTGACTATTTAACAATTGCAAGACACGAAGTAAAAGTAACTCTCGATGAAGTAATAAAGGAAGCCAATATTCTTTTAAAAGATGGTGGAACCTTTGCGATAGTGCATAGAACAGAAAGATTATTAGATATCTTTGAATCTTTTAGAAAAAATGGAATTGAACCCAAGAGATTGTTATTTGTATACCCTAAGATTTCATCTACATCTTCTTTAGCAGTTTTTGTTGAAGGAAAGAAAAGCAGAAAAAAAGGAGGACTTAAAGTATTGCCTCCTTTATATGTTTATGATAAAAATGGTAAATATACAGAAGATATTTTAAAGATATTTAATTATAAATCAAAGGAATAATATATGTTAAATAGACAAAAAAGTTTTTTAAATGATAATAAAAAATTATATTTAGTAGCAACCCCTATAGGTAATTACTTAGATATGACTTATAGAGCAATAGAAGTATTAAAAAAAGTTGATTATATATATTGTGAAGATACAAGAATCACTGGACTACTTCTTTCACATTTTGATATACATACCAAAATGCATAGCTACAATGTAGTTACAGAAAACGATTTAACAGATGGATTAATCAAATTAATAAAAGAGGGGAATGATGTAGCCGTAGTAAGCGATGCAGGAATGCCAGGAATCAGCGATCCAGGATTTCTAGCGGCTAGAGCAGCTATCAAAAACAACATCGATGTAGTTGTTATTCCAGGAGTATCCGCAAGTATTACATCACTTGTTGGCAGTGGCCTTCCATCTAAAAATTTCTATTTTCACGGTTTTCTTTCTAGTAAACAAAACTTTAGAAGAAAAGAATTAGAAGAACTAAAAGAAAAAGAAGAAACTATAATTATTTATGAAGCTCCTCATAGAATCAAAGAACTTTTAGAAGATATGCTAGATATATTTGGCAATAGGAATATCTGTTTAGTAAGAGAATTAACTAAAAAATATGAAGAATATTTAAGAGGAAATATTAAAGAAATATTAGAAGTCGTTGATGAAATTAAAGGAGAAATGGTGGTTGTTGTGGAAGGAAAAAAAGAAGACGAGATTGTAAAAGAATTAAATAATCTTTCTGTTAAAGAGCATTATAACTATTATATAAATAACAACATTGATCCTAAAACTGCAATAAAAAAAGTTGCTAAAGATTTAAAATTATCATCTTCTACTATCTATCAAGAAATTAAAGGTAAGAACAAATAAGGAAGCATTTAAATGCTTCCTTATTTACATTTTATAGGAAAAAATTAAAAAGCAAAAAAATATAAACAATATATAAAAATAAATTTAAAGGTGAAAAAATAAAAATAAAAAAGATATAATTAAGCTTTTTTAAAACAACAAAAATCATAAAAATAAAAAAAATGAAAAAAAATAATAAAAAATGTTGCATACTGAAAAAAATTAATGTATAATAAAACTAACTAAAACAAAAAATAAAAAAAAGGAGTGTATCTATGAAAAAAATACTATATTTTTTAATGCTTATCATTGGCATAGTCGGTATCGTTAGCATATTTTTCTTTCCAATTTATAAGTTTGATGAAACAAAAATCGTCAAAAATAATACGGAAATTTATTTAATAGAAGCCTTTCCTGGATATACTGCTTACCGAAAAAGCAGCAGTTTAAAAAACTTGAGTAAAGAAGAACAAGAAATTTATAAACAAACATTCGAAAAAGGCAATAAACTAATATATGCTGTTAATAATAACGATTTAACTACTTACTATTCTCTAAAAGAATATGAGATTTTAAATAATATTTATGAAAACAATATTGGTCCTCTTTTGGATAAAGACAGTGAAAAATTAGGATTAAAGGTCTTAACAGAAGATTCCAGCCAAGAGGCAATTGAAGAAAGAATTAATGTAATTGTTAGCTCAATTGGTGAAGAACGCTACTTAGAGGTTAAAAAGACGGAAACAGAAAAATCTTTACATACTACTTATGAAGAAATGAGAAAAGGTTTAGAAACAATAGTAAAAGCTGCTGGCTATGAAAGTCTAGATGAATATGTATACAATATGGGAATTATGGATGTTTCAAATAATTTACTAAATGCTTATTATGGATTAAATGCGGAACTTGCTGGAGATGCTTTTAAAGAAGTAAAATCTAAAGGAATAACCTTATTAACCTTAACAAATTCGATAAAAGTTGCTTATTTGATTGATAAAGATGTTTGGAATAAATCAGCTTATAATGATTTAAATTTCTTTAAAAAATTAAAGGCTATGACACTAGATGCTGACTTTTACAATCCACTTCCTCTTTTAGGACTTAGCCTTATTTATTTTCTTTTAACAATTGGTCTAGTTGGATTGGTTTTCAAAGGAATCAAAGGTATGAGAGGTAGAAGATATCCTCATTCATTTATAAAATCTTTATTCAACTTGGCACTATGTTTGTTCTTAATCTTAGCGGGTAGAATAATACCTAATTCTTATGTTTTTAAATATCACACAATAGAATATAGTAACTTGCTTTATATGTTTAGATATGGTAGTGTAAGTTTAATGGTCTACATTTTTTGTTTAATTTATTTGGTATCAACAGTCATTTCTGTTATTGGCCGATTCTTCAAATGGGGTAAAAAACGTAAAAGAAATCTAGATATAGATGAAGATTAGAAGATATTTTTTGGTTTACAAGTTTTATCACTTTTCAAAAAAGACAAAATATGGTATAATAAAATGGTATGAAATAAATAGGAGGAATTATTTATTATGTCTAATAAAATTTTCCAATCAATGGATGGAAATCAAGCTGCTGCTTGGTGTGCGTATGCATTCACTGAGGTAGCTGGCATTTATCCAATTACTCCGTCTTCACCAATGGCTGAGTATTTGGAAGAATGGGCATCTAAAGGTAAAAAGAATCTTTTAGGTATGCCTGTTAAAGTAGTTGAAATGCAATCAGAAGCTGGTGCTGCTGGTAGTGTACATGGTTCACTTCAAGCTGGTGCATTAACAACAACTTTTACTGCTTCACAAGGTCTATTATTAAAAATACCTAACATGTATAAGATTGCAGGTGAATTACTACCTGGTGTTATTCATGTTTCTGCTCGTGCTTTAGCTGCACAAAGTTTATCAATTTTTGGTGATCACCAAGACGTTATGGCTTGCCGTCAAACTGGATTTGCTATGCTTGCATCTTCTTCAGTTCAAGAAGTAATGGATTTAGCTGGTATTGCTCACTTAGCTGCTATTAAAACAAGTGTTCCATTTATGCATTTCTTTGATGGTTTCCGTACATCACATGAAATCCAAAAAGTAGAAGTAATGGATTATGAAGTATTTGACAGATTATTAGATCGTGATGCTTTAGAAGCATTCCGTAAGAGAGCTTTAACATTCGAACATCCAGTAACTCGTGGTACTGCTCAAAATGATGACGTTTATTTCCAAACAAGAGAAGCATCTAATAAATTCTATAATGAAGTACCTGCTGTTGTTGCTCATTATATGGAAGAAATTAGCAAAGTTACAGGCCGTTCTTATGCTCCATTTGTTTACTATGGTGCAAAAGATGCTACTGATGTTGTTATTGCTATGGGTTCAGTTTGTGATACATTACATCAAGTATGTGATTATTTAAATGCTAAAGGTAAAAAAGTTGGATGCGTAAATGTTCACTTATATCGTCCTTTTGCTCCTGAATATTTATTTAAAGTATTACCAGAAACAGTAAAGAGAATTGCTGTTCTAGATCGTACTAAAGAACCTGGTTCATTAGGAGAACCATTATACTTAGATGTTTGTGCAGCATTTAATGGCCGTAAAGCTCCATATATTATTGGTGGTAGATTTGGTTTATCAAGCAAAGATACTACTCCTTCACAAATGATTGCTGTATATAATCACTTGGCTAAAAAAGGCCATACTAACTTTACTGTTGGTATTGATGATGATGTAACACATTTAAGTATTCCAGTTGGTAAAGAAGTAAAATTATTAGATGGTGCTACTGAACTAGTATTCTTCGGTTTAGGTTCAGATGGTACTGTTGGTGCTAATAAAAATACTATTAAAATTATTGGTGATAACACTGATCAATACGCTCAAGCTTACTTTGCATATGACTCAAAGAAGAGTGGTGGTGTAACTCGTTCACACTTACGTTTTGGTCCTAAACCAATTAATGCTCCATACTTAGTTTCTATGGCAGATTTCATCTCTTGTTCTCTTGAAGCATATGTTGAAAAATACGATATGTTAAGTTGCTTAAAAGATGGTGGTACTTTCTTACTAAATACTGTTCATGATAAGAAAACAATCGAAGAACACTTACCTAATAGTTTCAAGAAACAATTAGCTGAAAAACATGCTAAATTCTATATCATTGATGCTGTCGATTTAGCACGTAAGATTGGCTTAGGTGGAAGAACTAATACAATTCTTCAATCTGCATTCTTCAAATTAAATGAACAAATCATGCCTTATGAAACAGCAAAAGATTTAATGAAAAAGTATGCTTTAAAAGCTTACTCTAAAAAAGGTCAAGCTGTTGTTGATTTAAACTATAAAGCTATCGATGAAGGTGCTGCTGGATTACAAGAAATTAAAGTTAAGGCTGCTTGGAAGAAGTTAGTTCCTGAACAAAAAGTTGTTGATCCTGAAAGACCAGAATTTGTTAAGAATATTTGTGACCCTGTTAATGCTATCAAAGGTTATGATTTACCTGTATCAGCATTTAATGGTTATGAAGATGGAACTCTTCCTGCTGGTACTGCTGCTTGGGAAAAACGTGGTACTGCTAACTTCGTTCCTGAATGGAATTCTGAAAATTGTATTCAATGTAACCAATGTGCATTTGCTTGTCCACATGCTGTTGTTCGTCCATTCCTTGCAACTGAAGAAGAAATGGCAAAAGCTCCAAGTGAAACTAAAGTTCTACCAGCTATTGGTAAAGGCTTAGAAGGACTAAAATATTCTATTCAAATTTCTACATTAGATTGTACTGGTTGTGAAGTTTGTGTAAATACTTGTCCTGGTAAGAAAGATAAAGATGGTAATGTTAATAAAGCATTAAAGATGGTACCAATTGAAAAAGCACTTGATGACAAACAAGCTGAAGTTTCTAAGTATTTCTTTAATGAAGTAACATACAAAGATAACCTAGTAGATAAGATGGCTAATGCTAAAAATTCTCAATTTGCTCAACCATTATTTGAATTCTCTGGTGCTTGTGGTGGATGTGGTGAAACTCCATATGTTAAACTTGTAACACAATTATTTGGTGATCACATGGTAGTTGCTAACGCAACAGGATGTTCATCAATTTATGGTGGTTCATTCCCTGCTTCTCCATATACAAAAGATTCTAAAGGCCATGGTCCTGCATGGGCTAACTCATTATTTGAAGATAATGCTGAATTCGGTTTCGGTATGCTTGCTGCTGATACAGCTCTACGTGACCAAATTGCAACTCTAATGGAAGAATGCGTATCTAAAGAAGATGCTGATCCTGAAGTTAAAGAATTAATGAATAAATGGTTAGAAAACAGAGAAGATTATCAAGTAACAAGAGAAGTTGCTGATAAACTAGTTCCATTACTAGAAAAGAGTGAATGCGAAAATGCTAAACGTATCCTTTCTATAAAAGATCACCTTGTTAAACGTTCTCAATGGGTATTTGGTGGTGATGGATGGGCTTATGATATTGGCTATGGTGGATTAGACCATGTAATTGCTAACCAAGAAGATATTAATATTTTAGTTCTTGATACAGAAGTATATTCAAATACTGGTGGTCAATCATCTAAATCAAGTCCTACTGCATCAATTGCTAAATTTACAGCAAGTGGTAAACGTGGTGTTAAGAAAGACTTAGCTGCTATTGCTATTTCATATGGACATGTATATGTTGCTTATGTATCACATGGTGCTAGCCAAGCTCAATTATTAAAAGCTATGCGTGAAGCTGAATCTTACCATGGACCATCAATTGTTATTGCTTATTCACCATGTATTAACCACGGTGTTAAAAAAGGTATGGGTAAATCTCAAGAAGAAGCTAAACTTGCTGTTGAATGTGGTTATTGGACATTACTTCGTTTCGACCCACGTCTTGCAGAACAAGGTAAGAATCCTCTTCAAATCGACTCAAAAGAACCTAACTGGGATAAATACGATGAATATCTAATGGGTGAAACTCGTTATGCTCAATTAAAGAGTGTAAATCCTGAAAAAGCTGAAAAGTTACTTGCAACTAATAAAGCTGAAGCTCAAAGAAGATATCGTATGTATCAAAGATATTTAGCAATGGATTATACAAAATAATTTAAAACTATAAAATGATACTAATTAGCATTCTGTATTTTGCAGAATGCTAATTTACTTTTGAAGAACTAAATCCAAATAAAAAAACAATTGAATTGAGAAAAAGATATAAAAGTGGTATTATATATATAGATTTACAAATTAGGAGATTAAGTATGATTGAGCGATATTCAAGACCAAATTTAAAAAAGATTTGGAGCGATGATTTTAAATTTGCTTCCTTTCTAAAAGTAGAACTAGCATCAACTCATGCGTTTGTAAAAGCCGGCATTGTTCCCCAAAATGATTATGAACAAATTAAGAAAAACGCAAAAATTGATGTAAAAAGAATTTCAGAAATTGAACAAGAAACTAAACATGACGTTATTGCGTTTACAAGAATGTTATCAGAATCTCTTGGCGAAGAAAAAAAATGGGTACATTATGGGCTTACATCAACGGATGTTGTAGATACTGCTAATGGCTTAATTTTAAAAGAAGCTAATAATGAAATAGAAAAAGATATTTTAAAAATGCTTGATACACTTTCTAAAAAAGCCTTAATGTATAAACAAACACCTATTATGGGAAGAACTCATGGCATGCATGCCGAAATAACTTCTTTTGGTTTAAAGTTTGCTTTATGGTATGATGAACTATTGAGAGATTATAATAGATTCAAAGAAGCAAGACTAGATGTAGAAGCCTGCAAATTAAGTGGTGCCGTTGGGAATTATATTACAACATCCATTGATATCGAAAAATCTGTAAGTGAAGAATTAGGACTTACAAGAGCAAAAATTTCTACACAGGTTTTATCGCGTGATCGTCATGCTTATTACATTTCTATTTTGGCCTTAATTGCTTCTTGTCTAGAAAAAATGGCAACAGAAATTAGAAACTTATCACGTCAAGAGGTAAGAGAAGTTGAAGAAGGCTTTAGTAAAGGACAAAAAGGATCATCAACAATGCCACACAAAAGAAATCCCATCGGTAGTGAAAACATTTGTGGATGTGCGAGAGTTATTAAAGCTTATGTCAACACGGCTTTAGATAATAATGTTTTATGGCACGAAAGAGATATATCCCATAGTAGTGCTGAAAGAATTATTTTGGCTGATTCTACAACTTTACTAGATTATATGTTAAATAGATTTAACAATATTCTAGATAATTTGGTTGTTTATGAAGATAAAATGATTGAAAATATATATATAACACACGGCGTAATATTTTCTGGAGCAGTTTTAAGTAAACTAATTGAAAAAGGATGGATTAGAGAACAAGCATATGATGTTATCCAACCACTTGCATTTAAAGCTCTAAATGAAAAAATTCCTTTTAAAGATTTAGTAGTGAAAGAAAATTTATTAACTGCTATGGAAGCAAAAGAATTATTTGATTTAAATAGATATTTAAAAAATGTTGATGCTATAATTGACAGTGTTGGCATTAGGAGGTAAAAAATGAAAAAAGGTAAATCAGTAGTTGTTGTAGGAGCTTGTTGGGGAGATGAAGGTAAAGGTAAAATTACCAATTATCTTGCGTTAAGAGCTAATGTTGTAGTAAGATACTCTGGCGGTGATAATGCCGGACATACAATTGTTTTCAACAATAATACTTATAAATTACATTTGGTTCCATCGGGAATTTTTGATGATAATATTAAAAATGTTTTAGCCAATGGATGTGTAATTAACCCTAAAGCTTTAGTAGAAGAATTAAATGAAATTAAAGCAGCTGGCTTTAAATGTAACAATTTATATATATCTGATCGTGCAAATGTTATCTTTGATTATCATAGGATGATAGATGCTTTATTGGAAGAAAAATTATCTGCTAGAAAAATTGGTACAACTAAAAAGGGAATCGGCCCTGCTTATACAGATAAAGTAGCTCGTATCGGCATTAGAATGTGTGATTTTGTAAGTAGCGAATTTAAAGATATATATAGAGAAAGCTTAAAAGTAAAAAATGAAGAATTAGTTCGTTATGGACATGAACCTATTGATTTTGATAAAAGTTATGAAGAATATCAAAAAATAGCTGATATATTAAGACCAATGGTTACTGACACAATAAGCCTAATTAACGATGCTTACGATAATGGCGAAAAAGTATTGTTTGAAGGCGCCCAAGGAACATTACTTGATATCGATTTTGGTACATACCCATATGTAACTTCAAGTAATCCTACGGCTGGTGGAGCTGTAACTGGAAGTGGTCTTGGACCAACAAAAATAGATGAAATTGTTGGTATTACAAAAGCTTATACAACACGAGTTGGAGAAGGACCTTTCCCAACTGAACTTACTAATGACTTAGCTTTAGCTCAAGAAATTAGAGATAAAGCTAATGAATACGGAGCTACCACAAAAAGACCAAGAAGAATTGGTTGGTATGATGCGGTAATCATGAAATATTCATGCAATATTAATGGCTTTACGGGATTATCATTAATGCTACTTGATATATTAACAGGTATAAAAAAACTTAAAATTTGCGACTATTACTTATATAAAGGAAATAAGATTTATGCCCCTAAAGCTAAAATAGACGAATTCAGTGAATGCACTCCTCACTATATTGAACTTGATGGTTGGGATGAAGATATATCAAATGTGAAATCTTATGAAGAATTACCTTTAAATTGTAAAAAATATATCGAAAAAATTGAAGAATTATTAAATACTCCAGTTATTATGTTTTCAGTTGGTCCTGACAAATATCAAACAATTGTTAGAAAAGAATTATTTTAAAATTGAAATATCAACAGAAAGTAACAAAGTGTTTAATTTTATACAAAATCATTTGCAAATAATAAAATAATTTGTTATAATATTTGCAAAGGAGATGATTGATATGAAAAAAATATTTAAAGTACTTAGCTTGTTTGTTATGGTATTTGCGGTAATGACTTTAGCTAGTTGTGCTCCAAAAGATGCTGCTGCTGGAAGAGAAAAACTTGAAAAGAAAGAGTATGTAGTATTAACTGATGGAAAAGGTATTCCTGCTGCTTTAAAATTAGCAAAAGTTGAAGGTGTTCAAACTGTTCTTACAGCTGCTAGCAAAGATGGAAAAGAATCATTAGTAGCAGTACTATTTGAAAAATCTTCACAAGCAAAAGATTCATTTGATAAGCTTTCTAATTATGCTAAACAGAATGGTAACTATACTGATGTAAAGAGAAGTGGTAAGTGGCTATACTATGGCACAGATAAGGCAATGAAAGACTTCGCTTAAAAAAGTTATGAGGTTATCCTCATAATTTTTTTATTTTCAAAATATATCTATTATTTGACACATCACAGAAAGAATGGAAAAATATAAATAAAAAAGGAGCTCTTTATGCAAATATCTAGTCGTTTTACTATTGCTACTCACATCATGCTTTGTATTTATTGCTTCAGTGAAAAAGAAAAGGTAACAAGTGAATTTCTTTCTAAAAGTACAAATATTAATCCTGTAATTATTCGTAATATCTTAGGCCAACTTAAAAAAGGTGGATTAGTTAAAATTGCTAGAGGAACAGGAGGAGCAAAAATTGCCCAACCGATTGATGAAATCACCCTACTAGATTTATATAAAGCGGCTCAAAGCGTAGATAAAGATAATCTTTTTAATTTTCATGAAAACCCTAATAACATGTGCCCAGTTGGAAGAAATATTCACAAAGTATTAGATGATAAATTAATAGATGCTCAGCAAGCTTTAGAAAATCAATTAAAAAAGACAACTCTTAAAGAATTAATCGATAAATTAAATCAAAATATATAAATAGTAAAGATAAGAAATTATCTTTTTATTTATATATTGAGTTGTAATGCTTGACATTACAACAGATGTTTGTTATAACCTTGCTGTAACAATTAATATTACAACAAGGAGAAATATAAAAATGAATAAATATTAATTATTGGTTCAAACGGAAAAGAAGGAAACTTAATTGCCACAGAGGCAAAAAACCGTGGATTTTTGGTTACGGGTTTAGGACAAAGTGAAAATAAGGGTAATGTTTGTGAATACAAGAAAAAATGTTTTTGATTTAACAAAGGATGATGTAAAAAATTATGATGTAGTAGTTGATGCTTTTGGTGCTTGGACTGCAGATACTATTCCTAATATAGGGAAAGCAATGATTCATCTAGCTAATCTATTAGAAAATACACCTACAAGACTTATTGTAGTAGGTGGAGCTGGTAGTCTTTATGTAGATGAACAAATGACAAAAACTGTAGATATGGGCGAAGATTTTCCTAATGATTGGAAAAGCTTATCAGCGTCACATGGTGAAGGACTAGCATATTTAAGAAAAACTAAGACATTAAACTGGACATATATATCACCTGCTTGTAACTTTGTAAGTGATGGTAAAAGAACTGGTACTTATAAACTTGGCGGTGAAATATTAACTTTAAATGCACAAGGATTAAGTGAAATTTCATATGCAGATTATGCGATAGCATTAGTTGATGAAATAGAAAACGAAAAACATATTAAAGAAAGAATATCTGTCGTAAGCAGATAAAGGAAAGAAAAATGATGGAGATAGATACAGCTATTGATTATTTGCTAGCAGTAAACAACTTAAAAGAAGTACCAATTGAAAACAAACATGATAAATTAAGAGCATTGATGAATGTTACAATGCCTATCAACTTAAGTGAAAAATATTATTTAGCTCAAGATAAAGTTTTACAAAAAAACTTAGAAAGCAAAAAAATAATTGATGCCGATAAGATAGAGTTTTCTTTTAATATTGCTATTTATTTAGGCGATATAACATTAATAAAGGCCGACGCTATTGTTAATGCTTGCAATGAAAAATTATTAGGCTGTTTCTATCCCTTGCATTCTTGTGTAGATAATACAATTCATTCAGCAGCAGGGTTACAAGTAAGAAGAGATTTAATATCAATAATGAAAAATAAAAAAACAGAGCCAAATGGAGAATGTGAAGTAACCAAGGGCTATAATCTACCATCAAAATATATATTTCATACGGTAGGTCCAAGGGTCATTGGAATAATAACAAAACAAGATATTATTGATTTAAAAAACTGTTATCTTTCTTGTTTAACAAAAGCTGTAGATATGAAACTAAACAGTCTTGCTTTTCCTTGTATCGCTACAGGAATTTATAACTTTCCTTCTTCTTTAGCTAGTAAAATAGCCTACGAAACGGTAAGAAAATTCCTAAAAGAAAACAACACAGGTCTTAAAGTAATATTTGATACTTACAGTAAAAAAGACTATTTATTATATAAAGAGAAGGAGAAAGAATATCATGATAATTAATACAGGACAAAGAACAGATATTCCAGCTTTTTATGCCAAGTGGTTTATAAATAGAATTAAAGAAGGTTATGTTTTGGTAAGAAATCCTTATTATCCTTCTTTAGTAACAAAGTTTCTTTTAAATCCAGAAGTTGTCGATATAATAGGATTTTGTACAAAAAACCCACGACCAATGTTCCCCTATTTAACGTATCTTTCTGATTATAGACAATTTTGGTATATTACTATAACCGGGTTTGGTAGAGATTTAGAGCCCAATGTTCCCCATGTAGATCAAGTGATTGAGGACTTTAAGATACTATCAAATAAATTAGGAAGTAGTAAAGTAGCGTTAAGATATACACCTATAATTGTTAATGAAAAATACCCTGTTGAAAGACATATTAGAGCTTTTTCATATATAACTAGTAAACTTGAAGGATATACACATTTAGCAGTTTTTGGTTTTTTGGACATGTATGAAAAATTAAAAAGAAAGCAACCTGATATCTTAGATACAACTGATCAAAACAAAATCATTATAGCTAAAGCATTTAAAGAAATAGCAGCTAGCCATCAATTAGACTTACGACTATGTTCAAAAGAAAAGTGGCTAGAAAACTATGGCATTGATGTAACAGGATGTATGAAACTTAGCGACTATGAAAAGGCGGCTAATATAGCATTAAAACCGACTAAGAAAATGGAAGCAAGAAAAGGATATTGTGCTTGTTTCTTATCAAATGATATTGGAAGTTATAGTTCTTGTATGCACTTGTGCAAGTATTGTTATGCTAATAGTGATGATATAATAGTAAAGAAAAATTATTATAACCATAGTGATGATTCACCTTTTTTAATTGGTGGCTTTATGCCCAATGATAAAATTACTCTTTCCAAACAAGAATCATGGATAGTAGATAAAATAATATGAAGATAGAAGAAATAATTAAACAATTCGATACAATAGTAATCGGAGCAGGAGCAGGATTAAGTAGTCTGCTGGGTTTGAATATGGTGGCAAACCATTTTTAGATAACTTTAAATATATGCATGATTTATATGGATATAACGACATGTATAATGCTGGCTTCCATTCCTTTAATACATTAGAGGAAAAGTGGGCATATTGGTCAAAAATGATTTATTTGAATAGATATAAAGAGAAAAGCACACCATTATATGAAAGATTGTACAAACTCGTCAGCAATAAAAACTACTTTGTAATTACAACCAATGTTGATCACCAATTTCAAAAAGCAGGTTTTAACAAAGAAAGATTGTTTTATATGCAAGGTGATTATGGGTTATTTCAATGTTTGCTACCATGTCACAATAAAACATATGACAATGAACAAATAATAAAACAAATGATAAAAAGTACAAAGAACAATAAAATACCTACTTCTTTAATACCTAAATGTCCTATATGTGGGAGAGTAATGACAACCAATTTAAGATGTGATAATTCATTTGTTCAAGATGAAGGTTGGTATGCAGCAGAAAACAGATACAATAATTTTATTAATAAGTTTGGCAGGGAAAAGATATTATTTTTAGAACTTGGTGTTGGCAATTCTACACCGGTTTGGATCAAATACCCTTTTATGAAAATGACATATTTGAACAAAAATGCTACCTATGTTTGTGTTGATAAAAGATTAGTAGTTGTTCCAAAGGAAATAAAAGGCCAAACAATATTAATAAAAGAAAACATTGAAGATATTATTTAAAAGATAAAGTCATGTAGATTTTCTATATGACTTTTAAAAAAAATAATTCCTTTTCTATTTTATTTTTTCTTTATTTATAAATATTTAAAAAAATATGATATAATAAATATAGAAGTAAATGTTTTTTTTGAGGTGAATAAAAAATGAAAAGCAAAAAGTTTTTAATAATTATATCTTTTATTTTTCTTTGTTTTTTAACTGCTAGTTGTGGCTATAAAAGCAAAGGAAATCATGAAGAAGATTTTACACATGTTAAAGTTGGTATGACCGAAAAAGAAGTTTTAAGAGTAATGGGTAAAGCCAACGAAAAAGAAACATATGAAAGTGCAACAAATAAAGAATCTTATAATATTTATTACTGGTTTAATGGTGCAATAAATAAAGATGATGCCGAAAAACAATTAAAAAAAGGAATCAATGTTCGCTATTTTTGTATTGTTATTACTCTTAAAGAAGGAGAATCAACTTATAAAGTAAAAGAAAAAGATGATATTATAAAAGGAAATTGGGGAATTTCGTAAGGAGAATATATGCCAAAAGCAAGTAAAAATATTAAAGAAGATTTAAATAAAAATATACCACATACATTGCCAGCAATTGTAAATACGGTAATATCTGTTATCTTTATCGTGGTTGTTACAGTACTAAGAATTATGAGACCTAAAGATTTTAGTATAGGCTTATATATATGTTTCTTGGTCGTTTTAATCCTATTTCCCATCTCTAGCTGGTATACTAGTTATTTTTCAAAAAAGCAGAAAACAAAAATGTTAAATAATTTTGAAGAAGAAACAAAAACTATTTTAGATTATATTAAGTTTCGTAAAAATTATAAAACATATACAGAATCAAAAGAAGTATATGTAACTGCTAAGTATGAAAAAATCGATGAACTAAATAAGGAATTTACTTACTACAAAGAAAAAAGCACATTAGGATATCCAGATACAAAATATGCTCTTGTATCTTTAGGACTTGGTTTTGTAGGTCTAGAAATAGATCCTTCTACCAAAGAAGTAATAACTTTAAAAGGAGTGCTACCAAGATCAATTTGGCTAAAGAAGAATTTAAAAGTTCCTCAAAGCATCAAAGCTAATGTAAGCATTGAACCTCACGGTTTTAGTTTTTCTTCCAAATGTTATATTCAAATCAATAAACAAGATGAAATTTATTACAACCCTAAAAACGGTTGGGTATGCCTTGGCGAAAGAAAAATTTATCCTATCGATGAAGTGGTAGAATTTGTTAGGGGTGCTTTACTTGTTTTAAGAGAAGGAAAGATTATTAGTCTTTGGCTACGAGTTGGCGAAAATTTGCCTCTAAATTAGCAGAAGCTAACCGCAAAAGAATAATAAAAGGCTTTTTTTACCATATTAGATGATAAAATAAAAAAAATTTGGTATAATAAATAAATGGAAAAAGAAAAAATAATGATAAAAATTATTTTTAAATAATACTTAAGAAATAAGAAAGAAGAAGGTATATATGTCAAAATTACAAATTATTAACTTACATGTTAGTGTTGAAGGAAAAGAAATTCTAAAAGGTGTTAATTTAGAACTTAACACTGGTGAATTTCATGTAATAATGGGTCCAAACGGAACTGGTAAAAGTACCCTTGCTTCAACAATTATGGGTCACTATAAGTACCAAGTGACAGAAGGACAAATTCTTCTTGATGGAAAAGATGTTTTACAAATGAGCGTCGATGAAAGAAGTCGTGCTGGATTGTTCCTTGCTATGCAATATCCTAGTGAGATTACCGGCGTAACTAACTCTGAATTTATTAAATCGGCTATGCATGCAAGACTTAAAGAAGGAGAAACTTTACCGCTAACTAAGTTCATTCGTTCATTAGATAAGGCTTGTGATGAATTAAAAATGCGAGAAGATTTGCCACATAGATACGTTAATGAAGGCTTTTCTGGTGGTGAGAAAAAACGTAATGAAATTTTACAAATGAAATTACTAAAGCCTAAATTTGCTATTCTTGATGAAATAGACTCTGGTCTTGACGTTGATGCTTTAAGAATTGTCGGTGAAAATGTAAACAGCATGAAATCAAATGATTTTGGTGCTTTGATTATCACTCACTATGAAAGACTACTAGACTATATTAAGGCCGATTATGTTCATATCTTAATGAATGGTAAAGTAGTAAAAGATGGTGGATTAGAACTTATGGAACGCGTTGACAAAGAAGGTTATGATTGGATTAAAGATGAATTAGGTATCTTAGATGAAGAAGATCAACCTAATATTACTTCTAATGTTTTAGGTGTATGTGGTGCAAAAGAATTAACTAAAAAAGCAGGTGAATAAAATGTCTGAAATTTTAGTAGAAAAATTAGATAGTGCCACTAAACAAAAAGAATTAGTAGTAAAAGCTGGTGAGGATTTAACATTAATAATCTTTAATAAAGGATTTAGAGATATTTCTTACAATCTTAAAGCTTCTATAGCTAAAGATGCTAAACTAAATATTTATAATGTAGTTACAAGTAAGTATAAAACTCAATTAACCGAAGAAGTAACAATGAATGGCGAAAATGGTAACTGCAATATCTTAAACGTTCTTTTATCTTACGAAGATGGCACGATAGATAGTAACATTATGATTCATCATGATGTAGAACTTACAACTAGTGAATTTAATAATTATGCTATCGCACTAGATAATGCATCAATGATTTTAAATAATAACGCAACTATTAAAAAAGGAGCTAAAGGTACCGTTGTTCATCAACGAGCTAAAGGTTTAACACTATCAGAAAATGCTAAGATAAAAGCCATGCCAAATTTATTTATTGATGAATATGATGTAATAGCTGCACATGCTGCTAGTATTGGTTCCATTAGCAAAGATGATTTGTTTTATTTAATGAGTAGAGGCTTAACATTAGAAGAAGCTTCTAAACTAATAGTGTTGGGTTTTGTTCAACCATTATTAGATAAAATTGATAATAAAGAATTAAGAAAAGAGATAAAACAAAATTTTGAAGAAAAACTTTCTTAAGAAAGAAAAAAAGGAGGAGTGATTTTTTATGAAATATCCTAATGAAGATAAAATATTACACTTAAAAAATGATTTTCCTGTCTTAGTTAATAACCCTGGTCTTGTTTATTTAGATAGTGGCGCTACAGCCCTTAAACCTCAATGTGTTATTGATAAAACTTTAGAATATTATGAAAAATATGGCGTTAATGTTAATAGAGGTGTATATAGCCTAAGTTATCAAGCCACATTAGAATATGAGGAAACAAGAAGCATAACTGCTAAATTCTTAAACGCTAAAGAAAAAGAAATAGTCTACACAAAAGGGGCTTCTAATGGATTGAATTTAATAGCCTTAAGTTATGGTGGCTATAACTTAAACCCTGGTGATGAAGTTTTAACTACCGAGTTAGAACATCATTCGAATGTCTTACCATGGCAAAATATATGTGCAATAAAAGGTGCTACACTAAAGTATATTCCTTTAGATAGTGAAGGAAGAATCACAGTTGATGCTTTTAAAAAGACTTTAACAAACAAGGTAAAAGTAGTAGTAATCACCCATGTATCCAATGTAATGGGCTATATTACTCCTGTAAAAGAAATTGTAAAACTAGCTCATGAAGTAGGTGCTATTGTCGTAGTGGATGCTGCTCAAAGCGTACCACATATGAAAATTGATGTAAAAGATTTAGATTGCGACTTTTTAGCATTTTCTGCACATAAGATGTTTGGTCCTACAGGATTTGGAATACTATATGGTAAATATAAATATTTAAAAGATATGCACCCAGTAGAATATGGTGGTGATATGATTGATGAAGTATATAAACAAACATCAACATATAAAGATGCCCCTTACCGATTCGAAACAGGAACCCCACCAATCGCTGAAGCTATCGCTTTTAAAGAAGCAATTAAATATATTGAATCAATTGGCTTTGATAAAATTCAAGCCCATGAAAAAGCCTTATTAGACTACACAATGGAAAAGTTAAAACAAATTGACGGTATAACAGTCTACAATAAAACAACCGAAACAGGCATTATATCATTCAACATTAATAATGTTCATCCCCATGATGCTTCAACAGTTTTTGATGAAAAAAATATTTGTTTAAGAGCTGGCCACCATTGTGCCCAACTAATTATAAAATGGCTAGGTGTTGTTGGTACTTTAAGAGCTTGTATTTATGTTTATAATGATTTTGAAGATATGGATAAATTTATTGAAGGCGTAAAAGAAGCCGCCCAATACTTTAAGGAGTGGTAAAATGTCAAACATTACACAATTATATAATCAAGTAATTAATGATCATCGTAAATATCCCCGTAACTTAGGATTAATTGAGGGATACAAAACATTGAAAGTTAAAAACCCTTCTTGTGGAGATGATGTAACTGTTCAATTAGACATTAAAGATGGTATTATTAAAGATGTTAGACATATAGGAACGGGATGTGTTATATGTTGTTCATCAGCTTCAGTTATGAGTGAGGTATTAAAAGGAAAAACCGTAGAAGAAGCATCATCAATTATTGAAGATTTTTATGAACTAATAAAAGGTAATATGCCAAAAGATGAAGATCGCCTTGAAGATGCGATTGTTTATGTAAATATCCATAACTATCCTCCTCGGGCTAAATGTGCAACTTTAGCTTGGAGAGCAGCTGATACCTTGATTCATGCTGATGAAGAAGGAGAAGAAAATGACTGATACAAAAAAAGAAGTTGAACAAATCGTCGACCAAGATTATAAATATGGCTTTCATACAGAAGTAGAAAATATTTATGATACTGGCAAAGGCATATCCGAAGAAGTTGTTAGAAAAATATCCAAAATGAAAAATGAACCAGAGTGGATGTTAAACATTAGACTAGCAGCGTATAAAGAATTTGCAAAAATGAATTGGCCAAAATTTGGTCCAGATCTATCAAGTGTTAATTTTGATGAATATATATACTACATAAAATCTAGTAAAAAAACAGAAAAGAGTTGGGATCAAGTACCTAAAGCAATTAAAGATACTTTTGATAAACTTGGTATTCCTGAAGCTGAGAAAAAATATTTAGCTGGTGTATCTACACAATTCGAATCCGAAGTAGTATATCATAACACAATAAAAGAACTAGAAAGTAAAGGCGTAATATTCTGTGATACCGACACAGCTGTAAGAGAATATCCTGACTTAGTAAAAAAATATTTTTCAACTATTGTTCCTGCTAATGATAATATGTTTGCAGCCTTAAACACAGCAGTTTGGAGTGGTGGTTCCTTCATTTATGTACCCAAAGGTGTAAAACTAGAAAAACCTCTACAATCATATTTTAGAATCAATACGGAACAAATGGGCCAATTCGAAAGAACATTAATCATCGTCGATGATGATGCTAGCGTACATTATGTTGAAGGATGTACAGCCCCTCAATATTCAGAATATTCATTACATGCAGCCGTAGTTGAAATCTTTGTTAATAAAAATGCATATTGTAGATATTCAACTGTTCAAAATTGGTCAGATAACATAATCAACTTAGTAACAAAAAGAACATTAGTTAAAGATGGTGGTCATATGGAATGGGTTGATGGTAACATTGGTTCAGCCATCAATATGAAATATCCTGCTTGTATTCTAGCAGGACCAGGAGCTAAAGGAACAACAATTTCTATAGCTTTCGCAGGCAGCAATCAAATCCAAGATACTGGTGCTAAAATGATTCACCTAGCCCCTAACACAACAAGCCAAATCATCTCAAAATCAATTTGTAGAGGTGGGGGTAAAGTAAATTATAGAGGACTAGTAAAAATGACTAAAAATGCCACTAATTGTAAGGCTCACGTAGAATGTGATACAATTATTCTAGATAAAGAATCAACTAGTGATACTGTTCCTACTAATATTGTTGAAAATGACTCATCATATATTGAACATGAAGCAACCGTTTCTAAAGTAAATGAAGAACAATTATTCTATTTAATGAGCAGAGGATTAACCGAAGAACAAGCAACCGAAATGATTGTTATGGGTTTCATTGAACCTTTCGCGAAAGAACTACCAATGGAATATGCCGTTGAATTAAATCAACTAATAAAACTAGAAATGAAAGACTCTATTGGTTAAAATATCAATAAAAAAACAACAAATTTGACAAAGCAGCCCATTAATTGTTATAATAAAACTATAGAAATGGGAATATGTTTAAGCCAAATAAAAAATATACTCCTAAAGATAAATTTCTTTGGGAGTATTAATTTTTATATTTTAACTGCTTAAACCATAAAATATAAGGAGAAATTGAATATGAAAAAAATTAACTTTATAATACTAATACTATTCATCACTTTTTTTCTAGGAA
>CAKONV010000004.1 GCA_934098295.1 uncultured Bacilli bacterium | reverse complement strand
TATTATATCATGATATTTTATT
This sequence comes from uncultured Bacilli bacterium, assembly GCA_934098295.1. Classification (GTDB taxonomy): domain Bacteria; phylum Bacillota_I; class Bacilli_A; order ML615J-28; family CAG-313; genus UBA1737. The sequence continues at coordinate 133,380 of CAKONV010000004.1, read as the reverse complement.
ATTGGGACATTTTCTAAAATTAATTATTAAGACATTATCATAAAATAAACACAATTTGCCTGTAAAAATAAAAACTATTATTTGACAAAATTCATAATTAATGGTATAATAGGCATAGATTAATTATAGGCAAAATAGTCGCGAGGCTATTACGCAAAGCTATAGGGACTAGAAAAATAGTCAGCCAGTTGCAAAAATCTTAAGAAATGAAGAATTTGCAAGTGGCTTTTTTTAATCCACTAAAGGAGGTAAAAAATGATAAATAGAACTCATAAAGCTTTTTTAAGTTTTATTCTAATTATTTTAACGGCACTTTTAAGCCTTACAGTAACTTTTGCGGTTGTATTATTCTCTTTTAAAGTCGATAATAGTGCCAACATTGGAACGGATACTATCGATAGTTCTGTAATTTCTATGGAAACTACTACCGACAATTTAAGTTTTAGTAAAGCTGGTGAAAAGAAAGATATAACCATAAAAGTTAAAAACAAGTCAAGTGTTAATACTATTTATGATTTTGAACTTAGCATGATTGATGATATCAAAGAAGTATCAAGTGCTATTTTGGTTTATTTAGACAATAACTTTTTGGGTAGCTTAGCCTCTCTTTGTTCAAAAGGAACAGCAAAAATTAGTAATCAAAACTTTGTTATGGAAAAAGATGAAGATGGTGATGAACATACATTGACATTTGAATTACATATTGCTGCACCTAGTAATTATTTAAACCAAAACGTAAAAATAAAAATTAATTCATATTTAAAAAATGCTGATTATAGAAAGTATATATTTGTATCAAATGAAGACGAATTCGGCAAAGCTATTGCTGATATAAATAGTGGCCTATTAAGAAATAAAAACAATGAATTAATTAAACAAACAATTGTTTTATCGAAAGATGTTAGATTAACTGCAACTTACGATGATATTAAATATCCTTTTGATATAAATTTAAATGGTAACGAATTAATACTTGATGGATCTTTAGGTTATACTGGTGAAGGAGAGTATCAAATATATTCTTCCAAACATTTTCAAAAAGATACACTTACCGCATCTACTGGAAAGATTATTTTAAATAATGAAAAAGGTTATTTGAATATCTTAGATTTTTATTATTATCAAGATAATAACAAAACTAATATTGGAAATCTTTATAGTGATAAAGTTGAAGTCAAAAAATTCTCTAAAGATGAAGCTATTAACCTTATCAAAAATCGTTTCATGAATAGCATTAAAGATGGCATTTTATCCGATAATTCTGTTTCTTTATTTGGTGCTCTATCATTTTATGCTAATAACATTACGGTAACTAAGGTAGGAGATGCTTACACTTATACAAATGGCATTTTAAAAGTTAATAAACAAGAAATTACTTCGGTTGAAGTAATTAAAATAGAAGACTTAGATGTAAACTTTAAAATTATCGGTGGTGGTGATGATGCTATTTTTGCTTCGATTCTTGCTAATGAATTAAAACATATTCCTAATGCTACTAATACTGATGCTGTTGTTACGGATATCTTCTTACCAGATTACATTGAAAGTAAAAATGCTAGAATTGTATGGCATAGTTCTGATTTATCATCAATTTCTGATGATGGTCGTTTAGCTGATACTTTAAAAGAAAATACAGAAATAACATTATTTGCTGATATCTACATAAATAATTCATCCTATACGACTAAATTTACCTTTAAAGTAACTTCACAAACTAAGGAAACAAAATTCCATTATCTTATTGCTAGTTTAAGTCCAATCAAATTAAAGGAAGTATATAAGGAAAGTGAAAACAATCAAGATAAAACCTTCTTATATTTGCCAATTGTATCCAGCAATAGCCAACATGATTATCGTAAAAGTTATACTTCTCCTAATAGTTCTCCAACACTTGATTGGAACGCCTTTAAGGATATTGGTCTTAAGAAAATTACTTATACACTGCAAAATGCTTATAACTTTATATCAATAAATAATTCACAAGATGAATATGCGGTATATTTAAATTCAGCAACTTTTTATACTTTTGCACAAATTGATGTTGTTGGCGACTTTGGGGGTGGAGAAACCTATAGTTCTACAGTTAATATAATTATTGAACTTGGAGCTAATAGTGAGTTATATGAATTAGCATTTAGTTATGTTGAAAAACAATTAAACGAAATAAATATTCTTCAAAACATTTTGGATACAAGACTTAAATATGGTATGAAGAATGAACGTGGTGATTTTTACTTAGAACCTAAATATCAAACGATAAATATTAAATATACCTTAGAAAATACTGATAATGATGGTGCTATAACAGCTATAAAAGAAGAAAATGATAAGTTTCATGTTTATATTGATGCTTCTAAATTTTCATCCGCAGAAAGCAGCTTAGGAATAAAAGTACAATTAAACATTGAAGGTGATGAAACCGGTCAAAGTAGAATCATGTTCTTTAAGGCTCCGGGCGTAATAAAACCGGATAGCGATGGATTTGCTAACTATAGTGTTTTCAATTCAATAAAATACCAAGTATATATGCAACTTCCTAATGATGAAAAAACACAAACAGATCTTGATGATAAAGTAATCGAAAGATTAGCAAAACTACCAGAAATAACAGCTAGTTATAATACTGGATTTGCTATTTCTAATGGAACCATTACTAATACAACTGGTGCTTACATTCTAATTAGAGATACAGAAACTTGTTCAACATTAACATTAATAGTAGATGATGACACTTTAAAAGGTGGTAAATCGAACACAATTGTATATGATTTTTCAAGACTTCTTGCTTGGGCAACAAGTGTTCAAAAAGAAAAATTACCATTTAGTTTTTCAGGTTATTCAACTAATACCCTATCAAATGGAAAAACTTACATGAGTGAAGAAGAAGTAGCTGTTCTAAAAACTTACTTAAAAGATATAGTTAATCTAAACGATGAAGAAATTGAAGAACTTTGGTCGAAAGTTACCAAAACTGCAACTGGTAGAATCATCGATGATAATGAAACTCTATCAAAGAAAGCAATAGAAACTGCGGGAAAAACAACCGATAAAGGTCAAATGTATTTTAAATATGTTGAAGTCATGCAGTGGGCATTAAATGAAAAGAACTTTGATCCACCTACATCGTCATATGAAAAAGGCGTACCACCTGATTTAGGTCAAATTGGTAATAACAACATAAAAATGAATAGTAAAAATACCGATGATAATTCTATAGACTGGTCACTATCACCTTCATCTTGGATAATAACTTATGTAGGTAATTGGCCAAATTCTAAATATTGTAAAAAACCATATATTGAAGATGACTTAGAAACTATCAGCGATTATGAAGCACAATGTATAATGGCCTTTTGGTTTGGATGTTCATATTCAACATCATATAATTCAACTACCGTTGGTAGAGAATTTGCCACAACATTTATTAGTTGTACAGTTTTACCAACTTATCTAAATGAAGATGGTGCAGGAATTTTAATAAATGCTATTTATAAAAAAATAAGCGATGCATCTAATTTTACATCAACAATTAAAAATAATGTACCTTATATTACTAATATGGATGGCTCTTTTACAGCTATTGGAAATTTCAAAAATTTAACTTCAATTGAAGTTAAAGGATATAACAATGGTAGTTCCTTAATCTTACCGGCCTTTTTATCATCAGCATCCGTTAATGGCTTTTTCAACCGTCTAACATCAATGGATGAAGCTAAAACCACTAATAAGCTAACAACTTTTAAAATGAGTGGATGTTCAGATGAATCAATGTCATTTGATATTACTAATTTATATAGATTAACAGAAGTTAACACTCTTGACTTTTCGTATAATATGGGTATTTCTAATATTGGTTCTTTACTAGATATCGATATTACAGCTATTAATTATTTAGATATTTATAAAGTAAATGTTACTGGTGAATTTGTTAGTTATCCATTATTAAATATTAAAGTAAAAAATCCATCATCAGAACTTTGGTATGGAACAAATTCAGGAATTAGAACAGAATATAAAACTAATGAAAAAACGGTCTCTGATGCCCTAAGATATTTAAATGAAATTGGTAAAATAGAAAGTAAATACTTGCTACTTTGTAAACAAGTTTCAACTTCTAGCACTTCAACATCGACAATTATTTGGTATGTAGAAGAAGGTAACCCTGGATATTTAATTAGTTATGCGGGGAATCAATTATATTCAGAAATTGATGATTTAGAAGAAATGAATAAATTACTAACTAACTATTATTATGCTACTACTTCATTTACGGATAATGAAGGAAACACTTTTGATGAAAATTCTATATATAAAATTAGTTATTCAGCTACTAGTGGTAAATTTACAATGACAAAAATTGATTTAACAATAAGTGGCAAATTTTCTTCTCTTGATGAAATTAAAAATTATGAATACTTCACAGAAGAAGAAAAACAAGAAACAAATGTATTTAAAGATGTAACTACCGATGATGTTGTTGATAGTAATACTCAAGTAGAAAGTACGACTGTCGAAACTGGATCTATGACAATTTATTTTTATAAAAATAATTATGATTATAGGTATCAAGCTTCCGTAAATGTATATTCATTTGAAAAAGTTACTTCCGTTAAAACAACAGAAAAATATAGGTATGCAACTTACAAGAGTGCTAGTTTAAACAAATCATTAATGTTTTATTATAATGGAAATGGCGAAGATAACATTTTAGCTAATTCCATTGTTCAAGCCACTTATACATATGCGAAAATACAAAATTACCAGTATTGGGATTACGAATATGTAGATGAAACAACTTATAGTAGTAATGATGGATATTCGAGATATCGATATAAAAAGAATGCTACAGATGAATCTTACGTTTGGCTAGATGAAGAATATTCAAGTTATTCATATTTCGCTACAAGTTGGTGGTATGATTCTACTAAATATAATTATAAAAATTATGCTTCAAGATCTACTACTAGTAAATACTATACATTTAATAATAGTACTTATCAAACAAAAAGTTTATTATTATCAGCCTTTGAAAATTTAACACCAACTGGTACAGTTAGTGATACAGTTACGGAAAATGTTGATATTAATACTTATATTTCTAATGTTACTAGTGTTTCTTCAAGTTTAGATACTAAAAATGCTTATGATAAGTTATCTACTGTTTTAGAAGGTAATACTTATTATAGGTACTTAGGAAATAGTGGTAGTATTAATTACTATGATCGAAGCCTTACAGGTACTTCAAAGACATATAATTATGGTAATTATTATAGATTAGAGTTTACTACTACTAGTGGTTATATATTAAGAAATATTACTGATACAACTATTTTCACAAATGCGTTAAATGATTACAACATGGAAAATATTTTGGCTGTTGCTAATCTCCATAAAGATGATGAATTAATGGGTAATTACTATGGGAATTATTATTGTTATAATGGCGAAACAATGACTGTTAATAAACATGTATACACAAAAGGTTATGTTTATCGTTTATTATTAAATGCTGATGGTGAATTTTATTTTGAACATGATGCTCTTCCAAATGCTAGAAAGACTTTTGAAGTAATCAGTGGTGTCAAAAATATGTTAACAAGTTTAGTTGAAAACTATATGAATCAAGAAAGTATAGGTAAAATTGTTTATTTAAATGGTTACGATGATAGGAATATGACTTATGCTAATGGGTTATATGAATTAACTTATAATAGTCTTACTTCAACGTATTATTTTAAAACTATGGGTGATTTAGGAAATAACTCTTTACAACCTTCTAATTATGATACCTATGATATTGAAAGAATTGATGGACAAGATTTGCATAAAACAACAGATAATGCTCCTTCAAGATTTAAAAATATTAGATATCATGATATGAATGCTGCCGGTTCTGTTTTCTATGGGGGAACTGGTGGTAGTAGAGATGTAATTATTGTTGCTAGAGTCATTGATAATGGTACTATTTACGAAAGAAAATTTAAAGTTACAGTATCTGCATAAAATTTGATTAAAGGAGGTAAAGCATTTTATGCTAAAAATTCATAAAAAGATAATATTTAGTTTTTTAATTAGTTTTTTGATTTTACTTTTAAGTGTAACGACTGCTTTTGCCTTCTTTACAAATACAATTGAAAAATCATTTACTAGTAATATTACGGGGAATGATACATCGCTAACAAATGTTGTAGAAGTATCAAATTTCTATGAATTATTTAATTATACTAATGGTAGTAAATATAATGATTCTTCAAATGTAAATGATGTTAAAGAAAGAATGGTTATTAACTTAAAAAATGATATAACAGTTCTTACATCATTTACTGTTAGTGTTGATTGTCATATTAATTTAGGTGGAAATAAATTATTTTTAAATAATCATACCATTACGTTTGAACATGCTTATCACGGCAATGTTGTGATTTCTAATGGAACAATTTTTAGTAATCAAGAAGGTGTTACTTCAAGTAGCGGTAAAATTGTTTTTGAAACACCATTTGCTTATCCTATTTTAGATAACATTAACATCAAAAAATATAATGATAAATCTATTGTAGATTTAACGACTGATGATATTTTAGTTAAGTTAGAGATTGATACAGATTTAGAGAAAAAAGTTTTAGCTTATAATGTTTTTACCATGATTAGCGAAAAAATAGTTAATTATATTTCTAGTTTGCCAAAAAGATTGTCATACGATGAACTTAGTAGTTTAGAAGTTAATAAAACAAATGATGTATATAATTATGATGCTTCTTTATTTATTAATAAATATTTAAATTGTTATTTTACTAAAAATGACGATGAAGTTTGTTCACTAGTTTATGGCGATTTAGATTTACCAACGTCGTATTTAGGCTATAGTGATATTTCAATTAAGTATGAATCTAGTAATCCTAATGTTTTAACCTCTTTAGGTGATGTAACGCTTCCAAGTTCTTTTGAAAGTGTAAGTTTAAAAGTAACACTAAGTAAAAATGAAGAACCTTTTGCGGAAACTACCTATTTGTTACATGTGGTAAATCCAAATATTAGTGATAATTTACGTTTGATTGCCTCAAATTATAGTTCACAATACTTTGCACCATACTATGATCAAACAACTTCAACATATGTTATTAAACATTCGTTGCAATTGCCTTTAAAAATTAACATTACCTCTGATAAGTATATAACTTATGAGTATGAGGCTTTAGATAAAGATTTAAAAACTAATAGTAGTGCGATTTCATCATTGACTATTAAAAATGATAAAGGTGAAGAAACTATAATAGATGATATGAAACTTTTTGAACCTAGTGAAGATATAAAATATTTAAGAGTAAAAATAAACAATCAAGATACGATTACTTATCCAATTACCGCATCCGATGCTGGATTAATTACCACAAATGCATCTTTAGCTCAAAACTTTATTCGCGATAATTATGGTGGTAGTATTATTTTAACTGCCACTTATGGTAATGATAATACTATTAATGGTTTTAGTAGACAAGAATTGTACACACTATATAATGGTAATGCTTCCTCTAAAATTAAACAGTTGACTTATGAATTAATGAACGATACGAATAAACTATATCAATTAACAACTTCCACATCTTCCACATCTTCCACAACTTTAGTATATAATGATACCGATACTTCTAATGGTTATTTAAGCGTTATTGATATTTCGAAAGGTAATCCTTTAGATTATGTTCAATCTGTTCAATTAAATTGTATTTTCACTTTTGATGATGGTACAACGGAAACTATACAGGTTCCAATTACATGTACAAGTGGTGGTCAAGGTGGAAATTTAAATGAATTTTTACCATATTATAACTATTATGATCAAATGTTTTATTCTCAAACTGGCTGTTATACAATTAAAACTTTTAATATGCCATTTGCTTATGGAACTAAGGGCCCTATTGTTTGTTATGATTTAGCCATTGATGTAGATGATGAGACAACTTGGAATAAGATTAACGGCTTAAAAATCAGTCTATATTATAATAAAGGTTACCATACTTTAACGATTCCTACAGGTAAATATTCGCTTGTAGATGCATTGAATAATTATCTTACTAGTTCCAATATTACGATTGAAGAAATAATTGCTTATGGTGATGCTAAATGGTGCTTTGAAATTACAACTGATAATGTGGATAATACTAATACGGATTTTAAGATAATTTATAACTACAAAATGAAAACAAATGATAAAAATTTCATTATTTATAAAGACTCATCAAATGTGATAAAGTATACAGACTTTACTTTACCAGGAATTTTACATTTAGGAAAAGAAGTAGTCGATGAAAATTTATATTCATGGATGTATTTAACTTTTGGATCTGAGGCAACTTATACTTCGGGAAGCATTGTATTAAGAGATTGGCTTCAACAAAACAAACCATTAGATGTTACTACTTCACAAGAATTAACAAAAGTTTCTTCTTTTAAAGGAATTGAATATTTAATTGGAACTTCCTATGCTAATTTTAGTGGTAAAGATTTATCTAGCAATTATGCTGACACCTTAAGTTACATATCAAAAATGATATCACTTCAAAAACTTGATTTATCAAATTGTAATCTTAGTCTTGGAACAGCTTCTAATCCCATTAATGATGCTATTTTAGAACTTATAAATTTAAACAATTTATATGAGTTATCTTTAAACGATAATAACATTTATTCATTTGCTTTTTTAACAGAATTTTCTTCCTTAGAAACAGTTTATGTTTATAATAACTTAGATGAAAATACGGTTGATGGTTTATTTTATGGTTCAAAAGGATTAGTTAATTCATCCTATTTTGGTATTATGTCTAACAACGGCGTTTTAGTTTATAATATTAATGGTGTTTTATTTACTGAAAATACGGGTATAAATGACTATAAAATATTAAGTGGTATTGAATATCAAAAGAAATTACCTTTAGCTATGGATATTAGTAGCATCTATTCCTCTTTTAGCACTAATCCAGATGATTATGGTTTCTTTGATAGTTATACGGTTGGAACTTCTAGTTATCGAGCAAGTAATAAGAGTTTAACTTTTGAGACGGTTTCTACAACAATGTTTAGAGGAATTTATAGCTTCACGGTAAATGGCGTTTCCGTAAAAATAATTGTTGATTTTGAAGTTGTGAGGGTATGATCATGAAGAAAATTAAAATTATACTTTCAGATAAGAAAATATTAACCAATGTTATTAATTTTATGATTTCTTTAGTTTTAGTAATCATTTGTATATTCGGTGTTGCAACTTTTGCCCACGCATGGTTTTCTCAAAATGACCATGTAAGTGCTGGTGGGATGTCTGTAAGTACAACGGTTTCTTATATGCGATTTGGTGATATGATTACCGCCAAAGCTGTAATGGGCACAACCTCGATTGCGGAAGGAACTTATAAACGAAAAGATGAAAAAGATACAAATTATTATTTATATAAAGATGGAGCCTATGATGAAACTGCTGGTGTAAAATATACTTCTTTGTTCCCTGGTGAATATATTGAATTAAATTTTAAAATTACTTGTGCTCCTAACAATGAAAAAGAAGGATATAATTTGTCTTTCGTTGGTTTATCAAATAGTAGTACCTTTGAAGTAGTAGATGATAATCAAGTTAAACAAATATACACAATTTTGGGAGTTTATCGATTAGCAGTTGTAAAGAGTGATGCTTCTGGCAATGAGACCGAAATAGATAAAGGCTTTTTAGTAGATTATGATAAACAAAAAACAATTGATGATAATTATTGCTTTGATTTTTGTTCAGCTGATAATTGGGATGAAAAAGGCGTAGATGGTTATATTGATATAAAAATTAGATTGTATGTTGATTTAACCCAATATAATAAAATTCCTAACACAATTCCTAACCTATTATCATCTAAAACAATGGATATAGGTGGAATTAGATTAGAACCTAAGAAGGTGAACGCATGAAACAAAGAATCATAAGAACTTCAAGTTTGTTTATATTACTAGTTTTAGTTATTACTTGCGGAATTATTACCTTTGGTTGGTTCGCTTTATCAGATACAGTTCCATCATTTAGATTTGAACTTGCAAAAGTAAATTCAGAAATTTGGTATTATTATGGTCATGATTCATCATCAAATGGCTTACCTAATATAATGGATGATGAAACGAAAAATAGCCGTTTAAACGATGAAATGAAATACCCAAAATCTTATTATCAAGAAATTAGAGATTTTGAATATATTGATAAAAAAGAAGCTAAAGCTGAGAATGTTGAAACTATTGATTTAGTAACTAATTTAGATAAATTTGTACCTACTAAAATAACAACTTATAAAATTAGTTTAAAAAATAAAAGTGACTCTACAAACGCTATATCGATAAAATTTGATGATGTTACCTTAGAAGGATCGCTAGGTTTATTAATGTCAACACTAGCTTTTAGAACTGGGGAAATAGTGAAAAACGCTGATGATACTTATTATGTTGATTATACAAAAGGTAATATTATCTATTTCTGCGATTTTATTACCAAAAATAGTAATAGTTATACATTCACTAACGATTTGACAAATAAAACTTCGTATGGATTAAAAGATTATCTTTTAAAAGGAAGAGATAGCGGTGTAAGCGATGAAGATTTTATTAATAACTGTGTAAAAGATTTTTGGCTTCAATTTGAAATGGTTCCCTATGAAGAACTTTTAGAACATGAAAATTTTAAGAATTTTAATGTTAGTATAGATGATTATAATTCTTTACAGTCTTTATCGGGATTAAAATTAAATTTTTCAATTTTATTTGAAGTTGATACCGATATTATTGGAAAAAAATAATTATCTTAAATTGGTTAAAATGGTCTAATTAAAAAATACTTAACTTTAATGATATAAAAATATCAAATAAAGGAAAATGGTATTTTTTAATTAGGCATTTTTTATTATTTGATTGACAAATTTTTCAATTAATAGTATAATTAAGCACTGAAGATAAGAGGAGAAGAAAAAAATATGGAAAATATTATTGAAATATCAAATCTTAACAAATCATTTAAAGATGTAAAAGCGGTTGATAATTTATCTTTTCATGTTAAGAAGAAAGAATTTTTTGCTTTCTTAGGAATAAATGGTGCTGGAAAAAGTACTACTATTTCGATTATGTGTGGAACTTTAAGAAAAGATAGCGGAATAGTTATGATTAATGGTTTTGATGTAAATACCGAAAAAGAACAAATAAAGAAAGAAATTGGCGTTGTTTTTCAAGAATCAAGTTTAGATAAAATCTTAACTGTTTATGATAATTTAGAATATAAGGCATCTCTTTATGGTATTACAGGTAAAGATTTTAAAGAAAGATTAGAATATTTAAGCACTTTGTTTTCTTTTAAAGAATTATTAAAAAGAACATATGGAAAACTTTCTGGTGGGCAAAAAAGAAAAATTGATATAGCTAGAGCTTTATTACATAAGCCCAATATTTTAATCTTAGATGAACCTACTACTGGATTAGATCCTAAAACAAGACAAATTGTTTGGAATACTATTAACAAAATTCATCAAGAAGAAGGTTTAACGGTCTTTTTAACGACTCACTATATGGAAGAAGTAGTAGATGCTAATTATGTCATTATCTTAGACTCAGGAAGAATTAAGGCTTCGGGTACTCCTTTAGAACTTAAAAACAAATACACAGGTGATTACATTTACTTATATAACCCAAAAATGGAAGACATTGAAAAATTAAATGTAAAGTTTGAAAAAATTCCTGATGGAGTTAAAATTGAAGTTGCAAATACTCAAGAAGCTACGAAATTAATAATAGATCATCCTTCAATATTTAAAGATTATGAGGTAATTAAAGGAAAAATGGATGACGTTTTTTTGAGCGTAACTGGTAAAAAACTAGAAACGGAGAATTAGAAAATGAAAACTTTAGTATTATTAATTAAAAGAAATATTAAATTGTTTTCTAAAGATAAAGGCTTATTATTGTCATCGCTTATTACACCATTAATTTTAATTGTGCTATTTGTTACTTTTTTAGGAAATGTGTATCGTGATTCTTTAGAAAAATTGCTCCCAGCGGGAACCGTTTTAGAGAAAAGTTTAGAAGAAGGAATTGTAGGTGGATGGCTTTTTTCTTCTCTTCTTGCGACAACATGCGTTACTTTAGCTTTTTGTTCAAATTTTATTATGGTTCAAGATAAAACTAATAACGCATTAAACGATATGCTTGTTTCGCCAGTTAAAAAAACAACCTTAGCTATTAGTTACTTTTTAGCAACGGAGTTGATAACTTTTGTTATTTGCATAATTGCCTTAATTATTGGCTTAGTGTATTTGGCCATTGTTGGTTGGTATTTAAGTTTTACAGATGTACTATTAGCCGTTTTAGATGTTTTTTTGTTAACCCTTTTTGGTACGGTTCTTTCTTCAATAATTAATTGCTTTTTATTTACTCAAGGACAAATGTCAGCTGTTGGGGTTGTGGTATCAAGTATATACGGCTTTGTTTGTGGAGCTTACATGCCGATTTCATCGCTTTCCAATGGTCTTCAAAAAGTAATGGGTTTTTTGCCAGGAACTTATGCCACTTCCTTAATTAGAAATCATTTAATGTCATCATCGATTGCGGAAATGGTAAAGACACACTTTTCATCACTTGGTGAAGAAGTTGCTAGTATTTATTTAACAAATATAAAAGATGGTTTTGACTTAAATACATACTTTTTAGGAAATAAGGTTTCCATTTTAGCATGTTATATCATTATCATTGTGGCTATAATTTTATTGCTTAGCATTTATGTGGTAATTAATATTGTTAGAAAGGAACAAATGAAATAATGAAAAACTAAAGGAATTTTGAAATAATTGTTTTTCAAATGTTCCTGCGTATGAAGTAAAAGAAAAATGGGTAAATAATCAAAAATTTAATGACACCTTAAAAAATAATTTAAAATCAGATTCGGTTGTTTTAGACTATGGGTGTGGTGTTGGTTGAGCTTTAATGGAAGCTTATCATACGGTAAATTTTATGAAAGGTATAGGCATAGATACGTCTAATAACGCTATTGAAACAGCTAATAAAATTAAAGATTTAAGTAATTTAACTAATTTATCATTTTTTTGTGGTGATGTAAAAGAATTAAATACTTATCAAAATTATTTTGATTTTATTATTTCGATTAATACAATAGATGTTATTCCTGATGAAATAGGAGAAAAAATTATCGATTATCTTTATAAAAGCTTAAAAGCAAATGGTAAAATTTTTATTGGTATGAATCCAATCTTTTCACCAGTTGAAATGACAGAACTTTTGAAGATGACTAAAGTTGGAAACTACTATTATAAAGATGGAATAATGAGATGTAACTATAAAAAAATGGATGAATGGAAGAAAATGTTCGATAAATATTTTATAATAGAAGATGAAGGAGAATTTGTTTTATCGGAAAAAGAAGAAAAATATCCACGAAGAATGTTTCTTTTATCTAAAAAAAATATTATAAAATAAATCATTATAAGGCATTTTGATAAAAAGGCGACTATAAAAAAAGTTGCCTTTTTTAATACTTTTAACTTTTATTTTTGATATAATATTACGCGATAATTAGTTTTAGTACGGAGTATAAAATGCGGTTAATTGTTATAATTTTACAAGTAATAGTGATTATAGCACTATTTATCGAAAGTATTTATATATTGTTACAAAGACCATCAAAAATGAAATTGCAGTTGTTTGTTTTAACAATTGCGACTATTATTATGATGATTGGTTATATTATTGAAATTTGTGGCGAAAATATTGATGTTGCTTTAATGGGAGCTTTAATATCGTATTTAGGAAAACCATACGTAATGCTTTCTTCACTTTTGTTTGTTTTAACTTATTGTGGATATAATGTTAATAAAAAGATTCTTATAGCTCTTTATTTATATTTTACTTCCTTTATTGTTGTGGTTTTCACAAACAATTTACATCACTTGTTTTATTCTAATGTTAATTTTAATCGTGATTTGGAATTTTCCCCATTAATTATTGAACATGGTTTTCTTTATTATGTATATGTAGCAACTATTGTACTATATTTAATTGTTTGTTTCGTTGTTGCCATTAAAACATTTATCAAAAGTAAAACCAAAGAAACTAAAGAACAAGTTATTTGTATAATTTTATTGGTTATTTTTGGTGTTGCTGGTTATGTCATTTATATAACAAGATTAAGCGGTGGATATGATGCCACGATGGGTGGTTGTACAATTGGTACCATCATGATTGCTATATTATTTGGAAAGCATCGTTTGCTTGATGTTTTATCACTAGCTAAAGAACAAGCCTTATATGAAGCCGAAAATGCATTATTAGTTATTGATTTAGAAGACCGAATTGTTTATGCTAATAAGTTTGCTAAAGATATTTTAAAGACACATACAATTGAAGAATTAAAAGCATTAAATGAAGGAAAAAATAGAATTGTTGATAATAATACAGTTTACTCAATAGATAAAAATCTTTTAACTTCTAAAAATCGTAAATTTGGAATTTGTTTTGAAATTAGCAATATTACCGATGCTTATAATTATGCTATAAAATTACAAAAAGCTGTTGAAGAAAGAACAAATGAAATTGCTCATATGCAGCGTTCAATCATAGCTGGATTTGCAAACATTGTTGAAGCTCGAAGTGGTGAAACAGGAAGTCATATAAAAAGAACAAGTAGATACGTTTGTTTAATTGCCAAAGAATTAAAGAAAAATCCAAAGTATAATTCTATTTTAACCGATGATTATATCAATAGATTAGTAGAGGTTTCGCCTCTACATGATATTGGAAAAATCTCAATATCAGATACAATTTTATTAAAACCTGGAAAACTAACTAAAGAAGAATATGAAATTATAAAAAAACATACCATTTATGGGTATACTATCATTGAAGATACTTTGCGTGGTATTGAAAAAGATGAATATGTTAATTTGGCAGAAGAAGTAGCTTTAAATCATCACGAAAGATGGGATGGTAAGGGATATCCTAACGGCTTAAAAGGAGAAAATATTCCTCTTAGTGCTAGAATAATGGCCATTGCTGATGTTTATGAGGCTTTAATATCAAAAAGATGTTATAAAGAGCCCATTGATAAAAAAGAATCATTTGCGATTATTACTACTAAAAGCGAAGGACATTTTGATCCCGATGTGGTCTTAGCTTTCACAAAATGCATTGAAAAAATCGAAAGTATTGAATAGTTTATAAAGTGCAGCATAGATTTTTTATGACTGCACTTTTTAAAAACATGAAAAAATGAAAATTAATTGCTAATCATTAATAAAAAGTAAATTATTATAGTATAATATTGGTATAAATAAAAAAAGATAGGGAGAAAAAGATGAAAAATTTAAATAGTTATATTCGTAATTTGGAATTTAGTATGCGTGATAAATTGTTTTTCTTAAAGCACATTGATATTACGGAATACTCTTTAATTGTTGAATTTGGATGTGCTAATGGTCGTTTATTACGTCGTATTGAGCCCGTAATTTCTTTAGAACAAACTAAACTTATTGGCTTTGATATTAATGAAGAAATAATAGAAATTGCAAAAAATATTTCTCCAGAGATAACTTATACAACTTCATGGGATGATGTTGTAAAAGAAGTCGAAAAGACAACTAAAAAAAGTTTAATCATTTTTAGTAGTGTATGGCATGAAATTAATCCATCGTATTATTCAAAAATTTTCCAAGAAATGAAGCGCTTTGATACAATTGTTATTAGAGATATGAAAGCACCAATTATGGGTTCAGAACCAATTGATGCACCAACTAGAGAACGTATTGCTCATCGTGTTGCGCCATGGCAATTGGAAGAATTTGAATCAAAATGGGGCCGAATTGATAATAAAGAAAAATTATATCATTTCTTTTTAATGTATACATACCTTGATAACTGGGATAATGAAATAAAAGAAGATTATTTTTCAACACCATGGGAAGAAATTTCTTGGTCATTAGAAGATGAGTACGATGTTATCTTTTCATCATCTTATACATTAGAATATAAGAAAAATGAAATTGAAAGAATATTTGGTCACCAAATGAAAGATATTACACATCATCAAGTAATTTATGAGAAAAAGGAGAATAAATAGATGAATAAAAAAATTGTTGGGGTAGCTCAGAGTTTAGGATTAGAAGTAAATGGTAACATGGCCTATGGTCATGTAGATGGATATGAATTAAACATCCTTTATGTACCTATGAATTCTTTTCCAATTGTATTACAATTTTCTGGTCACATATTAGAAGATAAAAGAGACGCAATTGCGACTGAAATAAAAAAATTAGCTCTTAAAAATTGTCAATATCAATTTAATGATTTTGGTTTAATTTTGGCATTAACAGGAGTAACACTAGGTAGTATTACTAGTAAGTTAAATGATATTATTAGCAAAATTATTAACACTTTAAAAGAAAATGATGTTCAAGGTGATTCTTATTGCCCTATTTGCGGTAAAGGAACTTACGGATGAAAACAGCAAATTATGTTCAGTTGATGGCCTTAATGTAAAAATCTGTTTAGATTGTTTAAATTCTATTAATGAACAAATCGAAAAGAATAATGCTGAAATTGATAAGGCTCCTAATAACTACTTTAAAGGCACGATTGGTGCTATTGTTGGGGGACTATGCGGTTCCTTAGTTGCGGTAATTTTATCAATGTTAGGATTTATATCGGGAATTAGTGCCTTAGTAGCTGTTGTTTTAGGTTTTCTTTTGTACCAAAAATTTGGTGGTAAGGCTAATAAACAAATGGTTTTTATTGTTTCCGCTACATCTGTTTTGTGTATGGTTTTAGCTGTATTCTTTATATACTTAGTTGCTGCTAAAGCCTTTGCAGCAGAAATGGGCTTCACAGCTGAAACATCGCTAGCACTATTTAACAAAGCAATGAGCTATTCAGAATTTTCAAGTTCCTTTATTCGTGATTTAATAATGTCATTATTATTTGCTGTTCTAGGTGGTGTTTTTGAAATCAAAAAAATGGCTAATAGCGTAAAACCAACGGAAAAAATTAAATAGTAATAATTGAAAGCTTTTAGAAATAATAATCTTTTAAAAGATTATTTTCTAAAGGCTTTTTTTGTTGAAATCGTTTTTCAGTTTCTTTTATAAATAAAAACAATTTATATTTGATATAATAAATAAGTGAAATATTGTCAAAATAGGAGAAGAAGTATGGGTTCATTATTAGTATGCCAATCGGGAGGACCAACAAGCGTAATTAATGCTTCTGTTGTCGGTGTTTTTCTTGAGGGATTAAAAAATAAAAATATAGATAGATTATATGGTGCTAGATTTGGCATATCCGGCATTTTTGATGAAAATTTTATTGAAATAAAAGATGATGATTTAGAAATGTTAGAAACATGGAAAACAACGCCATCAGCTATTTTAGGCTCGGCTCGTTATAAACTTACTAATTATTATGAAAATGATTATGATTATTGTCGATTACACGAAATATTTAAGAAATATGATATTCGTTATTTCTTTTATATTGGTGGTAATGATTCAATGGATACTTGTTATAAAATAAATGAATATTTTAAATATATTGGTTATGATTGCTCGGTTATTGGTATACCTAAGACCATTGATAACGATTTAGTAGAAACTGATCACTGTCCTGGTTATGGTTCAGCAGCTAAATATGTAGCTACCTCTATTGCCGAAATTCACCATGATATTTCATCCTATAAAGAAGGAAGAGTAACTATTGTTGAAATAATGGGGCGTGATGCGGGTTGGCTTGCCGCTTCCTCAAGTCTTGCTAAAATAAATGGAGAAGGACCTGATTTAATATATTTATGTGAAATTCCTTTTAATGTCGAAGATTTCTTAAAAAAAGTAAAGAAAATTTATGATCAAAAGAAAAAAGTATTAGTAGCTGTATCAGAAGGAATTAGAGATAAAGAAGGCAAATATCTTTTAAAATATCGTAGTTTTAATTCTGATGATGAATTTGGACACTTGCAACTAGGTGGTGTTGCTTTAGTATTATGTGAAATTGTTAGCAGTCGCCTAGATTTACCAGTTCGAGCTATTGAATTAAGTTTACCACAACGATGTGCTTCCCACATTGCTTCTAAAACTGATTTAGAAGAGGCTGTTAGTTGCGGTTCATTTGCGGTAAAGGAAGCTTTAAAACATACAACTGGTAAAATGGTTGTTATAAAAAGAACAAATAATTTACATTACGAAATAGAATATCATATGGTTGAACTTGAAAAAGTAAAAAATTATGTGAAGAAGTTTCCAATTTATTGGGTTGATGAAGAAGGTAATATTAAAGAAGAATATTATCATTATGCTTTACCATTAATAAATGGGGAAATTATGCCTAAATTTAAAAATGGACTTCCAGTTTTTGGAAAAATTAAAAAAAATTAATTAATTATTAGCACAAATTAGTAAATTATGTTAAAATAATGGTATAAAGAGAAACTAAAGGAGAGTCAAATAATGAGTATATTAGTAACCGGTGGAACAGGTTTTATTGGTAGTCATACCGTTTGTGAATTGTTAGAATTAAATTATGATGTTATAATCATTGATAACTTATCAAATTCAAAAATCCAAATATTAGATCGTATTGAAAAAATTACTGGTAAAAGACCTAAATTTTATTTAGGAGATATCCTTGATGAAAGTATTTTGGAACGTATTTTTTCAGAAAATAAAATTGATTGTGTTATTCATTTTGCTGGTTTAAAGGCTGTTGGTGAATCTGTAAAATTACCGCTAAAGTACTATCACAATAATTTAACGGGTTCATTAAATTTATTTAGAGTTATGGAAAAGCACAATGCAAAAAATTTAATTTTTTCTTCATCAGCAACTGTTTATGGAAATCAAGATGTTGTTCCTTATAAAGAAACTTTTGAATTAAAGGAAGCAACTAATCCTTATGGAAAAACTAAACGAATGATTGAAGACATGCTAAAGGATATTTATTTTGCTGATCATTCTTGGAACATCATTTTACTTAGATATTTTAACCCAATTGGAGCTCATCCATCTGGTTTAATTGGTGAAGACCCTAATGGCATTCCTAACAATTTAATGCCATATATTACTCAAGTTGCCGTTGGAATTAGAGATCATTTAAATGTTTTTGGCAATGATTATCCAACTCACGATGGAACTGGAGTTAGAGATTATATTCATGTATGTGATTTAGCTCATGGACACGTTTGTGCAATAAATAGAATTAAAGAAAATAAAGGCTTAGATATTTACAACTTAGGTACGGGAGTAGGATATTCTGTTTTAGACATTGTAAATACTTTTATGAAGGTTAACAATGTTAATATTCCTTATGTAATTACTGATCGTAGACCTGGTGACCTAGCTTGTTGCTATTCAGATCCTACTAAAGCTTATGAAGAAATAGGTTTTAAGACTGTTAAAAATTTAGAAGACATGTGTAGAGACTCTTGGAATTATCAAAAGAAAAACCCAAGAGGAATAGAATAAGATTAAAACTAAAGTAACTATATAATTCAAGATATTGTATATACCTTGATTATATAGTTTTATTATTAAAATTGTAAGATGAGGAATTAAAATGGATAAATCATTAGAAATTAAAGAATATGTAAAGATAAGAAAACAATATTTAAAAGATGTTTTTGAACAACTAAATAAAAAACCTAAACTACTAATTATTCAAGTAAATAATGATGATGCTTCTAATGCCTATGTAAAAGGGAAAATAAAAGATTTAACATCCATTGGAGCTGAGTATATTCATTTATTATTAGATGTTAATACTAAAGAAGAAGAACTATTAAAGATTATTGAACAATATAATAATGATGATTCAATTGATGGAATCTTAGTTCAACTTCCTTTGCCAAAGGGAATAAATGAAAAACATGTTAAAGAGAAAATTAATCCAAGTAAAGATGTTGATGGTTTCCATCCGATGTCATCTTGTGTAGCTTGTACACCTAAGGGAATTATTGATTATTTGGAGTTTTTAAAGTATGATTTTGTTGATAAAAATGCACTAATAATCGGTAGAAGCAATATTGTAGGACGCCCTTTAGCCAAAATTTTATTAGACAAAAGTGCTAATGTAACTGTTATTCATTCAAAAACTAGCAAAGAAAACAAAGAAAAATTTTTAAAAATGGCCGACTTAATTATTGTAGCAGTTGGTAAAAAATATTTCTTAAATGAAAATTATTTAAAATCCAATGCTTATATCATTGATGTTGGTATTAACCGAATTGATGGTAAATTATATGGTGATGTCATTCCTAACTTAAACGTTAGTTTGCAAACCCCAGTTCCTGGAGGTGTGGGACTTCTTACAAGGTTATCTTTGTTAGAAAACCTTTTGTTATGTTATAAAGAAAGAAGAGGAAAAAACAATGCAATTTAAAATAGAAAACACGCAAGTATATGGCTTAGATAGAGCTATTAAAGCTTCTGGTAATCCTATGCGTACGGTCATAAAATGTGGAAATGTTAACGAAAAAGACATTTTAAGAGCGACTAAATTAGGACACGCAATATCAGGAAGTGGACATGATAACTTTTTAAAAGGAATAATTGTTCAATGTGATGTTACTGCTCCACTTTATTGGTGGAAACAAGCTCAAAGATATCATTGGTTTGATTATGTATCTAGTCAATCTACGATGCATTGCCTATTAAAATTTAATGTTAAAGAACAATGTGTACAAGAAACAGATAGCATAATTTTGGAGCGTATGCAAACTCTAATTGATGAATATAATAATATTGCTGATGATGATCCAAAAAAGAAAGAAAAGTGGAGAACTTTAATTGCCTCGCTACCTTGTGGATTTTGTTTGGGTGCTACGATGACCACAAACTATCAGCAACTAAAAACAATGTATAACCAAAGAAAAAATCATAAATTAAGTGAATGGCACACATTCTGCTCTTGGTGCTTAGATTTACCTAGTTTTAAAGAATTAGTTTTGGAATAAAGGAGAAAATATTTCATGACAATGTTAGAATTAATATATTTTTTAGAAACTTCACAGGAAGAAACCTACTCTAAAGGTTGGTATATAGGCATGATAATTCTTATTGCCTTACTTATGATACCATGGATTTATATAATTTTTAGATACGGTTTTTTTAGAAGATTAAGAGTGCGTTTTATTATTGATGAAAATGAAGAACTTGATCCTATCTATTTAAAAAGAGGTCAATTAATTGTTCCTAAAGATGCTCCTGTAAAGGAAAATAAAGAATTTGTTGGTTGGTATATGGATAAGGAATTGACATCAAAATTCACACCTCATCCAATTGATGATGAAAACATTAAGCTTTACGCAAAATACATCGATAAATAATCAAATTAATTTTTACTTTAAAGAGACAATTTTTGTTAAATTGCCTCTTTTTTTATTTTATTGTGATTACTAATTGAACAATAAAAAGATACTTTACTTGCTATATTTGTCAATTTATGATAAAATGTATATACGTACTATGCTTGGTTGTGCATATTTAGTATGAATTATTTATAATAGGGAAGATTGAGAATATGAATGATAATCCAAATAATGAAAAATTTTTAGTCCCTACCGCCGTATTAAAAGAATATTTTAATGTGGATAATATTGTAGGTGTAGTTGTTCACGGTAATGGACATATCAATCATACATTTAGAGTAATATTTCCAACATGTGAGTATATTATTCAACGTATTAATAATGATGTATTTGAGAATCCTTTTGCGGTAATGCAAAATCTAGAACTTGTAACTAACTACATTCGTAAAAATTTAATTTATGAAGGAAAAGATCCTAGAACTTGTACACTTTCAACCATTGAAACAAGATATGGTCAAAATATGGCTATTGTTGATGATAACTACTGGCGTTGTATGCGTTTTATTAACGAAGGCGAAACTTTTGAAAAAACAACCGATTTAGGAATATTTGAAGAAGCAGGTAAGGCAGTTGGCGATTTTCAAAGATTACTAGAAGGATTTCATACAAGAATATTAGTAGATACAATACCACATTTTCATGATACTCCATATAGATATCATCATTTTTTAGATATTATTAAAATTGATAGAAATGATAGAGTAAAAGGTTGCCAAGAAGAAATAAAATATATTAATAGTCGTAAAGATAAGTTAGGAACTATTGTTGAATTATTAAACCAACATTTAATTCCTCGTCGAGTAACACATAACGATACTAAATTAAACAATATCATGTTTTCAAAAACTACGGGTAAAGCCTTAGGTCTAATTGATTTAGATACGGTTATGAAAGGGTCGTTGTTATATGATTATGGTGATGCTTTACGAATTGGAGCTTCAACAGCAGCCGAAGATGAAAGAGATTTAGACACGGTTTCTGTTGACCTTGAATTGTTTAAAGCGTTCACTTGTGGATATTTATCTGCATCTAAGGGAATAATAACCCCAGAAGAACTTAAACATTTAGTAGATGGTTTTTTCCTAATGACATTTGAAGTTGGAATGCGTTTTTTAACCGATTATATTGATGGAGATAACTATTTTAAACTAAAAGACGATGATAAGAAAAATCGTCCAATGCTAAATCTTGAACGTGCTAGATGTCAATTAAAACTTGCAAGAGAAGTTGAAAATCAAACAGAAAAATTAAAACAAATTATTAATGACATTTTAATAAAACAAGGATATGGTATTCAAATTTAATTTGAATTAAAATATATTTATTTAGGAGAAAAATAAAATGGATAATGAAAAATTACAGACTGGTACTGAAAATGGTTCTTATGAACAAGAATCAGGAATGAACATCAAAGAGTTGTGGTTAATCGCTAAAAATAATAGTTTATGGATAGCTATTGTTACCTTAGCATGTACAATTATTGGTGCTATATATGGACTTTGTTTCAAAGCTACAACTTATAAAGCTACTTCATCTGCCATTGTTCAAACTACTTTTAAGGATGACCAATCACCTAGTCAAGGTTATCAAAGTTATTTATTTGGTGTTTATTTGATTAATACTTATGCTGATTTTATTGTAAACACAAAGGTTTTAGCCACTGCATGCGATTCTTTAAAAGAAGCTAATCCTACAAAATATGCTAATATTACTCCAAATCAAATCAAAAAATTAACTAATGTAAAAACAACAGAAGATTCACTTATTATTACAATTACCGTTTCTTCTGGTGATGAACAGTTTTCAATCGATGTTGCTAATGCTTTATTAGATAGCACACAAATTGTTGCCAATCAAAAACAACAAACTAATCCCGATGATTACGTTTATGAAGTTTTAGCTAATAAATTTGTAGAAATGGATAGAGCTTCATTAGTTTCTGCATCTAGAGGTGCAGGCACGGTTATTATAATTTGTTTCTTAGTAGGACTTGTTGCTTCATACGCATTCTTCCTAGTTAAGTACTTATTAGATGATACTTATAAATCTAAAAATGAATTTGAGGATGTTACCGGCTTAAAAATTATTGCTGTTATTCCAGATACAAAGAACACAAAAAATGCTGCTCAAGGTAATATTACTGAAGCAAAAATGAGAGGTTAGTATGACTGAATTTTTTAAAAAATTTAAACGAAATCATGTGAATACAAATCATCAAGGTCGTAGTGTTTCACCAATTTATGAAGGAAAACAGTTTTCTAAACAAAAAGAAGCTTTTAAAAGATTAAGAGATAATATTTTATTCTATTCACTTGATGGCAATAAAAAAGTTATCGAAATTGTATCTTCAATTTCTTTCGAGGCTAAAACTACTCTTGCAATTAACTTAGCAGTTTCTTTGTCTCAAAGCGATAAGAAAGTATTAATTATTGACTTAGATTTAAAGAAACCTAAAGTTCATCGTACCTTTGGATTCATTAATAGTGATGGTTTAGTAGATTACCTATTAGGAAAAACTGATCGTTCAAGTATGATAAAACATACAGCTTATAAGAATTTAGACGTAATTAATCGTGGTTCTTCAGCACCTGATAGTTCTGTAATTTTTGAAAGTAAGAAATTTCAAGATTTAATTGAACAACTAAAATCTACATATGATTTTATAATTTTAGATAGTTCACCAATCCTACTTACTTCAGATTATATTTATATTTCAAAAGTTTCCGATGGTGCTATCTTTGCGGTAGCCTATGCTGCAACTAAGAAACAACAGGTAAATGAAGCTTTAAGCTTGTTAAAATCAATTAACACGCCAATTATTGGTGCTGTATTTACTTTCTTTGATTCAAAACGTAGTGCTGATTATGCCGATTACTATTATGATTACTATAATTACTATTCATATGATGGTAAAGATAGCCAATTAAAATAATGAAAAAGATAAGCGAATTCTAGTTTTATGTACATTAAAATGTTTTCGCTTTTTTTCATCAAATAGTAGTTTATTAACTAAACAAAAAATAATTAATTACGGAGACAAATTATGAAAAAAGGAAATATAAAGAAAATTTTATTCATACTTTTAGACATTTTAATGATTTTCTTATCATGTTTATTATCATTCTTTATCCTTGGCGATAATCTATTTGAACATAAAAATATTTTATACATTTATTTACCAACCGAAACATTAATAATAATTTTAATATATGCTATGCTAAACTTATATAGAAGTAGTTTGAGATATGCAAGTGTTATAGAAATTATAAAAATTACTATTACCGTAATTATACTAACAATTGGTAATTTAATATTTACTTTACTTTTTAAGAAAACATATTTTAACATAAGTTTGACAATTATAAACTCCATGTTTATTTTTATGTCAACATGTTTTACAAGATGTATTTATCGTATAGTTAGATACATGAGTAAAAATGGACTTAATTTTAAAAAATTAGATGATTCAAAAAGAGTTATGATTATTGGCGCTGGGGATGCTGGTAGCATGATAATTAAAGAACTAATAACATCTAATAAAGTAAATAAAAAACCAATATGTATTATTGATGATGATCCTTTAAAACTAAAAAGTTATATTTATGGTGTTGAAGTCGTAGGTAATCGTAAAGATATACCAGAAATGATAAAAAAATATGAAATTGATGAAGTTATTGTTGCAATACCATCATCAACATCAAAAGATCGCAGTGATATCTTAAATATTTGCAAAGAAACCAATGTAAAGGTAAGCATTTTACCAGGTATTTATGAATTAGTAAACGGAACCGTTAGTGTCTCTAAAATTAGAGATGTAGAAATAACTGATTTATTAGGTAGAGAACAAATTAAAGTTAACTTAAACGAAATTATGGGCTATATCGAAGGTCAAGTGGTTTTAGTAACAGGCGGTGGTGGATCCATTGGTAGTGAATTATGTAGACAAATTGCCACGCATAATCCTAAACAATTAATTATTCTTGATATCTATGAAAATAATGCTTATGATATTGAGCAAGAATTAAAAAGAAAATTACCTAATCTAAATTTATTAACCCTTATTGCAAGTGTTCGCGATAATGGTAAAATTGAGGATATTTTTAATAAATACCATCCTAATATTGTATTTAATGCCGCGGCTCACAAACATGTACCATTAATGGAGACATCACCTAATGAAGCTATTAAAAATAATGTTTTTGGTACATTGAATGTCGCAAAAGCTTGTGATAAATATGGAACTAAGAGAATGATTCAAATATCAACGGATAAGGCTGTTAATCCTACAAATATTATGGGTGCTTCCAAACGTATTTGTGAAATGATTATTCAAACAATTGGAAGACATTCGTCAACTTGTGAATTTGTGGCCGTACGTTTTGGTAATGTCCTAGGAAGCAATGGTAGTGTAATTCCCTTATTTAAAAAACAAATGGCTGAAGGCGGTCCCGTTACGGTAACGCATAAAGATATCATTAGATATTTTATGACGATTCCAGAAGCTGTTAGTTTAGTGCTTCAAGCTGGTGCTTACGCCAAAGGTGGCGAAATTTATGTTTTAGATATGGGAGAACCTGTAAGGATTTATGATTTAGCTTATAACTTAATCAAATTAAGTGGTTATATACCTAATGTAAATATGGAAATAAAAATAACGGGTTTACGTCCAGGTGAAAAACTATATGAAGAACGTTTAATGGCTGAAGAAGGCTTAGAAAAAACCGCTAATGGATTGATTTCAATTGCTAAACCAATTGACTTAGATGAAGAAAATTTATTTAAAAATCTTGATGAACTATACACAGCTGCTTATGATGAAGTAAGCAATATGAAAGAACTTGTTGAAAAATTGGTTCCTACATATAAGATTACCGATAATAAATAAAATGAATATAAGTAAATTAAAAAAATAAAATAAAGGACTTGACATTATCTTTTTGTCAAGTCCTTTTACCAAAAGCATAAGAAGAATTCCATAAATTCATTTAAGTTGAAAATTATAGGAAAAAGTGGTATAATAAATAATGTGAGTTTGCAACCTTAGGAGAGTAAACTTTTTAATTTTACATAAATAAATAGTTTTAATTTAAAAGTGTCATTTTTTTTAAAAACATGGTGAGTATAAGATGAAAAATAAATCATTACCAACCAAAAAATGATGAAATTACTCGTTTCTGAGCGTTTGAGAAGGAAATTAACTGTATAATTTATAATTCAATTGATTTAAAAAGATTGGAGGAGAAAAAAGGTTATGAAAATCAAAAAAATGTTTGGCAATTGGTCATTTTATAAAACTTTAATATTAATAGCTTTACCAATTGTATTACAACAGGTAATATCACAATTTGTTAATTTACTAGATAATTTGATGGTCGGTCAATTAGGTACAGCCGACATTGATGCGGTTTCAATCGCGAATCAATTTATATTTATTTTTAATTTAGCTATCTTTGGGGCTATTTCTGGTCCTAGTATCTTTGCGACTCAATATCATGGAAATAATGATATCGATGGAATAAAAAAATGTATCCGTTATAAATTATTAATATGTATGATTATAATGGTTATCGCTATAATCATTTTTCTTTTATTTGACGAACAACTTTTTAATTTATTTATTCATATTGATGAAGATAATACCGTTGATCCTATCGTTGTTATAAAGAATGGCCATGACTATTTAATGATTATGTTATTTGGACTACTGCCATTTGTAATTACTGAGATTTACTCAAGTAATTTAAGAGAGGCTAAACAAACCGTTATTCCTATGGTAGCTAGTTTGATAGCCGTTTTTATTAACATTTTCCTAAATTATTGTTTGATTTTAGGCCATTTAGGTTTTCCAAGATTAGGCGTTAAAGGAGCTGCTATCGCCACTATTATATCTAGATATGTTTCTTGTATATTTATTGTTGTTTATTCCCATGTAAAGGGAAAAAAATATTTGTTTATGAAGTCTTTATATAAAAAAATCCTTCCAGATTCATTATTTACTAAAACTGTTTTTAAAAAGACTTATATTCTATTAGTTAACGAAACTCTATGGGCTTTAGGAATGACCCTTGTTAATCAGTGTTATTCTTTAAAAGGATTAGAGGTTGTAGCTGCTTGTAATATTGTTTCCACCTTCACAAATTTGTTTTCATTAGTTGGAACTTCCCTTGGAAATGCCACTGCTATCTTATTAGGACAAAAACTAGGAGCATCAAAAGATGAAGAGGCACTAGAAGATAGTTATAAATTTCTTTCATCATCGTTTATTATTGGGGTACTTGTGGCTTTGTTAATGATTTTGTTAAGAACTTTAGTTCCTTCTTTATACAATACCACCGAAAAAGTTATAACTTTATCAGAAAATTTAATAATATTATCTGCTATTATTACGCCTATTAGAATTTTAAGTACTTGTAGTTATTTTATTATAAGGTGTGGTGGTAAAGTTTACATTACTTTTCTTTTTGATAGTGTCTTTACTTTATTTATTAGAGTTCCTATCGCCTTTATTTTAGCGAAATTTACGCATTTAGATATTTATATGATTTATTTTATTGCGGAAATAACTGAAATTGTAAAAGTAATTATTGGTATTATTTTAGTGAAAAAAGGAATTTGGGTTCATAATGTAACAAAAGAACTAGCGACTGATTAAATAAAAAGTTGATACCTTTTTAAAAGATATCAACTTTTTATTCTAAATTATCATCGCGAAAACAAATGCCAATGGTATCATTACCATATTGTTTACTATATTGATAAGAGTTGGGAAAATAAAAATTTTTGAAACAAACTTTTTTAGAATTATCAACGTTAGCTATACTTGCAACCTCGATGTAGTAATCAAAATATTTTTTATCATAAACTTGCATCAAATGCCCAGTAATAAATTTGTCAAATTCCAATAGTTTTACTCTTTTTAACATAGAAATGTAGGTTTTTACGGTTGTAGATTCCTTTAAAAATAGCCAAACCATCGCAATAGCGGCATCACCAGTGAAAAGAAGTCTTTCTTCCCTAACTAGTAAACCAATTGAGCCTTTTGTGTGTCCTTCCATGTTAATTATTTCAACATGAAGATTTCCTAGATCAATAATAGTCCCTACTTCAATTGTTTTAATATTATTGAAATTTACATCAAGATAAGAATCCTTATCATAACTTTCATCAATCAATCCTAATTCTATAGCACTTTTTAGGTTATCTAGTCTTTTTTCTTTTTGATTATGTTCATAAAATAAGTTTAAATCATTTTTTGGAATATAAACTTGATTAAATCTAAAAAAACCGGCTGTGTGATCCATATGCCCATGCGTACAAATTACCTCATAAGGTACCTTAATTAATGGTTCAATTATTTCTTTAGTGTCAAATATTCCATATCCACAGTCAATTACTAAAGCTTTTTTACTTCCAATAAGAAGGGAAAAACATACTCCTTGTGGATCTCTAAAATGATATAGATATGGAAATGGGTGTATTACTTTTAAATCCATTTTATCTTTAATAATATAAAATAAATGCTTATATTATTCTTGCCTTTCTTAAGATTACCTAAATTATAACACAATTCTATTAAATAAGTTAAAAAAATAGTAAAAATATATAAAAAATATAGGTATTGCTTTCGTTAATGCTTATGATAAAATATAGATATGAGAATTATTTATATTTTGCTAACATTATTATTAAGTCTATATATTTTAAAAAAATATGTACGTTTAAATAAAACGGATTGTTTAATTATTTTTATATTTTTCTTATTTAACTTTTATTATCTATTAAAAGAAAAAAACACTATTTTATTAGTGTTAAACCTATTAATTAATAGTTTTTTAATTCTTGTTTTTATTGTTGATAAAAAAGAGATGTGGATTCCAGATTTATCCGTTATTAGTATTTTAATTTTACAATCTTTAAAGGTATTTAGTAATTGTTTATTATACTCAGAAAAAATCAAATTTAGTGGCATAATTATCGTTGTAATTTATAGTTTTATATTCTTTTTAATTAGTTTTACTATGAAAAAAGAATTAATTGGTTTTGGAGATTTAAAATTATTATTTGTCTTAGCCATTGACAAACAAATAATGGAAGTTGTTTTCATGCTTTTAACAGCTAGCATTTTAGGAATTATTATTAATATTAAAAAAAAGGGACAATTTCCCTTTGGTCCTGAGATTGTAATTTCTTATTTGCTTATGCTAATATAAAAAAATACTAATAAACATGTTTATTAGTATTAAATAATATTTGATATTAGTCAGCAAGGAATAATTTTCCAGTAAGAATTAAAACAATACAATCAACGTAACCTAAAAGTATACCTAATGCTACTGTCGATAAGATTGCGATAATTAATGTTAAAAAATCTTTTTTCTTTAAAAATTGCTCCCATCTAAGAATTAATTCCACAAAGTAATTTAAGCCCGGAATAACTAACAATAAAATTTGTAGTAAGCGACTTTGTTTATTGAACCATTTAATCATTTTTACTTTCCTCCTTGAAAATATTAGATTATATATGATAACCTGTATATATTTTACTACTTTTTGATTTCTATTTCAAGAAATAATATTTATTAATTTTAGATAAAAAATTCAAAAAAAAGGAAAAACTTAATAAAATATGATAATATATAAAAAAGAGGAAAAATATAATGATAAGAAAAATAGTTGAAATAATAACCGAAAAATGTATTGGTTGCATGCTTTGTATTAACGCATGCCATGAACAAGCCTTAATACTTGAGAATGGTAAAGCTAAACTTTCTAGTAGTATATATTGTGATGGACTTGGCGACTGCCTTCCCCATTGTCCTACGGGAGCTATTAAAATTACTGAAAAAGAAGCTTTAGATTATGATTTAGAAAAGACCGAAGAACATCGAGCTCAAAAACAAATATTAGAAAAACAACATTCATGGCCCCATCAATTAAAACTAATTTCACCAAGAGCTCCTTTTCTAAATAACGCTAATATTTTAGTAGCGGCTGATTGTACTGCCTATACCTATACCAACTTTCATAAAGATTTTATGATTGGAAAAGTACCTCTCATCGGCTGTCCTAAGCTTGATAATTATGATTACAGTAAAACTCTTGAAGAAATATTGATCTATAATGATATTTTCACAATTACACTTGTTAAAATGGAAGTTCCTTGTTGTAGTGGTCTAGAAGTAGCCGTTAAGAAAGCTTTAAATAACTCCGGCAAAAACATACCACTTATAGTTAAGACCATAACTACGAAAGGAGAGATAAATTAGTATCATGAATGAAAAAGAAAATATTTTAATAGGTAAAATAGTAGGCCTTTTTCGAGCCATTGATGCTGATAATTCGGTAGTATTAACTATTGATGACTATGAATTGATTAAACAAAGTTTACTGGCCATCAAAGCAGGTAAACAATTAGATTCATTTATTGATAAAATTACCAACTTAAAAAATAGACTGTTACCAGATTGTGCTAGTTGTCTTTTTCCTTGTGGAAGAAGTGAAGATTTCAACATTAATGAAATAAGAAACGATAAATTAAAGGCTTATAAAACAAAAAAAGTTGAAATACTTTTAAATGATCCTTTGTTGTCTAAAATGGACAATAATACGCTTTTTTTTAGAATATTAGATTTAGAAAGAGATAATAATTGTTAAGTTAAGAGCATATTATTTGAACTAATTAATTAAATAGTGTAAAATATTAACAGTTAGCAATTGCTAACCACTAATATTGGTTTTTTATAATTAAAAAATCATTATGCTAAAAAAATATTCTATGTAGTAATTAAAATAAATAAAAGGCTAATCCTTTTCAATTTTGCTCCCTAAAATTACTGCTAAGATTATTTGGTGAAAGAAGAATTTATAAAATCCTTTTTTACCAAAATATGAATATTATTGAAAAGACAAGTTATGTTAAAACATTTTTGTTTTAAATAAAAAATCTTTCCTCTAAAATTAACAATAAAAATTGTTTTTGACTTAAACAAAATGTTATTCTATTATTAATGGTGAAATAGATATAATGTAATTTGTCTTTCCAATGTTATTCTTTTATCGATTTTTTATCCGCAAACTTTCGCTAAATGAACAAATTTTAATACTAAATCGAAACAAAGAAAATAAATAATACCACAAACAAAACAATAAACTGATTTAGAAATTTATAAAAAGCAGCACAATTTTATTAATTTCTAGATTTGAAGTTTCTTTTTTTAGATAAGATTTGTTTAAAAGTGATAATTTAAATTATTAAATGATTAGAAAACCTCCAGTAAATTAGCAATATGACGATAATTAGCAAAATGTAATTGGTGATTTGCAGTTTTTTAAAAAACTTAAAATAATTATTAGTCATGTATTTATAACTAATCATTGTAGTAATTTTTATAATAGATTTTAAAAGGGCGAAAAGTGTATTAATGTAAAAAAAGACTATTTTAGTCTTTTTTTCTTTTTTTATCTTTATAATTCATTTCTCAAATGAATAATATGGGTAAAAAAATAGTAAAATTTAAACTTTTTAAAAAAAATGTGGTACAATAAGCCATTATATATGTGTTTAATATAATAATAAAATTTGGGAATGATATGCAAAATTAAACTTATGAATTTTGTAAAAAAACGACTCTAGTAACAATTATAATTTTTATCAGTTTTGTCATTACGGCATGCAAAAAAGATAAAGCTAAAAAAATTGAAATTACTATGAGCCTTTCTAACAATTATGTTGATAAACTATCATTAGTAGTTGAAGCTTTCAATGAACAAAATGGTAATTATACTATTAAGTTAGATGCTGTTGAAAATGAAAATGTCAAAAATTATAAACTAGTTCATAACAAATTAAATGGTGATTTGATCGTCTTTAATAATTATGCAACTATTAATAATTATGGTAAATATTTATATAACTTAAAAAGATGGGAAGTTGTTAGTAAATATCAATCTTCAATCATTAATAATATGAAGACTTTTGATAACAAACTGTATGGATTACCATCAATAGGAAGGTTATATACTAATTGTTACAATGTTGCTCTTTTAAATGATTACAATTATACAATTCCTTCTAACTTAGATGATTTATTAAATCTTGCCAAGAGAATGCAATCAAGAATTGAACAAGATAAAACTTTAAAAACTTATTATATTCCTATAATCTAAATTTGTATTCTTTAAAATATTTAAATCAAAATATTTCTGATGGAATAGCTGAGTTTAATAATAACAAGAGTTTTAGTCATCTAGTGAAGGACAAGAAGTTGCTAAAAGCAGCATTGATGATGGTAATAACATTAATTATATTTCCTTTATAGCTGATACCTATTATGAAATATCAGCAAAATATAAGACTATTAAAGAAACTATTGAAAAAGGAAAAGTATAAAATAAAATTATTTGTTGATGAGAGGAACGAAAAAAATGAATGTTGAATTGACTAAGGGACAATTATTAGATGAAAATGGCGAATTATCGCAAGCAGGATACGCTTTTTCTTTAATAAAGGAATATAATAGAAAGCAAATAAAGGGACTAAAATGGCGAATTAAAGAATGGGATTACTATGCTATTTTAAAAGATGATTATGGTATTGCGTTAACAGTTGCCGATAATTCTTATATGTCGCTAGTTAGTGTTTCTTTTTTGGATTTTGTTAATAAAAAGTATGTAACGAAATCACATATTGATTGGTTAACTTTTGGTAAATTAAATTTACCTCAAAGTTCAAAAATTGGTGGCATAAACTATCAAAAAAAAGATTATTTGTTTTCATTCACCAATAATGGAACGTATCGAACTATTAAAGTAAAATATCCTAAATTTATAAATGATGATGATTTTACTTGCGCATAGTTTTAACTCCAAAAGCCAGCGATAGCATTGTTGTGGCGATACCATTTTTTAAAAAAGGACACTTTTACTATAATCAAAAGATTAATTGTTTGCTTGCCCAAGGCTTTTTTAAAATTGGAAATAAAGAATATTCCCTTGATTCGGCAAGTGGAGTCCTAGATTGGGGCCGTGGAGTATGGACTTATAAAAATACTTGGTATTGGTCATCTCTTTCCGTTGTTAATGAAAAAGAAACAAAAGGTTTTAATTTAGGGTATGGATTTGGTGATACGACAAAAGGTAGCGAAAATGTTGTCTTTTGTAACGGAAAAGCTTATAAATTAGATGACTGTCTTTTTAACATTCCTAAAAACAATGGTAAATGGGACTACTTAAAACCTTGGCGAATTACTTCCTCAGATTTAAGTATTAATCTAATTTTTACACCAATTATCGATAGAGTTGATTGCACAGATGTGTTATTAATTGCTTCTAAACAACATCAAGTCTTTGGAAAATTTAAGGGCACTATCAAAGTAAAAGACTTAATAATTGAATTTAATGATGAATTGGGATTTGCTGAAAGAGTTTATAATAAATGGTAAAAATGAGTATATTTTTACCCATTTTTTTTATTTTAATTTGTCGAATGAAATACTTTACTTTTTAACTACATTTTGGTATACTAATAATACATAAATCGGAGTTTAAAAAAGTTAAAAAATGAAAAAAATTGGAATAATAGTGGCAGCACTAATAATAGTTATAATGGTTAGTAGTTGTAATACGATTACTACCGCAAGAATGTTTATTTGTAATCATGAATATAAAAAATCAATAGTTGATCCTACTTGTGAGAAAATCGGCTATACAATATATAAATGTGTTAAATGTTCATACGAGGAAAAAATTGCCATTCCATGCTTTGGACATAATTATGTTAAAGTTAGCGAAACAAGTTCAACATGTACAAAAGCTGGCTCATTAACCGAAAAATGTTCAATATGTGATAAACAAAATATTGTTACTAAACCATTATTGGCTCATCAATTTATGGTTAGTAAAATCATTCCTGCTACATGTACAGAAGAAGGATATACAATAAATACATGTACGGTATGTGGAGAAGAAGAAAAAACAAATTATGTTCCTAGGACTGAGCATAAATTTATTGTTACGGTTATAAGAAATGCTACCTGTACAGAAACAGGTTTAAAAGAAAATAAATGTCATGATTGCGGATATATTGAAAATATCATAACAGAACCCCTAGGTCATTTATTTGGTGAGTGGGAAGTGATTAATGATAGTGATAATAGAACTTCTAAAAAAATTAGAAGATGTAAGAGATGCTCCTTTGTCGATGAAGAAGGTAGTACAAATGTTAGCCAATCTTTAAAAGATATAAAAATGTTGTTAATATTTAAAAAACAATCTCATATACATTTAACGATAGATAAAAAGAAAGATTATTAATTAATATAAAAATTTAATGAAAGAAATAGGAATAAAAATGAATAATAGTGTAAAAGATTTTTTAGTTAAATATAAAAGTAAAATATTGAAGATGTTATTAGCTATAGCTTCGCTACTAGTAATTAGTCTTTTGGTAGTATTGATACTGTTTGCTTTAAAGGTTATATATTTTGATTCTGGTATTAAATTTAACATTGAAATTTTTAGTAAATTTACGAATACTTGGTATGGTTATTTGCTTTATATTCTTTTACAATGTATAATAACTTCGCTATTAAGTTTTGTTCCTGGGGTTTCGATGGCTTACATTGTTCTTTCAACTTTTGTTTATACTAATCCGTTAAAGGCTTTTTTGTTATCCTTTATGGGAGTAATGTTATCTAGTTTTTGTATGTATTTTATCGGTCGCTTAGGGGGCTATAAAGTATGTGAAAAAATTTTAGGTAAAGAAGATTGTGATAACGCAATGCGGTTATTAAGAGAACATAGTACGGTTTATTTTCCATTAATGATGGTTTTCCCGTTGTTTCCCGATGATGCTTTAATTATGCTTGCGGGAACGATTAAAATGAGTTTATCATGGTTTTTACCATCAGTAATTATTGGGAGAGCGGTTGGAATAGCTACAATTGTGTTTGGTTTTGCAATTGTTCCTTTTGATTCTTTTAAATCACTTTATGATTGGATAATCTTTATAACTGTTTGTGCTTTTTGGGTTATCATTGCTTTTAAACTTGCTCACAAACTGAATATCTATATGGAAAAGAAACGAAAGAATCAACAAACTAAATAATATAATGTTGAAATACTTGTATTTATGCATATAGGAAATAATTGATAAGTAATAACAGATAGTAAAACTGATATTGTATACCCAATTATATGTAAAAATAACATAAAATTTGCTTTATTGGTAGATTTTGTGTATAATATTTGTATATTATATGATTAATAATACATGAGGGAAATAAAATTATATTAATAATTTACAAACAAGATGACAATTAAAGAGATTAATCACTTTTTAGTTATTATCTTGTTTTTACTCTCTAAAAAAAAGAAATAAAGAAGAGGAGAATAAGAATGAAGAGGTTTATTTTTTTAATTTTAGTGTTGCTTCTTTTATCAACCACTTTTAGTTGTAAGAAAAAAGAAGAATTAGGAACAAATGAATATAGTATTCATACCAACTTACAAAATGATTACTTAAAAACCGATTATAAACTTGCTACAATTTACGCTAATGGCAAAAAAGAACTTAGTTATCCAGTTCCCATTAAGTTAACTTGGGATTCTTCATTTTGTTCTTCCTTAAATGGTAGTATTACTTATGAAATAAAAATTTATGAAGATAAGGAAAAAACAATCTTAGTAAGTGATGAAAAAGTAGATGAAACCTTTTATGAAGTATATAATTTGAAAATTGCTCAAGAATATTATTGGGAGATAGTTGCAACTAACGATACTGATACAGTATCTTCAAATTTAAAAGAATTTAAAGTCATCGATGATAAAATTCGTAATTTATATATTGATGGTGTTACTAATGTAAGAGATTTAGGTGGTTATTTAGTTAATGGTAAAAGAACTAAACAAGGATTAATTTACAGAACTAGCAAATTAAATGATGATGAATCGACTACCCCTTTAATTAGTGAAAAAGGAATTGATGCTTTTAATAAACTAGGAGTAAAAACCGAAATTGATTTAAGAAAAACAGTTGATAATGAAAATGGAGGAATAAATTATAGTTTGTTAGGTAATAACGTAAAATATTATTCCATCCCAATGGTTTCTAATGGTAATTGTTTAACATTAAATCCTAATGAAATAAAACAAGTTTTTTCTATACTTGGAAATAAAAATAATTATCCGTTATTTTTTCATTGTAGTATTGGAACCGATCGTACAGGTATGGTAGCTTTTTTAATTAATAGTATTTTAGGCGTTAATGAAGACGATCTATACCGCGATTATTTATTTTCAAATTTTGGTCAAATTGGATCAATGCGTACGCCTACTGCTATTAATAACTATTTAAATGTAATTAAGGCTTGTAATGGTAATAGCTTACAAGAAAAAACTTATCAATATTTATTATCTATTGGGGTTGATAAAAATGATATTGATAATCTAATTGAAATAATGTGGTAAAAAATATGGAACTTAAAGTAATGACCTTTAATATTCAAAGTACTAGAGATTTTGTAAAACGTAATTTTAATCCTTATTTAATGGCTGATGTAATTAAAAAAAATGAAGCTGTAATTATTGGCTTAAATGAGGTTAGAGGTGATGGGCCTGATGAATTTTACGTTGATCAAACTAAAATCATTGCTGAGTCGTTAGGTTTCAAATATTATTTCTTTGGACCAGCTATCTATGTTCCATCTGGTGGACCTTATGGGAATGCTCTTATTTCTAAATTTCCAATTGTTAGTAGCAAAATTATTCCTATTTTAGATCCAATAAAAAAAGATGAATGTTGTTACTATGAATCAAGAGCTATAATTGTTTCTCAGATTGATGTTTTAGGAAAAATTATTAATGTTGTAGTAACGCATATGGGACTTGCTAGAGGCGAACAAATTAATGCTGTTGAAGAGGTTACAAAAATTATAACCACAATAGATGGACCAACTATTTTAATGGGTGATTTTAACATGGAACCAAATGATGAACTAATAAAAAGAATAGGAAGTATAATTAATGATACATCTAATTTGGTAAAAGAACCATTGTTAACTTTTCCTTCTATAAAACCTAATCGTAAAATTGATTATATTTTTACAAAAAACATCGATGTCATCACGGCTAGTATTCCTAATATTGTAGCTAGTGACCATTTTCCTTATGTTTGTAAAATTAGGATTGATTAACAAATGTTGTTAAACTAACAAAGTAATTTTGAAGACGAAAGTGAAAGATTATATGAATGATAATGTTTTATTTGATAAATATCTAAAAGAAGTTTTAAAAAAAGAACCAAAGAAAAAAAGTGAAGTTTATGAAGTGGTTGAAAATAAAAATTTTAACTCTATTTCTGTTATTGGAATCTTAGTAATTCTTACGGATTTGTTTTGGATTGTTTTATCAACATTAAGTAAAGAAGTTAGTATTATAAACTCCTTTTTACTACCATTTTTAATTTGTAGAATTGTTTTTTCTATTTATATGGTGATAATGGCTTTTAAACGAGATAAGTTTAATAAATTAGTAAAGAGGATTTCTTTTCTTTTATATTATTTAGTAATTGTAGCAGCCGTAATTGGTATTAATATTGAACAGCAAAAAAATATTGGTTTTGCTCCAGTTAATGATAAATTTCAAGATATTTCCCTTGCAACTTTGAGTGTTTTTATTTTTGTATTTATACCACTTCCTCGTTTAATAGATTCTGTAATTATTGTCATTGCTTCCATAATTAGTTTAACAATGCCAATTGCTTTTGTTAAAAATGGAAGTGCTCCTTTGTTTCAATATCTTGTCTTAATTTCTTATTTTATTGTAACTTATGTTTTTTACTACAAATTTTCTAATAAACTTGCGTTAAAAGAAATAGAAGTAGATAACTTAAATGATCAACTCTTGGAAATGGCTTATGTCGATACTCTTACTAAATGTTTGAATAGAAGAGCTTTAGATGAATATTGGAATATTTTGAAATATAAAAATGTTGATAATATTGGTGTTATCTTTTTTGATATTGATAATTTTAAAATTTTTAATGATAAATATTCGCATAGTGAAGGTGATAAGGCATTAGTTAGAGTAGCAAGTTTGGCTAAAAAGTTTGCCTATGAAAATAATAACTATTTATTTAGATATGGTGGCGAAGAATTTATTATGCTATTAGAAAATGTATCTGATAAAGAATTAATTGATTATGGTCTAAAGATTAATAATTATATTTATCAAGAAAAAATTAATCGAAATGATGGTACAAATTTTGATTTAGTAACGATTACTGTTGGCTTATCAAAGATTTTAAAAGAAGAATTATTGGACATCGATTATGCATTTGAAGCTGATAAGGCTCTTCATAAAGGTAAGTCTAGTGGAAAAAATTGCGTCATTTATGGCAACAATATCTTTAAAAATTAATTTAATAATAGATTTTAAAGTTATAGAACTATTCTATAACTTTTTTTATGTAAGGGATTATAGTTATAATTATAGTTTTAAGAAAAAGTCAAAAAAAGGTTAATATTTAAGTAAAATAATGCTCTTGACTATAAAAGTCAAAAGCATTATTTTCTTTTTAATAAAAAATTTCTATTTTGGAAAAAAATTTTTTAGTTTTTTTGAAATATAAATATTGCTATTTGTTACCATTTTTTGTATAATATATGTAGTTTGTAAAAAGGAAAGATAAATTGAAGATATGACTAAATACGGTGAAAGAATAAAAGAATTAAGAAAAAATAAAAAAATTAGCCAAGAAGAACTAGCTAATATTTTAGATGTTTCGACAAGTACAATTTGTAAATGGGAAAATTATCAAGCCGAACCAAGTTTAGAACTATTAGTGAAATTGTCATATTTTTTTGAGGTATCGATTGATTATATTTTAAACTATGATATAAAAAAATCGTCACTAGAATTATTTATTAATGAATTAGAAAAAGCTACAAGAGAAAAAAGTTTTGATTTAGAATATGATGATTTAAACATTGCGTTAAAGAAATACAGTAATAATGCGGTTTTAATTTATAAGGTTTTGTTGTATTTATTTTCTTATGGATTAGAAAAAAATAATCATGAATATTTGGAGAAAGCTCTTGAATGTGCTTTTAAACTCATGGATTTAAATCATCAATTGGTTGAAAATAACATTTCTACAAATGAAATATATGAAATTATTGCTATTACGTATTCTAATTTAGGTAAATATGATGAAGCTATTGATTATTTAAATAAATTATCAATATGCATAGATAAAGATTTTTTACTAGCTAGAAATTATTACCGAAAAGAAATGTATGATGAAGCTTTAATCATGACATCTAAAAACTTTGCTTTATTTTTTGAAATGGTTAGCAACGGAATGCTCACTAATATTAATTGTGATATTAAACGAAATTATTTTAAAGAAGCTATTGACAAAATTATTTGGTTATTAAATTTTATTACTAGTTTAGAGAAAGGTAATAATTCACCATTTAACTTTATAAAAATGCGCCTTCACATCTTGCAAGCTTATTGTAAATATAAATTAAGAGATCAAAACTATTTACTTAATATCAAACAAGCTAAAGAAATCTATAATAACTTAGATTATAGTTCTCGAATAGCTAAAGAAAATGTAAAATTTTACTATGGAGAACCATCAACAATATTCTTTGCTAATCATCATGAAGAAATTACTACGGAACTAAAAAATTTAATAACTGATCAAGAGTTTTTAGATATTTATAACGAATATAAAATTGATAAATAATCGATAGATTTCTTTGTTATAATAAAGCATTTAAAGGCAAATAATGGTATAATAATAGGAGTAAAGGTGGTAATTTTTAATGAAAATATTAGTTGTTGGTGGCTCAAATATTGATTATATTGGCAAGTCTTTTGCTCCTTTAAGAGAATATGATTCTAACCCTGGAATGGTAGAAATTAGTTTTGGTGGTGTCGCTAGAAATATTGTTGAAAATTTAGCTAATTTAGGGGTTGAACTAACTTTTATTACAGCCATTGGTAATGATCCTTTAGGTGTAAAGATGGAAAACCAATTAAAAGAAAAAGGGGTAAAAGTTATTAAGCCTGACTGTTCATCATTTATAACAGCTAGTTATCTTGCAATTCATGATGAAAAAGGTGAAATGGAAATTGCTATTTGTGATAGTTTGGTTACAAAACTTATCGATAAAGAGTTTTTAGAAAATTATAAAAGCTTAATAAAAGAAAGCGATTATGTTGTTATTGATACAAACTTAAGTGTAGAAACACTTGGTTATCTTTTAACAAACTATCCTAATCAAAAGTTTATTTGTGATACGATTAGTACCAGCAAGGCTTGTAAAATTAAAAATTATTTAGACAAAATATATTTATTAAAAGCTAATGAATATGAATATGATATAATAAAGAATCAAGCACAAATGCCTAAGCATTTAGTAGTAACAAGAGGAAGCAAAAATTTATATTATTACCATGAATCTATTAAAGAAGAAATAAAAGTAGAAAAAGTAGAAAATATTATTAATGCCACTGGTGCTGGCGATGCTTTTTTAGCTGCCACTATTTATGGAGTTATAAATGATTATAGTTTTCTACAAGCATTTTCTTTAGGACTTAAGGCTTCTAAATTAACACTTGAATCAGAAGAAGCCGTTTCTAAAAATATTGCAGATATTTTAAAAAAATAAGAGGTAAAAATGTATAAAGAATTAAACGAATATTTAAAATCAGTTGATGGTGTATCTCACATAACCCTAGATCCTAATGGCCCAGGAGTAGTAAGAATTCATTTGATTCCTCCTAAGAAAGTGAAATTAGGGGTTTTATGGGTTGTTATAATTAATGGTCAAGATATCTTACCATTAACAACCGGTTGGGCTATTTTATTAAGAGAATTTATTAATGTTGCGACAAGTTATGAAGGTAAGTCTTTAAGCGATGAAAACATTAATGATATAATCGATGAAGCTGTTGATAATACTGCTAAAGTTTTTCCAAAAACTAAAAAAACGATGTTAAAAAGTGACTTGAGAGATATTATTACTACTTTTGTTGATATTGCGAAAAACAAAATACCATCAAGTAATGTTGGCTATATGACTCTTTCCAAATACGCCAAATATATGAAAGCTCCGCATCGAATGGATTTAATGGTTAGTTCAATGTATAAAAATGGTTTATGGCATTGTAACAATAAATGTTTACATTGCTATGCTGGAAATCAAAAAGAAGCAACAGTTAAAGAATTAGATACGGCTTCTTGGAAAATAATTATTGATAAATGCCGTAATGCTTGCATTCCTCAACTTACCTTTACAGGTGGTGAACCTACATTAAGAAGTGATTTACCAGAATTAATTAAATATGCATCTTGGTTTGTAACCAGACTTAATACGAATGGAATATTACTTACTCGCCAATTGTGCAAAGAATTGGTTGATGCTTCTTTAGACAGTGTACAAGTAACTTTATATTCATCTAGGGAAGAAATACATAATATGCTTGTTGGCTCTTCAACCTTTAAAAAGACGGTTGAAGGTATCAAAAATGCTCTTGCCGCAGGTTTAAATGTTAGTATTAATACTCCACTTTGTAAATTAAATGCTGACTACATAGAAACCATAAAGTTTGCAGAAAATTTAGGTATTAGATATTTCACATGTTCAGGTTTAATCATGACGGGTAATTCTTTAACTAACGAAGCTAAGGATACTTATCTTTCTAAGAATGAATTATTAGAAATAATTACAGAAGCTAATAAATACTGTAAAGATGTATGTAATAGTAAAGAATATGATTTAGAAATGAACTTTACATCTCCTGGTTGGTTAAATGAAGATAGTTTAAAAGCTTTGGGACTTACGGTTCCATCTTGTGGCGCTTGCTTATCTAATATGGCTGTTGCCCCTAATGGTGATGTAATTCCTTGTCAAAGTTGGTTAAATAGTGATTCTTTAGGTAATCTTCTAAACGAAAGTTTTAATAAAATTTGGTCTAGCCGTGCTTGTAAAAAAATACGTAAGAATAGTAGCAAAATGGAAGGCTATTGCCAACTTAGCACTTTAGATAAAGGAGAAAAATAAAAAATGAAAAATAAAACTTTAAAACTATTAGTAGCTTTATTTTGTTTTTGTTCATTACTAACGATTAATTTTGTAAAATTAAAAGCTAGTTATCTTCCTTTAGATGAAATCGAAGAATACAATATTAAGATTGATCCAAGAGAAGATGGAACCCTTGATATGCATTTTGAAATTACTTGGAAAGTTTTAGATTCAAGTAGTGAAGGTCCTTTATCGTGGGTTAAAATTGGTATTCCTAATTATCATGTTGATGAATTAAAGAAAGAAACAGCTAATATTAAAAAAATTAAATATTATAGCGATAGTGGTTCCTTCATCCGCATAGACTTTGATAGAGACTATCGTGAAGGAGAAACTTTAACTTTTGCCTTTTCCATTCATCAATCACGAATGTATTTTTTGAGTGGAGATGAATGCATTTACGATTATAATCCTGGGTGGTTCGACGAAATTGAAGTAAAGTCTTGCACAGTTAGTTGGAACGCTAAGAATGTAAAAAGTATTGAAGGTGCTAATTTACAAGGTGATTATTACGTAGTCTCATCGAGCCTTTCTTACCGTGAAACGGTTAAACTTAAAGTAGTATATGATCAATCAAACTTTAAAGGCTTAAGTAAAAAAGGTGAATATACTTCTGCATATATGACTCCTGCTCAAGTATTTGGAATAATAGCTACAGTTGTTGGTGTCTTTGCAATTATCATAATCGTTGTGATAATTTCTAAAAGAAGCCAAGATCCATATTTAGATCATCGTGGCTTTGGTTCATATTATGGTTATCATCCTTGGTTTTATTATCATCTTTTTGGTGGAAGATACTATAGACCAGGTGTTAATAAAAAAGGTGTAAGAATCGTTAATCCTAATAGCGTTTCTAGTGGAGGCAAAGGTCATTCTGGTGGCGGCGGTTGTGCTTGCGCTTGTGCCGGTGGTGGAAGAGCTGGATGTAGTGTTAAAGATTTTTACAATATTAATTTAAGAAGCGAAAAAGTAATAGAAATTATAAAAAAAGAAGAAAGAGGTAATGAAAATGGAAAATAAATTATTTGGCCTTACAGAAAAAGAAGCAAAAGAAATTCTTGATAAAGCATTAGCAACAGGTGGCGATTTTGCTGAAGTCTACATGCAAAAGGAAACTAATGATAATTTGCAAATGACTGGCGAAAAAATTACACTTTCATCTTCATCTACAATTAAAGGTGCCGCTTTAAGAGTAATTAAAGATAATATGGAAGTTAATGCCTCAATTACAAATTGTAGCTATGAAAAATTGCTTGAGGTTGCTAGTAAACTTGCAAGTAGTTTTGAAGGAACAAGAAAAACGGAAGTCT
This sequence comes from uncultured Bacilli bacterium, assembly GCA_934098295.1. Classification (GTDB taxonomy): domain Bacteria; phylum Bacillota_I; class Bacilli_A; order ML615J-28; family CAG-313; genus UBA1737. Next base: position 89,554 of record CAKONV010000004.1, on the reverse strand, counting down.
TACCATTTAAAGAAGTTAAGACTAAAAAGGTTGTAAACCCTATTCGTGTTAATACTGAAAATAAAGATTTTGAAATTAACATGTTAAAAGAAGGTGGCAAAGTCATCACGAATTATAGTAAAGAAATTGTTCAATATATTGGTAGTTTCATAGAAAGATGTCAAGATATTTTTGTTTTTGCTAGCGATTCAACTTGGGCAAGTGATAGAAGAGCTTATACAAGAGTTGTCTTTACAGCTATCGCATCAGATGGAAAGTCTATGCAACCCGGAAGTGTAAACTGGGGTAGGCATCAAGGCTTAGAAATGTTTGATGGTTTTGATACACCTAGTTTTGCAGTTGAAGCTGCTAAAGATGCTGTTACCATGTTACACGCTGATGATATGATTGGCGGCGACATTCCTGTTGTTATTAACAATGGTTTTGGTGGAGTAATTCTTCACGAAGCATGCGTTCATGGTCTAGAAGCAACCTCTGTTGCTAAAGGTGCATCAGTTTTCTGTGGTAAACTTGGTACCAAAGTTGCTAGTGACATTGTAAATGCTGTCGATAGTGGTGTTGATGAAAATGAATGGGGTTCAATAAACGTTGATGATGAAGGTACTCCATCAGCTTATAACGTTTTAATTGAAAATGGTATTTTAAAGAGCTATTTGGTTGATAAACGTAATTCAAAAATTATGAATCATAAAACAACCGGTTCATCAAGAAGAGAATCATATAAATATCAAACTACTTCAAGAATGACTAATACTTATTTCTTAAATGGTACTTCAACATTTGATGAAATTATTAAAAATACTAAATATGGACTATTTGCTGCTAAAATGGGTGGTGGTAGTGTAAATCCAGCTACAGGTGAATTTAACTTTGCGGTAAATGTTGGTTATTTAATTGAAGATGGAAAAATAACAAAACCAGTTAAAGGTGCTACTTTAGTAGGTAGTGGTAAAGATGTTTTGTTTAATATTGATATGATAGCTAACAATAGAAGCTTAGGTCAAGGTATGTGTGGAAGTCTTAGTGGATCAGTTCCTACTAACGTTGGTCAACCAACAATTAGAGTTTCACATATGACTGTTGGTGGAAAAGGAGGAAATAAATAATGACTTATCAAGAAATTATTAATGAAGCATTAAAATTAGGATTAGAAGAAGTAGAAATTTATGCTAATGAAAGCATCAGCAATAATATTTCCTTATTTAATTCTAAAGTTGATACATTTTCTTTAAAAGAACTTTCAGGTCTTTCAATCAGAGGATTATATAATAATCATATGGGTTATGTTTATACAGAATCAACAACTGATGAAGATATCAAGAAATCACTACATAAATTACTAGAAAATGCTAAAAATTTAAGTAATGATGAAAGAGAATATATTTTTGATGGAAAAGCTGTATATCAAGATGTAAGACCAATGGAAGCCGATTTTGATAAATTTACTACCAAAGAAAAAATTGAATTACTAAAAGAAATCGAAACAAAGACTAAAAATGTTGATGCTCGTATTCGTTTAGTTCAACCTAAATATGTTGAAAATAAATCAATCACTAAAATTATTAACTCAAAAGGTGTAAATCTTGCAAGAAAAGAAGAATACTGTTATTTACTTTTAAGTGTTGATGCTAGTGAAAATGATCAAACTACATCAGGAGATGGAATTGACATTAACACTTCTTATGAAAAACTTGATGTTAATAACGTTATTAAAGATGCAACTGAAATGGCTTTAAACTCTTTAGGAGCTGGCTTTGTTAAATCAGGTAAATATCCTATTGTCTTCTCAAGAGATGCAGCATCTGATTTATTGTCAGCCTTTGGCTCAATATTCTCTGGTGAAAATGCTTTAAAGAAAATGTCTATTTTAACCGATAAAATTGGTGTTAAATTCTTTGGTTCGAATATTACCATTATCAACGACCCTTTCTGCAAAAAAGCTTTAGCCGAATATTCATTTGATGATGAAGCGGTTCCATGTCAAAAAATTGAAGTTGTTAAAGATGGCATCTTTAATACTTTCCTACATAGCCAAAAAACTGCTGCTTTCTTTAATACAAAATCAACTGGTAATGGTTTTAAAGCCGGTGTTCAAGGTAGCATTATGGTAAGTCCTGTCAACATGTATCTAAAAGAAGGTACTAAAACCAAAGATGAAATTATTGCTACTGTAGAAGATGGATTATATGTAACAGATGTTACGGGCTTACATGCTGGATTAAATCCAATTTCTGGTAATTTTAATGTTCAATCTAGTGGCTTTTTAATCAAAAATGGAAAACTTTCATCTCCAGTTACCCTATTTGTAATTTCTGGTAATTTCTTCGAACTTATGAACAATGTTGAAGAAATTGGTAATGACATTAAAGAACGCTTTGACGGAATTGTTTCCCCAACTTTAAAAGTTAAGAGCATGAGCGTATCTGGTAAGTAAAATGGATAAATTTATCATAATACTTAAATATGTTTTGATTGCTTTAGTTCAAGGTATTGCGGAAATTTTACCAATATCTAGTTCTGGGCATATGGTCATTGTTCAAAATATTTTAGGCCTTTCTACTGGTGATTTATCATTTGAAATTTTCTTACATTTTGCATCATTAATTGCTATTATTGCCTTTTTCTATAAAGAAATTTGGTTAATGATAAAGTCTTTCTTCCTATTTATCTTTTCTAAAGATAAAAGAAGTGACAAAGTAACTAAATTTAACTTTATGTTATGTTTATACTTAGTAGTGGCTACCATCCCTGCTGGTATTGTTGGTGTTTTATTAAATGATTTTATTGGAAAAACTTTAAGTAAAGTCCTTACGGTAGGTATTTGTTTAATCATAACTAGCATCATGTTATTTGTTGCTACAAAAATTAATAAAAATAAAGATTTAGAACATATGAATTTTCTTGACGCCTTTATTATTGGCTTATTTCAATGTCTAGGAATCTTACCAGGTATTTCAAGAAGTGGATCTTGTATGGTGGGAACATCGGTTCGAAAAATTAATCAAAGTGATGGTGCTTTCTTTGCCTTTATCATGGCTATTCCTATGATGCTTGGTTCTTCAATCTTTAGTCTTGGGGACATAAAGGTAGCTTTAGAAAATACGGATTTAATTATTCCTTATATCATTGCTTTTCTAGTAACTTTGGTTGTTACTTACCTTTCACTTAGACTTTTCTTAAAAGTTGTACGTAAAATTAAATTATCATATTTCTCTATTTATTGTTTAATTGTAGGTATTATTTCAATAATATTTGGAGCAATTTATTCAATATAAAATTGGGAAAATACGCTTATTAAAAAACAAAGAGGCTTTTGAATTTGATACATTCAAAAAGTCTCTTTTTTAGTTTAAATTGAAAAAATTAAAAAAAGAAAAAAAGCAAATAAAAAGAAAAAGATTGCGTGATATAATATAATTTAATGTGATATTTTTTTAAAAAAAATAAAAAGGAGGAGAAACTAATGAAAAAATTTGCGGTAAAAGTAGTAACTAGTTTTTGTCTTTTGTTTTTTTTCATCTTTGCGGTTTCGGTAACTTTTTATTTTTTAATTGCTAACAAAATTGCAAGTGACAAAATAAAAGAAAACTTAGATTTCTCTAGTGAAAGTATAAATTGGAGTATTCAAAATAAACTTAATGGAGACATTAATAGTTTTAAAGAATTAATTGATACGTATACTCTTGAAACTGATAGTTTAGATGAAAAAATAGATAAACTTAATAATGAAAAATCCAAAATTAATTTTTTTAAAAACTTAGATGGTGGTTTTGGAAAATTAATTGATGAAGACAATAAAGTCTATTATAATATTAATGGTACTAACTATATAAACAGAAATAGTAATTTTTATAGTGGTAGTGCCCGTGTTGAAATTAACTTTTGTAATTTTGGTAAAGATTATGTTGTAAATGAAAATAAAACTAACGAATTTACCGATAAACTGTTTATTGTTTTAAATCTTGATAATATAATAATTTATTTTGATGCTTATAGTTATTTAACACCGATTTATAGTTTAGCATCCAGCATTGAACTTATTGACTATTATATTTTTAGTAAAGATGGATATCTATATTTTGAAAAAGATGAAGTAAAAGATTCTAGTTTCTATGCCATTTTAAGAAGTGAAAACATGGATACGGATATCGACTATTTTAAAAAAGATTTAGAAAAAATTAAATTTGGCGACAATTATAGTACTAAATTTAAGTTTAATGGCAAAAGTTCCTTTGTAATGATTTCTAAAATTACAAATTGGGAAAATAATTATGATCTTTATTTAGCTAATGTGTATTCTATAGTTTCGGCTTCATCCCTAGCTTCTACCCTTTTAATTCCGTTTGCGGTTATCTTATTTATTTTTCTAGTTTCAATAATTGTATTTTCTATCATCATCTATAAGACTTTATCGAGAAGAGAAAAAGGCTTAAACTCTAATGCGTTTGTTAAAAAAGATAAAATCTACCATATCGTAGTTAATAGTAACGGTGAAATTAAAGAATACAGTAAAAACTTTAAAGAATTATTGAATGACAATAAAAAATATTTGAAAATAACTGATTTTGAATGGAAAAGTAAGAATGAACAAAAAGACATTGAAACAATCTTAAATCTTCAACAACCAATAATTGTTCATTTAACAAATGAAGAAACTTCTAATAATGAAGAAATATGCATTCGTTTTATGGTAATAAAAAGTAAAAGTAATTACCTACTTTTAGGTGAAAATGATACCGAAACCATTAAAAAAGAAGAACGTAATAATAAACTCGCTTTAGCTAATCCCGTTACTTTATATCCTAATTTAATAGTATTAAGAGAAGATTTAGAAGAATTAATTACAAAAGTAAAACAAGAAAAAGAAAAAAGTAAAAATGTTGTTATTGCTATCGAAATTGAAAAATTACACCATTTAATTAATTTAATTGGTAGTAAAGTAGCAAATAAAACTTTAGTTAAAGTCGCTGAAATTTTAAATAATCTTTGTGAAGGATATGATTACAAATTTTATCATACCTTAAAATATTACGCTATAATTTTTAAAAATTTAAATGCCTATGATGATGCAATTACTTGGATAAATAATACCATTCAAGAATTTAAACGTCCATTAAAAGTTGAAGCGAACGATTTAATAATTAACTTACGATTTGGAATTTTTAATCTAGATGTTGTTTCCTATCCTAACATTACACCTGTTAATGTAACCGATAGTTTAGAAAAACTTCTTAATAAAATCAATAGTTTATCAACAAAACGCTATGAAGTATTTGACTTAAGTTTGGTTCGTTATATTAGTGAAGAAGAAATGTTTGAAAAAGATTTACAACATGCTATATCAAATGATGAATTCTATATGGAACTTCAACCTCAGTATAATACCGAAACAAAAAAAGTTGTAGGATTTGAAGCGTTAATTAGATGGAACAATCCTAAATATAAAGATAAATCACCACAAAGATTTATTCATGTGGCCGAAGAAAATGGAATGATTATTCAAATTGGTCAATTTGTTTTAAACGAATCATTCAGAATTGCTCATTTATTAGATAAATATAATGTTACCATATCAATTAATGTTTCCCCTGTCCAATTGTTACAAGCTGGGTTCATATCAGAATTATTGTCTCTTGCTGAAATTAATCAAGTTGACTGTCACAAAATAGCTATTGAAATTACCGAAACCTTCTTAATGGAAAACTTTGATGTTGCTATCGAAAAATTAAAAATATTAAGAAAAAAAGGTTTTACGGTTCATTTAGATGATTTCGGAACGGGTTATAGTTCCTTACTATACCTAAAAGAATTGCCAATTGATGCCATAAAGATCGATAAAGAATTTATTGGTCAAGTGGTAACTGATAAAGCAACTAAACAAATAGTTTCGAAAATTATAGCGATTGCTAATGCTCTCGATTTAGAAGTAATCGCTGAAGGTGTAGAAAACACCAATCAAAATGATTTCTTAGAAAAAAATGGATGTAATATAATTCAAGGATATTTAATCAGCAAGGCTATGAAATATGAAGACGCAATTGTCTTTTTAAATGAAACTGATAAAATTAATCTTAGCAATAAAAAAGAAACTAAGAAAACAAGAAATAAGTGAGGTATAATATGTTTTTAGTATATTGGAGTGATGGTGCTAAAATTTTTGCTTGCATATGGGCTATTTTAATAATGGCGGCTTTAGGAGTATTTTTATTTTTTAGAATAAGAAGAGAATATCATAAATATCGTGATGAAAACTCATCATATATTGAAGGTATCCTATCAAAAAATGAAATCAACTCCGTAATCAACGCTTATTTGAGTAAAATTACCCCATCAACATCATTTACGTTGATGATGCTAAACGTTGACCACTTTTCAAATGTTATCAAAGCTTTTGGTGAAAAAAATACGAAACCAATTATTGAAACTCTAATTAGCAATATTTCTAAGGCCATACCTTTTAAAATTCAAGTTGGTAGATATGGTACTGATGAATTCTTAATGTTTTTAAAAACCGAATATACAAGACAAGATGTTGTAAACATGGCTCAAGATATTTTACAAGCCGTACGAGAACCAATTTCCATTGCTGGTGGCGTTGATGTAAACTTAACAGCTTCCATTGGTATTACTTTCTATCCTGTTCACGGTGAAAGCTTATCAAAGTTATTAGATTCTTTAAATATTGCTGTTTATGTTGCCAAAAAAGATGGTGGTGACCAAATGGCTATTTATTCTAGTGAAATGAGCCAAAAAGAAAGCGAAAATATTCAATATTACACACAAATTAAACAAGCTATTGCTAATAACCAATTTTGTTTGTATTACCAACCTATTATCAATTTAGTTGATAAAAAAGTTTTTGGTTCTGAAGCCTTAATTAGATGGGAACACCCCGAACTTGGATTAATTAATCCTCATATGTTTTTAAACATTATGGAACAATCTGGTGATATTAATTGGATTGGTGAATGGAGCATTGAAGTAGTTGTTGCTGCATATAATGATTTAAAGAGAATATATCCACATCAAGACTTTTATTTTTCAATTAATCTAAGTCCTAAACAATTAATGAATCCTCATCTTGCGGTACAGTATCAAAAAATATTAAAAAGATACAAAATGAACGCTAAATTCTTAATAATTGAAGTAGAAGAATTTGTAATGTTTCAACAACTTGATATAATTAGACAAAACATTAATAAACTAAAAGAATTAGGATTTAGAATGGCCGTTGATGGCTTTAGCCTAGATCATAACACCTTAGGAAAAATCAAAGATCTTCCTATTGATATTATCAAAATTCCACAAAAATCTGTTCAAGATGAAGATAATTACATTAAAGAACATTATATGGAAATGTTAGTTGAATTTGCAAAACAACAAAATATTGATGTAATTGCTGAACGTATTGAAAACGAAGATATGATAAATTTTTGCCTAGAAAAAGAAATAAAACTTGGTCAAGGCTTTGGTATTTGTGAACCAATCTCCTTTGATAACTATATTAAATTTATTGCTGGAGAATATGTAAAACCTGAAGAAAATTAAAAAATGCCGAATAATAGAATAAAATATTTGACAAAATTGAAATATTATGGTATTATAATAGAGCTTTTAAAAGTATTTAATGTAAATGGCAAAACTACTGAAAAGTAGCGACGCAAAACTATAGGGCCTTAAATGGTAGCCAGTTGTCATTATTAAACTATAATCATAATTTATAGTATTAATATGATAACGGTTACCATTTTTTAGTTAAAACAAAAAAATGAAAGGAATGGTAATATGAAATTTTTACGATATTTTAAAAATCGAAAAATATATCGATTAGGTATTGCTATTTTTGGATTGCTTTTTGTTGTTATAGCAATTGTTACTTTTTATGGCCAAAATTCTGGAAACTTTGTTATTAATCTAGATAAAGATGCATACTTAAGAGGTATTGTTTTATCAAAAGATCGTGAATTTAAAACCCAATCATCAAGAGTTGTAGCTACCGCTGTTAATGATGTAACTAATATAACTTACGATTGGTTTGAAGATAAAATTCCCGATATTGTGGAAAATGATGGTGACTATTTTGATAGCGATTATAAATATCTAGCTTTTACATTTTATCTAAAAAATAGTGGTGAAGAAACCGTAAACGTTAATCTAAAACTCGATGTAACAGAATCTTTAAAAGGTACTGATGAAGCCATTCGTATTTTGCTGATTGAAGATGGAACCCAAAAATTTCTTTATCAAAAAAAAGATAATGTTGATGTAACATACTTAGGCTATTTAAGCGAAGCTATCAACTTTAACACCGATACTAACGTTTGTAACAAAACGGTTAAACAATTCCGACCTGGTGATGTAAAGAAGTACACTTTAATTATGTGGTTAGAAGGAGAAGATCCTGATTGTACCATCGATATCTTAGGTGGTAAATTAAAAATGCAAATGATTTTCTCTATTGATAACTTTGATAATAAAAAAGAATAAAAAGGTAAAAGAGGAATACTATGAAAAAATATTATAAGAAAATTGTCTTTTTCCTATTTGCAACCCTTCTTGCCTTTGTTACCCTTTCAACATCGACTTTAGCATGGTTTTCAATATCTCAAATTAACTACTTAGATAATCTAGAATTAAACATTAAATCTGATGTAAAAATGCAAATATCCTTAGATGGACAAAATTACTATGATTCCATTAACAAACAAATGATTGAAGAAGTAATAGGAAAAAACATTATCTTAGATGATGTTACTACCACTGATGGAATCAATTTCGAATCGTTAAAAGAAGGCTCCCCTAAAAGATATTTAAGTTTCAACTTATACTTTAAAGCTGACTTTGAAGTAGCTGATAATCTTTATCTAGTTGATAACTATAGTAAAAAATACACTTATGATTATGTAAAAGAACACGAAATCAATGGGACTTACATAATATCTAAAGGAGTAACTTGGACCAATCCTGTTTCCTTTAATAATGGTGGAGAAAAAGAACTACCTAAATTTTCAACCAATACTTACTATGCTTCTGATGCTATGCGTATTGGTATTAGAGAATTAAATGTTAATAATGAATATTTAAATAATCCGGATGAAAGAACAAATGAAGAATTAGCATCATTAATATTTGACCCGAGTGAAGATAACACAAGAGGTTATGCTGCTTTAATTGGTGCTTACGATTACTATAAAAACTATAATGATGTAACGTTACCACTTCCTCCTATTTATCCAAATACTAAATATAAATTATCAACATTATTATCAAATGGAAAAATGGACAACGATGATTCAAAAATCGCCACCTTCAGACTAGGAAAAGAAAACAACACGATGTATAAATACGCATCAATTAAAGTTTCCATATGGCTTGAAGGCTGGGATGCTGATTGTTTCGACTCAATACTTGGAGATGAAGCAATCATTCAATTAAAGTTTATGAGTGCATAAACAACAAAAAAGGTTTTTACACGTAAAACGTGAAAACATAATTAAAAAAATTTTTATAAAAATATTTTTAAAAAAAGAAAGGAAAATTATTATGAAAAAATTAACAAAAAAGTTATTTTTATCTGTATTCACTGCATTATTCGCAGTAGTAGCTTTAGGTACTACAACATTCGCATGGTTCTCAATGAATGATACAGTTAAAGTAGATGGTATGGAAGTAGGCGTAAAGTCTAATAACGTGGATTTACTTATTGGTGAACAAAACGATTTAAATGCTATTCAAACCGCAAATGGTACTACAGTAACTTTTACAAAAACTGGTGATGATGTAAAAGTTTTCCCAGCAGCATATTTCAAGGATAATGACACTACTCCATCTGGATCTACTAAAGTTATTAATCAAAATACTGCAAGCACACCTGCAAACTGGTATTATAAAGTTGCTGATAAAGCTGATTCATCAACAAGTACTAAGGCTGCAACACCTCTTACAACATTTGATAACTATGTTATTAAATATGATTTATATGTTTGTATGGCAAAGGGATCAAATTCTGCTACTAATTTAGTTGTTTCTAGTTCAGCATTTTCTTCAAACAATGATTCATCATCTGCTTCTAAAACATTAGAACCAGTTAGAGCACTTGTTGTATCTGATAATGCTGTAGTTGAATTATCTGCTGCAAATCTTTCATCTACTACTGTATTAGCTAATGAAATTACTGATGCTGCTTTAGTTCATTTAACAGTTTATGTATTCTATGATGGAAATAGTTCGAATGTTTACACTAATAATTTAGCAAATTTAGATGGTGCTAAAATTACTATTAATTTCAGTGTAACTAATCCAAAAGCTTAATCTGAAACTGTAATACAAAAATATTAAGAAGTAACAATAGAGTTATCTATTGTTTCTTCTTTCTCTTAATAAGGATAAAAGATTGTTGAAGTATTTTTTATTCTTATTAAGGGAAAAGATTGTTTAATAAAAATAAAGTAGGTTATTTAAACCTTCTATTTGCAATTTTGTGTAGAGTATGTTATAATAAGACTATATTGTGTTTACTCTAGGTAAAAAGAAAGAGGATTTTATGGAAGAAAACAAAGAAGTAGTAAAAGAAGAGAAGAAATGGTTGAAGGTTACGAAGACTGTTGTTAATGTTTTCTTTTACGTTTTAATAGCATTATTATTAGTTTTTTCAATTTCTAATTTAACAAGAGATAGAAAAAAACTAGAAGTTGCAAGTATTTTTGGTAATGGATATGTTACAGTAGTAACTGATTCCATGGATGGTGATAAGCCTGATTCTTTTGATGTTAATGCTTTACTATTTGTAAAGAAGGTTACGGATAAGAATCGTAATAAAATGCTTAGTAAGTTAAAAGTTGGTGATATTATTACTTTTAAATATTATGATTCAGCTTCTAATAGTTATTTTCTTAATACTCATAGAATTGTTGAAATAAAAGATGAAAGTGGTAATCTTACTTTTATTACGCAAGGTGATAAGAACGCATTAAGACAAAGACCTTATGTTATTGGTGGCGATAATGATGGCATCCAATATGAAACGGTAGTTGCTGATGATGTTCGTGCTATTTATACTGGTAAGTTAAATTCAGTTGGTAAGGCTATGAAGTTTTTACAAACTTCTAATGGTTTCTTAATTTTTATTGTTATTCCTGTTGCTATATTCTTTATTGTGCAATTACTAATGTTAATATTAAATATTAATAATTATCGTAAATTAAAATCTGATGATGGCAAATTTAAAGAATTAGAAGAATTAAAGAAGAAACAAGCAGAAACAGAAGAAGAAATGAAAGCTCGTTTACGTGCTGAAATTTTAGCTGAGCAAGCTAAGAATGATTCTAACGAATCAAATAAATAATTGATTTATGAAAAATTAGGGTATGCTTAGTTTTAAGACATACCCATCTTTTTAAGAAAGAGGTTATCATATGGTAAATTTTGCAAGATATTATATTGAATATTTACGTGATTTTTTTCAAAATTTATGGAAACTATTAAAAAGTATTTTTGACTTTTTTGCGGATCTTTTAGTTCGTAACAATATCCAATATTTTAAACAATTAGGTAATGCCTGGGGCGATTTTAATTTTTTAGATTGGGTATTTGAATTTTTAGTAATTATCATTAATGTTGGTTTTTTTGGCTTTTTGACGGTACGTTTCTTTCAATTATGTCGTAGATACATTAGATTTACTAAACGTGAAATTGAAAAAGATGTTTTGTTAGAACAAATTGCTGATTTAAATGCCAATATTGCTGAACTTGTTGATGAAAAGAATAAGATTCTAGCCTTAAAGGTTAATGGTTTAGGATTAACTGGTAGTAATATGACAAATGGTGGTTATATTGGCGGTGAAAACAAAGAAGTTAAGAAAAACGAAGCTCCTAAAGCTCTTGTTGCCTCAACTCGTTTCCCAAAACTTTCAGCTGTTGATTTGAAATATGAAAATGAATTGTCACTAGTTTCTATGAATGCTGATGATATGGTAAGTCTTCCTCAACTAGTTGATCGTTTCATTAATTATTCAGCTAGTCAACTTCATTTGTATTATGATCAACATGTAATTAGAACATTCTTTGCTGGCCTTGCTACATCGAAGATTTTAATTCTTGAAGGTATTTCTGGTACTGGTAAAACATCACTTCCTTATGCGATGGGTAAATTCTTCAAAAATGATACATCAATTATTTCTGTACAACCATCTTGGCGAGATCGTGCCGAAATGCTTGGTTATTTAAATGAATTTACTAAAAAGTTTAATGAAACTGACTTTTTGAAGTCATTATATGAAACTACTTATCGTGATGATTTGAATTTTATTGTATTAGATGAAATGAACTTAGCTAGAATTGAATATTATTTTGCTGAATTCTTATCAATTATGGAAATGCCAAATAAAGATGAATGGAAAATTGATATTGTTCCTGAATCTTTACCTGATGATCCAAAACATATTATTAATGGTAAGATTTTAGTTCCTCAAAATGTTTGGTTTGTTGGAACGGCTAACCGTGATGATTCAACTTTTACAATTACGGATAAAGTTTATGACCGTGCTGTTTCTATTGAAATGAATCATCGTGCGGAATTTATTGATGCACCATTTACAGAAAATATTAATATGACTTATGAATATTTTAATTCACTTATGACTAAAGAAAAAGAGCTACATTCGATTAGTCTTGCCAATATTGGCAAATTATTAAAAGTTGATGAATTTATTGCTAGTAAATTTAAAATTACTTTTGGTAACCGTATTATGAAACAAATTAAGGATTTTGTACCTGCTTATGTTGCTTGTGGTGGTAGTGAAATAAGAGGCTTAGATTATATTTTCTTACGTAAGATTTTAAGAAAATTTGAGGGATTAAATTTAGCTTTCTTAAAAGATGAAATGAATCAATTAATTACCTTATTAAATAAATTGTTTGGTAAAGGATCATTTGCAGAATCAATTGCTTATTTAAACGAACTAATTAAAAATTATTAATAACAAAGGAGGGTGATAATAATGTCACCTCGTTCAAAAGATGAATTAGATTTATATTATGAATCACTAGTAGATAAATTTAAAACTTCTGATAAAGCTAGTGATTTCGCTAAGTACTTTTATGCTTCGCTTTCTAGTGGCGATAGTAAATTTTACCAAAAAAATATCACTGAAGTAAAAGTATTTGATGAAGAATGGATTAAAACATTAGAAGCGTTTATGCCAAGTATTGATAATATTATAAAGAATCCTAAATCTTCAATTAGATATGATGAACAAGTCGTTGCTATCGAAAAGGCTAAAAAGATTAATAGTGCTTCGGTTAGACATTTGACATCGCATACTGAATACATAAAAGAAGTTCGTCCTAACGGAATGGTAACTCCTAAAAAGATTTTAACTAGTTTTGCGGAAGAAGAACTTGCAACTTATGAAAACCGAATGATTATGACTTTAATTGATCGCTTATATGTGTTTATTAAAAATCGTTATGAAATCATTCGTGATAATGTTGAATCTTTCCAAAAAGATCACATGAATTATGAAAATTGTTTCCATATTAATGATAGTGAAGTTACGGTTAAAGTTGATATTGTCATCAAAAAAGATTTAGATAATAAAGTTGTTAATCAAAAAAATCATGAACTTCTTAAACGTACAGAATACTTAATGTCACTTGTTTCTTCTTTTAAGAGTTCACCATTTATGAAGGCTTTAGCTAAAGCTAAGAAAATTAATCCTCCTATCATGAAAACAAACATGATTTTGAAGAATGTTGATTTTAATAATGCCTATATGCTATGGTTATTTATTGATCGTTATTCATCACTGGGTTATGATGTAAACATTAAAGAACGTCCAATTCGTTTAAGCAAAGCTTTTGGTGATGATCTACATCGTTTGAGCATTTTTACTTATAGTATGGTTTTAAATAACATGAAGAATAGAAGTGCTGATTTTGTTAATCTAGAAACCGTTGAACCAATTGTCAAAAAATCTACAAAAATTGCCAAGAATAATCCTGTTGATTTTGTTAAAAATCCTGATGCTATTATTATTGAAGATAATACTATTAATGAATTTTATTTACAAGAAAATAAAAAAGTATTTAATAAAAGAGTTAAGAGCTTAATTGAAGAAAAAGTTAGTGAACCAGCAGCTCTAAGAAAAGCTATTAAGGATACTTTAAATATAAGTGATGCATTATTTGATACCTTATTCTATCTAGAAGAAGATGAAGATTATTATCAAAAGATGGTTACTGAAAATGATCCTAATGAAGATTATATTGATGCTTTCCAAAAAGCTAAGTTCGCTAAAGCTATAAGAGAAGCCAAAGAGGCGAATTATAAAAAAGCTGTAAAACTTGAACGTTCTTTAGTTAAAAAAATGGATAAAGCTAACCGAATGCTAATTGCTGAAAACGCTAAGAGAAAAAAAGCTGCTGAATATGAAATGTTTAAGAAAAACATTGAAAAGGATGATAAAAATTACAAGAAGATTAAAGAACGTAATCAAAAACAAATTGATTTTCTTGATGGCAAACTTTTAGATATTGAAAACAATAAAACGGCTTTACAAAATGAACTTGATGAGATGAATAAACAAATCAAAGAAGGTTCTAAAACGATTGCCGCTACCGAAAGAAAGAAAGTTGCAGCTGAATTAAAACAAATGGAATTAGAACACAAAAATAAAATGGCAGCTTTATTAGAAGAAGAAAAAAATCGTTTAACAAGTGCAAGAGAAAGAAAAAAAGAAAGACTTGCTTCTCATAAAAAAGCTATTAAAGAAAAACTAGATGCTTTTAAGAAAAAAGAACAAGATAAAACTAAAGAAAAACTTGCCAAAGAAAAAAAGAAATTTCAAGATCTTTTAAAATCTAAAAAAGAAAATATCAATTTGAAAGAAAAACAAATCGATGAAGAAACTACAAAAGAAATAAACGAATTAAATAAGAATACAAAATAAAGTTTTAGAAAATAATAAATTAGGAGAGTGTTAATTTTTATATTTATTAATAATTCTCCTTTTTTTATCATTTATGAGGGGTGATAAAAGATGACAAAAGAAAAAAACAAAGTAAAATTAAAAAATACAATTAATAAAATACTTAATATTTTAATTCTTTTCTTTTTCTTTATAACCGTTATGGTTTTAGTTATTGGTGTTGTCGCTATAAAAAGCAATAAACCGATGATGATTTTTGGTTATACATATTCAGTTGTGCCAACAGAATCAATGGAACCAGAAATTAAAGCCGGTGATTTTGTTATTTCCAAGAAAGTTGATTATGATGAACTAAAAATTGGTGATGATATTGTTTATTATTCTAATGTAAATAAAATTTACATAATTCATAGAATTATCAGAATTGATGAAAAGGGAATTAAAACAAAGGGTATTAATCCTATTATCACTGCTGAAGATAGTGAATATGTTACAAGGGATAATTATGTTGCTAAAGCGGTATGGCATGGTAATATTTTAAATTTAGGAAATGTTGTTAGTAATTATCGTAGTATTATCTTTTTAATATTCATCATTATTTTTTTAGTAATAATAATTTCTGAAATTATCAATATCATTCATGTTAGAAATGAACAAGTAAATGAAAAGGCACTTAAAGAACTCGAACAAATAAATGAGAAAGAAGAAAAGTTGAGAGAGGAAATTAGAAAAGAACTTGAAAATAATCAAAATTCAATTAAATAAAAGGAAAAAAAGCAAGTTAATTATCGGTTAATTTGCTTTTTTTAATCATTATGATGGGCATGACTGGTATATTATGGTATAATTATGGTGTATACATATGATATACATAAGGAGGAAGAAATTAATTATGAGAATTTTTGGTTTTAGCAAAAAAATATTTTTGTGTTTTGCTATCGCTGTTATGGCATTTTTTGTATTTTCATGTACACAAAGTTCTGATAGTCAAGAAACTTTATTGAAAGAAGCTAATAAAAAAACTAAACTTGTTTATTCGAAAATTAATTTTGCAGAAGGAAAATTAGATTATGTAGATAGTAATATTAATTTACCACTTGTAAATAAAAATTATCCTAATGTCGAAGTTAATTGGCATAGTAGTGATGAAGATATCATTACAAACACCGGAATGGTGTATTTACCAAGTCCTAAGGATGAAAGAGTTTATTTAGATGGTGAAAAATTAGTAGCAAAAGTTACCTTAACAGTTGAAGTAACAGGTTCTTATACTTATCTAGAAAAAGAATATAAAACTGATACTTTATCAAAAGCATATACGGTAACGGTTGTTGCAGGTGAAGAAAATCAAGCAACAGGTACTATCAGTAAGGTAAAGAAAGAAGCTTGGAATTATATTTATGGTGAACATAAAGTTCCTAAGACTTTAACAAATACTGAAGAAATAAGAAAAATTACTTATCGTGTTCGCGTTAGTGGTATTGTAACCGCAAAAGTTAATAATGGTACTTCTGGTTTCTTTATTAATGATGGAACGGAAGGTATTTACGTTTATTATAAAAATACCAATATAAGTGTTGGCGATGCTGTTAGTGTTGTTGGTGATATTTATAGTTATTATGGAACTTTACAAATTGGCTCTAATGTGACTTGCTCATTAATTGAAAAGGCTAATTTACAAGAACAAGAATATCGTGTTGTTACTCCAGATGAATTTGAAAAAGAACAAGCACCATCTTTTGCAGGTGAATATTCAGATGATCAAATAGGTTATTTTGGTGGTAAATTATTAAAAATTCAAGGCTATTTAGTTAATGAAAAATTAACAGGAACTAGTAATATTTATGCTATTAAAGACATTAAAACTGGCGAATTAACTTGGATTTACAATAAATCTTATAATACCGAGATGGAAACTAGTCTTAAAGAATCTTTAGGAAAGATTGTCTATTTATATGCCGTTTCTTATGATCGTAATTCAAAAATCGAAAAGAACGAAGTATTCTATACGGGAAAAATAGAAGAAATTGCTATAGATGATTTAAGTGATGATTTAAAAGCTACTTGTATTATTAATTCATTAGAATTAAAAGATACTTATAATAGTGATTTTGAATTAGATGAAGCTGCTACTTGGACAGTTGTTCTTGGTGATGCTATTAAAATTGAAGGAAACAAAGCTATTGTTACCCAAACTTCGGTAGCTCAACAAGTAATTATAGTAGCCGTTGTTAAGGTAGGCAGTATAACCTTAAGTAAAGAATTTAAAATAACAATTCCCGCTGGTAGGATGCCTCTTAAAACTGACTTTTCTGTTATAAGTTATCAAGATGCTTATAAGCTTGTTGAAAAAAGTGATAGTTATACTAAAGAAAAATATTATGTTATTGGTTATGTAAAAGAAATAACTAATACTACTTATGGTAATATGATTATTGAAAATGCTGATGGAGAAACATTAACTATTTATGGATCATATAATTTTGATGGTAGTATTCGTTTTGATAGTATGGAAATAAAACCAAATATTGATGATGTTGTAGTTTTCTACGGTTCTTTAAAGAATTATAATGGTACTATTGAAGTAGAAAATGGTGCTATTGTTCAAATTAATGATAAAGTACAAAAAGGGG
Source organism: uncultured Bacilli bacterium (assembly GCA_934098295.1). GTDB lineage: Bacteria > Bacillota_I > Bacilli_A > ML615J-28 > CAG-313 > UBA1737. The sequence continues at coordinate 71,994 of CAKONV010000004.1, read as the reverse complement.
ATGCTTCTTATGTATTATCCAAAATTAGTGTGCCTGAAAAGGTAAGTGCTGATTTTGAATTATCAAGCGTGGCAACATGGACAGTTAAAGCTGGCAGTGCTATAACAATTGATGGTAATAAAGCTTTAGTTAAACGTGGAAGTGTAGATGAAGATGTAACTTTAGTGGCAACCGTAACTGTTGATGGTGTTACTCTATCAAGAGAATTTAAAGTAATCGTATTGTCTAATTCAGTAAAAGCAGCTTTGGCTTTCTTCGATTTTGGTAACAAAAAAGATGGTCAAAAACATAATGATGGAGTCGTTGCTAGCTCATACAATGAAAAAAATGCAGGATATGAACTTGCTATAACTAATATGGTTCAAGGATACGTTGGTGCGTATGATGACTTAGGTAATAGCTGTTTAAAATTTGGTAGTAGTAAAAAGGTTGGTTCTTTTAGTTTCACCGTACCTAGTGATGTTGATTATGTAATTATTAAAGTTGCATGTTACAAGAAAAATACTACTAAAATTGTAATTAATGGTGGAAGTCCAGTAACAATTAATTCTCTTTCTAATAATGGAGAATATGATGAGATTAAAGTAGATACATCAACTAACAAAACAATTAATTTTACAACGGTTTCCAAAGCAACACGTTGTATGATTGATAGTATTGCTTATTGGAAAAACTAAATTAAATAGCATTAGAAAGAATGACTTTTTATCTCTTTCTAATGCTTTTTTTCTTTATTAATATTTAGTTTAATGTTTTTTTGATATAATAATAACAAATAGGTGAAATTATATGAATTTATTAATGAAAATATATAATAATAGAAGAAAAATTGTCAAAGTTTTAATAACCTTTTTAGTAGTATTAGCATTAATTGAATTAATTGTTATAATTAGTGGCAAAAGTGTCAAATATATTGGACCGAAATATGAAAAAGTTGATATTGAAGAAATAATTAATAAACAGGTTTTAAGTGATGATGATTATGAAGTTTTATATAAACAAACAGGATTAACAAAATTAGGAATTAATCGTTGCTTAAATAATGGTGCTAATGGGAAAAAAAGAATTTTGGAAATTCAAGAATCGTATTTTTATAATTATACCGTAGTTACTGATTTTTCAACTCCTTATATGTTTTCAAGTTATTTGGATAAGGCTATAAAATATTGTTATCTAAATAAGGGTGATGTTATTGTTGGAACATCTACAAATTTATTATTGTCACGTTTAGGCCATGCTGGTTTGGTTGTTGATGCTGTAGAAGAAACTTTCTTACAAGCCTATACGATTGGCACTACTAGTTCAATTGGTTATATTAGTGATTTTACGGACCGAACTACTTTCGTTATTTTACAACCTAAAATTAGTGATGATGAAAAAAATAGAATTGTTGATTACGCAGTAAATAATTTAATTGATTTAAAGTATTCACCTTTTACAGGTATTTTTACTAGTAAAAAGAAAATTAATCCTACGCAATGTGCTCATATTGTATGGAGTGCATATAAAGAATTTGGTTACGATATAGATGGCAATGGTGGTGGCTTGATTATTCCTAGTGATATTTTAAAAAGTAATTTATTTGATGTTGTTCAAATATTTGGTTACGATCTTAAAAAACGTTGGAATTAATGAATATTATTTTAATGCTTGGTAATATTCTTGAATAAAAAGTAATAAAGTGGTATAATTTTAAGTGATAAGGAGATTTAACAAAAATGAAAGGTATTAAAATTGCTATTATTGGATCAGGTTCCACTTATACACCTGAATTGATTGAAGGATTAATTAATAAAAAAGACGTTATTCCTCTATCAGAATTATATTTAATGGATATTGATGAAAGAAAAAGAAATATCGTTGGTGGCTTAGTTCAAAGAATGATTAAAGCTGCTGGTATGGATACAAAGGTTGTTTTAACAGATGATTTGGATGCATCACTTATGGGTGCTAGTTTCGTCCTTGCTCAAATTAGAGTTGGAAAACTTCCTGCTCGTATTTTAGATGAAACCATTCCTCTAAAGTATGGAATGATTGGTCAAGAAACTAATGGTATTGGTGGCTTCTTTAAGGGTATGCGTACCATTCCTCAAATACTAAATATTTGCAAACATATGGAAAAATGTTGTCCAGATGCTTGGTTAATTAATTTTAGTAATCCTAGTGGTATGATTGCAGAAGCTGTTTTAAACAATTCACCTATTAAAATGATGGGCTTATGTAATGTTCCTATTAATACAATTGATAGTATTCGTAATCAATTAAAACTTCCTAATGCATATGTTCAATATTTAGGTTTGAACCATTTGGCATGGGTAACTAAGATTGAAGATAATGGAAAAGATTATCTATCAGAAGCTATGAAAGCAGGCTTAAATAGTGCAACTATGAAAAATATTCCTACGGGTGGTTTTAGTAGAGAATTAATTCAAACAGTTGGTGCTATTCCTACTTGTTATTTAGAATATTATTATCATCGTGATGAAAAATTAGATCATTGTTTACATGCTGAAAAATGTCGTGGTCAAATTTGTTTAGAAATCGAAGAACAATTATTAGAATTATATTCTCATCAAGAATTACATGAAAAACCAGAATTATTAAGTAAACGTGGTGGAGCTCGTTATTCGGAAGCTGCTATTAACTTAGTAGATGCAATCTATAATGATAAAAAAGAAGTACATGTTGTTAACATCTTAAATAAGGGTGCAATTCCTTTTATGGGTGATAATGATGCAGTTGAAATTAATGCCGTTATCGGTAAAGATGGTGCAACTCCTATTATGACTAATTATCATAACGAACATATTGAAGAAATCATGCATATGATGAAGGCCTATGAAAAACATGCTGTTCGTGCGGCTTTAACTGGTGATATTGATGAAGCTATGCGTGCTTTAATGATTAATCCATTAGTATTTGATCATCAAAAAGCATGGGATTGTTTCCATGAATTACTAGAGGCTCATAAACAATACTTACCACAATTTGCTAAATATTTAAAAGAAAATCAAACTAAATAGGTGTTTTATGGATTATATTTTAGGTGTTGATGGTGGAAACACCAAAACAGATTACTTCTTATTTACAACTGATGGTACTTTTGTCGACATGTATCGTGGTGGTACTTGTAGTCATGAAGGTCTTGCCGATAGTTTTGAAGGTAGCTACCGAGTTATGAAAGAAGTTTTTGATGATTTTTTGCCTAAACATCATTTAAGGCCTAGTGATATAAAAGCAAGCGTATTTGGACTTGCTGGCCATGATATTCCTTATCAACATGATTGTTTGAGTGATGTCATTGCTAAACTAGGTTTTAAAAATTTTAGAGTTGTTAACGATTCAACCCTAGGAATTAAAGTCGGTACAACTTTAGGGTATGGTGTATGTTCTATTAATGGAACGGGAACAAGCGTTAGTGGTATTGATAAGTTAGGTAATACCATTCAAGTTGGTGGTGTTGGCGAGCTTGTTGGTGATGAAGCTGGTGGTAGATATGTATCGCGTAAGGTAATTAGGGCTTGCTTTGATGAAATAATGCGCTTTGGTGAAAAAACTTCTTTAACCCCAATAACTTTAAGCCTTTTAGAAAATGATGATGAATCGTTTTTAATGGAAGATATTGTTTTAAAATATGTATCGAGAAAAGTTGATTATAATATTTTAACCATTGCTTGTTTTGAAGAAGCAAATAGAGGGGATAAAGTAGCCCAAAAAATTCTAATTGATATGGCTGATAATTTAGCACGTAGTGCCTCAGCAGCTGTTGTTAGATTAGAACTAGGAGAAGAACCGGAAGTAGTTCTTGCTGGTAGTGTCTATGTTAAAGGAAGTTGTCCACTTTTAATTGATGAATTTAAAAGAAAAGTTAATGAGTATACTAAAAGAAAGTGCAAATTTAAAGTCTTAGAAGTGCCACCTGCAACAGGTGCCATCGTTTGGGCTTATGAACTTGCAACTGGTTCTTATCCTGATTATGAAAAACGATTAGAACTAATTGAAGCCGTTAAAGAGGCTTTGGATAATAAATAAAATAATAAAAACAGCCTTAAACTTTTTAAGACTGTTTTTATAAAAAGGAAATAAAATGAAAAAAAGAATAAAATTTATCATAATTTGTTCATTTATGTTGTTACAACTATTAAATTTTTCTTGTAAAAAAGAAAAAGATCCTGATGACAATGTTGATGATAACCCTATTGATTCTCATGAATGTAGTGAATTTTCTTGGGTTTTCCCTTCAGATACACCATGTTTAGCTTATGTGGAAGCAAAATATGTTTGTGTAGAATGTGGAAAAGTACAGAAAGTGGCTAAAAGGCAAAAAGAACACGATTTATATCACATAATAGTTGATCCTACTTGTACACAAACAGGTCTAGATACAACTCTTTGTCATAACTGTAGTTATAAAGAAGAATATGAAATTGATGCCACTAATCATCCCAATAAAAAATATGTTATTGATGTAAAAGCTACGAAAAAACATTATGGTTCAAAACATTTAGAATGCATTGATTGTGGAATGAAAGAAAGTAGTGTTCTTTATTCATATAATAGTTATTCCCATCATGGTAAATTAAAAGTTGAAGGAGCTGATCTAAAGGATAGTCGTGGTGAAAACTTCCAACTTGTTGGCCTTTCTACTCACGGAATTCAATGGTTTGGCCGTTATATTAATTATGATACTATAGATGCTATTCATAATGAATTTGGTATTAATGTTTTGAGACTTTCAATGTACACATCTGAAGATGGTTATTGTGATGGTGGTGAATCAAGAAAAAAATACATGTACGATAAAGTAGTAGAAGGTATTAAAATTGCAACTAGTCTTGACATGTACGTAATTGTTGATTGGCATATGGTTGGTGCTGTTGATCCTTTAGATAAAAATCCATTGTATTATGTTAATGAAGCAGCAGAATTCTTTGATAAAATAAGTAAAGAATTTGCTGATTATGATAATGTATTATATGAAATCATGAATGAACCATGTGGAACAACAACTTGGGAAGATTGTAAAAAGTATGCCAATAGAATTATACCAATTATAAGAAATAATACGGCTGATGCTGTGATTTTAGTAGGAAATCCACATTGGAGTGCCGATTTATATAGTGTTATGGCTAGCCCTTTGGAAGGCTATACTAATATTATGTATACATATCACTTTTATGCTGCTGATCATATTTCAACAAGTCAAGTTATGGCAGCTTATAACAAAGGCTTTCCCGTTTTTATATCAGAACATGGAGGAATGGATGCCAGCGGTGATGGATCTATCAATTATTCCTCATGTGAAGCTTGGTATAATTTTTTAGATTTAAAGAACATTAGTTATGTTGCTTGGAATATTTCTAATAGTAAAGGAAGTGCTTCAATTTTAAAACAGTCAACATCTAGTTTAACGGATTTTAGTGATGATGCTTTAAAAGAATGGGGAGTTTATTATAAAAAGATTACTAGAAAAAGAGCTGGTTTGCCAGAAGCATAATGAAATAAAAAGAGACCGTAAACAATTTTAGTTACGGCCTCTTTTAAAAATTTAAAATAAAAAGTACATCATTATTTTTTTTCTAAATATTTTTTTAGTGCATCAAAGGTTTCTTGGCTTAAATCATGTTCAACTTTACAAGCATCACTTGCGGCAGTTTCTTGAGATACACCTAAAGCAACAAATATTTTTGTTAAAATCGTATGTCTTTCATAAATGCGATTGGCAATTTCCCATCCTTTTTCTGTTAATGTAATATTACCATTTGCGTCAACATTAATATAACCATTTTCTTTAAGATTTTTGATAGCTCTAGAAATACTTGGTTTTGAATAATTCATATCAACGGCAATATCAATCGAGCGAACTTTGCTCATTTTCTTTGATAACATTAGAATACGTTCTAAATAATCTTCGGCAGATTCATGAATATTCAATTTCATCACCTCACAATGACTATTATATCACATTTACTTGATTGATGATGAAAAATAGCAAAATTAAATTTCATAAATTTAATGTTCTTGCAAAAAAACCTATATTTTGGTATAATAGTTATATAAAAAAATTAAGAAGAAAAGGAGGAAAAATATGCAACGTTATTTTGTAAAAAGTGAACAAATTAATCCACCTTTTATTTTTATTAACAATGAAGATGCTTTTCACATCGGAACAGTCATGCGAATGAAACTTGATGATAAGGTCTATGTCTGTGATGAAGTTAATACTTATATTGCTAAAATAGTTGAAATTTCTAAAACTCAAGTAAAACTAGAAATTATTGAAATATATTTTGAATCTAAGGAATTACCAGTAGAAGTTACAATTGCCCAAGGATTAGTTAGAAGAGAAAAAATGGAAGAAGTTATTGACTATATTACAGAACTTGGTGCTAGTAAATACTTACCAGTTAATATGGAAAGATCGATTATTAAAATTAATGCTGAACAATTTAGTAAAAAGAAAGAACGCTTAAATCATATTGCTAAAGAAGCATCTGAACAATCACATCGCAGTAAGAAATTAATAGTTGAAGAACTAATTAGTTTTAATAGCTTATTAAAATTAAGGAATAGTTATGATTTGTGTTTGTATGCTTATGAGGCAAGTAGTAGCGATGATTCTTTTAAGAAAATCTTAAGAGAACAAAAGGCTAAAAAAATATTAGTTTTAGTCGGTCCGGAAGGTGGAATAAGTGATAAGGAAGTTGAATTATTAAAAAATAACAACTTTTTACCAATTAGTTTAGGACCAAGAATTTTAAGAACTCAAGTAGCCCCTTTGTATGTAATGGCGGCTATAAGTTATGAACTGGAGGCTAAGGAATGATTACATTTAGCATTATAACTTTAGGCTGTAAAGTAAATAGTTATGAAAGTGAAGCTGTTATCAATGATTTAATCAATCATGGTTGGCTTTTAAAGAAATCTAATGAAGTTTGTGATGTTTATATTGTAAATACTTGTACCGTAACAGCAACTTCCGATCAAAAAAGTAGACAAATGTTACATGCGGCTAAAAGACAAAATCCTAGCTCGATAGTTGTGGCTATGGGGTGTTTTAGCCAACTAAATCCCCAAACAGCATCAGAAATTGCGGATATTGTTATTGGTAATAATAATAAACTCCAAGTTTACGAGCTAATAAATAGTTATCTACAAACAAAAAAATCCATTGAAATGGTTTCTAATCTTTTAGAACAACCGGTGTATGAAGAAATGAAGGTTAGTAAATTAAAAACTCATACACGAGGATTTATAAAAATTCAAGATGGATGTGAAAATTATTGTAGTTATTGTGCTATTCCTTATGCTAGAGGTAAAATTAGAAGCCGAAATGCCGATAGTATAATTGAGGAAATAAATAATCTAGTTAATGAAGGAACCAAAGAAGTAATTCTAGCGGGTATTAATACGGGAACTTATGGCTTCGATACGAAAACAATTACTTTAGCGGGTTTAATTGAAAGAATTATGAAAGAAACTAACCTTCCTAGATTAAGATTATCATCAATTGAATTAAAAGAAATTACCGATGAACTTTTAGATGTATTAAAGAAATATGAGGATAGAGTCGCCAAACATCTTCACATACCGCTTCAAGCTGGTAGTGATGGCGTTTTAAGGCGTATGAATAGAAAATATACAACTCTTGAATATGAATTGCGAATAGCTGATATTAGAAAATTATTTCCTAATATTGCTTTAACCACTGATATTTTAGCAGGCTTTGTTGGTGAAACCGAAGAGGAATTTGAAGAAGCCGTTCGCTTTATTAAAAGAATTAATTTTTATGAAATGCACGTATTTCCATATTCGAAACGAAAAGGTACAAAAGCTTATGATATGGAAGGACATTTAAAAAGCGATGTAATCAAATCGCGAGCTCATATTTTACAACAAATTGCGAAAGATTTAAAAGATAATTATATAAATTCTTATTTAGGTCAAATTTTAGATGTCTTAGTAGAAACCAAAAAGAATGACTATTACCATGGTCATAGTAGTAACTATTTAGATATTTATTTTAAATCTAATGATGATTTAACAAATAAATTTGTTAAATTAAAGATTACTAAATATGAAAATGGAATTATCTACGGTATAAAAGAAGGAGAAAAACATGAGTAGTTTTAAAGATTATCATTTTAAACAATATATTAATGAAGCATTGGAAAAAATCAACTTTAAATCACCTACACCAGTTCAAGCTAAAGTACTCCCAAGAGCCATAAAAAAAGAAAGTTTAATTGTTGAAAGTGCTACAGGTTCTGGTAAAACCCATGCTTTTTTATTGCCAGTATTTCAAAATTTAAAAGAAAACGAAAAGACATGTCAAACCGTAATAATATCACCTACGCGAGAACTTGCTGAACAGTTATATAATGTTGCTAGCATCATTGCCGAGGCTTGCCCAACAAAAATTAATTTAGTTAAAGTAATTGGGGGAACTGATCGTGATAATGATTTGAAAAAATTTGAACAAAATAATCCTCAAATTATTATAGGTACCATTGGTCGAATTCATGATTTAGTTGTAGAAAAAAATATTTTAAAAATTCACAATGCTTCTTGTGTAGTAATTGATGAAGCTGATATGATATTCGAAGAAGAAGAGATTATGGAAGTTGACCACATCATTGGTAAAATCCAAAATAATCCTCAGTTTTTAATTTTTTCCGCAACAATTCCTAAGGGCTTAAGAGTATTTTTAAATAAATATTTACAAAATGTTGATAGTATTGTTTTAGAGGAAAAGACTTTAACAACTCCCAATATTGAACATATTATGCTTCAATGTAAAGCTAAACAAAAAGAGGTAGTATTACTTGATTTGTTAAAAATAATCAATCCTTATTTAGCTTTAATTTTTGTCAATACTAAAGAAAAAGTTGAAGAATTGGCGATGTTTTTAGCTCAAAACGGTTATAAAGTTGGCAAGATTCATGGTGGTTTAGAGGATAGAGAGCGTAAACAAATGCTTAGAAGAATTAATGATTTGGAATTTCATTATGTTATATCTTCGGATATTGCGGCTCGTGGTATCGATATTTTAGGGGTAAGCCATGTTATAAATTTTGATTTACCGAAGGACATTGAATTCTATATTCATAGAACAGGAAGAACAGCTAGAAATAATACTAAAGGTATAGCTATTAGCTTATATGCCTATGAAGATGATTCTTACGTTAAAGAATTAAGAAAACGTGGCTTAATTGTTAAGTTTATGAAAATTTCTAATAATAGTTTAGTGGAAACTAAATTAGAAAAGAAACCAACGCATAGCTTTAAAAAAGACATTGAAACTAAAATACATATGGAAGTTAAAATGCCTAAAAAGGTAAAACCTGGCTATAAGAAAAAAAGAAAAGAAGAAATTGATCGAAGAATTCGTAAAGCTAAAAGAGAACATATCGAAGAAATTTATCGAAAGAAAGCAAGAGAGGAACGCTATAATGAAAATAGGTAGTCATGTAAGAAATAATGGCGATAAAATGCTTTTAGGTAGTATTGAAGAAGCCTTAAGTTATCATGCAAATTGTTTTATGGTTTATTTAGGAGCTCCTCAAAACACGATAAGAAAACCATTATCACAAATGAACGCTTCACTTATGGCCGAAGTTGCTAAAGAGGCTAATATTGAGTTAGAAGACATTATTGTTCATGCTCCTTACATCGTAAACTTAGCTAGAAAGGATAACGATAAATTTCAATTTGCCGTTAACTTTTTATCTCAAGAATTAAAAGGTGTTTCTGATATTGGTTGTAAGTATTTAGTGCTTCATCCTGGATCACACACTGATTGTAGTACGGAAGAAGCAATTGGTTTCATCGCTAAGGGTATAAATAAAATTTTAGATAACACTAAAGGATTAAAAAGCGTAATTGCAATAGAAACAATGGCTGGCAAAGGAAATGAAATGGGCCGCAATTTTGAAGAATTACGAGATATCATTTCTCTAGTAAATGATAAAAATCGTATTGCGGTATGCTTTGATACTTGTCATGTAAACGATGCTGGATATGATTTGGTGAACAATTATGAAGATGTTTTTAAGAAATTTGATGAAATTGTTGGCTTAAAATATTTAAAAGTTTTCCATATTAATGATTCTAAAAATATCTTAGGTAGTCACAAGGACCGTCATGAAAACTTTGGCTTTGGTACAATTGGTTTTGATACATTAATGAAAGTAATTAATGATGAAAGATTCAAATCAATTCCTAAGATTTTAGAAACCCCATATGTTGCGTCTTTAGTAGCTAAAGAAACTTATCCTCCTTATTATGAAGAAATTGAAATGATAAAAAAAGGTGTTTTTAATCCTCATTTAAAAGAAGATGTAATTAAACACTATGAATAAAAAATATCTTAAGCTAAATAATAGCTTAAGATATTTTTTTATAAAGAATCAATTTCATTTTTTAATTCTTCAACAATATTTTCTTCTTTAATTTTCTTGATAATTTGTCCCTTTTTAAAAATTACTGCTTCTTTATTTCCACCAGCAACACCTAAATCGGCTTCTCTTGCTTCGCCAGGGCCATTAACGATACATCCCATAATGGCAATTTTTATTTTTTTGTGAGAAGTATTAAGATAAGATTCGATTTCATTAACGATTGAAACCATATTATAAGAAGTTCTACCACAAGTAGGACAACAAATTAAAGTAGGTTTATCATATAAATTAAACATGGATAATATTTCTTTAGCAACGGGAATTTCATTTAAAGGATCACCGTTAAGAGATACTCTAATTGTATCACCAATTCCAAGCGATATAAGTGAACCTAGTACATAACTGCTACGAATGGTTCCTGATTTTACTGTTCCCGATTCGGTTAAACCAATATGTAGTGGGTAATTAAAATGCTTTTTTAAAAGTTGATTGGTTTTAATTGTTGTTTCAAGAGAAGTAGCTTTAATGCTTAAAACAAGATTGGAAAAATTCATTTCTTCGATTAACTTGACATGATTAATCATACTTTCAAGAAGTGCTTCGGCGGTTACGCCACCATATTTTTCTAAAAGATGTTTTTCTAATGATCCACTATTAATACCAATACGAATAGGTATATCATATTCTTTAGCTTTATCTACAACTGCTTTAATTCTTTCTTTGTCACCAATGTTGCCAGGATTGATTCTAATTTTATCTGCTCCTGCTTCAATACTAGCAATTGCTAGGCGATAATCGAAATGAATATCGGCAACAAGAGGTATTTTAATTTGTTTCTTTATTTCTTTGATGGCAAGTGCATCATCCATATCAACAACAGCAACGCGTACAATTTGACAGCCAATTGCAGTTAATTTATTTATTTGATTTACGGTGGCTAAAATATCTTTGGTTTTAGTGTTAGTCATTGATTGGATGGCTATAGGATAGGTACCACCGATTTTTACATTACCGATTTTAATTATTTTTGTATTTTGCATAAGATATCCTTTTTTAAAAAAACTCTAAATTACTTTAGAGTCTTTTTAGTAGTTTTACTTGCACGTGGCTTACTAGCTGGTTTAATAGTAGTACCAGTAATAATTTTACGACCAGTAGGGTTATTTGTAGTTTTACGATCGTATACACGAACTTCTTGAATAATTTTGTTTCCTTCAGCATCGTAAGAAATAATTCTTTTCTTTTTAGCTTTTCTTTGTGGTGAACGAATATGACCGCGGCGTAAGAAGTTATAGATTGTACTTCTTGAAGCCTGAACACCATAATCTTCTTGCATTAGACGGGCAAATTCGCTGAAGTTAGTTCCACGGAAATTTTTACGATAAGTTTTACAAATAAAAACAGATATTTCTTCATCATAAGTATTATAAGGCTTGTAATTTTTATTTTTATGAATAACACCATCTCTACCTTCGTTTAAAACTTGTCGCTTTAAATTTCTTACTTGTCTAGTTGTAATACCAAGCTTTTCAGCAGCTTGGGTACCATTGATTTCTCCTTCAATTAATTTTGTTATAATTTTTAATTTCTTTTTTTCGTTTTTAGAAAGCTTTTTAGGCTTTTCATCTAACGTAAATTCATTAATATTTACTGCATCATTTAATAGTGTAGCCATATATGATAATGCTCCTTTTTAGCGAATTTTAAAATTTTGATATTTCTTTTATTATATCAAAATAATTTGGAAGTTTCAAATAAAATGAATAGGAAAAAATAGATAATAAAAAATTAAAAAAATATATTAATACCTAATTGTTGAATTATTTTAATGTTTAATGTATAATAAATGCATATAGGAAATGTAAGTAGTAAATTTATGAGTATAGGTACGTTAAACAATTCAAATATATTATATGAAGATAATCATATTATAGTAGTTATAAAACCTACGGGTATTCTTAGTCAAGAAGATCGCACAAAAGAGCCAGATATGGTTAACATTATTAAAAATTATTTAAAAATTAAATATAAAAAAGAAGGAAATGTTTATTTAGGACTTGTTCATCGACTTGATCGTAATACCTCAGGAATTATGGTTTTCGCAAAAACTTCTAAAGCTGCTAAAAGATTAAGTGAACAAATTAGTTCACATAGTATTGTAAAAAAATATTTGGCAATTGTTGAAGGCAATGTTGAAGATGAAAAAAGACTAACTAATTACCTTTATAAAGATGAAAAAATTGTTAAATCATTTGTGGTAGATGAGCATAAAGGAAAACTAGCAATTCTTGATTTTAAAAAACTTGCATATGTAAACAACACAAGTTTAATCGAGGTAACTCTTCATACGGGAAGGCATCATCAAATTCGCGTTCAAATGTCCAATTATAAACATCCGCTGGTAGGTGATACCCTATATGGATCTAAATTTGAAGCACCATATTATTTACATGCTTACTATCTTGCGTTTCTTCATCCCGTAACCAAAGAACAACTTACATTTACTAACTTTCCTAGTAAAGAACGATGGGAAACTTTTAACTTGCAAAAATACCAATAATATGGTAAAATATACAAAGATTAAAATAATGAATTTCGAGGAAAATAAAATGAATACTACTAGAGAAAAAAGAATTTTTACATCAGAATCAGTAACTGAAGGTCATCCTGATAAGGTATGTGATCAAATTGCTGATGCTATTCTTGATGATATTTTATCACAAGATCCTTATGCTCACGTTGCTTGCGAAGTTTGTGCCACAACTGGTTTAGTAATGGTTATGGGTGAAATTTCCACAACTGGATATGCTGATATTCAAAAAATTGTTCGTAAAACCGTAAAAGAAATTGGTTATAACCGCGGTAAAATTGGCTTTGATGCTGATAATTTAGCAGTTATGGTTTGTCTTGATTCTCAATCTCCAGATATTGCTATGGGCGTAAAAGATGGTGATGGTGCTGGTGACCAAGGCTTGATGTTTGGATATGCTTGTACAGAAACTGAAGAGCTTATGCCATTACCAATCATGCTTGCTCATAAATTAGCTAAAAGATTAGCTGACTTAAGAAAAGTAGAAGGACATAAAGAACTACGTCCTGATGGAAAGACTCAAGTATCTGTTGAATATGACGAAAATGCAAACCCACTTCGTATAGATACAATTGTAATATCTACACAACATGATGAAGAAGTGAGTCAAGAATATTTAAGAGATTTAATGATAAAAGAAGTAATTGATAAAATTATTCCATCATCATTATTAGATGAAAATACTAAAATTTATGTTAATCCTACGGGTAGATTTGTTATTGGTGGACCTAAAGGTGATACAGGACTTACAGGTAGAAAGATAATTGTCGATACTTATGGTGGATATGCCCCTCATGGTGGTGGTTCATTCTCGGGAAAAGATCCTACTAAGGTTGACCGTAGTGCTAGCTATGCTGCAAGATATGTTGCTAAAAACCTTGTCGCTGCAGGATTTGCTACTAAACTTCAAATTCAATTATCATACGCTATTGGAATTGCTGAACCTACTAGTATTTGCATAGATACTTTTGGTACTTCTAAATATAGTGAAAAAGAATTAATTGACATTGTTCATAAAACTTTTGATTTAACACCAAAAGGAATCATAAGAGATTTAAAACTTCGAAGACCAATCTATCAAAAAACTTCCAATTACGGTCATTTTGGTAGAAATGACGAAGACTTTACTTGGGAAAAAACTGATAAGGTAGAAGAATTAAAGAAATATTTAAATTAGGAGATAATTATGCTTGATGTAATGTTAAAAAACATTAGGGAAGAAATATATAATAGCATTGAAAAACTTGGATATCTTGATAACAATATTATTCCATCTAGTGAAAGCATTGTGTTAGAAAATCCAAAGGATAAAAAATTTGGTGATTATGCAACTAATGTTGCTATGAGACTTGCAAAAGTTGCTCATAAAGCTCCAATGATTATTGCGAATGAAATAATTTCTAACCTTTCTTATGATAAAATGGGAATTTCATCCGCAACAGCGGCTGCTCCTGGTTTTATAAATCTTACCTTAGATTTAAATAAAATAACAGCCATTATTCAAATCATCAATGACAAAAAAGATGATTACGGAAAAATTAACGTTGGTAATGGTCAAAAGATTTGTTTAGAATATGTTTCAGCTAATCCGACTGGATATTTACATGTTGGCCATGGTAGGGGAGCAGCCTATGGCGATAGTCTAGCCAATGTCATGACTAAAGCTGGATATATTGTAAATCGTGAACATTATGTTAATGATGCTGGAAATCAAATTACTAATATGGCTAAGTCTGTTTATGCCCGTTATATGGAATTATATGGTTACCCTTTAGAATTACCAGAAGATGGCTATCATGGCAAAGAAATTATAACTGTTGCTGAAAGTTTTAGAGATGTTTATCAAGATAAATATGTGAATAACTTTGATTTAACATTGTTTAGAAATTTTGGAAAAGAAAAATTATTGAATAACTTAAAACAAGATCTAGCTAGCTTTAATGTTCATTTTGATACTTGGTTTAGTGAAACATCACTTTATGAAACTGGTGCTGTTGAAAAAGTTTTATCACTTTTAAAAGAAAAAGGATATACTTATGAAAAAGATGGAGCTTTATGGTTAAAGACCTCTTTATATAATGATGAAAAAGACCGTGTTATAGTTAAATCGGATGGTAGCTATACATATCTTTTACCAGATATCGCTTATCACGCAAATAAACTAGCTCGTGGATATGATCACTTAATCGATGTATTAGGTGCTGATCATCATGGCTATATTGATCGTCTTCATGCCGCTGTTAGTATGGTTGGTGGCAATAGTAATCTAATTGATGTGGAAATTCTTCAAATGGTAAGAGTTATTGAAAATGGTGAAGAAGTAAAAATGAGCAAAAGAAGTGGTAAAGCCATCACTCTTGCCGATTTAATCAGTGAAGTTGGTACTGATGCTCTTCGTTATTTCTATGTAGATAAAGCTTTATCTACCCACATGGACTTAGATTTAACGTTAATGAAACAAAAATCTACAGATAATCCAGTATATTATGCTCAATATGCACATGCAAGAATCTCTGGAATTTTCGATAGATGGCAAAGTATGGGTTTCCAATTCATGCCTGTTTCTTCTTTCCACGTTTTAGATTTAAATAAGATAAAAGATTTAAGTTTACTTTTGATGCAATACCCATCTATTATTGAAGAAGTTGCTACCAAAAGATTGGTTCATAAAATGACACATTATATTTATGAATTATCATCGGCTCTTCATAGTTTCTATAATGATGAAAAAGTTATTACTGATAATAAAGAAGAAGTGCTAGAAAAACTTACCGTTTTAAAAGCTGTTCAAATTGTATTAAAAGATGCTTTAAAATTGATAGGTGTTAGTGCCCCAGATAAAATGGAACAAAAATAAAAAAAGCCAATATGGCTTTTTTTGCTTTTTTAGTGGATATTTAATTAAACATTAAAATTGGTAGTATTTTTTAAGAAATTTTCAACTTCATCCCCTTTGGTTCTTTGTGATGTTGATGTTTTTGTATCTAGTTTACTTATTTTAAGCATTTCTTCGATATTTAGTTCAAAGTCATATACATTGATATTTTCCTTAATGCGATCTTGATTAGATGACTTAATAACAGGGACAATTCCTCTTTGGAGTAGCCATCTTATGACTATTTGAGCAACAGATTTGTGATGTTTTAGGGTTATTTCTTGTAATATAGGATTGTCAAATACATCATTATAGGGTTGATGTATAAGATATAAATCGATATAATCTAAACCTAATTTTTTTAAGGAACGATAAAAACCATCTTTAGCTTTCTCATAAGATGTATCGGTTACCCACAGTTTTGATGTTATAAATAATTCTTCACGTGGAATACCACATTTTTTGATAGCATTACCAACCGCTGTTTCGTTTTCATAGGCCGGTATCAATAAGTCTATACCCAGATTTAATGGCTTTGATAACGCATTTTTCACATTCATCTAAATTGGTCATTCTAAAAACACCATATCTTATAGTTGGCATTTTTATGCCATTGTTTAAAATAACAAATTTTTTATTCATAGTATTCTTTGTATAATATAGTTTATAGGTTTATATTATACCATCCTTCATAATGCATTAATCACATTTTATCACAACAATGACATTTAGGCTAATGATAAGACAAAAAAAAGATTTGAAATAGTATTTTTACTACATCAAACCTTTAAATTTTTAGATGGTACCCTAAGTAGGAATCGAACCTACAGCACAAGAATCGGAATCTTGTATTTTATCCGTTAAACTATTAGGGCCTATTTTATTTCAAGTTATTATATAAAATTTTAATTTTTTTTTCAAGTTATTGTACTTTTAAATTATTAAAAAACTTTGGTCAAAAAGATAGTTAGTTTATAACTTGTAAATTTTTAGGGTTTGTGGTATAATAAGTTTAAATAATTTATCTAAATTTACTAGAAATTATTTAAAAGTAGAGGTTTTGAATATGGCAATTAAGGATCAAATTATAAAGGTAAAAGAAAGTCTAAAAAATTATCCAAACGTAAGAATTGTTGCTGCTGTAAAATATTTTGATATTGAAAAAACTAGAGAATTTGTTGAAGGTGGCATTTTAGAATTAGGTGAAAATCGTAAAGAGATTTTTATGGAAAAATATGAAGCTTTAAAAGACTATCCTATAATTTGGCACTATTTTGGTATAATAAAAATTCCACCAAAATTAAATAGTGCATTTGTTGATTCTATTGACTATCTTCATTCTCTTGACAGCATTGATTTAGCTAATGCCATTAATAAAGCGAGAAAGAAAAAGGAGCCTTTAAAATGTTTTGTTCAAGTAAATATTGCCTCATGTCCTAATAAAGCAGGCCTTGATGAAACAAAAGTAGTGCCTTTTATAAAAAGCTTAGCTAAATATGAAAAAATAGAAGTTGTCGGCTTGATGACTACGGGCAAGTATACATTTGATGAAGATGCAATTGCCGGTTATTTTGATGCAATGGTTGAATTGCAAAAAGAAGTCCAAGCTCTTAATTTACCATATGCGCCATGCACAGAACTTTCAATGGGAATGACTAATGACTATAAAATTGCTGTTGAACATGGAGCAACGTTTGTAAGACTTGGAACCATATTTACAAAGTAGGAGTATATAACAATGTTAAGGAAGAAAAAAGTAGATGCCAAAGGATTCGGCACTTCCTTCGATCGTTTATTAAATTATAATTTGAAAGAAGATGTCGATATTGATGATCAAATGTTAGAACTTGCTGATGCAATACTTAGTAATTGCCCAGTTTTAATTAATTTTGATACAGTTAAAGATGTAAATAAATCAAATCACATATTGTCTTTTTTATCAGGAATTATTTATGCTGTTGGTGGCGAAGCTTACCAAATTGGTAAAGAATTATATTTAATTGCCACTGATAAAGCTTTTGCTGATGGAAGTTTGCATAAATGGGTAAAGGAATTTGGCCATTTAAACAATGATTAAAAATAAAATTTCTGATTATGTTTCCAAGGCTTTATACGAGGATAAAGCATTAACGAAGTTTTTGGATTTTGAGGAACAAAAAGAAATATTTGCTGCTAAAGTTAATGGCCTAAATGTTTATCTTTTTGGTGGTAATTCAGATTGTGAACGTAAAAGGGCTATCATTAGTTATAATGAACCAAAAGAAGAAGACTTTAAAATTGCTATACTTGAAAGCAAAATTGATCAAAAATTCAAACAAATAACTCATCGTCATGTCCTTGGAACTATTATGTCTTTGGGTATTGAACGTAATACCTTTGGTGACATTTTAGTAGATAATGATAGAATTATTATTTTTGTCAGTGAAGAGATAAAAGAGTATATAATTGATAATTTTAAAACTGTCCTAAGGTATCCCTTGGAATGGTTTGAAAGAAATAATAGTGATGTAGTTTTAACAAAAGAAGAAATAAAAATTATTAATATTGCAAGTATGCGTCTCGATGCAATTTTATCAAGAAGCATTAATTGTGGTAGAAACGATGCTCAAGAGATGATTAAACGTGGTGATGTATTGATTAATCATCAAGAATGTACTTCAATTTCCCATATTGTAAAGGAAAACGATATTTTGTCGGTACATCATTATGGACGTATTAATATTTATGAACAAATGGGTATAACCAAAAAAGAACGTATATGCTTGAAAATAGGAATTAAACATTAATAATATATAAAAAAGGTTAGGAGAATACCATGGAAAATACTAAAAAAGATTTTAAAGACACATTATTAATGCCAAAAACTGATTTCCCAATGCGTGGAAATCTTGGCGTCAATGAATTAAAAATACAAGAAAAGTGGGACTCTTTAAACTTGTATGAAAAAGTAAACAAGAAAAATGAAGGTAAAGAACCTTTCTTTTTACATGATGGTCCCCCTTATGCTAATGGAAACATTCATTTAGGTCATGCTTTGAATAAAATTTTAAAAGATTTTATTATAAGATATAAAAATATGAATGGTTTTTACGCACCATATCAACCTGGATGGGATACGCATGGTTTACCAATTGAACAAGCTTTATCAAAAAATAAAAAAGTTAACCGTAAAGAAATGTCTGTTTCAAGTTTCCGTGACTTATGTAGAAAATATGCTTTAGAACAAGTTGAACTTCAAAAGAAAGGTTTCCGCCGTCTTGGGGTTTTAGCTGATTGGGATGATCCTTATATTACTCTAAAACATAGTTATGAAGCTGAACAAATTCGTTGTTTTGGTAAGATGGTTAAAAGAGGATTAATATTTAAGGGGTTAAAACCTGTATATTGGTCACCATCATCAGAAACAGCATTGGCTGAGGCTGAAATTGAATATAAAGATGTTACCGCAACTTCAATTTATGTAGCTTTCCCAGTAGTAGATGGTAAAGATGTTTTATCAACTGATTGTGAATTAGTAATTTGGACTACTACACCATGGACAATGCCTGCTAACCTAGCAATATGTGCTGGACCTAATATTGAATATTGTGTTGTAAAAGTAGAAAATCGTTTCTTTGTTGTTGCCTGTGAATTATTAGAAACAGTCGCTAAAGAAATTGGTTGGGAATCTTATGAAGTTGTTAAGAAAATGCCAGGTACTCTTCTTGAAGGTGTAAAGTATTTACATCCTTTATATAATCGTATTTCACCGGTTATTTTAGGTGATCATGTTACTACGGATTCTGGTACTGGTTTAGTTCATACTGCACCTGGTCATGGTGAAGACGACTTTATTGTTGGTAAAAAGTATGGTCTAGATATTTTATGTCCAGTTGATTCTCGCGGATTTATGACTAAAGAAGCTGGTGAATTTGAAGGCTTATTCTATGAAGATGCTAATGATGTAATTATTAAACGTTTAGATGAAGAAAAGATGTTATTAAAAGCTCATAAGTTCATGCATAGTTATCCTCATGATTGGCGTACAAAGAAACCTATTATTTTTAGAGCTACACCACAATGGTTCGCTTCAATCGATAGTTTCCGTGATGAAATTTTAGATTGTATTAAGGGCGTAAAATGGGTTCCATCTTGGGGTGAAGTTCGCTTATCTAATATGATTAAAGATCGTGGTGATTGGTGTATTAGTCGTCAAAGAGTTTGGGGTGTTCCAATTCCTGTATTCTATGCTGAAGATGGCACTAGTATTCTTGATGAAAATGTAATTAATCATATTGCAGATTTATTCAATGAATATGGTTCTAATGTTTGGTTTGATCGTGATGCTAAAGATTTATTACCAGAAGGATACACACATCCAGGTTCGCCAAATGGTAAATTTACCAAAGAAATGGATATCATGGATGTTTGGTTTGATTCTGGTACTTCTCACCATGCGGCTTTACTACAAAAATATGGTTCATCAGTTGCAGATGTTTATCTAGAAGGATCTGACCAATATCGTGGTTGGTTCAATTCAAGTTTAATTACTAGCGTGGCTTTAGAAGATCGTGCTCCTTATAAAACGGTAATTAGTCATGGTTTTACCCTTGATGGTCAAGGAAGAAAAATGAGTAAATCACTTGGTAATACAATTGATCCAATTTCTGTATGTAATGAATTTGGTGCTGATATTTTAAGATTATGGGTTTCAAGTGTAGCTTATCAATCAGATGTTCCAATTTCGAAAGATTTGTTAAAACAAATTAGCGAATCATATCGTAAAATTCGTAATACATTCCGATTCTTGCTTGCTAATATTTTTGATTTTAACCCAAGTACCAATTCTATCGAATATGATAAATTAGCAGATGTTGATAAATACATTTTATGTAAATTAAATGAAGTGTGCAAAAATGTTCATAATGCTTATAATAACTATCAATTTGATGAAGTATATCGTAGTATTTTAACATTCATGACCAATGAATTATCCTCATTCTATCTAGATTTTACAAAAGATATCTTATATATTCATGAATATAATAGCCTTGAAAGAAGAAGTATTCAAACGGTTTTCTATCAATCTTTAGTTTCACTTACAACGCTTCTTACGCCAATTTTACCACATACTATGGATGAAATCTATAGTTTTATGCCAGGTGAAAAAGTTGAATCAATTTATCTATGTGATATGGTACAACCTACTTATTATCAAAATAGTGACCAATTAATAGCTAAATTTGATAGTTTCATGTCATTTAGAAATGATGTTCTAAAAGCATTAGAAGTAGCAAGAAATGAAAAGATTATAGGTAAGAGTCTTAACGCAACATTGAAGATTATGCCAACGGAAGCCATTAGCAAGGAACTTAAAGATTTTAAAGAAGATTTAGCAACTTTATTTATTGTGTCTAAATGTGAAATTGTTAATACTTTAGACAAAGGAACTGATTATCCATCTGGTAAAATCTTAGTAGAAGCCGCTGTTGGTCACACTTGTAGTAGATGTTGGCAAGTAGTTGATCATGTAGATGAGGATGGACTTTGTGATCGTTGTCATCACATTTTAAAAAAATAAGGAATAGGATGGTTTTTTAATTATGCTTATTCATTTCTTTAGAGAAAGAATTAAACCACGTATTGATTTTTATCAATTAATTGATGGTTATTTTGATAGTTTAGATAATAGTAATATTAAATCAAATGATGATGAAGTAGAAATAACGATGACACTTAGAAATTTTGATTTTCAATATAAGTTCTTTGTTACTAAACGTTCTCATATTTTAAGCATCTATCGTCTTAATTCCAATTATATCAACATTAATTTGATGTGTGAAGTTCCTCCAATTTTACCACCATATATTAGTCGTTTGATTTTTAAACAAATAAGTGAAATTTGTGAACGTTTTGAACTCGCAATATATTTTGAACAATTGGATAACATTCATGAATTTGAAATGTTCGAATTGATTAACGCATCTAAAAAAGAATTAGCTGAATATTTAGAAAAGAATCCTGAACTAGTAACTTATCATCTACCTATGAACGTTTTAAATGAAATGTGTCATTATCAATCAATGATTGATTATTTACCATCGCTTGTTCGTAGTGATGTTGATGTTAGAAAATATAATATTATGGTAGAAAAAGCAACTAACGAAGTAAAGGTTGGTGTTAGTTGGAAGGTAGGAACTCCCGCAATTTTTCCGCCTCATTTAGATTATGTTCAAATTGAAGAAGAAGAAAATTTAATTGTGCTTGTTCCTATTGAAGTATTCTACAAATATGTTGATCGTTTAATGTATGAAATTAAAGATGATTCAATAGATTTTAAATTGTTTTATTTAAATGAAAAGGGTGCTATTAAAGCCAAGAAATTATTAAGGAAAATGAGAGATTCTGTTGTTTCTCTTACAAACTTTGAATTTATTAAGATTACAGATTTGATTGAAAGTTAGGAGTAAAAAATGAAAGTTAATAAATTGATTGATCACACTTTATTAAAAGCTTATTCAACAAGCGAAGAAATTAAAAAAATTTGTGATGAAGCCAAAGAATACGATTTTAAAAGCGTATGTGTTAATCCCGTTAATGTTAGTTATGCCAAAGAATGTTTAAAAGATAGCGATGTACTAGTTTGTACAGTAATTGGTTTTCCACTAGGTGCTAATACCATGGAAATAAAAGCTTTAGAAACCATGGATGCTATCAAAAATGGTGCTGATGAAATTGATATGGTTATCAATATTGGCAAAGCTAAAGAACATGATTATAATTATATTGAAGAAGAAATTAAAAGAGTTGTTGCAGCCTCAGCTGGTAAAACAACGAAAGTTATAATTGAAACTTGCTATTTAACTGATGACGAAAAGAAAGCTTGTTGCCTTGCCGCAAAGAAAGCTGGGGCAACTTTTGTTAAAACTTCAACTGGATTTGGAACTGGTGGAGCTACCGTTGAAGACATTAAGTTAATGAGAGAGACGGTTGGCGAAGAAATGGGTGTTAAAGCAAGTGGTGGTATTCATAGTTACGATGATGTCGTTGCTATGGTTAATGCTGGTGCTACACGTATTGGTGCTTCTAGCGGTATTGCTATAATGAAAGGTGCCACAAGTTTAAAGGAGGAAAATTAAAAATGAAAGCTACTCCCCATATTGAAGTTACACAAGAAGGCAAAATTGCTAAAACTGTTTTAATGCCTGGAGATCCTTTAAGAGCAAAATATATTGCCTTTAACTTTTTAGAGAATGTTGAACAATTCAACTCTGTTCGTGGTATGTTAGGTTTTACTGGTACCTATAAAGGTCATAAAGTATCGGTAATGGGATCAGGTATGGGAATGCCTAGTATTGGTATTTATTCCTATGAATTATTTAATTTCTATGGTGTTGATCGCATTATTAGAATAGGTTCTGCTGGTGCTTATGATCCTAAATGTAAAGTTTATGATGTGGTTGTTACTAAAGATGCCTATAGTGAATCTAGTTTTGCAAAAGTGCAAAATGGTTATCAAAAAAATAGAATTGCTTCAACAGAAGAGCTTACTAATAATATTTTAAAAACAGCCGAAGAATTATCCCTTCCAGTTCATTACGGAACCGTCCATTCAAGTGATGTTTTTTATGGGACTGAACCTGATTTATATAAACGTTTGAACAAAGATGAAGGATGTCTATGCGTTGAAATGGAAAGTTTTGCTCTATTCCATAATGCTAGAGTTTCAAATAAAAGTGCCGCATGTATTTTAACTATTTCTGATTCCTTTATTACTCATGAAGAAACAACATCAGAAGAACGCCAAACTGCTTTTGAAAATATGATGACTTTAGCTTTAGAAACAGCTATCAAATATTAATATATTGACCACTAGTTAACTAGTGGTTTTCTTATATTTAGTATCATTTGAAGAAATTTTGTTAAAAATAATTATATATAGGTGTTAAATTTATGGAAAAAAGAAAAATAAATAATATTGATTGCTATTTTCATTATGATAATAGATTTAAAACAATTTGTTTGAAACTACATTTTTTATCTCCTTATATTAATAAGGATAATGCCGCCAAAACTTTATTATTAAGATTATTATTCAAAACTAATAAAAAATATCCTCGTGAAGATATTTTGAATTACAAATTAGAAGAATTGTATGAATCGTCTTTATACAACTCTCGGTCATTAATTGGTTGTATGGAACATACTACCATGGAATTATATTTTTTAAATCCTGAATATTTTAACGATGATAATTATTTGGATGAATGCTTAAAGATTTTTGAAGAATGCATATTTAATCCCAATTTTACAGAAGAATTATTGGAAATAGAAAAAAAAGCTGTTATTAAAGCTATAGATGATATTTATAATAATAAATCACGATATGCAGTCATGAGATTTTATGAAATAATGTTTGCAGATGAAGAATTAGGTATTAAATTGTATGGTAACAAAGATGAAATAATGAAAGTAACTCTTGAAGACGTTAAACGGTGTTATGATGAACTATTAAAGATACCATGCCTTTTAATTGTAGCTGGTAATATGGATATTCCTGAAATTTCTTTGTGTTTAGAAAAATCAAAAATAACTAAACTAAATCAATACATTTATTCAAAAAAATTTAAATTTGTTAATAATAAAAATATTGAAAACATAAAAATTAAAGAAAAAATTGAAAAGCAATATATTAACCAATCTATTCTTTGTGTGGGATATAGAACCAATATTTATTTAGATGATGAACTAATGGGGGGCCTAATTTTATTATCAGGATTAATGGGCGGTTATTTTCATTCAACATTAGTGCAACTAATTAGAGAACAAATGGGAATGGCTTATTCAATAAGCACCGATTATTCCTTAAGAAATGGCTTTTTACATGTTTATGCTGGAATATCTATAGAAAACTACGAAAAGGTAAAAAGTAGCATAATGAATGTCGTTTTCGATTATCAAAAAGGATTTATTGATGATGATACTTTTAATCTTACAAAAGCATCGATGATAAATGAACTTTTAAGAGATGCGGATAATTTAAATTCTTTCAATGCCAATAATATTTTTTCAAGTAGACCTTATCGAAGTATTGAAGATAATGTTAATCTAATAAAAAATGTTACAAAAGATGAAGTCGTTCAAGCGGCCTTAACTTTAAAACTAGATACTATTTATTTATTAGGGGGCGTAAAAAATGAAAATATTTGAGAATCGTATTTTGTGTGAAAAATATTATTTCTTAACCCTTGACTCCGGCATGAAAGTGTATTTAATCCCTAAGAAGGGGTATAAACATTATTTTGCTATATTAGGTGTACCATATGGTTCTTTCTCATATCAATACAAAATTAATGATATAAAATATTGTGACATTAAAGGTCTTGCTCACTTTTTAGAACATAAAAATTTTGCCACAAGCGGTGATACTGATGTATCTAATACTTTCGCATCATTTGGTGCAGATGTCAATGCTTTTACATCTTATTTACAAACATGTTACTATTTTTCAACAACATCAAATTTTGAAAAATGTTTGAAATTACTCATTGATTTTATTTTAACACCATATTTTACAACTTCTAACGTTGAAAAGGAAAAAGGAATCATCGAACAAGAATTATTGATGGGATTAGATCGTGATTACGAACAATTAATAACGAATTTATATAAATTAATGTATAGTAAGAACCCTATTCGCTATGATATTGGTGGTAGCGTGGAAGAAATAAAAAGAGTTACTGTTGATGATTTAAATAACGCCTACAGACATTTTTATCATCCTGCTAATATGACACTAGTAGTAACGGGTGATTTTGAAGTTGATACTGTCATGAAATTATTAGATGGCACCTTTAAAAATAAATCATTCTCTCCATATACCTTTCCTTCAATAATATATGAAAGAGAAGTGTTTGATAAAAAAATTAAAGAAAAGGAACTTCCTTTTGATTTAAATATCCCGAAAATGGCCTTTGGTTTAAAGTTATCCGCTAGTAGGTATTCAACCTTAAACCGTTTTAAAATTTCAATATATTTGGATATTCTTTTAGATATGTATTTTGGGGACTCTTCCTTATATTATCAAGAATGGAAACGTAAAGAATTAGTAGATTATTCTTTCTCTTTTGAAGCCTTTTTTGAAAAAGAATATGCTTTTGTTGAAATAAGTAGCAATACTAGTAATCCATTAGAATTAAAAGAAGAAGTAAAAAGAGTTATTGATACTATTCGAACGGATAAGATTGATGCTGATAAATTTAACCATTATCTAAAAATTCAAAAAGCAAGAACTTTAAAAAGATTCAATAATATTGATAGTATTGCGGAAAAAATATTAGATTTTTCTTTTAGTGGTTTAAATTATTTAGAAATGGTCGATGTATTAGATGATTTAAGATTTTCTGATTTACCAAAAATACAGGAATTTTTTGATAGTCATAATTTATACATTTTTACATTAAATCCATTTAACAAGAATAGTAAGTTAGATTAGAAAGCGTTTACCACTTTTAACTAAAAAAAATATGTTATAATTAATGCGTAAAAATATTTAGATAGAGGTGTAAAATAAATGGCTTATGTAAATTTTTCTCGTGAGTTACTAGATAAATTTTGTATGGAAGCATTCCAAAAATTTGGTTTCACGAAAGATGAAAGTAGAATTATTTCCGATGTATTACTAATGTCTGATGATTTTGGTATTGAATCTCATGGTATGCAACGTTTAGTTAGATATCATAAAGGAATAGAAAGTGGTTTAATTTCTGTTAAAGCTAAACCAGAAGTAGTATTTGAAACTCCAGTTACGGCTGTTATTGATGGTAAATCAGGAATGGGACAATTAATTGGACACTATGCAATGGAACTTGCTATTAAAAAGGCTAAGGAAACTGGTGTTGGTATTGTTACTGTTCGTAATTCTAATCACTATGGCATTGCAGGTTATTATGCAAGAATGGCTATGGAACAAGGTTTAATTGGCTTCTCATGTACCAATTCGGAGGCTATCATGGTACCTACATTTGGTAAAAAAGCTATGCTAGGTTCTAATCCAATTGCTTGTAGTGCTCCTGCTGATCCTTATCCTTTCTTCTTTGATGCATCTACCACAGTAGTAACTCGTGGAAAACTTGAAATGTATAATAAAATGAATAAACCTATTCCAACTGGTTGGGCTGTTAATAAAGAAGGAGAATCTTCTAATAGTGCTAGTGAAGTATTAGGAAATATTAAGGCTCATGAAGGTGGTGGTATTGTACCTCTTGGTGGCGATACAGAATTATTAGGAGGACACAAAGGCTATGGTTATGGTATGTTGTGTGAATTGTTCTCATCAATTTTATCACAAGGTGTAACATCAGCCCATACAATGCAAAATGGATTCTCAGGAATTTGTCATGGATTTATGGCTATAAACCCTGCATATTTTGGAGATCCAGAAGCTATTAAAGCTCACTTTAACGAATATTTAAGTGAATTAAGAAATAGCCCTAAAGCAAATAATGCTACTCGTATTTATACACATGGTGAAAAAGAAATGGAAGCTATAAAAAGAGTAGAAAAAGAAGGTATTCCAGTAAATGAAAATACCGTTAAAGAAATGATTGATATGGCAAAATATCTAGGAATGGATGTTAAGGCATATTTTGGTGATTTCCAAGTTAAAGATAATAATTTTAAAAGTAGTTATTAAAATAGAATAAAAGAGGTAGATGAAAAATGACTGAAAAAACAGTATACGAAAGAAGTCTTGAATTACATGAAAAGAATCATGGAAAAATTGAGGTTATTTCTAAAGTAAAAGTAGAAAATAAAGATGAATTGTCTCTAGCTTACACTCCAGGTGTTGCAGAACCATGTCGTAAAATTCACGCAAATCCTAATGATGTTTATAAATATACTTCTAAAGGTAATCTTGTTGCGGTAGTATCAGATGGTACAGCAGTACTTGGATTAGGCGATATTGGTCCATTAGCTGGTATGCCAGTTATGGAAGGAAAGTCAATTTTATTTAAACAATTTGCTAATATTGATGCATTCCCTATTTGTTTAGATACCAAAGATGTTGATGAAATTGTAGAGACAGTAAAAAGAATTGCTCCATGTTTTGGTGGTATTAATCTTGAAGACATTTCTGCTCCTCGTTGTTTTGAGATTGAGTCAAGATTAAAAAAAGAACTTGATATTCCTGTTTTCCATGACGATCAACATGGTACAGCAATTGTTGTTTGTGCGGGTTTAATAAATGCCTTAAAAGTTGTTGGTAAGGAAATGAAAGATGCAAGAGTAGTTATTAATGGTGCTGGTAGTGCCGGAATTTCTATTTGTAAATTGATTCTTCAATTTGGTATTGGTGATATTGTTTTAGTTGATAGGCAAGGTGCTTTGTGTCCTGGTGAAGAATGGATGAATTCCGCTCAAAAAGCAATGGCCGAAGTTACTAATAAAAATCATCAACGTGGACCTTTAAAGGAAATTATTAAAGATAAAGATATTTTTATTGGTGTATCAGCCCCTAACCTTGTTACTGCTGAAATGGTTAAAACTATGGCAAAGGATCCTATTATTTTTGCTATGGCAAATCCAACACCAGAAATTATGCCTGATGTCGCAAAAGAAGGCGGAGCTAAAGTTGTTGCTACAGGACGTAGTGATTTCCCTAACCAAATTAATAATGTTTTAGTATTCCCTGGTATTTTCCGTGGAGCTTTAGATGTAAAAGCAACGGATATCACAGAAGAAATGAAATTGGCAGCTAGTCGTGCCATTGCATCTTTAATTACTCCTGAAGAATTAAATGAAAACTACATAATTCCTTCACCATTTGATAAACGTGTTTGTGAAGTAGTTGCTAAAGAAGTTGGAAGAGTAGCTAAAGAACAAGGCATTGCCAAAAAGTTAGATTAATATAATTATGTGCAATCATTAATGATTGCACATTTAAATAAGAAAGGATACCATATGGCTCATTTTAAATTACCATATTATAAAGATCATATTGATTTAGTTTTACCAGATTCTCAAGTGGCAGGTGTTTTAGTTTCCCAAACGGAAAACTATGTTCCAGATAAATCAGAAGTAGAACTTGTCGAAGATGCCCTTGAGCATCCTATCTCTTCGCTTCCTTTATCGGTTTTAGCTAAAGACAAAAAACACATAGTAATTATTTCGAGCGATCATACTAGGCCCGTACCTAGCCATATTACAATGCCAATTCTTTTAAAAGAGGTTAGAAAAAATAATCCTTTAGTAAAAGTTACAATACTTATTGCTACAGGAATGCATAGACCTACAACTAAGGAAGAGTTAATAAATAAATATGGTGAGGAAATTGCTACAAAAGAAAGAATAGTTATTCATAATGCCTATAATGATGATGAAATGACTTTTAAAGGAATTTTACCTTCTGGTGGTGAATTGTGGATTAATAAAATAGTTGATGAAGCCGATTTATTAATAAGTGAAGGCTTTATTGAACCTCACTTTTTTGCTGGTTTTTCTGGAGGTAGAAAATCAATACTACCAGGTATTGCATCTAAAAAAACCGTATTATGGAATCATAATGCTAGGTTTATTGCTAATCGCAATTCACGAGCTGGTAATTTGGAAAACAATCCAATTCATAATGATATGCTATATGCAGCTAAAGCAGCGGGACTTGCATTTATATTAAATGTTGTTATTAATGGTGAAAAGAAAATAATTAAAGCTTTTGCTGGTGATTTAGAAGAAGCCCATGCACATGGTTGTGCTTTAGTAAAACAAATCGCTTTAGTAAAACCAATTTATTCAGACATTGTTATTACAACTAATGGTGGTTATCCATTAGATCAAAATATTTATCAAACTGTAAAAGGGATGACAGCCGCCGAAGCTTGTGTTAACAAAAATGGAGTAATAATAATTTGTTCTTCTTGTGCTGATGGAACCGGTGGTGATTTCTTTTATCATCTATTAGCTGATAAAAAAGATGCATTCGAAGCCTATCAAGCTTTAAATGATGTTGCTCCTGAAAATACTGAATTTGATCAATGGGAAGCTCAAATTCTTGCACGTATTTTATGTAAAGCACATGTAATAATAGTTACAGATAAATGCGATCCTAAAATTATTACTTCAATGCATATAATGCACGCTACAACAATCGATGAAGCCTTAAACAAGGCCTATGAGATAGTTGGTAAGAAAAAAATAACAATTATTCCTGATGGTATAAGCGTTTTATTCTAAGAAAACAAAATAAAAGAAAATAGTAAATATGTATTTGAACATAAACTATTTTCTTTTTTATTATTTTTCTAAAACATTTTTTTCAACTGCAATAATTTTTAATAAATCAATATTCAATCCATAATAATCAACATTAAAATAATCTCTTCCTTGATAATAGGAGTTTTTAATGTAATTTTCTATTTTCTTTTTTAAACTATGTTGATAATTAGTTTTTAAATAATAGATAATTATCAATCTTTTTTTAAAATGAAAATGATAATTATTATATTTTATAATTTGATAATCAATTTCATCAATCTTAATGGTTATATCATTAATTGAATAAATAAGAAAAAGAAGAGGCTCATCACTATAATTAATTTTTTTCAACTCTTCATTATCGAAATAATAATAGCCATCTAGAAATAAAGCATTTCCTTGATCTTCCGCACTTAAAATATTTTTTTTCTTTTTAACAGAGGGATATAGACAAAAGTAATTATCAATATAAAAATCATTTACTAAATGTGTAAAGGGGGTTAAATGATATTCCATATCATTTTTATTTTCCGTAATGATTGTATAATAACTTGATATATCGTTAAAGTGTTCAATGTTATAAATATCCTTTATTTCGTTATCAGTAATATAAACATTATAATCGGGATAAAACTTGGGATTATCTTTCATGAACAGTATTAATTGTTCTAAATTATCTTTAAAAAAGAAATTTTCATTAAAAACTAAAGAATCCAAATGACTGAAATCAACGGAAATATTAAAACAATTAATTAATTCAAAAAAGGCATCTTCGACACTATCGCCTTTAGATAAAAGACATGTAGCAGCCGTATTGTCAGAAGAAGTATTAAAATCACTTTTGCTTAGGGTAAAATTGTTTATAATATATGAATATACTTCAATTTCTTTATTTTCATTATTATAATTTAATCCAATACTGGAAATATAAGTCATGTAAGTGATGTCTACATAATCATTTCGTAATCTAAATAAGGTTACAATTAAAGATATTAATAATAAAATAGTAAATTTTTTCTTCATACTACTCCTTTTTTGGGTTAAGCCATTTTAAAACTTTTTTTAAATTCCAAGGAATAATTGGATCAAAATATAATTGATCAAAAACTTTAATATTAGCAAGATAATCGATAATAATTATACTACTGATTAAAAAGCCACTTAATCCTAAGATAAAAGACATAATTAAAATAAAGATTCTAAATATAAAAAATGAAGTTATTAATTGAGGGTTGGTGGTTACGGCAAAACCGGATATGTAAGATATCGAAGTTATAATAATTGAAAGGGTGCCAACAATACTTGCATCAATGGCATTTTGACCAATAAATATTCCGCCAAAGACAATAATAATATTTTGGACAAACGACAATGAACCACGAGAAGAAATCACTCGATAAAGCTCAAACAAAACTAAAGAAACAATTATTTCAATTATTAAAGGAAAGGCTGTTCCTCGTTCCGATAATTGAAAGTTCGCGATAAAAATTGTTGGTAAAATTTGGGGGTGATGACTTGTTACAACTACAAATAATCCTAACAAAAAAATGGATAAAAATAAAAATAATAGAATAAATAAGCGATTAAAAATATTTACAAATTTAGGATTATTAGTTTCATTTTCAATTTCGGTTAGCTCTAAGACGCTAGTTGGTATTATTAACGCTAAAGGTAAATTGTCGATTAAAATAATGATTTTACCTTTAAGAAGCGCATTCGCTAGGGTTTCAGGATTACCAGTTATTTCAAAATTGGGAATTAGATGATCTACCCACAACAAGTTTGTTACATCGCCAATAGATATAATTTCTTTGTCCAAGTTTTTTTCAATTTTTTTATTAATTAAATCTAATTGCTTTTCGTTTACTTTGCCATTAATAAAAACAACATTTAAATCTGTTAGAGTGTGATTACCAATAATAAATTCTTTAAATTCAAGTTTATTAGATTTTATTCTTTTTTTTAAAAGAACTCGACTATCCTTTATAGATTCATTTAATCCTTCTCTTGAACCTATTAAGTTGATAGGATCAATAATGCTTTCGGAAATTGATCGTTTTGGTATTTTTCCTAAGGAATATTTGTAATATTTATTTTGATAGAAAAAAAGAATATCGCCATTTCCTATTAAGTAATCAAATTCTTTAGTAGATATAACTTTTAATTCATTTAAAATGGATGTGGGGTTATTTTGTGCTTGCAGATAAGGTTTAATGACTTTTTCAAATATATTTAAATCTATCATTCCTTTTGCGAAAAGGTATTCTAAATTATTAATATTTCCATATACTAGGTCATTACGATCCTTGTTTTCTTGAATGTAATTTCTTAACAATTAATATACCTCCTAAAAAAATTATGGTTATAAAAGCTAAATTGCTATTAAATATGAGCATTAATTTAATTAAGTTAAAGTCTTTGGGAAAGAAAAAGATAAGAATGGCAGCTATTAGATACATAAATACATACATAAATATATTAAAGTTACTACGTTTTTTTACCTTTAAAAAGATTCTAATACCCTCTCCAAAAATAATAGTTTTAAATAAAAAGGCAATATAAATAACTGCTAAACAAATTAAGTCAAAATGAATATGTGATTTTTCATTAGATATTCGATATTTTAAAAGATTGGGGAAAAAAGTATTTAAAAACTTAGTTGGTACAATTTTTGAATCAAAATATGAATATAAAAAAATTAAGAAGAAAGTTGTAATAGCTATGTATAATTTTGTTTGATTTTTTATAATAAAATTTTCTGATTTAAATAACAATTGATAATAAAATAAATCTAAAAAAATAGTGGCATATGACCATAAAAAAAGATAATTAATATTACTCGGAGTATAAGAAACTTTAAGTTCTCCTTTAGGAAAAAAGATAGTAATTATAAATAAAGGAATAATGCTAAAAATCATGCTAACTACGCCAATATTTAAATTAATCGAAAACTTATTATAAGAAAGAATAATGGATAATAAACAAAAATAATATGCTAAAATTGTTATAGGCGTTTTTATATAGTAATAATTATCAATTAACAAAAAGAGGGCATATAAACAATGAATAATTGAGGTAGAAAAATAAATTAACGATAGTATTCTAAATAGGCGTTTGTTAAGAATTTCTTTTAGGGTTAGATTTGTCTTCCCTTCTAAAATAATTAATAAAATTGTAACCAAAAATGAGCAAAAAATTAGAAACAAATAGCCGTTTTCATATTCTTTTACCAATAAAGATGTAGACAGTAGTGCTCCACTAACAAAAAGAAGATGAGTAGCTACTAAAAAACCTTTTAAATTTTTCTTCATAAAAATACCTTGTATAATATAAAATTACTGATATAATTTATATTAGTTTCCTCATAATAAAGTATTTCCCAAAAATGTAAAAAAATTCAAAAACTGCAAAAAAAGCGAAATTTTTTTTATTCGTCAAAATTCGGTTAGTTTTATGTTGTGAAAATAGTTAAATAGAGATGAATATTTCTTAAATAATGATTATTTAGAAAATTCAAGATATCTTTACCACATTTGCAAAATTATAAATAATAAGTATAATATTGTTGTGGAGGTAAAAATAAATGATTAATTCAGTTTTATTAGTGGGGAGAATAGTAGAAACTCCTACTTTAAAAAATTATGAAGATGGTTCTTATGCTGTTATAAGATTAGCCGTTAATAGACCATTTCGTAATAGTGAAGGGGATTATGATACTGATTTTATTAGATGTGTGGTTTGGAATGCTATGGCCACTTCAACATGTGATTATTGTCGTAAAGGTGATATTGTCGGCGTAAGAGGTAGACTTGTACAAAAACATTCCGATATTAGTTTTGACTATAATGGAGAAATTTTAAAAAAAACTATTTCCACATTAGAAGTAGTTGGTGAAAGAGTTGTTTTCATTATGACATCAGGTCAAAAGCAAGTTGATAACATAAATATTGATGAAGAAATAAATTAAAATAATAAAATTATTAACCTTAATGACAAAAAAATAAATATATGGTATAATAACTATATATTATGTATTAATTAAGGTGAAATATGATTTTATTTCTTTCAATTGTGTTTAGTTTTTTATTAGCAATTACCAGTTTTATTTTGAGTTATATTATTAATAAAAATATTTTAATATCATTGATAATTGGTATTTTTGCCTTTTTATTAGTTATTGCCTTATTTTGTGGGGCAATTATATTGATTTTAATTTTTAAAGGCAAACAATTTGCCAAAACCTATGATCCACGGGATAAAAAAAGATGGCGTTTAATGAATGATGTGTCATCATTTATAATCTTTTGGTTGGGAATAAAAATTCATGTTAAAGGCATGGATAAATTACCAAAAAAACAACCGTTAGTTTTTTATTCTAATCATCAAGGTTTTTTAGATATGTTTGTTTATGATTTGGTTTTAAAAAGTTACCCCAGAGGAAGTATGTATAAAATTGAACATACTAAAAATCCCATTATTTCGGGTATGGTAAAAGCCCTAGGTGGGGTTCCCGTTGATAGAAGCGATGATCGTTCAGCCGTAAAATCAGTTTTAACAATTATTAACGAAGTTAAAAATGGTGTAAACTTTATGATTTATCCGGAAGGAACTCGTTCTAGAGGAATTACCTTAAATGATTATCATGCTGGTAGTTTCAAAATTGCCCAAAAATCAGGTGCACCTTTAGTCGTTTTAGCAATCGATGGAGCATATAAAAAAAGTTGTGCCATCCCCTTTTTTAGAACAAACATTTATGTTGAAATTGTTGATGTATATGAAAATGAAAAAATTTGTAGTATGCCCACAGTTGAACTTAGCAAACTAGTTTTTGAACAAACTAAAAAAGCTTTAGAAATAGCTAGAAATAATAAGAAGAAAGAGGATTAATAATATGAGAATGGTAGATTTAATAATAAAGAAAAGAAACAATGAAGCATTAAGTCATGAAGAAATCAAATATTTAATTGATGGATATGTAAATGGTAATATTCCTGATTACCAGGTTAGTGCTTTTCTTATGGCTGTATATTTTAATGGGATGACATCTGATGAACAATTATATTTTACAAGAGCAATGCTTGAAAGTGGCGAACAAATTGACTTATCGGCAATTTCGGGCGTTAAATGTGACAAACATAGTACTGGTGGTGTTGGTGATAAAACTAGTCTTGTAGTTGGTCCTTTAGCAGCTGCATGCGGAGTTAAAATGGCAAAAATGAGTGGTAGAGGATTAGGTCATACTGGTGGTACTTTGGATAAATTAGAGTCTATACCAAATTTTAAAATTGAACAAACAAAAGAAAATTTCTTTAAACAGGTAAATGAAATTGGTCTTGCTATAATTGGACAAACAGCTAATATTACACCAGCTGATAAGTTATTGTATTCTTTAAGGGATGTAACGGGAACTGTTGATTCTATTCCCCTTATTGCTTCATCAATTATGTCAAAAAAATTAGCTAGTGGTGCTGATCACATTGTACTTGATGTAAAAGTTGGCAAAGGTGCTTTTATGAAAAACGTTGAAATGGCCGAAAAATTAGCTAAAGCTATGGTTGAAATCGGACGTTTAGCAAATCGAGATACTGTAGCAACTCTAACAGATATGTCAGAACCTCTTGGATGTGCAGTAGGTAATGCCTTGGAAGTAGAAGAAGCTATTAATACGTTAAAAGGAAAAGGACCTAAAGATTTTACTGATTTATGTATTGCTTTAACAAATGAAATTTTGTTAGTATGCAATATCGCTAAAACTGAAGAAGAAGCTATGTCAATGACCATAGATGCTATTAATAGTGGTAAAGGCCTTGAAAAATTCAAACAAATGGTTGCTTACCAAAATGGTGATATTAACGTTATTGATGATTATAGTTTATTTAATGTTTCAAAGAATACTGTTGAAGTAGTGTATGAAGATGATGATGCTTATGTATCTGAAATTGATGCTTTAAAGGTTGGCGAGTCAGCAATGTTACTAGGTGCTGGAAGGGAAACTAAAGAATCTAAAATTGATATGGGTGTAGGAATTGTTTTAAATAAAAAAGTTGGTGATTTTGTTAAATCTGGTGATGTATTAGCAACATTATACGTTAATGAAAAAAATGTTAATGAGGCAATTGATATGTTATCTAGTGCTTATGTTATGACAAATGAAAAAGTTGAACCAATTAAAAAAATTATAGAGGTAATTAGATAGCATTTTCCAATAATAAAAAGAATAATTTTTACGGAATGATTATTCTTTTAAATAAATAAAAAGTAAAAAAAAGCGAATTTTGTAATGAAATTCGTTTTTTATATCGACTACTTTATTAATTATTAAAAATGCTACCAACTTTATTTTTTAAAAGAGGTTAAATCACACCAATTTTTTAAATAACTGTAAAAAAACGGAATATTCTGATATGATGTCTCTAAAGTAGACAGTGAATAAAAATAAAATTATTCACTATTTACTTTGGAGGCATTGTGATAGAGGATTCCAATTCACATCTAAAATATTTAAGTTTAAATTAGACCAACAAGGTATGATACAAAGTATGTCTAGAGTTGGTAAATGTATTGATAATGGTCCTATGGAAGCATTTTGGAAAACCATAAAATCATAAATGTATTACTTAAATAAATTTTATTCAATAGAAAATTTAATTCAATCTATAAAAGATTATATTGAATTTTATAATAACAAGAGATTCCAAGCCAAATTAAAAAGCTTGACTCCGATAGAATATCGAAACCAAGCTTTATTGGCATAAATTTTTATTTTTATTATCTGTCTACTTGACAGACATCAGTTCATTCAAACATTCCGCTTTTTCTTTTAAAAGACTATTTAATTTTACTTGAGAAAATTATGTGCTAATGATTTTACAACGTTGACCATTGTTGAAGCTTCATCAACATCAAGATATTCAAAAGGTCCATGATAATTTTGACCTCCTGTACCTAGATTTGGTGTAAGAATTCCTGAATATGTTAATCGTGCACCATCAGTTCCTCCACGAATTGGATCATATACGGGTTCTAATCCATTTTCTTTTAAGGCATCTTCAACTTTTGTTAAAATATCTTTATTTGTTAATACCAAATCTTTCATATTATAGTAACTATCATTTATTTGGGTATTTACAGTATTAGCTCCATATTTTTTATTTAAAAAATCAGTAGCAAATAAAAATAATTCTTTTTGTTGATTAAATTTATTCATATCGTGGTTTCTAATGATATATGACATGGTTGTTTTAGAAACAGTTCCTTCTATAGAAGTTAAATGGTTGAATCCCTCATAACCATCGGTTAAAGAAGGTAACATATTGCTAGGCAATAAAGAGTTAAATTCCATTGCTATTAATTGGCTATTAATCATTTTACCTTTGGCACTTCCCGGGTGTATTGATTTGCCGTTAATGGTAATAATAGCACTAGCAGCATTAAAATTTTCATAATTAATATAATTTGGTTCGCCACCATCGATAGTATAAGCTATTGAACAATTATGTTCTTTATAAAAATCATAGTTGAATTTGTCAGTTCCTCGTCCGATTTCCTCATCAGGGGTAAAGGTAATAATTATATTAGGATAATCTATTTTGCCCTTGATTAGTTCATCGATAGCAGTCATTATTATAGCAATACCTGCTTTATCATCAGCCCCTAATAAAGTAGTTCCATCAGTAGTAATTAGTTCATGTCCTAATTGTTTTAATAAGTATGGGAATTCACTAGGGTTAAGAATTACGCCAAGTTCTTTATTAACATTAATAATTTGGCCTTGATAATTTTCAATAATAACTGGCTTTACATTAGCTCCACTTGCTTCATCAGAAGTATCCATATGGGATATTAAACCAATTGTTTTATCAGAATGACAATTGCTTTCTAAATAAGCGTAAACATAACCAAATTCATCGATAAAAGCATTAGTTAATCCTAAGTTATTTAATTCATTTTTAAGAAATTTTCCAAGTTCCTTTTGCTTACTAGTTGATGGAATAGTTTTAGAACTTTCATCAGATTGTGTATCAAAAGAAATATACTTTAAAAATCTATTTTTTAGTGCATTGTTAATCATAATTTCACCTCACAATAATATATTAACATAAAAACAAAAAAAATTCAAATAAAAAAGGAGAAAAAAATATTTTGTTAACATTCACTTAATCATTATTGTTTATAATATATGAAAATATATTTATTAATATATTAATAGAGACGGCAAATGTTTTTAAAAATATAATATTTTTAGAGAGGAGATAAAATATGTATCAAATAATTTCAGACGGATCATGTGATTTGAGTGAAGAATTAATAAAAAAACACCATCTTGAAGTCGTACCATTCTATGTAAGCATGGATGGAAATAAGTATTTAAAAGAAAAGGTTGAAATCGATGTTCGTGATTTTTACCAACAAATGGTAGATAATTCTAATGTTTATCCTAAAACTTCAATGCCTACAGTAGATGATTACTATAGAGTATTTGAAAAATATGCGAAAGATGGTATTGACATTATTTGTATTTGTATAACAACCAAATTTAGTGGTTCATATAACTCAGCACTCAATGCCATGAAGGATATATTAGAAAAGTACAGTGTAAAAGTAACTGTTATTGATGCAACCGTTAATACTTGTATTCAAGGATTATTAGTACTTGAAGCCGCAAGGATGCAAGATAATGGTTTATCATATGAAGAATGCGTTGAAAAGATTAATGAAATTAAAAAAACCGCTCGTATTTTCTTTACTGTAGGAAGCATGGATTATTTACGTCATGGTGGAAGAATTGGAAAAGTACTAGGGCTAATTGGTGCTACTTTAAAAATCAAACCCCTAATTGTTTTAAAGGAAGGTGAAATTTTTCCTTTAGGTCTATGTTTTAGACGTACCCAATCTATCTTAAAAGTTGTTGAACATATGAAAAAACATTTTGAAGAAAATAAATTGGATCCTTCTAACTATCGCTTTGTTGTTGGTTATGGTTATGATGAAGAAGAGGGGCTTCAATTGAAAGACCGTATTCAAGCTATATATCCACAAATTGAAGTAATGATTTTCCAAATTGGTGCTACAATTGGTGTACATACTGGACCTTATCCTATTGGCGTTGGAATTATTCAAAAATATGATGCATAATGAAGAAATACCTATTTTTAGGTATTTTTTTTAAAAATTATTTGCTTGAAAAAAAGCGCATAATGTGGTAAAATGACACAAGTGAGGTTATTATGTATAAGATTGCAAAATTTGAAAAAGTATCGATAGAAAATTTTATAACTAGTTTTAAAAAACTTAATGGTGATGTTCCTTTAAGTATTATTGAAAAAATATATAATGAAATTAAATTACCAAAACGGGCAACGACAGGATCCGCTGGTTATGATTTCTTTTTACCTGATGCTATTTGTTTAAAAAATGGGCAAACGATTGTGATTCCAACGGGAATAAGGGTGAAAATCGAACCTGGTTGGGTGTTACAAATTTTCCCTAGAAGTGGTCTTGGTTTCAAATATCGATTACAGTTAGACAACAGTGTAGGTATTATTGATAGTGATTATTATAATTCTGATAATGAAGGCCATATTTTTGTAAAACTAAGTTGCGATGCTTATGAAGAAACCAGTATTGTCTTAAAAAGAGGTATGGCTTTTGTTCAAGGTGTTTTTACACCTTTTGGAATAACTTATGATGATGATACCGTAGATGAACGAAATGGCGGTTTAGGAAGTACAGATAAATAAATTTTTAAGAAGGTGAATTATGAAACCTAAATATTTTAATATTAAAAATGGCAATGCTTATATTAGAGATTTTAAAATATCTGATCTTGCCGAATCTTTTAAAACACCATTATATCTTTTTGATCAAAAAGAACTTGAAGAAAATATGGAAATTTTTAAAAAGAATTTTCAATCCACTAATATTTCAACACACGTGGTATACGCTTCCAAAGCTTTTCTAGTCCCTAAAATGTGCGATTTATTAGTAAAACATCATTTGTGGATGGATGCGGTAAGTTTAGGTGATTTATACATTGCTTATAAAAGTAATTTTCCAATGAATCACATAATATTTCATGGAAATAATAAATCAATCGAAGAATTAGAATTTGCTGTAAAAAATGATGTTGTTATTGTCGTAGATCATTACGAAGAATTAATAAAATTAATTGAAATTTCTAAAAAATATGATTGTAATGTTCGAACAATGTTTAGAGTTAATCCTGGAATTAGTGCTCATACTCATCAATTTATTCAAACTGCTACTTTAGTTAGTAAATTTGGTGAAAGTATTTTTGATGATAATCGAATAGATCAAATAATGAAGGCTTATGTTAGTCAAAATAAAGTTAAGTTATTAGGATTTCATTCCCATATCGGTTCTCAAATACACGAAATTTCATCATTTATTTATAATGTTTCGGTTATGATGGAGTTTTCTGAAAAAATTGTTGAGAAATATGATTATCAACTTACAACAATTAATTTTGGTGGTGGATTTGGCATTGCTTACACTACTAATGAATTACCATTAAAAATTGATGATGCCCTTAAACAAATGGTAAAAGAAGTTGAAAAATTTACGGAAAATTCTTGTTTTAAACCAAAAGAAATGTTTATAGAACCAGGACGTAGTATTATTGGTGAATCGTGCATTATGTTATATACTTGTGGTGACTTTAAGCATACTTATGGTGATAAAAATTATTTATTTGTTGATGGTGGTATGACTGATAATATTCGTCCAGCTTTATATCAGGCTCAATATAGTGTTGATATTGCTAATAAAATGAATATGGAAAAGAATGTTATTGCTGACATAGCAGGTAAATGTTGTGAATCTGGTGATATTGTTGTTGAAAATGCTTTAATACCTTTAACTAGTGTTGGTGATATTCTTATCGTATACTCATCTGGTGCATATACTTATTCTATGTCTTCTAATTATAATAGTTTGTTAAAACCGGCTGTTGTTTTTTTAGATGATGAACCTGTTGTTGTATCTAGAAGAGAAACTCTATCTGACTTATTTAAATTATTTTAGTATTTTACTTATAAAATAAAATTATTGACAATTATTTAATAATTTGTTATACTATTTACGAAAGGGGTCAGAATTATGAATAAAGAAGAAGCTTTAAAAGTGTGGAATCATGAATTTGGTGATTTAGAATATGCTCACGATTTTACGGGACGAAAGATAAAAAAAGCAGATTATGGTGTAGAAAATCAAGTTGGTTGGGTAGTTTCATATATTAAACCTCTTGCGTTAGGTGGTAGAGACGATAGTGACAATATGATTATATTAAATCATAATACCGCTTTTGAAAAAGCTGATAATTATCCCAATTTTGAGGTTGTTAACGAAAAATATACAATTAAATATGATAAGTCTGAAGATTTTTATTATATTGAAAAAGTTTTAGATTAATAAAAAGCAATATAATCATTAAATGGTTATATTGCTTTTCGTAAAATATGATATAGAGTAGAGGAGAAGCAAGAAAGAATGAGAATTTCATTTCTTGCATTAATTATTATGTGCTTTTATTTCTATTTTCATACCTATTAAAGGAGTTTTTTATGCGCATTATTGCTGGCAAATATCGAAGTAGAAAATTAATTACACTTGATGGTTTAAAGACGAGACCTACTTTGGATGCTACTAAGGAAGCCATTTTTAGTAGCTTGGGTGGATATATTCCCGGTTACATTGTTTTAGATTTATTTGGTGGTAGTGGAGCTTTAAGTTTAGAGTCGTTAAGTAGGGGAGCAAAACATGCTTATATAGTTGATAATAACATTGATGCTATTAACATTATTAAGAAGAATGCCAATTCTTTGAAAGCTACTGATGATTTGACAATCATTTATGGTGAATATCAAAAAGTTTTAGAAAAACTTAAAAATATGAAATTTGATTTGGTATTCTTAGATCCACCTTTTAGGATGAAAGTAATTGATGAACTCATTGAATATTTAATTACAAATAATATGATTGCTGAAAATGGTTATATAATGGCAGAATATCCTAAAGAAGATATCATTAACAAAACCTATGATGGATATAGGGTGAAATTGTGTAGGACTTATTCTAGTAGTGAAGTCTTAATATTAGAAAGAGAGTAAGTAAATTATGAAAATAGGTGTTTATCCTGGAACATTTGATCCAATTACAGATGGTCATTTAGATATTATTAAAAGAGCTAATCAATTATTTGATCTTTTATATATTGTTGTACCGATTAATCCTCAAAAAAATACACTTTTTACAATAGAAGAACGATTAGACATGATAAGAAAAGCAGTAAGCGATTATAAAAATATTATTGTGGAATCAACTAATTTGTTAACAGTAGAATATGCAAAAAGCGTTAATGCTGTGGCTATGATAAGAGGTTTAAGAATGGTATCCGATTTTGAATATGAACTGCAAATGGCTACCATTAATAAATGTTTAGATGAAGATATTGAAACTATCTTTATTATGAGTTCTCATGAATATTCGTTCTTATCTTCTAGTAGTGTTAAAGAAATTGCTAGATTTCATGGGGATGTTTCTAAATTTGTTCCTAATGTTGTATGTGAAAAATTAAAAGAAAAATTTGAATAAAAATAAATTATAAATAGATGTTAGTATTATTCCTATTAAGAGTGCTATTATTCGGTACTTTAAATAGTTTTTAAAACTAATATCTGTTTTTTTTATTATCCAATATATTTGTAACATTATTGCCACCCCTGTTAATGTTACGAGTGATAATATCAAATAGTTATATAAGTATCCGTATTTTTCATATACCTTTAAATTTTTTAATCCATTAGTTATTTCAAAGATTATTGATAGGGGCTTTATATAATTTGGTATTAAACTACTAAATATATTTATTACATACATGCAAATTAAAATTCCTATCAGGATGTTGGGTAGATTATTAATAATATTAAAGTATACATCAAAGAATTTTTTCTTATGTACAATGGTTTCATTTTGATAAGTGTTAATGGAAAAATTAGCTATTATTATACTAGTCACTAATTCTGCAATTATAATAAATAAAAAATATCTTTTTTCTAACATGCTAATTAGAAATATAGGGGAAATAAAAGAAGTAAATCGCATCAATCGATTTCCTTCTCTTAATGTAATTTCATTATTGTTAATAGCTTCTTTAATTAGCACAGTAGAAGAAGGTTCACCAATTAAAATACTTATTAAGTAGAGGCTAGCACTTTTAGAATTTTCAAAATGAAATAAATTTTTAAAACATTTATAGAAAAAATGGCTTAAAATATCGTAATTATAAACATATGAAGATATTATGTATGATAAACTTATAGAAGGCAAGACCATATTTAGCCACATTTTAGTAGTAGAAAGTATGGTGTTTTTTTCATCTTTAAAATTTAACAAAAAAAATATTAGTGCATAAGAAAAAAAGATACTAATAAAGAAGTAAAATATCTTCGGGATATATTTTTTCATTTGTTAAATTATTATCTTTCATAATTTTAGTAACGGTGGTATTATTATTTTTAGCAATTTCATATAATGAGTCATTAGGCTTAACAATGTATGTAGTATATTTATCGGGTTTGTATGTAACATTTAAATAAGTGCATAGAGCTTTTACTACGGCTTCGGCAAGTCTTGGCCAATAAAATCGTAGACGATAGGTATCTTCAGCATTATCAGCAAATCCATATTCAATAATCATTGCGTTTTTTGGTATTGTTTGTCGCAAAACGAAGTAATAATCGTTACCAGTTTTTCCCTTTTTTTGATAAACATTTCTAATTTGTAATCCAACTGCATTTAGATTAGTAGCAATTAGATTAGGTAATGTTTTGTCACCTCTAATAGAATAAATTACTTCTCCCCCAATATCGCCTCCAACATTAACATGATTTGATATTAAAATGTCATTACTACTAGGACCAATTGTAGCTATTCTATTAATTCTTTGACTCGGAGTCAATGTAACATCGTTATCACGAACCAATTTAGTTGTGATTCCTAAATCATTTAATCTTCTAAACTGGTATTTACTAATTTTTAGATTAATGTCCTTTTCTTTAAAAAAAATATTAGAGCCTCCACCGGGATCATATCCACCGTGACCAGCATCAATTACTATCATATTATCACCTCTTACCAAAGTTTATGATTTGAAATAAAAAAATAGAAGAAAAAGTAAAATACTATTTCTTCTTAGTTAATAATTGTGTTACTTTGGTATTTAAAAAATCGAGAGCTACTTCGTTATAGCCACCATCGGGAATGATTATATCTGCATATTTTTTTGATGGTTCAACAAAGGATTCATGCATTGGTCTTACGGATGATAGATATTGATTTACAACGGATTCAAGTGAACGGCCTCTATCAAGCATATCTCTTTTTAGTCTTCTAATAAATCTTATATCATCTGGTGTTTCTACAAATATTTTTATATCACATTCATCCCTAATT
Organism: uncultured Bacilli bacterium; assembly: GCA_934098295.1. Lineage (GTDB taxonomy): Bacteria > Bacillota_I > Bacilli_A > ML615J-28 > CAG-313 > UBA1737. The sequence goes on along the minus strand of CAKONV010000004.1, from coordinate 27,425 downwards.
GGCTGAATTGCAAAAACCATAATTCCTTCAACAATTATTACATCAGCTGGTTCAACGTGTTCAGTAATATTTGTTCTTGTAGAAGTTACAAAATCATAGGTTGGCTTTTCAATAGATAATCCTTGTTTTAAATCATTTAAATGTTTACTTAGAAGTTCAATGTCATAAGCATTAGGATGGTCAAAGTTTAACTTTCCGTCTTCATTTTTAGGTACTTTGGTTTTTCCAAGGTAGTAATCATCAATTTTAATTAAAACTACACTCCCAATTTTAGATGCACTTTCATATAGATAATTAGCAATTGTTGTTTTGCCGGAAGCTGTACCACCAGCGATTCCAATTATGGATGGTTTCATAGAAAAATTTTCTCCTTAGGTCATGATAATATTCAAGTTTTCTTTATTATAACATATTATTGGATATTCTTTTATAAAAATGTACTTTTTTGTCGTTTTTTTGTTTTTTTAAACAATTTTTCTAGTATAAATGTAAAAAAAAGGGATTTTAAGGGCTTTAAAACTCAATTTAAAGCGAATGAAATAAAAAAATTGGATAGTTAATTGTCTCAAATACTAATATTTTTTTAAACTTTTAATTTAAAAGTAAAATAATAAAAAAATAAAAAATATTAGTATTTATAACTAAAAAGGTAAGAAAATTTTCTTCAATTCTTGACTAAAATATTAATTCATGGTAAAATATATTTGAGGATTTACATATATGGTTAATATTACTGAAAAATTTGAAGAAATTAGAAGTGAGTATATCTTACTTATAGGTAACATTATTACGGCTTATAATGTTATTGCAAAAGATCATTCCTTCAAATTAGAAAAGAAAGATGTTATTACAAGTTTGGATGCTTTTGTTCAAAGTATTTTATTAGGAGCTATTTTCTCTGAACGAAAATTGGAAGCCGGTGAATTAAATGTAATTAAAAAATTACCTAATTATTTTGATGTTTATAGAGAAATTAGTATTAATAAAGAAGTGGTTCCTAATGACAAACAAAATTCAGAATTGCTTGATATTTGTAATGAATGTCTAGGTCAAGTTCCAACTTTTGTATTAATGTCGATATACATTGACCGTGAATTAGAACAAAGTTTTATAAAATCGGAACCAACGTTTAGTGGTTATGTTTATCATTCGCTAAAAAAAATTCTTAAAATTATTGATGTTTATGACAGCAAGATAATTGAAAAACTTTTAGCGATTGTTAGACAAACATTTGAAGAAAATAAGATTTTATATTTATAATTATTATGAAGAAAATATTAATTAATCAAATAGAAGAAAAAGTAACCGATATGTTTTCCAATAAAGGTGCTGTTTTGGTTTGCGGTGATAAAGAAAACTACAATGGACTAGCAATTGGATGGGGAATGATAGGAACCTTGTGGAGTAAGAATGTAGTATCTGTTTTTATAAAACCCACAAGATATACCTTTTCTTTTGCTAATAACTATGATAATTTTTCAATAATGTGGTTTAATGATGATATTAATAAAACGGTGATTAATACCTATGGTACTAAAAGTGGAAGAGATGTGAATAAGGAAAAAATAATGAATTTTCATCCGCAAATTTTAGATGATTGCATCGTTTTTAATGAGGCTCGATTGATAATTACATGTAAAAAAATATTACAAATTGATTTAAAAAATGGTAATATTTATGATGAAAAAAGTTATAATCGTTATTATGAAAATGATGATTGTGTTCATTGGCAGTATATTTGTGAAATTTTAGGTGTATATTGTAATGATGAGGAACTAAAAAAATGAAAATAAATAAATATATTTTGACCATAGACCAAGGTACCACGAGTACTAGAAGCATATTATTTGATCAAAAAGCTAATATTGTTGCAATGAGTCAAATGGAGATTGAACAAATTTGTCCCCATGATGGTTGGGTAGAACATAACCCTGAGGAAATATGGCTCAAGGTTGTTCAAACAATAATAAATGTTATGAAGGAAGCAAAAATCAGTGCATCTGCAATTGCTGCTATCGCTATAACAAACCAAAGAGAAACTACAATTTTATGGGATAAAACAACTGGTAAACCTGTTTATAATGCTATTGTATGGCAAAGTAGACAATCACAAGGAATTTGTGATGATTTAATTAATAAAGGTTATAAGCAATTAATTCAAGATAAAACTGGTTTAATCATTAATTCATATTTTTCAGCTAGTAAAGTGAAATGGATTTTTGAATATACTAATATTGCTAAAAAATTAGCTGATGAGTCAAATTTGTTGTTTGGTACCATTGATACTTATTTGTTGTGGAATTTAACAGGCGGAAAAGTACATGCAACTGATTATACCAACGCCTCACGAACAATGTTGTACAATATTTATGATTTAAAATGGGATCAAGATATCTTTGATATTTTGGGTATTCCTTCCAATATTATGCCTAAGGTAATGGATTCGAATGCTATTTTTGGATATGCTACGGCTTTATCATTTATTGATAGCGATTTTAACAATGTTCCAATTGCCGCAATGATAGGCGATCAACAGGCATCTTTGTTTGGACAATGCTGCTTTAATAAAGGCGATGTTAAAAATACCTATGGTACTGGTTGTTTTATGCTAATGAATACTAAATCTCCAGTTAAGAATCCTGAATATGGTCTTTTATCGACAATAGCTTGGGGTTTAGATGGGAAAATTGACTATGCATTAGAAGGTAGCGTTTTTATTGCTGGAGCTGGGATTCAATGGTTACGTGATATGATGCGTTTTTTTTCTGAATCTAAAGATTGTGAAAAGTACTTACGAACTCCTAATCCTAGCGATGGGGTATACATGGTTCCGGCTTTTGTAGGACTAGGAACTCCTTATTGGGATTCATCAGCTAGAGGTGCCATATTTGGATTAAAAAGGAATTCTACAAAAGATAATATAATTGCTGCAACTGTTGAGGCTATTGCATATCAAACAAAAGATGTTTTAGACGCAATGGTGGAAGCATCAAATGTCAAAATTACCACTATTGGTGTTGATGGTGGTGCTTGTGTAAATAGTTATTTAATGCAATTTCAAGCTGATTTACTAGGTGCAAGCTTAAATAGGCCAATTTGTAAAGAAACAACGGCATTAGGCGCAACTTATATTGCTGGTTTAAAGGTTGGGTATTTTAAAGATTTTGATGAAGTTAATGATTTACACTTAATTGATTCAATTTTTACTTCAAATATTACAGAAAATAAAAGAAACGAATTAATTGATGGATGGAAAAAAGCTATTAAGGCAACACTTGCCTACAAATAATAGAAATTTATAGAAAGAGAGATATAAATATATGGGTTTTATTAAAAGACAATTACTAAAAATTATTAAATGGGACGATTCTACTTTAGATACGATTGTATATCGTTATCCAATGACTGATCGTGATGAAATTATGAACGGATGTCAACTAATTGTTAGTGAAAGTCAAGTAGCTATGCTTGTTTCAGGTGGTCAAATTGCTGACGTTTATGCTCCTGGCACTCATAAGTTAACTACTGGAAATATGCCAATTTTGACTAAACTTGCAAGTTGGAAATATGGATTTGATTCTCCATTTAAAGCTGATGTTTATTATGTAAATACAAAACAATTTACTAATATGAAATGGGGTACAGCTTCAAAAATTGCTATGCGTGACAAAGATTTTGGCACTGTAAGAGTAGGTGCAAGAGGTACTTACGCTTTCAAAGTAGAAGATGCCGCTTTGTTTATGCGTGAAATTTTTGGAACAAACAAAGATTATTCAACTTCTGCTCTTGTCGAATATTTTAAGAGCATGGTTGTTAGTAACTTTGCAAAGGTTATTGGTGAATGTGGTATTCCAGTATTAGATTTACAAGCTAAATACATTGAATTAGGTGAAAAACTTCAAAATGAATTAACTGATGATTTCGGTAAAATTGGTTTGAATATTGTTGCTGTTTATATTGAAAGTATTGTATTACCAGAAACAGTAGAAGAAGCTTTAGACAAGAGAGCTACGGTAGGTGTTATGGGTGATAAATTAGATGAATTTACTCGTCTTCAATCAGCTGAAGCTATTCGTGATGCTGCTAAAAATCCTGGTGGTGGTATCGCTGGTGCTGGTGTTGGTTTAGCTGCTGGTGTAACAATGGGCCAAATGATGGCAAATGCTATGGGAACTAATCAAAACCAAAATAATGCTACGCAATCTCCATCTCAACCAACATCTGCTGGTAAACATTGTACAAATTGTGGCGCATTATTACCTGCTGGTGCTAAATTCTGTGCTAATTGTGGCCAAAAAGTAGATACAAAACCAGTTTGTCCTAGTTGTCATACAGAAGTTCCTGCTGGTGCTAAATTTTGTCCTAATTGTGGTAAGGCATTATAATATATGGAGAATCAAGAAAAAAATCTTGAACGTGTTGAAACTAATACTTATCGGTGCCCTGAGTGTGGGGCACCGATGCATTATGATCCAGAAACTTCTAGTTTAAAATGTGATTATTGTTTAAAAACTATTTTATTAAAAGAAGAAAGCAGTAATGAAGAATTAGACTTTGATGATTTAGATAAAGAAACTGATGAATCTTGGAAAAATGATGTTCAAATGATTCGCTGCCAAAACTGTGGTGCTGAAAACATTGTTTCCAAACATGATATGAGTACTACATGTCCATTTTGTGGTTCTACGCAAGTAGTAAAACTAGACGAAGTTAAGGGAAGAAAGCCTAATCGCGTTGTTCCTTTTAAACTTGGCGAAAAGCAAGCTGTTGTTTCTTATCAAAAATTTATAAAATCACGATTCTTTGCCCCTTTTAAAGTTAAAAAAATGAAAGTTGAAGTTAAAGTAAGTGGGACATACATTCCATCTTGGACATATGACTCTGATACTTTTTCATCCTATGAAGGTAGACTTGGTGAACACTATACTGTTACTGTTGGATCTGGAAAAAATCGTCATACGGAAGTTAGAACTAGGTATTTTAGAATCAGTGGTACTAAGGGTGTTGTTTTTGATGATGTTTTAGTTACTAGTGGTAAAAGTATATCACAAACACAAATCACTAAATTAGCTCCTTATAGCACAAACGATTCAACCGAATATAATGAAGGCTTTTTAGCGGGCTTTTCTGCTGAACACTATTCATTAGATGTTAAAGATGCTTGGCCTACGGCATGTTCAATTATGAAAGAGGATATCAAGAGAAAAATCTTAAATGGATATCATTATGACGTAGTTGATTATTTAAAAGTAAATACAACTTTTGATAATACCAAATATAAATATGTCTTATTACCAGTTTGGATTGGTAATTTTAAATATTTAAAAAAGAATTATTATTTCGTCGTTAATGGTGAGACCGGTAAAGTTGTTGGAAATTATCCTAAATCAGTTGTTAAAATCACAATTGTAGTTATACTTGCTATTGCGTTAGTTGTTCTGTTATTGTATTTCTTTGTTTTTTCAAACAATGGCGGTGGATCCGATTTTCATTTTGATTTTTAATATTAGGGTTAACTAAATGAATAAAACAATAGATTTACTTATTGAAGAAATGGTTGAAGAATTAAATAATAAGAATTTTTCAATAGAAGAGCAACTTTTGGATACTAAAGAATTAGCATCATGTAACTTTATTTCTAGAACAAGTGGAATTTTGTATGGAATTGATATTGCTGGTTTAATATTTAAGAAAGTAAATTCAAAAATTGTTTATAAAATTATGAAACCTAATGGTTCTTATGTTAACCGTGGTGATGTATTAGCGGTTATTAATGGCCCGGTTTTTTCGATACTTAAAGCTGAAAAGTTAGCTTTGTCTTTTTTAAGATATTTGAGTGGCATTGCTAGTCTTACGGATAAATACAATCTCGAATTAGAAGGAACATCTTCAACGCTTTTATATTCAGGATTTTCCATGCCTACAATTGATGAATTAGTTAAAAATGCTTTTATAACTGGTAATGGAAAATTACAAGAGGAAAAAAACTATCAAGTTTTATCGTTAAATATTTTAACTAGATATGATAGTATTGATAATGCTATTATTGGGGTTAAAAATATTGATAAAAATTCAAAAATTCTTGTTGAAGTTAATAACTTAAACGATTTTGAGAGTGCTTATCTAAGTTCAGCTACTGCTATAAGAATCATCAGCAACAAAATAAACTTATTAGAAGAATGTTCAGCAATTAATAAAGAACAAAAAGTATTAGAAGTTGAAGGTGAATTTGATGTAAAAAAAGTGCGTAGTATCGCAAAAATGGGATATAAGTATATTATAATTCCTTCAATAACCGAATCAGCACAATATTTGCCTATAGATATGTGCTTTTATAAACGATTATATAAAAAGAATTAATAAAAAAATAATGTAGTGTTTCAAATTCTACAAGCAAAAATACTTGTATGAAGTGAAAAACACTACTTTTTTTATGCTTTTTTTCGATTGTTTTTACAACATAATGCTGCTAAAAAACCTGAAGAAATTATCCCACTAATGCCTCTAATAATTAATTGGATATTTATTGATTTTGTAATTAAATGTATAAAAAATATTACTAAAAATAGTATTAAAGCAATAAGAGCACCTACTAATAATCCTCTTTTTTTAAACATTAAACCAGATATTATTCCTACTACCATATAGATTATAATATTAACAAAATAAGATATAATTTCTATAATATTTGCTGGTATGTCATTACCGAAAAAATAAATTATTGATGTATACGTTAATAATATTATTGGAAGAATAAGAATAATTAATAAATAAGTCTTTGCTGCTTTTTTCAAAAATTGCATGTTAATCACCTATTTAATATTATGAAAGGAACAAAAATATTAGAATGCAAAATTATTTAATTATTTCTTTAAGAACCTTAGCAGGCTATGCTTTTTTATTTTTTTTAATGAAAATAATGGGAAAAAGAGAAATCGGACAGCTTAGTCTTTTTGATCTTATTATTATACTTAGTATTGCTGATATTATGGTATTTGGAATTGATGGCTATGATAAAGACATTTTATATAGTTTCATCCCCATGCTCATTGTTACCTTGTTGCAGAAGTTGGTAGCTTTCATTGCTATGAGATCAGAAAAATTCCGAAAAATTTTTGATGGGAAAGAGTCATATATTATTATTGATGGAAAAGTAAATATTAAGGAAATGACTAAACAAAAGTATAATATGGATGATTTATATACACAATTACGGGAAGGTGGAGTAAAAGCTGTCGAAGAGGTTGAAACTGCCGTTTTAGAAGCTAGTGGTAATTTAAGTATTTTTAAAAACAATAAAAAAATTAATTCAACATTACCAATAATTATTAGTGGACAAATAAATAAAGAGGCTTTATTAACAACAAGAAAAACAAAAGAATGGATTTATAATGAATTAAAAGAACAAAATGTTAATATTTCCGATGTTCTTGGGGCATCTATCATTAACGATAAATTAAAAATTGTCGAAACAATTTAAAAAAAGATGACTATCAGTAGCATTTTAAATTAAATTGTGTTATAATTATGGGTGAAGAGACGAGGAAAATTTATGAATGAAATGAAAAAGGAAATAACTTGTTTAAAAGAACAAGAATTAATGAAAAAAATTAGCTATTATTGTGATATTTACAACAAAAATGTTATTGATGCACGACATTACTATTATTTTAAAGCGGCAGAAATTGAAAAAAAAGAAAAGTTATTATCGGGAAAGAAGAAGTATAGAGATGAATTATATAAAATAGAGGAAGAATTTAAAATCAATTTTTTGAACAAAATATCTTTTTTATATGATTATCAAAGGTTGGGAGAACATTTTTTAAGAGTTATTTACGTGATGCATTCTTTTGATATAATGAAAGATGAGCTAAGAGTTCCCTATTATGAACTTATAAACATAGAAAATGTTGTATTAAGTAATAATGATAAAAACAAATATTTAGAGTTTATAAATGAACTCGATCTTAAGAATTTTATAATTGAAGATAATTTTAAATTAAGAGTAGATGATTATTATAATAAATTATGTGCAATGAAATAAAATTAAAGGTTATATTGTTTGTATTTTTACAGACAATATAACCTTTTTTAAAAATCTTTTTTATTTTTAAAGATTAAAATAAGATTAATTATAACTAAAATTATGATACTTAATAAGTAATTGACTTCAAAAATAGTTAAAAATTTAAGAGATGAAAAATTAAATAAGAAAAAAATAATTATTAAAAGAAGATTGTTTAATTTAGGTTTATACAAAGTTGATTTGAATAAATAAGCACCTAAAGAAATAAGTGAAATTGAAAAAGTAATAATAGATGCATATATTAAAGAGTTAGTGGAAATTTTTGGTATTAATGATAATATGGCAATTAATATCAATCTTAAAATATTAAGGAGACAAGAATTAAAAAAAAGAAATTTAACTTTTCCTAGAGCCTGAATAATACTACCAATAACAATTTGTAAGTAATACAATATGAAATAAAAGCAACATTGTCTAGTGATTAAATAGCCTTCATTTGTTTTATATAGTAACATCATTAGTTCTGAAGAATAAAAGTATATAATAATCATGGCGATGATAGAAGGTATTAAAGTAAACATAAATACCTTGTGAAGATAATAATTTAATTTTTCATTATCATTTAATGCGAAAGATTCAGATATGTGAGGGATAATAGAAGTACTTAAAGAAAAAGGAATAAAAGATATTAATGTTAAAAAAGGGAAAATTAAAGCATCAATTAAAGTATAGGAATTATGAATATTAGTTGTTGAAAGACCACTTTTTGTTAAAACAAAAGTATAAATAATTGGTTCTAGAAAATAGGTAAAACTACCTATTAATCTAGAAAAAGTAAGCATTGAAGACATTTTCCAAACAATACTTTTTTCACCAGTGGTATTAGCATAGGAAATAATTTTATCTTTTCGCATTTTAATTAGACAAAAAGTTATTGAAGCAATTTCACCTAATGCTAAAGCAATGAATAATAGACAATTAGCTACAATGATATTTTTTTTATAACTAATGATTACAAATAGTAATGAAAAAAAAGTTCTTGCTATTTGTTCAATTAACAATGATAATGAAGCAGTTTTCATATGCTTAATGCCATTGTAATATCCTCTTAGTCCATCACTTATGCCAACCAAAAAAATTAAAAAAATACCCGATAAAAGCGGAAAAAATAAGTTATCATTTTTTAAAAAACTATTACTGATAGTTCTAATTGTTAGTAGATAAATAACGCCACAAATTAAAGATATTAACAGTGAAAGTTTGATTCCGTTATAAAGTATTTTTTTTGGTGAATATTTTTTGGTGGCTATTGCCTCAGATGTAAGCTTACTAATAGTAGTATTAAGGGAAAAACCTGAAATATTAATAAACAGCAATAAAGTTGGGTAGCTTAGTACGTATAAACTCATGCCTTCAATACCTAAAATTCTTGTAGTCATAATTTTTCCAAAAAGTCCAATTAATTTTACAATTAACCCAGTTCCCATTACAATGATTGTATTTTTTAGCAAAGTAGAAAAGTATTTTTTGTTCATATTTACCTCGATTAATAAATTATATGCAAAATATCTTATTGATTAGTACGTTTTACTTTAAATATTAATTAATTTTTGGTATAATAGATTGTAATATAAATAAAATTATGGTGTAAAGTGAGGTATATTTTATGAATTATAAAAATTATATTGCAGTAATTGAAGATTTTCCAATTAAAGGTATTTCTTTTAAAGATATTACGCCATTACTACAAGATGGTGAAGCTTTTGCGTCAATAATTGATGATCTTGCAGAATTTGTTAAATCAACAGGTGCTAATGTTGTAGTAGGACCTGAGTCCCGTGGTTTCATTTTTGGATGTCCTATTGCGACAAAATTGAAAATTGGTTTTGTTCCAATTCGTAAACCTGGTAAATTACCACGCAAGGAAGTTGTTCAAGAATATATTTGTGAATACAACACAAATAAGTTATGTATGCATGCAGATGCTGTTAAACCTGGTGATAAAGTAGTAATTGTTGATGATTTACTTGCAACAGGCGGAACTGTAGATGCAGCTATCAAATTAATTGAGAAATGTGGAGCTACTGTTGTTGGATGTGCATTTGCAATTGAACTTACAGACTTGAAAGGTCGCGAAAATTTCAAAAATGTTCCCGTAAAGTCAATTATGACATATAATCACTAAAAAATCAATTACATAAACGGAAAGTGAGGTGTAAAAGTATATGGAAAGCCCAAAAACTTTTTTAGATATAAAAAATGTTGCCAGCCAATATTTAAATGAAACTAGTTTAGAATTAATTGAAAAAGCCTATAATGTAGCTTTAAAAAAACATGAAGGACAGTATAGAAAATCGGGTGATCCATATATTCAACACCCAATTGAAGTTGCATATATTTTAGCAACTTTACATACTGGTCCCAATACTATTGCTGCAGGTCTTTTACACGATGTTCTAGAAGATACTGACATGACCAAAGAAGAAATGGCTAATGAATTTAACAAAGAAGTAGCTGAAATTGTCGATGGTGTAACAAAAATTAGTAAACTAAAATATATGACTAAGGAAAAAGCTTTAGCCCATAATCACGAAAAACTTTTAATCGCTATGGCTAAAGATATAAGAGTAATTTTAGTTAAATTAGTGGACAGACTTCACAATATGCGTACAATTGATTTTCAACCTGAAGAGAAACGTAAACGAATAGCCCAAGAAACCTTAGATTTGTATGCCCCTTTGGCCCATCGCCTAGGTATGTATCGAATAAAAGCTGAATTGGAAGATTTAAGTTTTAAGGCTATTGAACCTGATACGTATAAAGAAATTGCAACATTAGTAGCCAGTAAAAAAAATGAACGAGAAGAAGATATTGATACAATGCGAAAAAGCATTGACCAATTATTGACTAAGAATAATATTGAAAAATATGAAATAAAAGGTAGAATTAAAAATATTTATAGTATTTATCGTAAAATGCAAACAAAAAATAAAACCCTTGATGATATTTATGATTTGTTGGCATTACGAGTAATTGTCCCTACCGTAGGTGATTGTTATCATGTATTAGGACTTATTCATAGTATTTGGACACCATTACCTATGAGATTTAAAGATTATATAGCAGTTCCTAAATCTAATTTGTATCAATCATTACATACGACCGTTGTAGGTGCTGGTGGTAAAATATTTGAAATTCAAATTAGAACGTACGATATGGATCAAATAGCAGAACTCGGTGTTGCAGCTCATTGGGCTTATAAAGAAAATGCAGGCTATTCTCCTGAGAAAGAACAACTTGAGATTACTCAAAAGTTAAAATGGTATAAAGACTTAAGTACTTATGTCGAAAATTCCAATTCGGTTGATCCATTAGATAATATCAAAGATGATATTTTTGATGCTAGTGTTTATGTTTTTACACCTAATGGTGATGTATATGAATTTCCTAGTGGCTCTATGCCTTTGGATTTTGCCTATCGAATTCATTCAGAAGTTGGTAATAAAGCTGTTGGTGCTATAGTAAATGGGAAAATTGTACCCTTAAATTATAAACTTCAAACTGGTGATGTTGTTGAAATAAAAACAAATAAATCATGCCCTGGTCCAACTGATGCTTGGTTGAAACTTACAAAAACTAATCATGCTAGAAATAAAATTAAAACTTTCATAAATAAAAAACAACGCGATATTTTTATTGAAAAAGGTATTGCTGAATTTGAACATGCTTGTAAAAAGAAAAATTATGATTCAAGATTGGTAGATGATAAAGTTGCTCAAGAGTTTTTCTCTAAATACGCGGTAAAAACATTAGATGATTTATACTGCGAAATTGGAAAAAATACTATTTCCGCTTTGGCCGCCATTAATAAAATCCTAGGCATATCTGATGCGAAGATGGATGATGATTTTGCTTTGAAACAATATAGTGAAGAAACAAGTGAAAACAGAATTCGTAAACACACTAAAAATGGATTTGGAATTTATGTTGATGGATTGACTAAAGCCCAAATTAAACTCGGAAATTGTTGCCAACCCGTTTATGGAGATCGCATTTATGGTTATATTTCTAAAGGTAATGGAATTATAATCCACCGTGAGGGTTGTCCTAATATTCATAAAAATGATAATGAACGTTTTATAAATGTTTCTTGGGACCCTGATTTTAGTGGACGTGTATTTAATTCCACAATTAATACCATTGCTAAAGATCGAAAAAATCTTGTTGCCGATATGATTAATGCTTTAAATTATTGTAATGTCACAATTGTTTCAGTATCTTCTAATAAAAAGAATATAGAAGAAACAATAACAAAATTTAAACTACAAGTTTCTTCATTAGATGATTTAGATAAAGCTATGCTTGCATTAAAGAAGATGCCAGAAGTATATATTGTAGAAAGGATTTTTAAATAATGAGAGTTGTAGTTCAAAGAGTGAAGGAAGCTTCTTGTTATGTTAATAACGAAATTGTTGGAAAAATAGACAATGGTCTCATGTTGCTTGTTAGTTTTACACATACAGATACAATTGAAAATGTAAAAAAAATGGCTTATAAAATTTCTGGTTTGCGAATTTTTGATGATTTAAACGGAAAGATGAATTTTAGCATAAATGATGTAGGCGGATCGATTTTGTCAATTTCACAATTTACACTATATGGTAATTGCAATAAAGGATTTAGACCTAGTTTTGTTGATTCAATGGATTTTTCAAAAGCATCAACTTTATATAATAGCTTTAATGATATTTTAAAAAATGAGTACCATTTGCAAGTGGAAACAGGTGTCTTTGGAGCACATATGTATTTACATCCAATATGCGATGGACCGGTTACTTTAATATTGGAATTTTAATATGGAAAGAAATATTATTTTGGATTTTATTGCTCAAAATTTCACTTTTTTCAGCAATATAAATCTTCAAGAAATGACTATTTGCATTTATGGTAAAAACTATGAAAATCCTTTTTATAAAAATATTTTTAATGGCGAAGAAATATATTTATATGATGTGAAACTACCAAGAATTTATTCTAAAAAAATACCTTTAGAAAAAATTAATGATGGTCTATTAGAGTTTATTGGAACTCTTAATAAACCAACTTGCTTAGATCATGATGATTTTACGTTTGACCTTTTTGAGCCTTATAATAATAGAAATATTAAAACTATGGAATTTAATTATTTATATTTATTTCCCATTGTTAAAAATGAAATGCACGTAGCTTCAATAATAATATATAGTGATTGTAAAGAAAGCTTTGAACTAACATCAGCAAGTATTACATCAATGATTAATAAACTTACCTTAGATGATGAAGAAACATTTTCTTTAAAAATCAATGAGAGTTTTAATAATACTGATTCATATTATTATTTTGTAAAACATAAACAGTTTTTTTATCCATCAGTATCTCTAAATTCATTGTTTTTGAAAAGCAAATATGAAGAAAAAGAAATCGAAGAATTTTTGAAGCATAAATATTTGATGAAAAAGAACATGCCTTTTCCATTTGAAGATTGTGAATTATATTATATTGAAATTAATAAATATAAAAATGTTAATATCGAATTTTTAAATATTCTTTCAATTAAATATCAAAATCTTTCCAATGATTTTACTTTATTATATTTCGAATGGAACGATAAAAAAGATGTTACGAGTTTTATCTTTGATTTAAATATTAATAGTATATATTATGTTTATTGTTTGGAAAACAATCAATACTTAATTTTAATTAATGATAATATTAACGAAAAAGAGTTAAGAGGTAAGATTAAAATTAATGAATATTTTTGTATTTTGCAAGCTCCTAAACATATAAATAATAAAATGGATTTGATTAAATTATCGGCGTTTATTACATACTATCATCCTAGTACTTTTATATTAGATGATTATTTAAAGTATCTAAATTGTTTGGGTGCTGATTTATTAAATTCTAAAAGAAATTCTATTCATAGTTATCAACTAATTAATTCAAATAGTTTAAAAAGTATCAACCTTATAAATAATTATAATAAAAATATTAAATATGAAAGTACTTTTAACGACTATGAGGAGAAAGTAATCACAAAACTAGAAAAAAATTTAAAAAAAGATAAACAGGAAATTGCTTGTTATTTACATACTAAAACGTTAGAAAAGAAAAAAATTTATGATATAGTAAAAAAATATGACAAAAATAATATTTTCCTAACAATTATTTTAACTGCTAGTGAAAACTTGAAAAAAGAAGTTTTTTATGATTATTTAGGCATGTTAAAAAAATACGCCATTAAAGTATATGTTGATAGTAGTATTTTTTTATCTTTTAAATATGCAGAAGCTTTAAGAATTATTGATGGATGTTATATTAATAAAGAAGAATTTGAAGAGTTACACACAAAGTTTAATAGTTTTACCGATATGATAATAAAATATTTTTATAATGAAAATAAAGATATTATATTTGAAAAAAATGATTTAAAATTTGATGTTAAGCATAAAGATGAATTGATTTATTTTATTCAAAGAAAGGAATAATTTATAATATGAAGAAAGAAAATAAAGTTTTAAAATTTATATTATCATTATTTGTGCCAAGAAAAATGGCTGAAAGAATGAATATGAATTTTTTTGTATCGCTTTTACTTGTTTTAGTTGCGAGTTTTTTGAACGTATCTACTTCTAATGCTAATGCTAGAAAAGAGGCAATTAAAGGTCTAGCGGTACCAGAACTTTTTACTTCACTACCAGACAATTATAAGATTGAAGGGATTCCTTCAGTTGATTATGGAAATGAAGATAATGCAGTAATTGCTAAATCTAATACTAATGGTGTTTACAGTTCTAAATATGTATTAGATGATAGCACTTTAAATATTGATGTTGTTATTGCTACGGATTTAAAGGCTGCTAGTACTGAAGATAAAAAAGATGTTTATTTAGACAATTTTGATTTAGAAGGTTACTTTAAACAAGAATACAAGGAAAAAAATGTTTATGTTTTGTATGTTGTTACTAAAGATGCTTTCTTCTATATTCTAGATCTAGGAAGAAATACTGATGGTACTGACTCTAAAGATTCAGTAAAATCATATGTTTATGAAACTGTTGATAATAAAGGCACAGAATATCAATATTATTTACCAGCAAGTGAAGATGAACTTAAAATAAATGCTTATGGTGATTTTGATACGACTTTATGGACAAAAAAATGTTCAGCAGATGATAAGATTGATTTTGAAGTTACCAATGCTGAGTATATAGGCTTAAAAGATAAGATTGTTCCTGTTACTAGACATCTAAGAAATTTATATAACGCTTTATTTGGCAGCAATTATGAATATGAATATTTAAGAAAATATGGTGTTGAGCTTACTTTAATGAAAGAAAATTTTCAACAATTTCAAAATTCTATTTATGATTATACGCTATATTATTATACTAACACAATAAAAACTTTCTCATTAGTGATTTCTTTGGTTATAACAGTTTTGTTTTCACTTATAATTGCTTTTATAACATGGCTATTATCTAAATCATTATATATGAAAAAGTTTAGACAATATTATGCGGTAGCATCATTATGCTTTTTAATTAGTTCAATAGTTGGTTTAATTGCTGGTTTCTTTGTAACTTATATGCAAATTGCTTTCTATTTACTGCTTTTTGCTGCAATATATTTCTTAATTGCTACAATTTGCATAAACGGAATTCCTAACAAAAAGAATAATAATGGTGACAATCACAATAATAATGAAGGCTATGATAATAAAGTTGTAGAAGAGCCCAAGGTTCAAACTATAAAAGAAGAAAAACCTGGAAATGATAGTGCACAAATAGGATAAAATTTTGCATATAAAAATTAATTGCTTCATAGACTATATTAGGTGTGGAGGTAATTAAAATGAAAAAAAATCAAATTGCATTAATGTGTTTGACGGCTGTTATTATGTTAGCAGTTTGGTATATAAAATCACCGCTTTCAAAAAAGCCATCAACAACTGACACTGTTCCAGCTGGAATGACTTCAACGGGTCGCTTAACCGCTTTAACTAAAATGCGTGAAACATTAAGAACTGAAAGAAATAATAAAGTAGCTGTTCTTGACGAAGTCATTGCGAGTCCTAAATCAACAGTGGCCGAAAAAAATGAAGCAATGACCACAAAAGAGAGCTTGTCAGATTTAACCGAACAAGAAGTTTTAATGGAACTTTCAATTATTAATTTAGGTTATACAGATGCTTTTGTGCATGCTAGTTCATCAGGTGTAGAAATATTAGTGATAGCAGATACGCTTTCGGAAACACAAGTTTTAGACATTATGTCTCTTGCTTACGCTTCATTTAATCAAGAAACCGTGGTTGTAAGTTATCACCCTGCTTCATATTATATAGAATCATAAAAAAAGCGCGGATTTTATTTCCGTTGCTTTTATTTACCGAAGGAGAGGAAAATGAACACAAAATTTCATTATCAAGTTTCAAAAAACGATTCTAAATTGAATTTATTAACTTGGCTTCAGTCTAAAAAGTTAGCTAAAAACAAAATTAATTATTTAATTGATAATAAATGTATTAAGATAAATAATCAAATTGTTACAATGCGTTCTTTTAACCTAAAAGAAAATGATATTTTAGAAATTGATACTAGTTATTTTGATAAGAAATTATATGTTCCTACTAAATTTGATATCGATATCATATACGAAGATGATTATCTTTTGGTTGTAAATAAGCCTAAAGATACAATTATTTATGATGAATCTAATTCTAACAATCATACGATGGCAAATTTTATTGCTTACTATTATGAAAAAACTCATCAACCATGGGCGGTAAGACACGTTCATAGGCTTGATAAAGATACTACGGGATGTTTAATATACGCAAAGGATGTTTTGTCTCATAGCTATTTAAATTTTGAATTTGATACACATTTAGTTAAGAAAGAATATTTAACTGTTGTTTATGGAATTATTAACGCTCCCGGTCAAATTAACACAAATATTTCAAGAGATCGGCATAACGCTAAAAAAATGATAACAGGTAATAGAGCAGGTAGTGCTGCATTAACAAAATACGTACCACTTAAAGTGGTGGAAAACAAAACTTTATTAAAAGTAGAAATAGAAACTGGTAGAACTCATCAAATTAGAGTACATTTATCTTCAATAGGCCATCCCGTTGTCGGTGATTCACTATATGGAAAAAGTAGTGAGAAGAATAACATTTTACTTGAATGTCGACATATTGGTTTATTTCATCCTTTTATGAATAAATGGATAGATTTTGTTGCTCCTATTGATGAAACCATAAAAAAAATTATGAAAGTATAGGTATAAGGAATGAAAAAAATAATTAGTAGTATATATTTATTTTTTGTTTTAGGTTTGCTATTAATTGTAACAGGGTGTGAAGGAAATCCTTCTCCAATTCAAGAAACTTTAAAAACACCGGAAAATGTTCGTGTAGTTGTTAGTGAAAATGATTGTATGGTGTTTTTTACAACTGTTGACAATGCAGATTCATATAATCTTTATTTATATGTTGAAAATAGCAGTAGTTTTTTTAAAAAATATCATGTAAATGAAAATGAAATTTTATATGGATATAAATTAACATTAGAAAGCGGTAATTATGAGCTTGCTGTCAGTGCGTTTGATAGTGATTTAGTATATGGTGAATCTAATAAATCTCTAAAAGTACCTTTTACAGTTGAATCAAAGACACCTAATCCCCCAATTGGAGAAGATGAATATCGAATTACTTATAATTTAAATGGTGGAACTTTACCGGATGATGCTCTTTTTTCATATAAAACAAATAAAAAATATATTTTACCAATACCTACGAAAACTAATTGTACTTTCTTAGGTTGGTATTTAGAAAGCAACTTTATTAATAAAATTGCTGTAATTTCTGATTATACTGGTGATTTAGTTTTATATGCTAAATGGAAAAATAACCAAGAAGGTTCTTTAGAAGCGTATTATATAAATGCTTCAGGTTTAGTTGGTAGTGAGTTAAAACTTGCGTTAAGAAAAATAATTTCATCTAATGTTAAATCAGTTAGTTATAGAGATTTAAGAACTAAGCTTGCTTATACTGATCAAGATCCTAACAATAGTAACAATTTATTATTAGTATTTTCAAGAGCATCGGTCGATGCAACTTGGGATTATGGAAATACTTGGAACCGTGAACATGTATGGCCTAAAAGTAAAGGCTGGTTTGTAGAAAATGGCGCTGGTTGTGATATTCACCATATTAGACCTGAAGATCCTACCGTAAATGAAATTCATGGAAATCTTCCTTATGGTTATGTTACTAATGGTAGAAATGTTACTTATAATGGGGCTATAGTTGCTAAAGTATCAAGTTCATGTTTTGAGCCTTTAGATTCTGCAAAGGGTGATATTGCAAGAATTGTTTTCTATTTATTGGTTCGTTATAGTGAATCCGATACTTATCAAATTACTAATGTAGCTACATCAATGGAAATGTTGCTTACATGGAATGATTTAGATCCTGTTGATGATTTTGA
The DNA here is from genome assembly GCA_934098295.1 of uncultured Bacilli bacterium. Classification (GTDB taxonomy): domain Bacteria; phylum Bacillota_I; class Bacilli_A; order ML615J-28; family CAG-313; genus UBA1737. Next base: position 8,867 of record CAKONV010000004.1, on the reverse strand, counting down.
ATTGTTAAGAAATGAACGTAGTTTTAATGTTCAAAATAATCGTAATCCTTTTATTGATCATCCGGAGTTCGCTAGATTGATTTGGGGTTAAAAATATTTATTATATAAAATAAAAAAGAAGCACTAAATAGAACAAGTGCTTCTTTTAAAATATAATTATTGTAAATTATTAGCTTCTGCCATTATTTTACACATTTTTTGTACAAATTCATTTGGATTTTCAACTTTAAATCCTTCTAATATCAATGCTTGATCAAGAAGAACTGTTGAGTAATCTTTCAATTTTTCATCATCATCTTTAATTGAATCAAGGACTTTAATGATTTGATGATTAGGATTTATTTCTAAGATACGGTCGGCTTTAACATTACTTCCGTTAGGTAAATCATTCATTACTTTTTCCATTTCAAATGATATGCCATCACCACTAACTAAACATACTGGAGAATCAGTTAATCTAGAGGATATAACAACATCTTTAACCTTATCACCTAAAGCAGCTTTAATTTTTTCAATTAAAGGGGCATTTTCCTTTTGAACTTTTTCAGCTGTTTTCTTTTCTTCATCGCTAAGCAAGTCTAAATCGCCTTGGTTAACTGATTTAAATTCTTTGTCTTCAAATTTATTGATAATTTGAATAACAAATTCATCAACATCATCGGTAAGAATTAAAACATCATAATCTTTGTTTTTCAAGGCATCCATTTGTGGCATAGCTAAAACTGCATCTTTAGATTTTGCACTTACATAATAAATATATTTTTGGTCATCTTTCATGTTTAATACATAATCTTTTAAAGAAATTAACGTATCATTTTTCAAAGACTTATACATTAGTAAGTTTTGTAACAAATCTTTCTTTTCACCATAGTTATTGTATACACCAAACTTTAAGTTAATACCTAAAGCTTCAAAGAATTCTTTGTACTTATCAGGTTCATCATTTTGCATTGATTCAAGATGTTTAACAACTTTCTTCTCTAAGTTAGAAGCAATTTTTGTTAATTGACGGTCATGTTGTAACATTTCACGGCTAATATTTAGGGATAAATCACTAGAATCAACAATTCCCTTTACAAAGCGCAAGTAATCTGGTAATAATTCTTTACATTTATCCATGATAAATACGCCTTTTGTATAAAGTTGAAGTCCTTTTTCGTATTTTTCAGTATACAAATCGTAAGGAGCTTTTTTAGGAATGAACAATAAAGCTGTATAAGTCACATTACCTTCAACGGTATATTGATAATGATCTAGAGGATCTTGATAATCATAGAATTTATTTTTATAAAATTCATTAATTTCTTCATCAGTTACATCGCTTTTATTTTTTCTCCATACTGGTGTCATGGAATTTAATGTTTCAAGCTTTGTTACCTCTTCGTATTTATCGGTTGGTTTTCCATCTTTATCTAATTTAGGTTCTTCGGAAGTTATTTCCATTTCAATTGGATATCTAATAAAGTCAGAATACTTTTTAACTAAAGATTTAATACGATATTGTTCAAGGAATTCATCGTAATTATTTTCTTCATCATTAGCTCTTAAATATAGAGTAATGGAAGAACCGATACTATCTTTTTCGATGTCTTCAATTTCATAGGATTCAATACCATCGGAAGTAAAGCGATGCGCTTGTTCATCATATGGTGATTTTGTTTCAACAACTACTTTATCGGCAACAAGGTAAGAAGAATAAAATCCAACACCAAATTGACCGATGATTTCTCTTTCATCTTCAGGCTTTACATCATCCTTAGCCATTTTTTCCATAAATTCTTTTGAACCACTCTTAGCAATAGTACCTAAATTATTAATAATTTCATCTTTGGTCATACCAATACCATTATCACTAATAGTAATAGTACGTGCTTCTTTATTTAGACTAATTTCAATTTTATAATCATTTCTTTTTTCTAACTTTTCATCAGTAAGGGATAAATAGTGATATTTGTCAATGGCATCAGAAGCGTTAGCGATTAATTCTCTTAAGAAAATTTCACGATTTGTATAAATAGAATTAATCATTAAATTTAATAATCTTTTGGTTTCAGTTTTAAATTTCTTTGTTTCACTCATTTTTTATTTCCTCTTTTCTAGTTTGTACTAGCACTTATAACAAGTGAGTGCTAATTATCATTAATATTATATCACTTTTTTTTTATTTGTCAACTATAAAATAAAAAAAATTAGCACTCATTTTAAAAAAGTGCTAATTATGTTCGATAATGGAGGTCCCGATCGGATTTGAACCGATGATCAGGGTGTTGCAGACCCTTGCCTTACCGCTTGGCTACAGAACCATCAAGCCATAATATTATATCAAAATAATGAATAAGTGTCAAACAAATCACTTTAATTTTATTTCAAATAATGTTAATAATGACATTGTTTTCATTTTTAAAGAAAAATTATAATAAATATGATATACTAAAATCTAGTTAGAGGTGAATCATGAAAATAAAAAATTTAATTTTAGTTTTTGTATTAATGTTTTTAGGTTGTTTAATAAGTTGTAAGGAAAAAAACTATAAAGTTAAGTATATTGTTGATGGTAAGGAATGGTTAGTAGAAGAAACCAAAAAAGGTGAATTAGAACTTAAAAGTTGTGATAAAACTGGATACGACTTTTTAGGTTGGCTGATTTCTGATTCTAGTGACAAAGAAATTTATAAACATTATTTTATTAAAAGTGATATAACTTTTTCGGCTGTGTTTGAACAAAAAAAATATATTGTGAATTTTGGCGATGATACTGATAATTCATTATTTGGAACTCATGAATATCATTACGGAGATGATGTCGCTTTTCCAATAGACATTGATGTTCCCGATGGTTATGACTTTATGGGATGGAAAATTGATAACGAGAAAATTGGAAGTTATAAAATCACTGATTTATCACCAAGAGAAATTAATATAAAAGCTATTTATAGTGAACATGATTATATTGCCGATGCAGTTAAGAAAGTTAATATCCCTTCAACGACTAATACCGATTTAGTATTACCAACAGATGTAGATGGGGTGAAAATTGCATGGGATTCATCTGAACCAGATTATTTAGATGAAAATGGAAAAATTAATCGAGATGAAATCGATATTCCAATTATTTTAACAGCTACATATACTTATAAAAATAAAATGAGAAGAATAGAATATACTATTGTTGTACTAAAATATGAAAGTTTAGAGTTGTTAGAATTATTATTAAATAATTATCACTTTGATGGTAATATAAGAAATAGCAAAATTGATTTAGTCACGAACTTTTCTACAGAAAATACTCATGTCGACGCTGTTTGGAATTCTTCAAATAAAGAGATAATAGATAATTTAGGTAATATCGTTGATTACCCTATAAAAGAACAAGAGATTGTTATGACATTAACATTAAGTATTGGGGATGTAAAAATAAATAAGGAATATAAAGTGGTAGTTCCAGGCCTTTCTAACGATGAGAGGTTCGATGCAGCTATTAAAAAAGTTAATATTTCAAAGTATGTTTCTTCTGATATTTGTTTACCTAATGAATTTCCTTTTAATGTTACAGGTACGTGGTCTTCTAGTGATGAAACAATTTTAACTAACGATGGAATAATTAAAAGTGTTAATCAAAATTATAAGGTTATATTAAAACTTTCCTTAGAACTTGACGATAATTATATACAAGGAGGAGCATTGATGAAAGAGTATGAATTTGAAGTAAATGTTAACAAAAAAACATCATTACCAATTGTGAATGCTAGTATGTTTAATGAAAAAAATATGATTGGAACTAAACTAGTTAACAATCGATTAGAATTAGATGAAGATAAGATTTATGGTGAATATGAATCAGATATAGTTGATGTACTTGATTTTAAATCAGTTGTTCCTAGTTGGTCAGCAATTTCATCGACTACGGCAACGGTTGAATTTATGATTAAAGTAAAAGTTGATAATGTATGGAGTGAGTATATCAGTTATTGTAAAGGCGGTTGGGGATTAGGCTTAAAAAATAGTTCAGTTGATCAAAATGTTGGTATTGCAAAACTTAGCGATGATGAAGTAATAATAAATAATAATAAAACTTCTAATGCTATAAAATTTAAATTAATTTTGCGAAGAAATAATGTAAATGTTGCAAGTCCTAGTTTATCATTAGTAGCTTTCGCCTTAGATACAACAAAATTTACGGCAAAATATACAATTGATAATCTTCCAACAAATGTTTGTTATGATGTTCCAAAGTTATATCAAGGTGCAGTGCCTTCAATTGGCAATTCTATATGCAGTGCAACTTCAACAACAATGTTATTAAAGTATAAAGGCTTAGATTTTAGTGATAAAGATTCTTTATATGAACATCGTTATATGGCTAGTATAGTTAAAGATTATGGCAATAACATTTATGGAAATTGGGTTTATAATGTTGTTACAATGGGTGGATATGGATTTAATGCCTATGTTTGTAGAATGTATTCGATAGAAGAACTATTGGTTCATTTAGCAACGGTTGGACCATGTGCATTATCAGTAAAAGGCACAATGATTTCTAATTTAAAAACTTATACAACTCAAGGACACTTAATTGTTGCGATAGGATATCGAATTGAAAACAATTCTGTAACATTTATTGTTAATGATCCTAATGTAAAAGAAGTAAAATGTGAATATAGTAAGAGTGTTATTGAAAACACTTGGAGAAAAATTACCTATGTAATAGAATAAAATAAAAAAATAAACAGTTATAAAGCGTAAATTTATCGTTTTTAATAACTGTTTATTTTTTAATAGGTTTTCATTAGCAAATTTTAATCATTATAGTAAAAAAGTGGTATAATAAAAGAGTTAAATGCGGAGGTTTTTTATTATGCAATTATTTATTGTCGTTTTGACAGAAGGAAGTTATGTTCCACAAATATTAAAAGAATTTGCAGACCATAATTACCATGGAAGTGTATTATCTACAAGAAGTATTAGACATGCCTTAATGGACACTGTAGAACCAGAACCATATTTTGGTGGTTTATCAAAGGTTGTAGAAGGAGAAGAAGTTGCTCGTCCAATGATTTTTGTTGTTGTTAAAAATGATGAAGAAATTACTAAACTTTCATCACTTGTTAAAAAGGCATTGGGTGATTTAAAAAATAAAGGTTTCATGTATGCCTTGCCTATAAGTTATTTGGAAGGACTTGAATAAAATGACTACAGGGACAATTTTAATTGGAATTAGTATTGCATTAATTGCAGGACTTGTTTCAAATCGACTAATCAAGTTAGTACATTTACCAAACGTAACTGCCTACTTAATTGTAGGTATTTTACTTGGACCATATCTATTTGGTCTATTCATTAATGGCTATGATGGTATAATTACTAAAGAAATGGTTAAAAGCTTTGGTGTCATTGTAGATGTTGCTTTAGGATTTATTGCCTTTTCTATTGGTGGTGAATTTAAACTATCAAGTATAAAGAAAATTGGTTTCGGTGTAATTACCATCACAATTATGCAATCAGGTATGGCTCTTATTTTTGTAGACATTGTACTAGTTATTGTATGTTTAATAATGAATAAATTAAGCTACTTTTTACCATTAATTTTGACTTTAGGTGCTGTTGCTACTGCTACGGCTCCTGCAGCTACTTTAATGGTTGTAAAGCAATATAAAGCTCATGGTCCTGTAACAGATATTTTACTACCAGTTGTTGCATTCGATGATGCAGTAGGTTTAATACTATTTTCTATTTCTTTTGCTATTGCTCAAGTTTTTGCAAAACAATATGCTGGAGTTGCTGTTGATATTAATATCGTTAGTGTTATTTTAATACCTTTATTAGAAATTGTATTATCATTAGTTGTTGGTGGTATTATTGGAGCTGTTTTAGCCTTTGCTATGAAATGGTTCAAGTCAAGAGCAAATCGTTTAATTTGCATGTTGGCAGTTGTTTTTTTAGGAGTTGCTCTATGTGAGGTATGTTCAGAAAAATTTGGATTAGAGATGTCATCACTACTTACCTGTATGATGATAGGAGCTGTTTTCTGTAACATAAGACAAGATGCTATTGTTATTTTGGATGGTGTTGAACGTTGGACACCTGCTCTATTTATGTTATTCTTTATTCTTTCAGGTTCTGAATTAGAATTTAGTGTAATGGGAAGAGGAATTGTTGTTTTAATTTGTGCATTTTATGTTTTAGCTCGTTCTTTAGGTAAATATTTTGGTGCACGTTGGGGAAGTTGTATCACTAAGGAAAATGAAAATATTCGTAAGTATTTAGGTTTTACATTACTACCACAGGCTGGGGTTGCTATAGGTATGGCAAGAAGTTCATCAAGTACTTTTAGAACAATTGCGGATACAGCAGCTAATTTAAGTCAATCAGGTATTGATTATTTATACGATATCGCTTCAATAATTACAGCTGTTGTATTGTGTGCTACTCTTGTTTATGAATTGCTTGGCCCAGTTATTACAAAGATTGCATTAACTAAGGCTGGAGAAATCATTCCTGAAGAAAAAAAGAAGAAAGTAAAAGAACCCAAAAATAATTAACAAAAAACTGAACAGTCAATTTGATTTCTAGAAATCAAACTGAGATTGTTCAGTTTTTAATTTTTGTTTATTAAAGTTATCGTAATAGAAGTTCCATAATTTAATTCGCTATCAATATCAATTTGATTGTTGGAAAGATCAAGAATTTTTTTCACAATAGTTAACCCTAAACCATTACCATTTGTATAATGAGATTTATCACCTTGATAATAACAATCAAAAATATGTTTTATTGTATCATTATCCATACCGATGCCATCATCAGTAATGTTTATGATACTTTTTTCATTTTCTTTTTGGCCAGAAATAGTAATGGTTCCAAGTTCATTAGTAAATTTTATAGCGTTATCGATAATATTAATCCATACTTCTTTTAAAAGTCCTGAATCACCGTAATAATACAAATTATCATTCATTTCAATATTAACATTAATTTTTTTGGCATTCCATTTATATTCTAATAGTAAAACACAATCGCATATTTGTTTATTCAATAAAATATTTTCTTTTTTTAAGATTAGGGTCTTGTTATCTATTTTATTAAGAAGTAAATTGTTGTTGGCAAGTTTAGACAAGCGTTCACTTTCTTCGATAATGATAGAAATGTATTCATTTCTTTCGGTAAGAGATAAATCATTATTTTTCAAAATTTTTGCAAATCCTATTATTGAGGCTAAGGGTGTTTTAAATTCATGAGAAAAATATGCTGTATAATCATTCTTACTAATCTCAAGTTTTTTTAAATTTTCCAAGACATTATTCATCCTTGTTTTTAAAGGTTCAAATTCTTTGGGAATAGATTTTTCAATTTTATAGTTAAAATCTCCATCAGCTATATGGTCAGCTGCCTCCATAATTATTTCAAATCCTTTTGTGATTTTTTTTGTGTAAAAAATATATACTAACATTGCCGCTATTTCACTAATTATTAACACAATAATAATATAAAATAATGGCGAAGATGTTTGAAGTAATGTGATATTGGTATTATTTATGATTATTGAAACAATTGCCAGAATGGAAATCGAAGATGAAAATATTATTAAAAAAATGGTAAACGATGATAAAGGCTTAATATTACTGTTTTTTAATTCAAAATGGTTATTTTTATTCTTTTTCTTCATTAATTACCGCCTTATATCCTAGACCACGAACATTTACGATGGAAAAATCATTTAATTTATCTGTTTTTGTTCGTAATCTATTGATGTGAACGTTAATGGTATGATCATCAGTAATGGAATCATATCCCCAAAATTCTTTCATTAAGTCGTATTTGGTAAATATTTTGTTGGGGTATGAAAGAAGTTTAAATAATATTAAAAATTCTTTTTTGGTAAAATTAATGGTGCCATTATCACTTTCAATTGAGAAGTTGTCATAGTTTAAAGTTAGATTGTTAACCTTTAAAAGATGATTTGTAGAAATATTATATCTTCTTTCTAAAGCTTTAATTCTTAAAATAAGCTCATCTTCATCAATTGGTTTTGTTATATAATCATCTGTTCCCGCAAGAAAGGCCTCTTTTCGATCAATACATTCAGAGCGAGCGGATACCACAATAATTGGTAAATTATTATTTTTACTCCTTATTGTTTTTATAAATTCAAGTCCGTTCATCTTTGGCATCATTATATCAACAATGGCTAAATCAACATGATTATTATTGATAATGTCAAGCGCCATTATGCCGTCACAAGCGGTTAGAGTTGTAAAATTATGGTTTTTTAAAATAACACTAAATAATTTTCTAGTGTTTTTATCATCTTCGACAATAAGAATATTAAACATAGAAAACCTCCAAACTAATTATACCATATTTTGAAAAAATAAAAAGATAAGTACTATTTAAATAAATAATACTTATCTTATTTTTTAGTTTCATCGTCAATTGCCTCAATAAGCATTTTGGCTGTAGCAGGATTAGTTGCAAGTGGTACATGATAAACATCACATAATCTAAGCAAAGCACTAATATCAGGTTCATGAGCTTGAGCTGTAAGTGGGTCTCTGAAGAAGAAAACCACATTTACTTTGCCATTAGCAATTTTTGAACCAATTTCTTGGTCTCCACCTAAAGGTCCAGATTTACAACAATGGACACTTAGTCCAGTATTTTCCATAATTCTTTTGCCAGTTGTACCAGTAGCAATCAAAGTATGTTTACTTAAAATACGTTCGTATTTTTTTGCAAAGGTAATCATTGCTTCTTTCATTTTATCGTGAGCAATTAAAGCAATAACCATTATTATTTCCTCCTCGTATAATATAAATTGTTCATAATTATTTTAATTGATAATGAACTAATATCAATTTATTTCATATAGA